>NZ_JBICBL010000014.1:0-224111 GCF_043089925.1 Streptomyces sp. NPDC013457
CGTGTTTCCAGCTTAGCAGATCCGTTTTCCGTTTCTGCCACCCGCTGGAGCGGGCTGCCGGGCTGTTCTTCGCTTTCGCGTTTCCCTTTCCGGCGATTCCGACTCTATCAGATCCTTTCGGGCCTGATTCCCAGTCAGCGGGAGTTGTCTTCGCGGCTGTTGGGCCGTTCCGACGAGTGAGACTTTAGCGGATTCCGGGCCCCCGACGCTAATCGGGGACTTGCGTTCAAACCTTCGAACACGGATTCCTCATTTCGCAAAAACGCACGGAAAGCGTGACGGCACGACGAAGCACCATCAGCTGGTAGTGGATCTTGCGGAATGGTTGTCCGGGGCCGACCGGAGTCGGTGCTCACGTCGGACAACTCGGAGAACACTACGTATCGGGGAATCCCGTGTCAACCCCCGTCCTCTCCCGTAGCCTCTCCGTATGACCACGCATGCGCACACGAATCAGTGGTGGGCCGCCTGACAGGGCGGCCCCTACTGACGCATGCACTCAGCGGCCGCCGACTCGGCGGCCGTTCGCGTATCCCCCTCCGGGGCGTGCGGCCGACAGGTCGGCGTACAGGAGAGAGGGAGAACGGACGCGATGAAGCGGATCTTCAGCGGGATCAAGCCCACCGGGCATCTGACCCTGGGCAACTACCTCGGGGCCGTACGGCGGTGGGTCGAGGAGGACCAGCACCGGTCGGACTCGCTCTTCAGCGTCGTGGACCTGCACGCGCTGACCGTCGAGCACGACCCGGCCCGTGTGCGGCGGCTGAGCCGGCAGGCGGCCACGCTGTTGCTGGCGGCCGGCCTCGACCCCGGACTCTGCACCCTCTTCGTCCAGAGTCACGTGGACGAGCACGCCCGGCTGTCGTACCTGCTGGAGTGCACGGCCACCGACGGCGAGCTGCGGCGGATGATCCAGTACAAGGAGAAGGGCGCGCGGGCGCTGGCGGCGGGGCAGGGGGTCCGGCTGTCGCTGCTGACGTACCCGGTGCTGATGGCGGCGGACATCCTGGCCTATGGAACCGACGAGGTGCCGGTCGGCGACGACCAGACGCAGCATGTGGAGCTGACCCGGGATCTGGCCGTGCGGTTCAACCAGCGGTACGGGCATGTCTTCACGGTGCCGAGGGCGACGCGTCCCGCGGTGGCGGCTCGGGTCATGGACCTGCAGGACCCCGGTTCCAAGATGGGGAAGTCGCACGAGAACGCGGCGGGGATCGTCTATCTGCTGGACGACGAGACGACCGTGCGCCGGAAGATCATGCGTGCGGTGACGGACAGCGGACGGGATGTCGCCTACGACCGGGAGGGCCGGCCGGGGGTCGCGAATCTGCTCGATCTGCTGGCCGCCTCGACGGGTGGGAACCCGGAAGCCCTGGCCGGTGTATATGAGTCGTACGGATCCTTGAAGCGGGACACGGCGGACGCGGTGGTCGAGCTGCTGCGGCCGGTGCGGGAGCGGCACGCGGAGCTGGCGGCCGATCCGGGATATGTGGATCAGGTGCTACGGGACGGGGCCGAGCGGGCCCGGGGGATGGCGCGGCCGTTGGTGGACCGGGCCTATAGGGCGATCGGGTTGATGCCTGCCGTGTGACGGAAGGCGTTGCGGTAGTCGCGCGGGTTGGTGGCGAGGTGCGAGGCGAAGTGCTGGCGCATCGTGACCTCGCTGCCGAATCCGGCGCGGCGGGCGACTTCGGGGAGGGGGTGGTCGGTGAGTTCGAGGAGTTTCTGGGCGGCGGCGACGCGCTGGGTGATGAGCCAGTGCAGGGGGGTGGTTCCGGTCGTGGCGTGGAAGTGGCGGGCGAAGGTGCGTGGGGACATACCGGCGCGGGCGGCCAGGCCGGCGACGGTGTGCGGTTCGTCGAGGTGGGCGAGGGCGTAGGAGCGGACAGCGGCCAGGGCGTCGGCGTCGCGGTCGGCCCGGGGTGTGGGGCGTTCGATGAACTGGGCCTGGGTGCCGGTGCGGAAGGGGGCGGTGACCATCGAGCGGGCGATCGTCGCGGCGGCCTCGGCGCCGTGGGCGGTGCGGACGAGGTGGAGACAGAGGTCGATGCCGGCGGCGGTGCCGGCCGAGGTCCAGATGCCGGAGTCCTCGACGAAGAGGGCGTCGGGTTCGACGGTGATCCGGGGGTACCGGGCGGCGAGGGTCGGGGCGAGGTGCCAGTGGGTGACCGCGCGCCGGCCGTCGAGGAGTCCCGCCTGGGCGAGGACGAAGGCACCCGCGCAGAGGGAGGCGACGGGGGTTCCGGCGGCGTGGGCCCGGCGGACGGCTTCGAGGACGGGGGCCGGGGTCTCGTCGTCGGGGTTCTCGATGCCGGGGACGAGGACGAGGTCGGCCTGGGCGAGCCAGGAGAGGGGACGGTCGGGGGTGAGGGTGAGGCCGCCGCGGAGGGAGACGGGGGTGGCCGGGTCGGCTGCGACGCGGCGGAGTTCGAAGGGAGGGACGCCGCGGAGGTGGCGCTCGCTGCCCCAGACCTCGGTGATGACCGAGACGTCGAAGGCGCGGATGCCGGGGAAGGCCATCAGGGCGATGCGTCGGGGCTCTTCCGGGGCTGTCGGCATGGATGGCAGTAAACCATCGATCGCTGACTTCTCCCCCTCTGGGTGGGACTGGCCAGGGGCGGCAGCATCGGGGGTATGGAGATCGCGGAGAACGCAGCGCTGGTTGTCGTCGACGTACAGAAGGGCTTCGAGGAGGAGTTCTGGGGGAAGCGCAACAACCCTGCCGCCGAGGGGAACATCGCGGCACTGATCGACCTGTGGCAGGAGACGGGGCGGCCGGTCGTGTTCGTACGGCACGATTCGCCGGCCGAGTCGCGGTCGCCGTTGCGGGTCGGGCATGTGGGGAACGACTTCAAGGACTTCGTCGAGGAACGGAGGGGGAAGGGGCACGGGCCGGAGCTGCTGGTGACGAAGAGCGTGAACTCGGCGTTCTACGGGGAGCCGTCGCTGGACGTGTGGCTGAAGGGGCAGGGCATCGCGCAGATCGTGATCGTCGGGATCCAGACGAACATGTGCAACGAGACGACGGCGCGGATGGGCGGCAATCTCGGGTACGACGTGGTGTTTCCGCTGGACGCGATGCACACGTTCGACCTGGAGGGGCCGTTCGGATGGGCGGCGACGGCCGAGGAGCTGACCCGGGCGACGGCGGTGTCGCTGCAGGGCGGGCGGTTCGCCCGGGTCGTGTCGACGGAGGACGTGCTGAAGGGTGCTGCGGCCGGGTGAGGGGGCCGGGGGGCGTTCAGCCGTTGCCGGAGGCGAGCTCGCGGCTGCGGTCGCGGGCGGCTTCCAGGGCTGCGATGAGGGCGGCCCGTACGCCGTGGTTCTCCAGCTCGCGGATGGCGCTGATGGTGGTGCCGGCCGGTGAGGTGACGGCTTCGCGGAGCTTGACGGGGTGTTCGCCGCTGTCGCGGAGCATCACGGCGGCGCCGATGGCGGCCTGGACGATCAGGTCGTGGGCCTGGGCGCGGGGGAGGCCGAGGAGGATGCCGGCGTCGGTCATGGCCTCGACGAGGAAGTAGAAGTAGGCCGGGCCCGAGCCGGAGAGAGCGGTGGCGGCGTCCTGCTGGGACTCGGGGACGCGGAGGGTCTTGCCGACGCCGCCGAAAATCTCCTCGGCGTGGACGAGGTGGTCGGGGGTGGCGTGGCTGCCGCCGGAGATGACGGACATGCCTTCGTCGACGAGGACGGGGGTGTTGGGCATGACGCGGACGACGGGGGTGCCGGTGGTGAGCCGGTCCTCGATGAAGGAGGTGGGGATACCGGCGGCGGCGCTGATGACGAGACGGTCGGCGGCGACGTGGGGGGCCAGCTCGTCGAGGAGGCGGCCCATGTCCTGCGGCTTGACGGCGAGGATGAGGGTGTCGGCGCGCTTGGCGGCCTCGGCGTTGGTGACGGCCTCGACGCCGTAGCGGGCGCGCAGCTCTTCGGCGCGCTCGGCGCGGCGGGCGGTGACCACGAGGTTGGCGGGGCGCCAGCCGGCCCGGATCATGCCGCTGAGGAGCGCTTCACCGATCTTGCCGGTGCCGAGGACTGCGACGGTCTGGGTCATGGCTCTGTTCACCTCGCCGGAAGGGCATGTGCCGTGTCCATCCGTGTGGACGGTTCGTCCACACGCAGGGACATCCTCCCATCGTGCGGGTGGGGGCGGTGGGGGCGTCCGAGGGGCGGTACGCCCCCCGGCGCGTCAGGCGGTGCGGCGGCGGAGGGTGGCCGCGCCGAGGGCGAGGACGAGCACGGCGCAGCCGGCGACGACGAGGGCGTCGCGGACGAAGTCGCCGGTGATGTCGGGGTGGCGGAGGACCTCGTTCATGCCGTCGACGGCGTACGACATGGGCAGGGCGTCGGAGATCCCTTCGAGGACGGGTTGCATCTGGTCGCGGGCGATGAAGAGGCCGCAGAGGAGCAGCTGGGGGAAGATCACGGCCGGCATGAACTGGACGGCCTGGAACTCGGAGGCGGCGAAGGCCGAGACGAAGAGGCCGAGGGCGGTGCCGAGGAGGGCGTCGAGGAGGGCGACGAGAAGGAGGAGCCAGGGCGAGCCGACGACGTCGAGTCCGAGCAGGCCGACGGCGAGTCCGGTGGCGAGGGCGGACTGGACGATGGCGAGGAGTCCGAAGGCGAAGGCGTAGCCGCCGATGAGATCGCCCTTGCCGAGCGGCATGGCGAGCAGCCGTTCCAGGGTGCCGGAGGTGCGTTCGCGCAGGGTGGCGATCGAGGTCACCAGGAACATCGTGATCAGCGGGAAGATGCCGAGCAGCGAGGCGCCGATGTTGTCGAAGGTCTCCGGGCTGCCGTCGAAGACGTACCGGAGCAGGAGCAGCATCAGGCACGGAACGAGGATCATCAGGGCGATCGAGCGCGGGTCGTGGCGCAGTTGGCGCAGGACGCGGGCGGCGGTGGCGAGGGTGCGGGCGCTGCTCATCGCTGGTGCTCCTGGAGGGGTACGGCCGCGCGGGCGTCGGCGGCGTCGACGAGGTGGAGGAAGGCCTCTTCGACGGTGGTGGTGTCGTTGCGTCGCCGGAGGTCTTCGGGGGTGTCCTCGGCGAGGAGCTCGCCCTCGCGCATGAGGAGAAGCCGGTGGCAGCGCTCGGCCTCGTCCATGACGTGGGAGGAGACGAGGATCGCGGCCTCGCGCTCTTCGGCGATGCGGTGGAAGAGGTTCCAGAGGTCGCGGCGCAGGACGGGGTCGAGTCCGACGGTGGGTTCGTCGAGGACGAGGACCTCCGGCGTGCCGAGGAGGGCGACGGCGAGGGAGACGCGGCTGCGCTGGCCGCCGGAGAGGCGGCCCGCGAGGGAGTCGGCGTGGCTGCCGAGGTCGACGTCGTCGATGGCGCGGGCGACGGCGGCGCGGCGGTCTTCGCGGTGGGCGCGGCCGGGGAGGAGGACGGCGGCGAAGTAGTCGAGGTTCTGGCGGACGGTGAGGTCGTCGTAGACGGACGGCGCCTGGGTGACGTAGCCGATGCGGGAGCGCAGGGAGGCGTCGCCCGCCGGCCGGCCGAGGACATCGAGGGTGCCGGTGACGTGGGCCTGGGTGCCGACGATCGCACGCATCAGGGTCGACTTGCCGCAGCCGGAGGGGCCGAGGAGGCCGGTGATCCGGCCCGGGGGCACGGAGAAGTCGAGGCCGCGCAGGACGGTGCGGTCGCCTCGTACGACGGTGAGGCCGCGCGCCATGATCGCCGGGGCGGTGCCCCCTTCCGGGTAATTCATCATGCGTTGAATAATGCTCGCGGGGGGTCGGAGCGTCAAGCGGCGTGCCCCGGCCCCGTGGCCTTTTCGGCAGCGGTCCGTGAGGGTCAGCCGATACCGGGGATGTAGCGGACCAGCGAGGGCCGACGGGCCGCCAGGCGGAGGAAGCGGACCGTCGAGCGGACGACCTGCTCCTTCGTGGCGGCGGCGGCCCGGCCGGTGAGGAGGCGCTCGCGCGGGGAGTCGTCCGGGCGGACGAACTGGACCAGGCCGTCGTGGCGGCCGAGGCTGACGCACTGGATGAGATAGCCGAAGCCGAGAGGAGCCGGCTGCTCGCCCTTCAGCTCGCCGATGATCGACACCGCCGCGTGGGCGCCCGTCGGAAGCGCGGTCGCGCAGGCCATCCGGAGCGCTCCGGCGACGGGGGTGGTGGCGGCGCCCGCGTCTCCGGGGACGTAGATGTCGGGGTGCGAGACCGAGCGCAGGGAGGCGTCGACGGCGATCCGGCCGGAGGGCGCGAGGGCGAGGCCGGCGGAGGCGGCGAGTTCGGCGTTGGGCGCCAGGGCGGCGGCCCAGACGACCACGGCGGCGTCGACGTCCTCGGGGCGGGCGACCCGGTGGCCCTCCTCGATCCGCACCCCGCGGGCCCGCAGGACCGAGCGGACGTGGTCGGCGCCTCGGGACGCGAGGCCCTGGCCGAGGCGGTCGGCGGTCAGCAGGCGGACGGGCGTGCCTGCGGGACCGTAGGTCTCGGCGAGTTCGGCGGCCATCTCGATGCCGGTGAGACCGCCGCCGACGACGGCGACGGATCCGGGGCGGTCCCGCAGGTGCTTGTGGAGTTCGGGGGCCGTCTCGGCGGTGTAGGTGGCGGGGGCGGAGGCACCGAGCCCGGCGGAGGGGCCGCCGTCGGCCGCCCCGGCGCCGCCGCCCGGGAGGGCGGTGCGGCTGCCGAGGGCGTAGACGAGACGGTCGTACGGCAGGCTGCGGCCGTCGTCGGTCGTGACCAGCCGGGCCTCCGGATCGAGGGCGGTGGCCCGGGCGGCGATGTGCTCGATCCCCGTACCGCGCAGGAAGCCGGCGAGCGGGTGGGTGACGTCGGGGCGGCCGGCGGCGCGCTCGTGGAGCCGTACGCGTTCGGTGAACCGGTCGGCCGGGTCGACCAGGGTGACGTGGGCGTGCGGAGCCAGGCGGAGAGCGGCCATGAGACCGGCGTAACCGGCTCCGAGGACCAGGACGCGGCTGGCGGTGGCGTGCGGGCCGGGGTGGATCGGTGTCGTCTTCATGCACGGGGGACGGCCGGCCACCGCGGAATGTGACATGGGCGGGGCGTCGCCACCCCGCGCCGCTACCTGCGCTTGGGCTTGGGCTTCTTGCGGGCCGCCGGGTTGCCCGTCCGGGCGCCGCGCCGCTTCTCGTACTGACTGCGGGCCGTCTCGTACTCGGTGCGGTGCAGCTTCTCGCCCGGCGCCTCGACGAGGCTCCGGAAGAAGTAGGCCAGCAGCGAGCCGATGAAGCCGATCATCTTCAGGCTGCGCAGCGCGTCCTCACGGGCCGGGTCGGCCGGGCGGCGGACGAAGCCCTCCCAGGTCTTGCGGAACGCGATGGCGCTGCAGATCGCGAACATGAGCACCACGAGCAGGTTCACGAAGCCGCCGACCTCGGCGATCTCCAGACCCTGGTAGGCGAACCGCAGCACGAAGCAGCCCGCGGCCGCGGCGGCGAGCGCCCCGAGGGCGACACCGGCGCGGCGCAGGCCGTACTGCCCGTCGTGCTCCACCCAGGTCGTCCCGAAGAAACGGATCTCCTCGGGCTGCGGTCCGGCGGGGGTGGAGCCGGGCTCGGTGCTGCGGGGCTCGGCGGTCTGGTCTTCTTCGCTCACGAGGTCGATTATCCCCGGACGGCGAGGGAAGGGTCAGCCGCAGCGCGGGGCGACGTACCCGTCACTGCCCGTCTTCACATACGCGTCGGAGATGAACTCCCCGGACCCGATGTTGTCCCAGATGTTCGTCGTGCCGTACGGGCCGGTGATCGTCTGGCCGGGCGTCTGGCAGCGGATCGCCACCCAGGAGCCCGCGGGCAGGCTCCGCACCACCGCGTACTGCGTACCCGGGCCCGAGCGGACGTTGACGCGCGTCCCCGGGGCGATCGGGTACCGCACCCCGCTCAGCGCCGACACCGCGTCCAGTCCGGCGGTCGCCGCTTCCTTCGTGTCCTCCACGCCCATGGCGTCCTCCCCCGTGGAGCAAGCGCTCCGGTGCGATTCACTCCCTGCGACGCGCAGGCTAGCAAGCCCCACCGACATCCCAGGTGCCATCGACTAGGCTCCGTGCGTCGCGCACGCGCGCGAAACTCGACGGGGACCACACGGGGGTGGGCGATGCCGCCGTTGCGCAGGACCGGTGCCGACCGGGACGCGGAAGAGCCCGAGTACGCGGGCGAGTACCGCCTCCAGGCCGTCCTCGGCTCGGGCGGCATGGGCGTGGTCCATCTGGCCAGCTCCGCCTCCGGGCTGCGGCTCGCGGTCAAGGTGGTGCACGGACAGTACGCGGAGGACCCGGAGTTCAGGGCCCGCTTCCGCCAGGAGGTGGCCGCCGCGCGCCGGGTCAGCGGAGCCTTCACCGCGCCCGTCGTGGACGCGGACCCCGACGCCGAACGCCCGTGGATGGCCACGCTCTACGTCCCCGGCCCCACCCTCGCCGACCAGGTGAAGCGGAACGGACCCCTGTCCCCCGCCGAACTGCGCCGGCTGACGGCCGGACTCGCCGAGGCCCTGCGCGACATCCACCGGGCCGGTGTCGTCCACCGCGACCTCAAGCCGAGCAACGTCCTGCTCACCGACACCGGACCGAAGGTCATCGACTTCGGCATCTCCCGGCCGGTCGACAGCGATCTGCATACGGAGACCGGGAAGTTGATCGGGTCGCCGCCGTTCATGGCACCCGAGCAGTTCCAGCGGCCGCGCGAGGTCGGCCCGGCGGCGGACGTCTTCGCGCTCGGCTCCGTGCTGGTGCACGCGGCCACCGGGCACGGGCCGTTCGACTCCGACAGTCCGTACATCGTCGCCTACCAGGTCGTCCACGACGAGCCCGATCTGACGGGCGTCCCGGAGGCGCTTGCTCCGCTCGTCGCGCGCTGCCTGGCCAAGGAGCCGGCGGAGCGCCCGACTCCGGCCGAGATCATGGCGGCACTGCTGCCGCCCTCGTACGAGGCCGCGGCCTTCATACCCGCGCAGCGGCGGCCCACGCTGCCCGGCCGCCTCGCGAACCCTCCCGGCTCGGTCGTCGGATCCGGGGGCGGCGGGGCGCCGGCGGCGTGGGACGCGGACACGCCCGTACGCGCCCCGGCGCCGCGAACCCGCCGACGGCGGCGGTCGTCGGTCGTGGCCGCCGCCACGCTCGCCGTCCTCGCGGCGGGCGGCGCGTTCGTGGTCCTGCGCGCCGGCGGCGACGAGCCCGCGTCCCGGCCGGACCCGGCCCAGGCGGCCGTCGCCTTCGACGGCTGGCAGACCGTCCTGCGGAAAGACGGGGAGCCTTCCGCGCCGACCTGTGCCCATGGCGCCGGCGCCCTCTACTGCACGGGCGGGGGTACGGCCGCCGCCCGGCTCGACCCGGCGACCGGGCGCGTCCTGTGGTCGCACCCCGCCGCCGACAACGCCCCGTCCGCACCGCCCGTCGCGGCCCCGCCGTCCGTACTGCCGGGAGGCCTCGTCGCCGTCCCCTCGCCGAACGGCCCCCTGCGCACCTACGCGGCCACCGACGGCGCACCCGGCTGGCACACCGGCCCGGCCGTCGCCGAGCGGGTCGGGCCCGCCGGGACGGCCGTCGTCCTGTCCACCGGGACCGGCGGGATCCGGGCCGTCGACAGCTCCACCGGGCAGCGGCTCTGGAGCCACGGCCTCCCCGGTTTCACCGCGCCCCAGTTGGGGCCCTACGAGGCCAGCACCGGCCTTGTGACCGTCTCCGAGTCCTCCGCCGACGGAACCCGCACCCGCGTGGCCGCGCTGCGCCCCGCGACCGGCGAAGTGGTGTGGCAGCGGCGCCTGGAGGGCCACCTGACGCCGATCGGGAAGGCCGAGGACGGCGCGCTGGTCCTGGCGTCGCACCACCGCGGCATGGAGGTCGACGCCCTGGTCCGCTACGACCCCGCCGACCACTCCGTCCGCCGTACGGCTCTGCAGGTCCGGCTCTACGACGCGCGGTTCGCCGTGCGCGGCGACACCGTGTACGTCCTCGACCAGGCCGGTCACGTCACGGCCGTCGACACCGCCGCCGGCCCGTCCGGCCGTGTTCTGTGGGAGCTGGACACCGCGGCGGGATACGTCTCGGCGCCCGTCCTCGGGCCCGGCGAGCGGCTCTACCTCTCGGTGGCCGACGGGCGGTTGCTCGCCGTCGACACCGGGCGCGGGGCGCTGCTCGGGCAGACCGCGCCGCGTCTGCGGGACGGACGGCTCGGGTACACGACGACCGTGCCGGCGCCGGTCGTCGCCGGGGACAAGGTCTTCGGGACCGCGCCGGACGGGTCCGTGTTCGCCGTGGACGGGCGGGACCCCGCCGACTGGTGACGGCGGGCCGGCCGCCGTGCCTCACAGGGCCGGTGCAGCTGAACGTGACCGGGTTACGGGCCGCACGACGCGCTCCCCGTCCCGCGAACGGCGGGCGTGGGGAGCGGACGTCTCCGCCCCCTCCCCACGCCCGCCACCGCGTCCAGCCGACCGGCCCGAGACCGGCCAGGGACGACCGGGCCGCACGCCGCCGGTGCAGGCAGGGGTGCGGGCAGCGGTGCGGACCGCGATTCGTACCGTGGTTCGCACCGCGATTCGCACCTTGGTTTCGGGCTCCGGGCCGTGCCGGGCCGCCGGGCCGGGCACGGTCCGAGTCGGCCTCGTTTCGTCACGGCCCCGGGCTCACGGTGCAGACCGGTCCGGCCTGGGCGGGCCCTGGCCGGGCGGTCAGCCCAGCTTCGTCACGTCGCGCACCGCGCCCTTGTCCGCGCTCGTCGCCATCGCCGCGTACGCCCGCAGTGCCGCCGAGACCTTCCGCTGCCGGTTCTTCGGGGCGTAGACCCCGCCCAGGGCCTCACGGCGGGCCGCGAGCGTGGCGTCGTCGACGAGCAGTTCGATCGAACGGCTCGGGATGTCGATACGGATCCGGTCGCCGTCCTCGACCAGCGCGATCGTGCCGCCCGAAGCCGCCTCCGGGGACGCGTGACCGATCGACAGGCCCGACGTACCGCCCGAGAAGCGGCCGTCCGTCACCAGCGCGCAGGTCTTGCCCAGGCCCCGGCCCTTGAGGAAGGAGGTCGGGTAGAGCATCTCCTGCATGCCCGGGCCGCCGCGCGGGCCCTCGTAGCGGATGACGACCACGTCGCCGTCGGTGATCTGCTTGTTGAGGATCTTCTCGACGGCCTCGTCCTGCGACTCGCAGACGACGGCCGGGCCCTCGAAGGTCCAGATCGACTCGTCCACACCGGCCGTCTTCACGACACAGCCGTCGACGGCCAGGTTGCCGCGCAGGACCGCGAGTCCGCCGTCCTTCGAGTACGCGTGGGCCGCGTCGCGGATGCAGCCGCCGGCCGCGTCCGTGTCCAGGGAGTCCCAGCGCTCGGACTGCGAGAAGGCGGTCGCCGAGCGGACGCAGCCGGGCGCCGCGTGCCACAGCTCGACGGCCTCCTCGGAGGGGGAGCCTCCGCGCACGTCCCAGGTCCCCAGCCACTCCTTGATGGAGCGGGAGTGGACGGTGTGCACGTCCTCGTTGAGGAGGCCCGCGCGGTACAGCTCGCCCAGGATGGCCGGGATGCCGCCGGCGCGGTGCACGTCCTCCATGTAGTACGTGCCGCCGGGCGCGACGTTCGGCGCGACCTTGGCCAGACACGGCACGCGCCGCGAGACCTCGTCCATGTCGGAGAGGCCGTAGTCCAGCTCGGCCTCCTGGGCGGCGGCCAGCAGGTGCAGGATCGTGTTGGTCGAGCCGCCCATGGCGATGTCCAGGGCCATGGCGTTCTCGAAGGCCGCGCGGGTGGCGACCGAGCGCGGCAGGACCGAGTCGTCGTCCTCGTCGTAGTAGCGACGGGTGATGTCGACGACCGTGCGCGCGGCGTTCTCGTACAGCGCCTTGCGGGCCGTGTGGGTGGCGAGGACCGAGCCGTTGCCGGGGAGGGAGAGGCCGATGGCCTCGGTCAGGCAGTTCATCGAGTTGGCGGTGAACATGCCGGAACAGGACCCGCAGGTCGGGCAGGCGTTCTCCTCGATCCGGAGGATGTCCTCGTCCGAGATCTTGTCGTTGACCGCGTCGGAGATCGCGTCGACCAGGTCGAGCGTGCGGACCGTGCCGTCGACCAGCGTGGCCTTGCCGGACTCCATCGGGCCGCCGGAGACGAAGACCGTCGGGATGTTGAGGCGCAGGGCGGCGTTCAGCATGCCGGGGGTGATCTTGTCGCAGTTGGAGATGCAGATCAGGGCGTCGGCGCAGTGGGCCTCGACCATGTACTCCACGCTGTCCGCGATCAGGTCGCGGGAGGGCAGGGAGTAGAGCATGCCGCCGTGGCCCATGGCGATGCCGTCGTCGACGGCGATCGTGTTGAACTCGCGCGGGATGGCGCCGGCGGCCGTGATGGCCTCGGAGACGATCCGGCCGACGGGCTGGAGATGGGTGTGGCCCGGGACGAACTCGGTGAAGGAGTTCGCCACCGCGATGATCGGCTTCCGGCCGATGTCCGCGCCGGGTACACCGGAGGCGCGCATAAGGGCGCGTGCGCCCGCCATGTTGCGGCCGTGGGTGACAGTGCGGGACCTCAGCTCGGGCATCGTCGCTCGCTCCTCAGTGAAGGGTGTGCTTCTGTCGAGCGTACGCCGCGCGACCAAGATCTGGACGGCTTGTCCGCATGCCGGACACGCTGTTCAGCCTACGGTCAGGGTTCGGGTCGGTACTTCGGTACTTCGGTCAGCGTTCGGCTCAGGGTCGGGCCGGCGTCGGGTCACGACGTGGGTGACGGGTCCGTGAGGTAGCGCTGGAGCGTCGGGGCCACGTGGGCCACGATCTCCTCGGGGTCGGCCGAGGCCATCGGCTCGACCTTGATGACGTACCGCAGGATCGCGATCCCGATCATGTGGGAGGCGGCGAGTTCCGCGCGGAACTTCGGATCCGGTACGTCGAGATCCGCGGCGATCCGCTCCAGGAGCCGGCGCAGGACGAAGCCGCGCAGCACCTTGGCCGCCGCCTCGTGCGTCAGGGCGGAGCGGATGATCGCGAGGAGCGGGGCGCGGCTGACCGGGTTCTCCCAGACGCCGATGAAGTAGCGGGCGAGCCGCTCGCCGATGCCGTCGAGGGGGCCGCCGAGGATCGCGGGGAGGACGACGGCGGGCTCGAAGGAGACCTCGATCGCTGCGGCGAAGACCTCGTCCTTCGTACCGAAGTAGTGGTGCACGAGCGCCGGGTCGACGTCGGCCGCCTTGGCGATGCCGCGCACGGAGGTCTTGTCGTAGCCGCGCTCGGCGAACTGCGCGCGGGCGGCTTCCAGGATGCGCTCGCGGGCGCCGGGGCCGCTCTCCTCGTCGGTGCGGGAGGGGCGGCCGCGGCGGCGCGGGGCCGGGGCCGTTTTTTTGGCAGGTCCGGTCATGAGCGGGGCACTCGGGAGGACTTGGCGGCGGAGGCCAGGTGCAGGCGGGTGAAGGCGAGGGCCTCCGCGAGGTCAGCCTCGCGTTCCGCCGCGGACATCGCCCGCCGGGTGTTGACCTCGACGACCACGTGGCCGTCGAAGCCGTTGAGCGCCAGTCGCTCCAGGACCTCGGCGCAGGGCTGGTTGCCGCGGCCGGGGACCAGGTGCTCGTCCTTGGCCGAGCCCTTGCCGTCGGCGAGGTGGACGTGGCCGAGGCGGTCGCCCATCCGGTCGATCATCGCGAGGGCGTCCGTACGGGCGGTGGCAGTGTGGGAGAGGTCGACCGTGAAGTGGCGGTAGTCGTCCTTGGTGACGTCCCACTCGGGGGCGTACGCGAGCATCTCGCGGTCCTTGTACCGCCAGGGGTACATGTTCTCGACGGCGAACCGGACGTCCGTCTCGTCGGCCATCCGCCAGATGCCGTTGACGAAGTCGCGGGCGTACTGGCGCTGCCAGCGGAACGGCGGGTGGACGACGACCGTGGACGCGCCGAGCTTCTCCGCGGCCGCCTGGGCGCGCTGGAGCTTGACCCAGGGGTCCGTGGACCAGACGCGCTGCGTGATCAGCAGACAGGGCGCGTGGACGGCGAGGATCGGGACCTGGTGGTAGTCCGAGAGGCGGCGCAGGGCCTCGATGTCCTGGCTGACCGGATCGGTCCACACCATGATCTCGACACCGTCGTAACCGAGGCGCGCGGCGATCTCGAAGGCCGTCGCCGTCGACTCCGGATAGACCGAGGCCGTCGACAGGGCGACCTTCGCATCCGGGATGCGCACCACTGGTTCTGCCACGAAGGACAGCGTACGGGGCGGGGCGGGGGCCGGGGAGGTGGTTCCCGTCACGCTCGGTCGCGACAGGGGTGCGGGGGCACCGCGCGAGCCCCCACGCGCGCGTAGGGGCCGGGACTCCGTGGCGTACGGGCCGGGACACCGTGGCGTACGGGCCGGGACACCGTCGCGCACCGGCCCGGGCACCGTCCGGTACTGGTTCACGCGTGCGTGCGGCCCGGGCACCGTCCGGTACCGCTCCACGCGCGCGTGCGGCCCGGACTCCGTTCGGGGGCTACTCCTCCGGCAGGTGGTCCAGGCGGCGCAGGATCACGCCCTCGCGGAGCGCCCAGGGGCAGATCTCCAGCTCGTCCACGCCGAACAGGTCCATCGCGCCCTCCGCCACCAGCGCGCCCGCGAGCAGCTGGCGCGCGCGGCCCTCCGACACGCCCGGGAGGCCGGCGCGCTGGGCCGCGCTCATCGCGCTGAGCTTGGGAACCCACTCCTCCAGGGACGCGCGGGTCAGGACGCGTCGCAGATAGAGCCCCTTCTCGGAGCCGGCCGCTCCGGCGATCCGGGCGAGCTGCTTGAAGGTCTTGGACGTGGCCACGACATGGTCGGGCTTGCCGAAACGGCTGAATTCCCCGACCGTACGCGCGATCTGGGCGCGCGCGTGGCGGCGCAGCGCCCGTACGTCCTCCGCGTCGGGCGGGTCGCCCGGCAGCCATCCCGACGTCAGCCGGCCCGCTCCCAGCGGCAGCGAGACCGCCGTGTCCGGCTCCTCGTCGATGCCGTACGCGATCTCCAGCGAGCCGCCGCCGATGTCCAGGAGGAACAGCTTCCCCGCGGACCAGCCGTACCAGCGGCGCGCCGCCAGGAACGTGAGCCGGGCCTCCTCGTCGCCGGTGAGGACCTGGAGGTCGATGCCGGTCTCCCGCTTCACGCGGTCGAGGACCGCGTCGGCGTTGGTCGCCTCGCGCACCGCGGAGGTCGCGAACGGCAGCACCTCCTCGCAGCCCTTGTCCTCGGCGGCCTGCAGCGCGTCCCGGACGGTCGCGATGAGCCGCTCGACCCCGTCGGGGGCGATGGCGCCCGCCCCGTCGAGGAGCTCCGCCAGGCGCAGCTCGGCCTTGTGCGAGTGGGCGGGCAGCGGGCGGGCGCCGGGGTGGGCGTCCACCACCAGCAGGTGCACTGTGTTCGAACCGACGTCGAGGACTCCGAGTCTCATGGACGGAACGCTACTGCTCCCACCCGCATACGCTTGTCGTGTGCCAAAGACGAAAAAGGCGAAGCCGGGCAAAGACAGCACTGCCAAGGCTCAGAAGACCTCCAAGAAGCAGGGCGCGAGCTCCGGCCCGGGCGAACCGGACGAGAAGGGCCTCGACTTTCCGCGCGCCTGGGTCGAGTTTCCCGACCCGGCCGACGACGAGCAGGTCTTCCGCTGCGACCTGACCTGGCTCACCTCCCGCTGGACGTGCATCTTCGGCAGCGGCTGCCAGGGCATCCAGGCCGGCCGCGCCGACGACGGCTGCTGCACGCTCGGCGCGCACTTCTCCGACGAGGACGACGAGAAGCGGGTCGCCTCGCACGTGGACCGGCTCACACCCGAGCTCTGGCAGTTCCACGACGTCGGGACGGAGTCGGGCTGGGTGCAGCTCGACGAGGACGGCGACCGGCAGACCCGGCGCTGGAAGGGGTCCTGCATCTTCCAGAACCGCCCGGGGTTCGAGGGCGGCGCCGGCTGCTCGCTGCACATCCTGGCCCTCAAGGAGGGCAAGGAGCCGCTGGAGACCAAGCCGGACGTCTGCTGGCAGCTGCCGGTGCGCCGGACGTACGAGTGGATCGACCGGCCCGACGACTCCCGGATCCTCCAGGTGTCGATCGGCGAGTACGACCGCCGGGGCTGGGGCCCGGGCGGCCACGACCTGCACTGGTGGTGCACGTCGGCGACTTCGGCGCACGGGGCCGGGGAGCCGGTGTACGTGACGTACCGGCCCGAGCTGACCGAGCTGATGGGCAAGGCGGCGTACGACGTGCTGGTGGAGCTGTGCGAGGCGCGGCTGGCGGCCCAGCTGCCGCTGGTGGCTCCGCACCCGGCGGACCCGGCGGACCCGGTCGAGAAGTAGCCGGTAGTCGGGAGCCTGTAGCCGCGCCGACAGCCGGTAGCCGACAGCCGGCAACCGCGCCGGGCGGGCCGGCGGTCGCCGACCGCCGGCCCGCCCGGCAGCGGCCGTCCCGGTGCCGGGCAGCCGGTGTCCGGGCCGACGGCGAGTGGCGCCGGCTGCCGGTACGACCGACGGCCCCGGGCGGGAGCCGTGCGGCCCTAGGGCGGTGGCGGTGAGTCCGAGCCGCTGGGCGTGCCGGGGTCCGTGGACGAGGGCGGTTCGGTCGTCGGGGTGGGTTCCGTCGTGGGCGGAGGGGTCGTCGGCTCCTCCGTGGTCGGCGGCGGCTCCTCCGTCGTGGGCGGAGGGGTCGTCGGCTCCTCCGTGGTCGGTGGCGGCTCCTCCGTCGTGGGCGGGGGCTCTTCCGTCGTCGGGGGCGCCGGGGTCGTCCTCCCGTGGCCGTCGATCCGTACGACGGCGCCCGAGGGGTTGACCCCGACCCGGGCCGACCAGGCGCCCGCGGGCTCGCGCGCGGGGTCCACGGAGATCCGGACCGTCACGGACTCGCCGGGCCGCAGGGTGCCCGAGGCCTGGCTCACGTACAGCCAGGGCGCGTCCGACCAGAGCGACCAGTCGACCGGCGAGCCGCCGGAGGCGGTGAGGGTGAGCAGCGTCGTGGCGCCGTACCCCTGGGCCGTGACCGTGATCCGGCCGGGGCCGGCCTGACCGGGCAGCGACGGCCCCACGGGCCCACCGGGGCTGATCACCTCGACCGAGACGTCCGGGGACCTGCTGCCCCGGGTGAAGCGCGGATCGGGCGTGGTGCGGGCGTTGCCCGCGTTCTCGTAGTGGTCGTACGGAGTGCCGTCGAGGCCCGTGGGGTCGTCCGCCTCGCTGGCGCTGACCGGCGCGCCGGCGTGGTCGCCCTCCCCGACGGGGCCGCCTCGGTACGAGGCCCACAAGGCGAGCACCGGGGCCGCGACGACGGCCGCCACGACGGTCGTCGTCACCGCGCGGGCCCGCATCCGGTCGCGGCGGGCCGCGTGGTCCTTGGGGTCCAGGGGGAATCCGGCCGGCCCGAAGCGGGGGGCGACGGCACGCGCGCGTGGGACGTGCAGCATCGCCACGTACGCGGCCGCCCTCGGCGCCTCGACCAGCGGGAGCCGGGCCGGGGTGGGCGACGCCGCACCGGGCCACGGGCCGCCCGCGCCCGCCCGCTCGGCCGCCCGGCGGCAGCGCGGGCAGTCGTCGACATGGCGGACCAGCTCGGCCCGCAGGGTCGCGGAGAGCAGCACCTGGTGGTCGCCGGTGAGCCGGGCGACCGTGGGGCAGTTCCCGGTCTCGACGACCGCGAGCGCGGCGCGGGTGCGCTCGACCTCGCAGGCGGCCGAGGAGAGCAGCTCGCGGGCGGCGAGCGGGTCGAGGGAGAGCACGGCGGCGACCTCGCGGTGGCCGAGGCCGTGCCGGACGGCGAGTTCGAGCGCCTCGCGCTGCTCGGGCGTGGTGCCCGCGGCCTCCGGCCAGGCCAGCAGCGCCAGTTCGGCGCGGCGGCGCTCGGCGACCTCCTCGGAGACCCGGGGCGGCTGCGGCTCCTCGACGGCAGGGCGGCCGGTGTGCGCGCCCGGCCGGGTGCGGCGCTGCTCGGCGAGGCTGCGCAGACAGGCCCAGCGCGCGAGCGCGTACAGCCAGGCCTTGCGCCCGCCCTCGTCGGAGGGACAGCGGCCGCGGTGGCGCTCCGCGACGGCCAGGACGTCGCCGAGGACGGTCGTCGCGGCGTCGTGGTCGCAGAGCACGGAGAGGCAGTAGGTGAACAGACCGTCCAGATACGCCTCGTAGCGGGCGGGCGGGTGCTGACCGAGGGTGCGGGGACCTTCGGCCGCCCGCCGGTGCGCCCGGTGTGCGCCGGTGGTGTGGGTGGGGGGTTCCAGCCTGCTGCTCGTCACTGGGCGACCGTAGGCAAGGCAGGGCGGACTCTTCGTACCGGTTGAACACTTTTAATCCTTACGGGTGAAGGTATCGCTCGAAAGGGGACAGGAGCGGGCCATTCCGATGCCGTGGGGCCGGCGGGACTCCGGCCCGGCGTCCACTGTCAGTGGGGGCCGCTACGGTGTGGCGCATGGCTGCCCGTACGAAATCCGCCAAGGACCGGCCGTCCTACCGCTGCACCGAATGCGGCTGGACGACCGCCAAATGGCTCGGCCGTTGCCCCGAGTGCCAGGCCTGGGGGACGGTCGAGGAGTACGGCGCGCCCGCAGTCCGCACCACCGCCGCCGGCCGCGTCTCCACCGCCGCGCTCCCGATCGGCCAGGTCGACGGCCGGCAGGCCACCGCCCGCTCCACAGGCGTGGACGAGCTGGACCGGGTCCTGGGCGGGGGGCTCGTGCCCGGGGCCGTCGTGCTGCTCGCCGGCGAGCCCGGCGTCGGCAAGTCCACGCTGCTGCTCGACGTCGCCTCGAAGGCCGCGAGCGAGGAGCACCGCACGCTGTACGTCACGGGCGAGGAGTCCGCGAGCCAGGTCCGGCTGCGCGCCGACCGGATCAACGCCCTCAACGACCATCTGTACCTGGCCGCCGAGACGGACCTGTCCGCCGTCCTCGGCCACCTCGACGCCGTGAAGCCCTCGCTGCTGATCATGGACTCGGTGCAGACGGTCGCCTCGCCGGAGATCGACGGGGCGCCGGGCGGCATGGCCCAGGTGCGCGAGGTCGCCGGGGCGCTCATCCGGGCCTCCAAGGATCGCGGTATGGCCACGCTCCTCGTCGGCCATGTCACCAAGGACGGCAACATCGCCGGACCCCGGCTCCTGGAGCACCTGGTCGACGTCGTCCTGAGCTTCGAAGGAGACCGGCACGCGCGCCTGAGGCTCGTCCGCGGCGTGAAGAACCGGTACGGGGCGACGGACGAGGTCGGCTGCTTCGAGCTGCACGACGAGGGGATCACGGGTCTCGCCGACCCCTCGGGGCTCTTCCTGACCCGGCGCGACGTGGCCGTGCCCGGCACCTGCCTGACGGTCACCCTGGAGGGCCGCAGGCCGCTGGTGGCCGAGGTGCAGGCGCTGACGGTCGACTCCCAGATCCCGTCCCCCCGGCGGACCACCTCGGGCCTGGAGACCTCCCGGGTCTCGATGATGCTGGCCGTCCTTGAGCAGCGCGGCCGGATCAGCGCGCTCGGCAAGCGGGACATCTACTCGGCGACCGTGGGCGGCGTGAAGCTCTCCGAGCCCGCCGCCGACCTGGCGATCGCCCTCGCCCTGGCCTCCGCCGCCAGCGACACCCCGCTCCCGAAGAACCTCGTCGCGATCGGCGAGGTCGGTCTCGCGGGCGAGGTCCGCCGGGTCACGGGCGTGCAGCGCCGGCTTGCCGAGGCGCACCGGCTCGGGTTCACGCACGCGCTGGTCCCCGGCGATCCGGGGAAGGTGCCCGCGGGCATGAAGGTCACCGAGGTGGCGGACATGGGGGACGCGCTGAGGGTGCTGCCCCGCACCCGGAGACCCGCCGCCGCCCGCGACGAGCAGGGGTAGCGGGAGCGGCGGCGGGGTCCGCCGCCGCTCCCGGGCCGCGCCGGGGCCGCGGACGGCTCCCACCCGGGTGCCGCGAACGGCTTCGCTCCGGGACGGTGGGCGGCTCGGACCCGAGGTGCGGACGCCCTGGTTCCGGGGCTGCGGACGGCTCGGGACCGGGTGCGTGAACGGCGCCGGGGCGGGGTGGTGCGTGCGGGTCGCGCGGGGCGAGAAGCGGTGCGCTCCGGCGTGCGGCGGAGGGGCGCGGGGCGGTGTCGCTAGACTTTGCCCTGGTCTCGCCCATCCGTACGAGCCGGAGGAGAGCAGTGGCAGCCAAGGACGGGAACGAAGCGCTGATGCGCGCGGCCCTCAGCGCGGTCGCTCCCGGCACCGCACTGCGCGACGGCCTCGAGCGCGTCCTGCGGGGCAACACCGGCGGTCTGATCGTGCTCGGCATGGACAAGACGGTGGACTCGATGTGCACCGGCGGCTTCGTGCTGGACGTCGAGTTCACCGCGACCCGACTGCGCGAGCTGTGCAAGCTCGACGGCGGGCTCGTCCTCGACAAGGACATCTCCAAGATCCACCGGGCCGGTGTCCAGCTCGTGCCGGACGCCTCCATCCACACCGAGGAGACCGGCACCCGCCACCGCACGGCGGACCGGGTCTCCAAGCAGTGCAACTTCCCGGTCGTCTCCGTCTCCCAGTCGATGCGGCTCATCGCCATCTACGTGAACGGCGAGCGTCGCGTCCTGGAGGAGTCGGCCGCGATCCTCTCCCGCGCCAACCAGGCGCTCGCGACCCTGGAGCGCTACAAGCTCCGCCTCGACGAGGTCGCCGGCACGCTCTCCGCGCTGGAGATCGAGGACCTGGTGACCGTCAGGGACGTCACGGCCGTCGCCCAGCGCCTGGAGATGGTCCGCCGGATCGCCACCGAGATCGCCGAGTACGTCGTCGAGCTCGGCACCGACGGCCGGCTCCTCTCGCTCCAGCTCGACGAGTTGATCGCGGGCGTGGAGCCCGAGCGTGAGCTCGTCATCCGCGACTACGTGCCGGAGCCCACGGCGAAGCGTTCGCGCACGGTCCCGGAGGCGCTGACCGAGCTCGACGCGCTCACCCACGCGGAGCTCCTCGAACTCCCCATCGTGGCACGGGCCCTGGGGTACAGCGGCTCCCCCGAGACCCTCGACTCCGCGGTCTCCCCGCGCGGCTACCGGCTCCTCGCCAAGGTCCCGCGGCTGCCCGGCGCGATCATCGAGCGGCTCGTGGAGCACTTCGGCGGCCTGCAGAAGCTGCTCGCGGCCAGCGTCGACGACCTGCAGACCGTCGACGGCGTCGGCGAGGCCCGGGCCCGCAGCGTCCGCGAGGGCCTTTCCCGGCTCGCGGAGTCCTCGATCCTGGAGCGGTACGTCTAGCCGGAGCCACGTCCGGCAGCGGTACGTCCGGCAGCGGTACGCGGAAGGGGCCGTACGGAGAATCCCGTACGGCCCCTTCCGTGTACCGTCCGCCCTGGGCCCGTCAGCCCTGGGCCGTCAGTCCTTGGCCAGCGTGAACGAGGCCGGAGACACCTTCACGCCCGGCAGCGTCGCCTCCACCAGGTACGTCCCCGGTCCCACCGGGCCCGCCGTGGCGGTGGCGCACTGCGGGGCGCTGCGGGCGCGGTCCCACTCCACGGTGCGCGTGATCTCCGAGCCCGCCGGGACCCTGAGGAACACGGTGCCGGCCGGGCGCGGGCAGTCCTTGGAGGACCAGACGTCGTCGTCCTGATCGTCACTGACCGTCAGAACCGCGTTGCTGGGGCCGAGATCGGCCTTGCAGTCGGCGGCCGAGGTGTTCTTGGCGACCAGCTGGAAGCGCGGCTTCTCGTCCGGCGCGTACGAGACCTGAGCGCTGCGGAGAGTCAACTGGAGCGATCCGGGGGCGCAGTTCGGCAGCGGGGAGTCGGCCGGAACCTGCTGGCCCGCGCTCGCGCCCGCGCCGCCGTCACCGCCTCCGCCGTCGGTGTCGCCGTTCTTGCCGCCGTCACCGCCGCCCGCGTCACCGCCCGCGCCGGCGTCCGTACCGCCGCCACCGTCACCGCCGTCACCGCCGGAGTTCTCGCCGGACTCGCCCGACTCGTCGCGACCGCCCGGCTGTTCGCTGATCGCGGGACCGGATCCGGAGGGTCCGGGGGTGATCGAGGGCGCGGGAGAAGAGCCGTTGGCGGAGTCGTCGGGCTTCTTCCCGCCGCCTCCGCCGGAGGTGACGGCCCAGATGGCGATGAGCGCCATCAGGGCGATCAGGCACAGCGCGACCGCCCTCCGTCGCCAGTAGATGGAGGAGGGAAGCGGCCCGACCGGATTGCGCAGTGATCCCACGCCACGAACCTTACGAGAGATCGGCCCCAACTCCCGCCCCACCCGCCGCCCCAGGCATCAAGTTTTGCCGATGATCACATCCGGGGCACACGCCCCTCTCCGTAATCCCCCACTTTCGTCGGGGGTGGTGGGGGTCGTTCGCTCCGGGTGCCGGGCATCGGCCGCCGGTTAGCGTCGCCGACCATGAACACCATCTCCGACGATCTCTACCTCGATGTCACGGACTTCGCCCACGCCACCCCGCACTGGTTCCAGCAGCTCGCCGAGGCGTGGACGGAGGCCGGTCTGCTCCTCTTCGGTGTGCTGTTCCTCGCGGGATGGTGGCGGGCGAGATCCGGGACGGGCGGTGCGATGGCCCTCGCGCTGCTCGCGCCTCTGGCGACCGCCTGCGGGTACGCGGTGAGCGAGGCGCTCAAGTCGCTGGTGGACGAGGAGCGTCCGTGCCGGGCGCTCGCCGGCGCACCGGCCTCGCTCGTGCCGTGCCCTGCGGCCGGCGACTGGTCCTTCCCCAGCAACCATGCCGCGATCGCGGGCGCGGCGGCGGTGGCCCTCGCGCTGTCCTGGCGCGGGACCGTGTGGCTGACCGTCCCGATGGCGCTGCTCATGGCCTTCTCCCGGGTCTTCGCCGGCGTCCACTACCCGCACGACGTGGCCGTCGGACTGCTGCTCGGCGGCCTGGTGGCGTTCCTGGCCGTGAAGGCGGCGGACCGGCCCGTGCGGGCGGTGGTGGAGGCGGCGCGGTCGAGCCGGAAGGGCGCCGTGCTGTGGTGCGCGGGGCGCGGGCCGCGCCCGCGCGCCTCCACGCGCCCCGAGGGCGTCCGCCACGGCGCGTACTGAACGCGCGCCGGACGTGCCAGGATCGGGGGTGCGATGACTTCCACCGATGCCCCCATCCCTGTGTTCGACGCCCCGGCCGTCCCGGCACCCGCCGCCGCACTGCACGGGCCCGTCCTCGCCTGGTTCGACCGGCACGCCCGCGACCTGCCCTGGCGCCGCCCGGAGGCGGGCGCGTGGGGCGTGATGGTCAGCGAGTTCATGCTCCAGCAGACTCCGGTCGTACGGGTCCTGCCGGTGTACGAGCAGTGGCTGGCGCGCTGGCCGCGCCCGGCCGACCTCGCCGCCGACGCGCCAGGCGACGCCGTCCGCGCCTGGGGACGGCTCGGCTATCCGCGGCGCGCGCTGCGGCTGCACGCGGCGGCCGTGGCCATAACGGAGCGGCACGGCGGCGACGTGCCGAGCGAGCACGCGGCGCTGCTGGCGCTGCCCGGGATCGGCGAGTACACGGCGGCGGCGGTGGCCTCGTTCGCGTACGGGCAGCGGTATCCGGTGCTGGACACCAACGTCCGCCGGGTCTTCGCCCGGGCGGCGACGGGCGTGCAGTACCCGCCGAACGCCACGACCGCGGCCGAGCGCAGGCTCGCGCGGGAGCTGCTGCCGCAGGACGAGGGGACGGCGGCACGCTGGGCGGCGGCCTCGATGGAGCTGGGCGCGCTGGTGTGCACGGCGAAGAACGAGGACTGCGGGCGGTGCCCGATCGCCGACCGGTGCGCGTGGCGGCTGGCCGGGAAGCCGGCCCACGACGGGCCGCCGCGCCGCGGCCAGACGTACGCGGGGACGGACCGGCAGGTACGGGGCCGGCTGCTCGCGGTCCTGCGGGACGCGCCCGGCCCGGTGGCGCAGGCCGCCCTGGACGCGGTCTGGGACGAGCCGGTCCAGCGGGCCCGCGCGCTGGACGGCCTGGTGGCGGACGGCCTGGTGGAACCCCTGGAGAACGCGGAGTACCGCCTCCCCCAGTCCTGACGGGCCCGGCCTTCCCGGCCTCCACGGTCCCGGCGGGCGCAGCCCATGGCTCCTCCGGGTCCCGTACCCGGAGGAGCCATGGGCTGCGCCGGGTCCCCGTACCCGGAGGACGCCGGTCCCCGCCCACGGGAAGTCGCCTCTATACCCACTTCCGGCCCCTGTTACACAACCGATGGACAGCCGTGTGTCTGTCGACGGCCTGCTCGCACAGCCTCGTGACAAGCGCTCCGTAGCGTCATCTCCGTCAAGCGAACAAGCAGGTCACGGGGATGGAGGCGGTCGGTATGCCGCACGGCGAGGTGCTCGACTTCGAGGAGTACGTACGGACGCGCCAGGACGCGCTGCTGCGCAGCGCCCGTCGGCTCGTCCCCGACCCGGTCGACGCCCAGGACCTGCTCCAGACCGCTCTCGTCCGTACCTTCGGCCGCTGGGACGGCATCGCCGACAAGTCCCTCGCCGACGCGTACCTCCGCCGCGTGATGATCAACACGCGTACGGAGTGGTGGCGCGCCCGCAAGCTGGACGAGGTCCCCACCGAGCAGCTGCCCGACGCGTCCGTCGACGACGCCACCGAGCAGCACGCCGACCGCGCGCTCCTCATGGACATCCTCAAGGTCCTCGCCCCGAAGCAGCGCAGCGTCGTCGTCCTGCGGCACTGGGAACAGATGAGCACCGAGGAGACCGCGGCCGCGCTCGGCATGTCGACCGGTACGGTGAAGTCCACGCTCCACCGCGCACTGGCCCGACTGCGGCAGGAACTGGAGAGCCGCGGCGTCGAGGACGCCCGCGCTCTGGAGCGGTCGACCGTACGACGTGACGAACGGGGGCAGGACCGGTGCGCGGCCTAGGCGCCAGATACGACGGCGACGACGGGCCCGGCGGCCCGCGCCGTCGGACCCTCAAGGCGGTGAGCATTTCGGCGGTGGCCGTGCTCGCCGCCGTCGGCCTGTTCGTGACCGCCTGCTCCACCGGCGGTACGGGCTCCCGTGACGAAGGCGCGGCCCGCGCCGACGAGGTGGGTTCAGTGGCCCCCGCGCCGTCCCCGTCCGGTTCCGCCTCCGCAGGCCAGATGCCCGCCCAGCGGGTCGACCCGATCGCGCTGATCAAGGGTGACCCGAAGATCGGGGAACGGCTGAAGGCGGACCTCAAGCCCTGCGTCGCGGACGCGTACCCGGTGGACACGTCCTACGGGAACCTGACCGGCGGTACGAAGCCCGATGTGGTCGTGAACGTGATGACCTGCGGTGACGCCGTCGGCATCGGCACGTACGTGTACCGCGAGGACGGCGACGGGTACAAGAACGTCTTCATGGCCGAGGACGCGGCGGTGTACGCCACCATCGACCGGGGCGATCTGGTCGTGACCAAGCAGGTGTACGCCAAGGGCGACCCGGTCGCGTACCCCTCGGGCGAGGACGTGATCACGTACCGCTGGGCGGGAAGCAGGTTCTCCCAGCACGACTGGGTGCACAACGACTACAGCCGCGCGGTCGGCGACGGCGGCATCGACGGCGCCGCGACGCCCGCGCCGAGCGGCAGCTGAACGGAAGGTAAGGGAAGGGCGCGCGATGGCCGAGACCCATGTGCTGTTCGTCGAGGACGACGACGTCATCCGCGAGGCCACCCAGCTCGCACTGGAGCGGGACGGCTTCGTGGTGACCGCCATGCCCGACGGTCTGTCGGGCCTGGAAGCGTTCCGGGCGGACCGGCCCGACATCGCGCTGCTCGACGTGATGCTGCCGGGGATGGACGGGGTGAGTCTGTGCCGTCGCATCCGCGACGAGTCGACCGTCCCCGTGATCATGCTCTCCGCGCGCGCCGACTCCATCGACGTCGTCCTGGGCCTGGAGGCCGGGGCCGACGACTACGTGACCAAGCCGTTCGACGGCTCCGTGCTCGTGGCCCGGATCCGGGCCGTGCTGCGCCGGTTCGGCCACGCAGGCGGCCCGGGGCCCGGCGACCCGGCGGCCGACGGGGCGCCCGAGGGCGGCCTGCTGGTCTTCGGCGACCTGGAGGTCGACACCGAGGGCATGGAGGTCCGCAAGGCGGGGACTCCGGTGGGGCTGACCCCCACCGAGATGCGGCTGTTGCTCGAGTTCTCCTCGGCGCCCGGCACGGTCCTGTCCCGGGACAAGCTCCTGGAGCGGGTCTGGGACTACGGCTGGGGTGGCGACACCCGGGTCGTGGACGTCCATGTCCAGCGACTGCGCACGAAGATCGGCCAGGACCGGATCGAGACGGTCCGCGGCTTCGGCTACAAGCTCAAGGGATGACCACGTCCGATGCCTGAGAGTTCGACGCCTGAGAGCCTGATGCCCCGGAGCCTGGTGCCCGGAAGCCTGGTGCCCGGGACGCGGGTCCGCAGGTGAGGCCGCCCGCCCTCCGTACCGGTGTCCGCTGGAAGATCGCCGTCGCCATCGCCGCCGTCGGCGCCCTCATCGCGGTCACGCTCAGCCTGGTCGTGCACAACTCGGCGCGCGTCTCGATGCTCGACAACGCGCGCGAGGTGCAGATGGAGCGGCTGCTGTTCGCGCAGCGGTTGTACGAGAGCTCCAAGCCGAAGGAGCCGCGGTTCGGTACGAAGATCAACGACCCGATGCTGCCGCCCCAGCTCGACCAGCTGATGCGGGACAAGCGCCGCGGCACGTACGTACAGGAACACCGTCACGGCGGTCCGCCGGACGTCTGGGCGGCCGTGCCACTGGCCAACGGCGACGTGCTGTCCCTGCACATCCCGTTCGCCGACCGCAGTGCGACGATCATGAAGGATCTCGACCGGGCGCTGATCATCGGCTCGGTCTCGGTCGTCATGGGCGGCTGCGCTCTCGGTGTGCTCATCGGCGGTCAGCTCTCGCGCCGGCTGCGGAAGGCCGCCGCCGCGGCCGGCCGGGTCGCGCAGGGCAACACGGAGGTACGGGTACGGGACGCCATCGGCGGAGTCGTACGCGACGAGACCGACGATCTGGCCCGCGCGGTGGACGCCCTGACCGACGCCCTCCACGAGCGCATCGAGGCCGAGCGCCGGGTCACCGCCGACATCGCGCACGAGCTGCGCACCCCGGTGACCGGGCTGCTCACGGCGGCGGAGCTGCTGCCGCCCGGGCGCCCCACCGAGCTGGTGCGGGACCGGGCGCAGGCGATGCGGACGCTGGTCGAGGACGTCCTGGAGGTCGCCCGGCTCGACAGCGCGTCGGAGCGTGCCGAGCTGCAGGAGATCGCGCTCGGGGAGTTCGTGGAGCGACGGGTCCGGGCGCTGGACCCGGAGGCCGTGGTGCACGTGGTCCACGAGTCCTGGGTGAGCACCGACCCGCGGCGCCTGGAGCGGATCCTCATCAACCTGCTGGCGAACGCGGCCAAGCACGGGAAGCCGCAGGTCGAGGTGACGGTCGAGGGCCGGGTGGTACGCGTACGGGACCACGGTCCCGGCTTCCCCGAGGCGCTGCTCCGCGAGGGCCCGAGCCGGTTCCGTACCGGCGCGAGCGATCGTGCGGGGCAGGGGCACGGGCTCGGTCTGACGATCGCGGCGGGGCAGGCCCGGGTCCTCGGCGCCCGGCTGACCTTCCGCAACGCCGCTCCCGAGGGCACACCTCAGGGGGCGGGCGGCGCGATCGCGGTGCTCTGGCTGCCGGACCACGCGCCGACGAACACGGGCAGCTTCCCGATCATCTCCTTCGCGGACTGAGGACAGGGACGGGCGCGGCACAGCACGGCACGGCACGAAGGGCCCCGGCACACCTGGTGTGCCGGGGCCCTTCACGCTCACGAGACGGGTCAGACGGTCTCGGCGACCTTCGGCGCCTCCTCCGAGCCCTGCGGACCCTTCTCCGGTCCGGCGCCGCGCAGCGCGACCTCCTTGACCAGGAAGGCGAGGACGAAGGCGAGGACCGCGACTGCCGCGCCGACCAGGAAGGCGGAGTGGGTGCCGGCGGCCACCGCGTGCTGGTACGCCTCGCGCAGCGCGGCCGGCAGCTTCGCCAGCGAGGCCGCGTCCAGCTGGGCGGAGTGCAGCGTCAGCTCCGAGCCGCCGCGCTGCGCCATCTCGTCCTGGACGCGGTTCGTGAAGAGCGCGCCCATGATCGCGACGCCGAAGGAGGAGCCGAGGGTACGGAAGAGGGTCGTCGAGCTGGAGGCGACGCCCATGTCCTTCATCTCGACGCTGTTCTGTGCGACGAGCATCGTGATCTGCATCAGGAAGCCCATGCCGGCTCCGAGGAGCGCCATCCAGACGCCGGAGACCAGCCGCGAGGTGCCGGTGTCCATCGTGGAGAGCGCGAAGAGGCCGACCACCATCAGCGCGCCGCCGGCGATGGGGAAGATCTTGTACTTGCCGGTGCTGGTGGTGAAGCGGCCGACGAGCAGCGAGACGACCATCATCGACAGCAGCATCGGCAGGAGCAGCAGACCGGAGTTGGTGGCCGAGGCGCCCTGCACGGACTGCTGGAAGATCGGCAGGTAGAGGACCGCGCCGAACATCACGAAGCCGGTGATGAAGCCGATCAGGGACATCACGGTGAAGTTGCGGCTGCGGAAGATGTGCAGCGGCATGATCGGGTCGCTCGCCCGCGTCTCGACGTACAGGAAGGCGGCGAGCGCGACGGCTCCGCCGACCGCGAGGCCGACGATGGTGGCCGAGCCCCAGGCGTACTCCGTGCCGCCCCAGGTGGTGACGAGGACGATCGCGGTGATGCCGACGGTCAGGAGTCCCGCGCCGAGGAAGTCGATCCGGGTGCCGGTGGCGCGCTGCTTCTTCGGCAGGTGCAGGACGGTGGTGACCATGGCGAGGGCGACGGCGCCGAGCGGCAGGTTGATGTAGAAGGACCAGCGCCAGCCCCAGTGGTCGGTGATGGTGCCGCCGACGAGCGGGCCGCCGATCATGGCGAGGGCCATCACGCCGGCCATCATGCCCTGGTACTTGCCGCGCTCCCGGGGCGGGATGAGGTCGCCGATGATCGCCATGACGCCGACCATCAGACCGCCGGCGCCGAGGCCCTGGACCGTGCGGAAGCCGATGAGCTGACCCATGTCCTGGGCCATGCCGCTGAGCGCCGAACCGATCAGGAAGATCACGATCGAGATGAGGAAGACGCCCTTGCGGCCGAACATGTCGCCGAGCTTGCCCCAGATCGGGGTGGAGGCGGCGGTGGCCAGGGTGTAGGCGGTGACGACCCAGGAGAGGTGCTCCAGGCCGCCGAGTTCGCCGACGATCGTGGGCATGGCCGTGCCGATGATCATGTTGTCCAGCATCGCGAGGAGCATCGCGATCATGAGGGCGAGGAGTACGACGCGGACGCTGCGCGGTGGCGCCTCCGTCGCCTCGCTCGGCGTGGTGGTGGTCGACTGCGCAGCCATGTCATTCCCTTACTTGCCGCCCGGCTAGTTACTACACTGGGGACGGTAGACGTGTAACTTGCCGGTCGTCAAGTAAGTTTTGTGGAAAGTGGAGAGCAGCCATGGCCCGAGGCAACACCCGCCAGCGCATCCAGGACGTGGCCCTGGAGCTCTTCGCCGCACAGGGCTACGAGAAGACCTCGCTGCGGGAGATCGCCGAGCACCTCGATGTCACGAAGGCCGCGCTGTACTACCACTTCAAGACCAAGGAAGACATCATCATCGGCATCTTCCAGGACCTCACCCGGCCCATGGACGAGCTGATCGCCTGGGCGAAGGAGCAGCCGCGCACGCTGGAGGTCAAGGAGGAGATCATCCGCCGCTACCAGCAGTCCCTGGTCGGCGCGGCCCCGCTGTTCCGCTTCATGCAGGAGAACCAGGCGGCCGTGCGCGAGCTGAGCATCGGCATGACCTTCAAGGAGCGGCTGCTGGAGCTGAGCGGCCTGATCCAGGAGCCGGACTTCGCCGTGATCGACCGCGTGCGCTGCGTGAGCGCCATCTTCGCCCTGCACTCGGGCATGTTCTTCATGGACAACGTCGAGGGCGACCCCGAGGAGAAGCGTGAAGCCGTCCTCGAGGTCGCCCTCGATCTGATCACCCAGGCGCACAGCGCGCGGTGAGGCGTTCTTCAGGTCAGATGCTGACGCCCACCGAGCGCAGGAACACGGACGGGTTGAGGGCGGAACCGTAGTTCGGGGTCGTACGGATCTCGAAGTGCAGGTGCGGGCCGGAGGAGTTGCCGGTGTTGCCCGAGAGGGCGATCTTCTGACCGGCGCCGACCTTCTGGCCGATGTGCACGTTGATCTTCGACAGGTGGGCGTACTGCGAGTACTTGCCGTTGGCGTGCTTGACGACGATGGCGTTGCCGTACGCGGGGCCGTCGCCGCCGCCGTTCGGGCCGGCCTTCACGACGGTGCCGGCGCCGGCGGCCTTGACCGGGGTGCCGACCGGGACGGCGAAGTCCTGGCCGGAGTGCTTGTGGGCCCACATGGCGCCGCCCTGGTTGAAGCTGGCGCTCAGCGTGTAGCGGCTGACCGGCTTGACCCAGGAGGGGGCCTTCTTGGCGGCGACCGGGGCGGCCTTCGCGGCCTTCGCGGCCTTGGCGACAGCAGCCTTCTTGGCGGCGGCCTGCTTGGCGACGGCGGCCTTCACGGCGGCCTGGGCCTGGGCATCGGCCTGCGCGGCGACGGCAGCGGACGCACCGGTCGCGGCAGTCGCGATGGTGGCGGCCTTGCCCTCGGCGGCGAAGGCGGACCCTGCACCGGCCACCAGCGACACTCCCAGACCCGCGGTGGCGAGAGCGACGGCGGTGGTACGGACGGCGGGGTTCATGACGCGCTTCGACATACGGGGGAAAACCTCCGGACAGAACGGGACCCGACGCGATCGCTGCGCCGGGCGGGCTGTTGCTCATCCTTGGTAACCCGGACCCCCATCCGGCGTAAACCACCCCATCTACGACATTGCGTCGTAGCGACGGGCCGGGAAGTTCAGCTCTTGACGACCGGGATCTCCACCTTCGAAATCGGACATACCGGCACCAATGAACTGGTTTATCCGCACGTCGGACCCGCCCGAAACGGACCTACAGGCCACTTCCCGTACGGTTCGACCCCTCTCGGGACCAAAGTCCCACCACTGGCGCCCTGAACGTCCCGAATGAACACCTATCGGTGTCACTATCCCGGTTAGTACCCCTCAAAAGGCCTGTGCGCCTTGTCACGGCGCACCCGCCCCCGATGCGACCTGGGTCACGCGAATCAGGGCCTTCAGAACCCCGTCCCCGACTACGGTGTGCAGGAGTTGGACTTGTTCGGACGACGTTCGGGGGACGTACGTGGAACCGGCTCTCATCGGCACCCGTCTCGCATCGGCGGCGATCGGCCCGCTCCTGCGAAAACTCCTGGTCAAGGACGGTCCGGGGGCCGGTCTCACCGGCGCACGCAAGCCGATCAGGCTCTCCCGGCTCGTCTCCTTCCGGGGTGAGCAGCGGACGCTGGGCGAGCGGGACGTCCGGAAACTGGCCGCGACCCTCGTCGAGCGCGCCGCCACCGGCCCCGGGGAGCCTCCGTTCCCCGCCGACGAGACCGAGGCGCTCACCGACACCCTGGCCGCGACGCTCCTCGCCCTCGGCGACCTGGACATGGACGACGTGCAGGCGGTGAGCCTCGGCGCCCCGGCCCTCGCCCGCGCCCTGCGCGCGGCGGCCCCGGCCCCGGACGGCCTGTCGACGGACTCCGTCCTGTTCCTCGACTCGCTCACCTCGTGGGCCTGCCTGCACATCCTGGAGTTCTTCACCCAGCGGTCCACGTTCGTGGCCCGCTCACTCGTCGAGCAGACCCGCGGCCAGGCGGAGCTGACGGCCAAGGTCGACGAGGTGATCCGCCGTACGCCACGGGTGGACGCGCGGGACGCGGAGTTCGAGCGCCGCTACCGGGCGTACGTGGCGAAGAAGCACGGCAGCCTCACCATCTACGGGGTCGACCTGCGGGACGCGCCGGAGAGGTGGCCCCTGGACGTGGCGTACCTGTCACTGGAGGCGACGGCGGCGGACTTCGCCCTGCGGGCCGAGGCTGGAAGGTGGCCAGTCGCCCCGGTCGGGGAGGGCGCAGACCACCCGGCCGGGACAGCGGGCGCCTTCACCTCCGCCCTGGCGGCGTCCCGCGCCGTCCGGCCCGGAGGCGCCCCCTATACGTGGGTGGTGGGCACGCGCCCGCAGGACATGGGCGGCCGCGCCGACCTCGCACTCGCCCGGCACGACAAGGTGCTGCTCCGTGGCCTCGCCGGCTCCGGCAAGACGACCCTCGTCCAGTGGCTGGCGGTCTCCGCCGCACGGGACGCGCAGCCCGACGCCATGGCGTACCTCCGCGACCGCATCCCCTTCGTCCTCCCCCTCCGTACCCTCACCCGCCACGGAGAGCGGCTCCCCTCCCCCGACCGCTTCCTCTCCGCCGTCGGCTGCCCGCTCTCCCCGCCCGAGGGCTGGGCCGACCGAGTCCTGGGCGCCGGCCGCGGCCTCGTCCTCGTCGACGGCATCGACGAGATCCCCGAGGTCGAACGCGACCGCGCCCGCCGCTGGCTCCGCGAGCTCCTCGACTCCTACGAGGGCAACCGCTGGCTGGTGACCTCCCGCCCCACCGCCGTACGGGACGACTGGCTGGGTTCCGACGGCTTCGCCGAGCTCACCCTCTCTCCCATGTCCACCGCCGAGGTCACCACCTTCGTCCGCCGCTGGCACCAGGCCGCCGGACCGGAGGCCGCGCCGTACGAGCAGCCCCTCCTCGACGCCCTGCGGACCACCTCCGACGTCGCCCAGCTCGCCACCAACCCCCTGATGTGCGGTCTGATCTGCGCCCTGCACCGCGGCCGCCGCGGCTTCCTGCCCCGCGGCCGCAAGGCGCTGTACGACGCGGCGCTCTCCATGCTCCTCTCCCGCCGGGACCGCGAACGGGACATGGGCATGCCGTACGGGGTCGAGCTGGGCGAGGCCCCCCAGATCCAGCTGATCCAGCGGATCGCCTACTGGCTCACACTCAACGGCCGGACGACGATGGACCGCCCGCACGCGGCCTCGGTCGTACGGGAGGCGGCGCCCGCGATCACGGAGGCGGCCGGGGTCGACCCCGACGCGATCTTCCTGCATCTCCTCCACCGCAGCGGCCTGCTGCGCGAGCCGACCGCGGACACGGTCGACTTCGTGCACCGCACCTTCCAGGACTACCTCGCGGCGAAGGCCCTGGTGGACCGCTGGGACATCGGCGTCCTGGTCCGGCACGCGGCGGACGACCAGTGGGAGGACGTCATCCGCATGGCCGTCGGCCACGCCCGCCCGCGCGAATGCGCCGAGATCTTCGAGGAGTTGCTGAAGGCGTCGGACGCGGCACCGGACCGCCGTACGCAACTGCGGATCCTGGTCGTGGCGGCGACGGCGCTCGACCACGCGACGGAGGTGTCCCCGGATGTCCGGGCACGTGTCCGGGCGCGGACGAGGCAGGTGATCCCGCCGCGCGGCCCGGCGGAGGCGCGCGAACTGGCGTCGGTGGGACGCACCGTCCTGGACCTCCTGCCGGGCCCCGAGGCGCTGACCGACCAGCAGGCCCTGGACGTGGTGACCACCGCCACCCACATCACGGACGACGCCGCGCTGCCGTACCTCGCCCGGTTCACCCGGCACCCGACCCTGGCGGTCCGATCCCAGCTGATGTGGGGGTGGACCCGGTTCGACACCACCCGGTACGCCGAGGAGATCATCGCCCTGCTCGACCCTTCCGAACTCGACTTCACGATCACCTCCGACGCCCAGGCCACCGAGATCGCCCGGCTCGGACTGCGCCCCAGAAGCCTCGACATCCGCCCCGGCGTCTCCGACCACGGGACGGCCCTGCTCCGGGAACTGATCGACGCGTCGTGGAATCTGCGGCTTCCCGGGCCCCTCGCCCGGGTCCTGGAGTCGCTCCCCGCCGAGAACGAACTGGCGACCCTCGCCTTGAACGAGTACCCCGACGGGGGGTTCGGCGTGCTCCGCCGGCTGAGCGGTCTCAAGGTCCTCACGGTCGAACGGGTCGCCGGGATGAGCGAGGAGGACTGGCAGGCTGTCGCCGGCCTGGACGGCCTCTCGTTCGTCTCCCTGCCGGCGGTGGGCCTGCGGACCGTCCCCGATGCCGTACGGATGCCGGGGGTCGAGATGGTGTACCTGTTCTGCGACCGCTCCGCCGCCCCGCTGGACGCCGTCGCCCGCACCTTCCCCGGTCTGCGGCGACTGCGGCTGCTGGGCAGCGTCGGCGGACTGGTCCACGACCTCACACCGCTGGCGGCCCTGGAGCGGCTCGAATCCGTCAACAGCCTCGGCGCGACGTTCGCCGGCGCCGAAAACCTGCCGTCCGAGGTGGTTGTTCACGTAGGAGCGGACGCCGCGGGCCCCCCGCCGGTACGTTCACGATCATGACGGAGATAGAACTCGCCGACGCCATCGAATCCGTACGCGATCAACTCGTCGACGCCGCCACCCGCGCCACCGGGAAGGCCGTCGCCTTCGAAGTGGGAGACATCGAGATGGAGTTCACGATCGAGCTGCGCAAGGAGGTGAAGGGCGGGGCCAAGGTCAAGGCCTGGGTCGTCGAGGCCGGGGCCGACGCATCCCGGACCCGCGGCGACACCCACCGCGTCCACTTCACTCTCAAGCCCCGCAACGCCGCCACGGACGGCCCCTGGCTCGTCGGCAACGAGGACGCCGGCGACACCTCCGACTTCGGTGGCGGGCCGGGGCGTTGACCACCACGTTCCCACGCGGTTCGTTGCGGGCCGCCGTCGTCGTCCGTTCCGAGCCGCACGAAACACAGGGCAGCGGAGTCCTGCTCACCACCGAGACCGTTCTCACCAGCGCCCATGTCCTGCGGAACGCCCACTCGGCCTGGGTGTCCTTGCCCGGCCGCGGCAAGTCCGTCCTCTGCCAGGTGGTCTGGTCGGACCAGCGGCTCGACGCGGCGCTCCTCCAGGCCCGCGAGAGCCTGATCGGCAGGCGGGGCTACCGCACCCAGATCGGCCGGGTGGCCACCGACCGGCCCGTGCCCGGTTGCGAGATCCTCGGATTCCCGCGGGTCCAGCGGTACGGGGACGGCCGCAAGCTGGAGAGCGACCAGTACCGCGGCACCCTGCTCCCGCTCGCGGGGCTCATCCGCCGCACGATGGTCGTCGAACTCGACGCGACGCCGGCCACCGAGCCCAGCGACGGGAGCTCGCCGCTCGCCGGGCTCTCCGGCGGGCCCGTCTTCGCCGGTGCCGAGCTGCTCGGGATCGTGCGCGAGATACCGAGGGGCCGCGGCCACCGGCGGGTGGAGTGCGTGCCGCTCGAGGCCCTCGCCGCCGATCCCGGCTTCCTCGTCGCCTACACCCAGGCCACCGGCCACGGCTTCCCCTCGCTCGTTGCCCTCACCACGCACAGCTCCAGTGACGCGCCGTACGAGCAGGAGTACGGAGAGGCCGTCGCGGCCGCCTACCGCCGCACCCGGATCTTCGGCCTCGACGAACTCAGCCGGCGGGCCGCCGAGTGGGACCTGGACACCGCCTACCTCTCCCTGGAGGCCACCTCACGGGACCCGGACGCCACTCCTTTCCCCCAGCGCATCGACGACCTCCTCGCCTCCCGCCCCCGCGTCCTCCTGCGCGGGGACGCGGGCGCGGGCAAGACCACCCTCATCTGGTGGCTCGCCGCCCACGCCGCCGCCGGCACCCTCGGCCCGCGGCTCGCCGAGCTGAACGGCCTCGTGCCCTTCGTCGTCCCCCTTCGGGCCCTCCGCGCCCGGGGCGCCGCCCTACCCTCCCCCGCCGAACTCCCCGGGGCGGCGGGCCTGATGGTCGACGCCGCGCCGGACGGCTGGGCCGGGCGCGTCCTCGCCGCAGGCCGCGCGCTGCTTCTCGTCGACGGTCTCGACGAGGTGCCGCAGGAGGATCGCGAGGCCGTCCGTTCCTGGCTGTCGGGGCTCCTCGCCCGCTATCCCCGAATCCGCTGCGTGGCGGCCGTACGGCCGCTCGCCGTCGAGCTGGACTGGCTGGGCGCGGAGGACTTCGAGGAGCTCACCCTGCTCCCGCTACGGGACGAGGACATCGCGGCCTTCGTCACCGCCTGGCACGACGCCGCCCGGCTGGACGCCGACGACGAGCCGCTCGATGCGCTCGAACGCGACCTGCTCCAGCAGTTCCGCCACAACCCGGCCCTGGCCGACCTGGCCCGAACACCGCTGCTGTGCGCGGTGATCTGCGCTCTCCACCGCCTACGGGAGGGGTTCCTTCCGGAGACCCGCTGGGCGCTCTACGACTCCGCACTGAGGCTCATGCTCGGGAGCCGCGACGACCGGCGCCGGATCGACGCCCCCGACAGCATCCGGATGTCGGTGGAGGAGCACCAGCAGCTCCTCCAGCGGCTCGCGGCCTGGCTCGTCCGCGGCGGGCAGACGGAGTTCACCCGGGAGCAGGCGCTGCACCAGCTGAGCCGGACGCTGCCGGGGATGCCGCGGGTCGCGGCCCAGGGCACCGCGGAGGAGATCCTCACCCACCTCCTGAACCGCACCGGGCTTCTCCACGAACGGACCGACTCGGTCTTCCAGTTCGCCCACCGCACGTTCCAGGACTTCCTGGCGGCCAAGGAGTTCGTCGAGGACGACCTCGTACCCGAACTGCTGCGGCACGCGCGCGAGCAGCAGTGGCACGACGTCCTGCTCCTCGCCGCGGGCCACTGCTCGCGCCGTGACCTGCCCGTCCTGGTGGAGGGACTGCTGGCGGCCGGCTCGGGGAGCCGGAACAAGGACCTGAAGACGACCCTGTACGTGCTTGCGGCGCTCTGCGCCCAGCACGCGGCCTGGCTCTCGGAGGGGCTCCACGCGCGCGTGCGGAAGGCGGTCGCCTCGGTCCTGCGCGTGCAGAGCGGCACGCAGCTGAAGACGCTCGCCCGGCTGGGGGACTTCGTCCTGCCACTGTTGCCCCCTCCCGGTACCGAGAGAGGGGACGATCCGTTCGGGATGCTCAACCTGATCTGCGCGATCGGGGGCTCGGCCGCCCTGCCGTACGCCCGCTCCCACGCCGACGAGGCGCACACCGGCCTGCTGGCCCTCAGCTGGTCGAACTTCCCGGCGGAGGCGTTCGCCCGCGAGGTCCTGGCGCACCTTCCGCTCGACCGGATGGCGCTCTTCGTCAGGAACCGGGACCAGCTCGCCCAGCTGCCGCTGCTCAGGCACGCACCCGACGTCATCATCCAGGGTGACTTCTCCCTCGAGGAGGTGACGGCCGCGCTCCGCGACCACCCCCTGAGCGGGCTCACCTTCGCCGACAACCCGCAGCTGACGGATCTCTCCCCGCTGACGCCCTTCGCGGCCACCCTCGACGCCCTGGCGGTGCAGCGGTGCGCGGAACTGCGGAACCTCACGGCCCTGGGCCGTCTCGACCGGCTGGAGACGCTGCTGCTCGACGGCGTCCCCCTCGGGGCCGCCGAGCTGGAGGCGATCGGCGGGCTGCGGCTCCTGCGCGACCTCACCCTGCGGCCCCACCCGGACGTGCCGCGGCTGGACCTGACCCCGCTGCACTCCCTCACCGGGGTCAGAGTGCGGGTCGAGGGCCTCGCCAAGCGGCAGGTCCACGGCCGCAAACCGTTCGGCGACCGCCTCGTCCTGGAACCGTGACGGCGCTGCGGGCGCGAAAAGGGGCGGCCCCGGACTCTTCCGAGTCCGGGGCCGCCCCTGTCACACACGCTCCGGACGCTTACGCGTCCTTCGAGAGGTTCGGGCCCGCTCCGCCCGTCGCCTGCTCGATCGGCGGGACGTCCGGCAGGGCCGACTTCTCCTCGCCGCGGAAGGTGAACTTCTTCTCCTCACCCTCGCCCTCGGTGTCCACGACCACGATGTGGCCGGGACGCAGCTCGCCGAAGAGGATCTTCTCGGAGAGCGAGTCCTCGACCTCGCGCTGGATCGTCCGGCGCAGCGGCCGGGCGCCCATGACCGGGTCGTAACCCTTCTTGGCGAGCAGCTCCTTCGCGGACTGGGAGAGCTCGATGCCCATGTCCCGGTCCTTCAGGCGCTCGTCCACCCGGCTGATCATCAGGTCGACGATCTGCAGGATGTCGTCCTGGGTGAGCTGCGGGAAGACGATGATGTCGTCCACACGGTTCAGGAACTCCGGGCGGAAGTGCTGCTTCAGCTCGTCGCTGACCTTGGCCTTCATCCGCTCGTAGTTGGACTTCGTGTCGCCCTGGGCGGCGAAGCCCAGGTTGAAGCCCTTCGAGATGTCCCGGGTCCCGAGGTTGGTCGTCATGATGATGACCGTGTTCTTGAAGTCCACGACCCGGCCCTGGGAGTCGGTCAGACGACCGTCCTCCAGGATCTGGAGAAGGGAATTGAAGATATCGGGGTGGGCCTTCTCGACCTCGTCGAAGAGGACGACGGAGAACGGCTTGCGGCGCACCTTCTCGGTGAGCTGGCCGCCCTCTTCGTAGCCCACGTATCCGGGGGGAGAACCGAAGAGACGGGAAACCGTGTGCTTCTCGCTGAACTCCGACATGTCGAGGGAGATCATCGCGTCCTCGTCGCCGAAGAGGAATTCGGCGAGCGCCTTGGACAGCTCGGTCTTACCGACACCGGACGGGCCGGCGAAGATGAACGAGCCACCGGGACGCTTCGGGTCCTTCAGACCGGCACGCGTACGACGGATCGCCCGCGAGAGGCCGATGACGGCGTCCTTCTGGCCGATGACGCGCTTGTGGAGCTCGTCCTCCATGCGGAGCAGGCGGCTCGACTCCTCCTCGGTCAGCTTGAAGACCGGGATGCCGGTGGCGGTCGCGAGGACCTCGGCGATCAGCTCGCCGTCGACCTCGGCGACGACGTCCATGTCGCCGGCCTTCCACTCCTTCTCCCGCTTGGCCTTCGCCGCCAGCAGCTGCTTCTCCTTGTCGCGGAGAGACGCCGCCTTCTCGAAGTCCTGGGAGTCGATCGCGGACTCCTTGTCCCGGCGGACGCCGGCGATCTTCTCGTCGAACTCGCGGAGGTCCGGCGGCGCGGTCATCCGGCGGATGCGCATCCGGGATCCGGCCTCGTCGATCAGGTCGATCGCCTTGTCCGGCAGGAAGCGGTCCGAGATGTACCGGTCGGCCAGGGTCGCGGCCTGGACGAGGGCCTCGTCGGTGATGGAGACCCGGTGGTGCGCCTCGTACCGGTCACGCAGACCCTTGAGGATCTCGATCGTGTGCGGCAGCGACGGCTCGGCGACCTGGATGGGCTGGAAGCGGCGCTCGAGGGCCGCGTCCTTCTCCAGGTACTTGCGGTACTCGTCCAGCGTCGTCGCACCGATGGTCTGGAGCTCACCACGGGCCAGCATCGGCTTGAGGATGCTGGCGGCGTCGATCGCGCCCTCGGCGGCACCCGCACCCACCAGGGTGTGGAGCTCGTCGATGAACAGGATGATGTCGCCGCGGGTGCGGATCTCCTTGAGGACCTTCTTCAGGCGCTCCTCGAAGTCACCGCGGTAGCGGGAGCCGGCGACCAGCGCGCCGAGGTCCAGGGTGTAGAGGTGCTTGTCCTTGAGGGTCTCGGGCACCTCGCCCTTGACGATGGCCTGCGCCAGGCCCTCGACGACGGCGGTCTTGCCGACGCCGGGCTCGCCGATGAGAACCGGGTTGTTCTTCGTACGGCGGGACAGCACCTGCATGACCCGCTCGATCTCCTTCTCGCGCCCGATGACCGGGTCGAGCTTGGATTCGCGGGCCGCCTGGGTGAGGTTGCGGCCGAACTGGTCGAGGACCAGGGACGTCGAGGGGGTGCCCTCGGCAGGACCGCCGGCCGTGGCGGCTTCCTTGCCCTGGTAGCCGGAGAGCAGCTGGATGACCTGCTGCCGCACCCGGTTGAGATCGGCGCCCAGCTTCACGAGGACCTGGGCGGCGACGCCCTCGCCCTCGCGGATCAGGCCGAGCAGGATGTGCTCCGTGCCGATGTAGTTGTGGCCGAGCTGGAGGGCCTCGCGGAGCGACAGCTCCAGGACCTTCTTGGCACGCGGGGTGAAGGGGATGTGACCGGACGGAGCCTGCTGGCCCTGCCCGATGATCTCCTCAACCTGCTGGCGGACCGCCTCGAGCGAAATCCCGAGGCTCTCCAGGGCCTTAGCGGCGACACCCTCACCCTCGTGGATAAGGCCCAGGAGGATGTGCTCGGTGCCGATGTAGTTGTGGTTGAGCATCCGGGCTTCTTCCTGAGCCAGGACGACAACCCGCCGCGCGCGGTCGGTGAACCTCTCGAACATCGTTAATCGCTCCTCAGAGCGGTCAGTCAGTTAGGGGTCGATCCCCTCCCTGTCCTTCCGCAGCTTAGTCCCGCAAGCGGGGACCGCTCATTCCAACTGCCGACATCCGTCCGGATCACCCCCTTGTCCCTGGGGAGACCTGCTGCCGAACAGCCGACAAATGCTCCAACTCGATGGTGCGAGACGATGTTCCCGCAGGCCAAGCAGTTACCCGTGCCTTCAGTACGCCGATGGCGAACGTGAGACGCGAAAGCCCGCGAGTCGCCCCTCCTCACTAGGAATGTCTTACCCGTCCGCACTGACACTCCATGCGGCAGACCCCGGTTCCCTCCGCTACGGGCGAACATCCTCGCGCTGCCGAATGCACCCGTACGCCCCCATCACGGACACCGTGCGCAGTGGAACGACGACGCAGGGTCGCCGGCGGCGTAACCAAGGGAGCCCCGAGGGCGTTGCCCGGACATGCCCTCCACCGCACCGCGCGTGCCGCCGCCCCGCTCGCCGGTCGACGGCGGCCCGGCGCGCTGGTACGAGGAGGGACTCGGCTGGGCGACGGTGACCGGCCCGCCGGTGGGCCTGGTGACGGGTCTGCGCTTCGACGTCCTCGACATGCCCGCCGAGGCCGGCCGGGCGGTGCTGCTCCGGACGGGCCCGGGTGCCACCGGGCCGGTGGCCCTCACGGGGCGGAGGATGCGGCTACTGGTGGCCGAGGGAAGCGCGGAGGAGCTGCCGGGGCTGCTCGACTGGCTGGAGTGGGGCGGGATCGCGCTGGATCTCGTCGCCCTGGGCGCCGGCAGCCGGATGACCGCCCCTGTTCCCCCAGGATGGAGCGGTTCCGGCGCGCCGGGCGCCGCGGTGTGGCTGCGCGCCCCCGTGCCGGGCCGCGACGTGGAGCCGTCGCTGCCGGCCCTGCGGAGCGCGGAGCGGGGTGGTGCGGCCGCCCCCTGTCTCGTACGGCTCGTGGCCGCCGCCGCGGCGGAGTGCCATCGGGTACGGCTGCTGAGTGCGCGGTCCCGGGAAGGCCTTCCGGGGCGCCCCGGAGGGCGGCCGGTGGAGCGTTCCGCGAGGCCGGTCGCTCAGCAGCTGGCTCCTCAGCGGTTCGCGTCCTCGTAGGCCGCCTTGATCTCCGCCGGAACGCGACCGCGGTCGTTCACGTTGTAGCCGTTCTCCTTGGCCCACGCGCGGATCTTCGCGGTGTCCGGGCTGCCGCCGGCGGCGACCCGGCCCTTGCCGCGCGTACCGGCGCTGCGGCCACCGGTGCGCCGACCGCTCTTGGTGTACGGCTCGAGCAGGCCACGGAGCTTGTCCGCGTTGGCGGTGGTGAGGTCGATCTCGTAGGTCTTGCCGTCCAGCGCGAACGTCACGGTCTCGTCCGCCTCGACGCCGTCGAGGTCGTCGACAAGAAGGACCTGAACCTTCTGTGCCACCGGATTTCCTTTCATCGAAAATGCAGTACGCGGAAAGGAAACCGCTTTTCCCGGAAAAACACAAACCCCTGGGAGAGGTTCAGAAGCCCGGCAGTGCGGGAAACGTGCGCGATTCGGACATAGGGTTCCGCGCGCCCGTCAGGATCACAGATGCAGAAGCATCCGGCTGTTGCCCAAGGTGTTCGGCTTCACTCGTTCGAGACCCAGGAACTCGGCGACACCCTCGTCATAGGAACGCAGGAGCTCGCTGTACACATCTCCGTCGACCGGAGTCTCGCCGATCTCGACGAAGCCGTGCTTCGCGAAGAAGTCGACTTCGAAGGTCAGGCAGAATACGCGGCGCACCCCGAGCCAACGGGCGGTGTGCAGCAACTTGTCGAGCACGTGATGTCCGACACCGGCACCCTTGAACTCGGGATCGACGGCGAGAGTACGGACTTCGGCGAGGTCTTCCCACATCACGTGGAGTGCCCCGCAGCCGACGACGACGCCGTCCTCGTCGCGTTCGGCGACCCAGAACTCCTGGATGTCCTCGTAAAGCGTCACGTCGGCTTTGTCGAGCAGGATGCCCCGGCGGGCGTACGGGTCGACAAGGCGGCGTACGGCGGCGACGTCGCCGGTACGGGCGCGGCGGACGGTGACGGCTTTCGAGGCGGCGGGCGACGACGGCATGGGGGGACGTTATCGTCCGTCGCCCTCGGATTCCGAAGCAGCCTCTCCGGCGCCCGGAGGCGGCCCCCCGGCCGCGCCCTCGTCCGGCGTCCCACCTGCGCCCTCGCGGGCGCCCCCGGGCGCCGGGGCGGGGGGCTCGGGCACGGGCGCGGGGGCCTCGGGCAGGGTGGGACCGACGATTCGGATCGCGTCGGTGAGGGCTTCTCGCTGCGCGCTCGACATCATGCCGAAGAACGCGACAAGAGCGGCCGCCGGGTTGTCGCTCTGGGCCCACGCCTCGTTCATCAGCGCTGCCGAGTAGGCGGCCCGGGTGGAGACCGCGGTATATCGATAGGCGCGGCCGTCGACTTCCCTCCGTACCCAGCCCTTCTGATGGAGATTGTCCATTACCGTCATGACGGTGGTGTAGGCGATGGACCGTTCCTGCTGGAGATCCTCCAGGACTTCCCGGACGGTCACCGGACGGTTCCATTGCCAGACGCGTGTCATGACGGCGTCTTCCAGCTCTCCCAATTGGCGGGGCACACCGCCACCATAGTCGGCGAAGCGGGAATGGCCGGCTATTGACGGATGAAACGCAACAAAAAGGACGTACGACCTGAAAGCTGTCGTACGTCCTTCGGTGCGGGTGGCGCTACGGGGCGTTGCCGTCCGCCTGACGGGTGGCCTCGGCACGGGCGAGAGCGGCATCCACGGCCGCGTCTTCCTTGGCCTTGTTCGGGCCGCCCTGGCTCTTGACGATCGTGACGACGAGCGCCGTGAAGAACAGGGCCATCACGACGGGCGGCAGGAGCGCGGATACGTAGTCCATGCCGACCAGAGTAGCTATCCGGCGGCGCGTTCCTCGGGCGGGGGCGGCGCTACGGGACGCCGGCGCGGCGGGAAGACCTCGGACGGCTTCGGGGCCGGGCGCTTCGTCGGCGCGGGCGGCTGCTTCGGGGCGGGCGGCTTGGGCTCGTCGGCGGCGCGGCCGCCGGGAAGGGCCAGCAGCCGGGCTCGGGGCGCGGGGGCCACGGCCTGGGAGACGCGGGCGAGGCGGGCGCGTACGGACCGTTCGGCGAGGACCTGGCAGCGCTCCAGGAGGCCGGCCGCCCGGGGGTGGACCCGCAGTGCGCGCAGGGCCGTGAGGTCGTCGACCCCTGGGTCGTACCCGGCTCCGAGGGCCTCTTGGAGCAGGTCCAGGTAGCCGGCGCGCGAGCCGGGCAGGGCCTCGCGGTACCGGGTCAGGTCGGCGAGGAGGAAGGCACGCAGCCGGCCGGCCTCACGGACGGCGTCGTCCACGGACGCGGCGAGCCGCAGGCAGTCCTGGACGTCCTCGTCCTGAAGGGGGGCGGGGTTGAGGGCGGTGGCAAGGGCGCGTCGGAGCACACGCAGCTCGTCCGCACTGAACGCCATGCCGCCGCGGGATCCGTATGGCGTGGGCATGAGGTGACAATACGCGCTAATCGGACAAATTTCGTTTACCGATCAGCTCGGTGTGGCGGCGGCGGCGCCTCCGGCCGGTCCGGCGCCGCCCACGCGAGACGCGCCCCGCTACATGCGCGAGACGTTGCGCTCGTACACCAGGCGCAGGCCGATCAGCGTCAGCCACGGCTCGTGCTCGTCGATCTGCGTGGCCTCGCCCAGCACCATCGGCGCCAGGCCGCCCGTGGCGATCACCGTCACGGTCGACGGGTCGCCGTCGCGGCCGACCAGCTCGCGCTTCATCCGGGCCACCACCCCGTCGACCTGGCCGGCGAAGCCGAAGACGATGCCCGACTGCATCGCCTCGACCGTGTTCTTGCCGATCACGCTCCGCGGCCGGGCGAGCTCGATCTTGCGGAGCTGGGCACCGCGGACACCCAGCGCCTCGACCGAGATCTCGATGCCGGGTGCGATCGCGCCGCCCGCGTACTCGCCGCGCGCGGTGATCGCGTCGTACGTCGTCGCCGTGCCGAAGTCGACCACGATCGCCGGACCGCCGTAGAGCTCGACCGCCGCGACCGCGTTGATGATGCGGTCCGCGCCGACCTCCTTCGGGTTGTCCGTGAGGATCGGGACGCCCGTCTTGACGCCGGGCTCGACCAGGACGGCCGGCACGTCGCCGTAGTACCGCCGGGTCACCTCGCGCAGCTCGTGCAGCACCGAGGGGACCGTCGCGCAGATCGCGATTCCCTCGATGCCGTCGCTCAGCTCGACGCCCAGCAGCGGGTGCATGCCCATGAGGCCCTGGAGCAGGACCGCCATCTCGTCGGCGGTGCGACGCGGGTCGGTCGAGATGCGCCAGTGCTCGACGATCTCGTCCCCGTCGAAGAGCCCGAGGACCGTGTGCGTGTTGCCGACGTCGATGGTGAGCAGCATCAGGCCCGCACCTCGCGCAGGTCGAGGCCGATGTCGAGGATCGGGGAGGAGTGGGTCAGCCCGCCGACCGCGAGGTAGTCCACGCCCGTCGCCGCGTAGGCCGCCGCGTTCTCCAGCGTGAGGCGGCCGGAGGACTCCAGGACCGCGCGCCCGGCGACCAGGGCGACGGCCTCCTCGGTCTCCAGGGGCGTGAAGTTGTCCAGCAGGATCAGGTCGGCGCCCGCGTCCAGGACCTCGCGGACCTGGTGCAGCGTGTCGACCTCGACCTCGATCGGCACGTCCGGGAACAGCTCCCGTACGGCCTTGAAGGCCTGCGCCACACCGCCGGCGGCCACCACGTGGTTGTCCTTCACCAGCGCCGCGTCCGACAGCGACATGCGGTGGTTGACGCCGCCGCCGCAGCGCACCGCGTACTTCTCCAGGGCGCGCAGCCCCGGCGTGGTCTTGCGGGTGTCCCGGACGCGGGCCTTGGTGCCCTCCAGGGCGTCCGCCCACGCGCGCGTGGCGGTGGCGATGCCGGAGAGGCGGCACAGGATGTTCAGGGCACTGCGCTCACCGGTGAGCAGGTCGCGGGTGCGGGTGGTGACGCTCAGGAGCTTCTGGCCGGCCTCGACGCGCTCGCCGTCCTCGACGTGCCGCTCGACCTCGAACGTCTCGGTGCAGACGATGGAGAGCACCGCCTCGGCGACCCGCAGACCGGCCACGACACCCGCCTCACGGGCGGTGAAGTCGGCGGTGGCGACCGCGTCCTCGGGGACCGTCGCCACGGTCGTCACGTCCACGCCGCCGTCGAGGTCCTCCTCGATGGCGAGGTGGGCGATGTCCTCGACCTGCACGGGGTCGAGCCCGGCGTCGGCGAGGAGCTGCGCGAGCGCGGGGTCGAGACCGCACTCGTAGACCTCGTCGCCGTCGGCGCAGCCGCAGCCGTCACCGCAGCCGCCCGCCTCCTCGGCCGGGGCGCTGATCTGGATCAGAGGGACGTCCACGGGCTGCGGACGTGCTTCTTCGGGCGTGCTCACGACTGCGGCTCCCTGGTTGCGTCGGCGGTTACGGGCGGAAAGTCTGCGGTGGCGGTACGGCGGACCACGAGCCGCCGGTCCGGGGTGAGGCGCACGATCAGATGGCGCCGCCAGTCCTCGTCGCGCTCGGGACGGTCCTCTCGCCAGTGGCAGCCGCGGGTCTCCCGGCGCTCCTGGGCGGCGGCGACCAGCACCCGGGCGACGCACAGCAGGTTCGTCGTCTCCCAGGACTCGACGCCCGGCTCGGCCGCCTTGCCCCGGCGGTCCTCCGCCGCCGAGAGGCTCAGCGCCTCCAGCGCGTCGGCGGCGTTGCCGAGGCTCTCGGCGGAGCGCAGCACCCCGGCGTCCGCGCTCATGATCCGCTGGATCCGGACCCGGGTCTCGGGTGCGAGCAGCGGCAGCACGGCCGGGGTGGCGGGCACGGCCGGGGTGGCGGGCACGGCCGGCAGGCCCTCGCGGTGCGGGCCGCGCGTGGCGATGTCGTCGGCGATCCGCTCGGCGAAGACCAGGCCCTCCAGGAGCGAGTTCGACGCCAGACGGTTGGCGCCGTGGACTCCCGTGCAGGCCACCTCACCGCACGCGTAGAGGCCCGGGACGGTGGTCCGGCCCGTCAGGTCGGTGCGGACGCCGCCGGAGGCGTAGTGGGCCGCGGGGGCGACCGGGATCGGCTCGGTGACGGGATCGATGCCGTGGGCGCGGCAGGCGGCGAGGATGGTGGGGAACCGGGTCTCCCACATCTCGGCGCCGAAGTGCCGGGCGTCCAGGTACATGTGCTCGGCGCCCCGCTCCGTCATCCGGCGCATGATCGCCTTGGCGACGATGTCGCGCGGGGCGAGCTCGGCCAGCTCGTGCTGCCCGACCATGAAGCGGACCCCGTCGGCGTCGACGAGGTGGGCGCCCTCGCCCCGTACCGCCTCGGAGACCAGCGGCTGCTGACCCTCGGAGTCGGAGCCGAGGAAGAGCACCGTCGGGTGGAACTGGACGAACTCCAGGTCGGAGACCTCGGCCCCGGCGCGCAGGGCGAGCGCGACGCCGTCACCGGTGGAGACGGCCGGGTTCGTGGTGGCCGAGAAGACCTGGCCCATGCCGCCGGTCGCGAGGACCACGGCGGGGGCGTGGACGGCGCCGACGCCGTCGTGCTGGCCCTCGCCCATGACGTGCAGGGTCACGCCCGCCGTGCGCCCCTCGTCGTCCTTGAGGAGGTCGAGGACGAGGGCGTGCTCGATGGTCCGCAGCCCGCCGTCCCGTATCGCCTCCACGAGGGCGCGGGAGATCTCCAGGCCGGTGGCGTCGCCGCCGGCGTGGGCGATCCGGCGGCGGTGGTGACCGCCCTCGCGGGTCAGGGCGATCTCGCCGTCGTCCGTCTTGTCGAAGTCGGCGCCGGTGGCGATCAGCCGGCGGACGGCGTCGGGGCCCTCGGTGACCAGGAGCCGGACGGCCTCGGTGTCGCAGAGCCCGGCGCCCGCGACGAGGGTGTCGTCGAGGTGCTGCTCGGGGGTGTCGCCCTCGCCGAGCGCGGCGGCGATGCCGCCCTGCGCCCAGCGGGTGGAGCCGTCGTCCAGGCGGGCCTTGGTGACGACGACCGTCCGCAGTCCGGCGGCGGTGCAGCGCAGGGCCGCGGTCAGCCCCGCCACACCGGAGCCGACCACGACGACGTCGGCGTCGATGGACCAGCCCGGCGCGGGGGCGTGCAGCCGTATTCCGGTCACTTGGTGGCTCCGAAGGTCAGCGGGATGTTGTCGATGAGGCGCGTGCTGCCCACGCGGGCGGCGACGGCGAGGATCGCGTCCCCGTCGTGGTCGTCGCCGACCTCGGTGAAGTCGGCCGGGTCGACCAGCGCGAGGTAGTCGAGGACGAGCGGCGGCTCGGTCTTCGCCGCCTCGTCGAGGACCGCGCGGGCCGCGGCCCGTACGGCGTCGGCGCCGCCGCACTCGGACGCCTGGGCGACCGCGTGCGCGTCGGCCGCGGCGCGGGCCTCGCCGAGCCGGGAGAGCGCCTCGGCGCGGGTCTCGGCCCGGCCCTGGGAGGCGGGCAGGGAGGCGGCACGCGCGCGGAGCGCGTGCTGGGCGGCCAGCCGGTCGCCCGCGGCGAACAGGGCGCGGGAGAGGGCGAGGGCGGTACGGCGCTCGCCGTCGGAGAGGTAGCGGTTGCGGCTGGACAGGGCGAGACCATCGGCCTCGCGGACCGTCGGCACGCCGACGATCTCCGCGGGGAAGTTCAGGTCGCGGGCCATCCGCCGGATCAGGGCCAGCTGCTGGGCGTCCTTCTGGCCGAAGAAGGCCAGGTCGGGGCGGGTGAGGTGGAGCAGCTTGGCGACGACCGTGAGCATGCCGTCGAAGTGGCCGGGCCGCGAGGAGCCTTCGAGGCGCCCGCCCATGGGGCCCGCGGTGATCCGGACCTGGGGTTCCCCACCGGGGTAGACCTCGTCGACGGAGGGCGCGAACACGGCGTCGGCGCCCGCCTCCTCGGCCGTCCGGAGGTCGGCGTCCAGCGTGCGGGGGTAGCGGTCGAGGTCCTCGCCCGCGCCGAACTGGAGCGGGTTGACGAAGACGGTGACGACGACGAAGCCGTCGGGTCCGACCTGGGCGCGGGCGGTACGGACGAGGGTGGCGTGCCCCTCGTGGAGCGCGCCCATGGTCATCACGACGGCCGTACGGCGGTTTCCGGCCAGGCCCGGGGCGGGGGCGAGGGCGTGCAGCTCGGCGGCCGTGCGGACCAGGGCGAAGGTCGTCGATGTCATCGGTCGGTCTCCCCGTCGGCGAGCACGCCCAGCAGGTCCTCGGCCAGCTCGGGCTTGAGCAGACCGTGCGCGAGCGCCCGGTCGGCGGTCGTGCGGGCCATCGCCAGATAGCCGGCGACGGTGCCCGGCGCGTGCTTGCGCAGCTCGGCGACGTGCGCGGCGACCGTGCCCGCGTCACCGCGCGCCACGGGGCCGGTGAGGGCGCCGTCGCCGGACCGCAGCGCGTTGTCCAGGGCGGCGCCCAGGAGCGGGCCGAGCATCCGGTCGGGGGCGGAGACGCCCGCCGAACGGAGCAGGTCCATGGACTGGGCGACGAGGGTGACCAGGTGGTTAGCGCCGAGGGCGAGGGCCGCGTGGTAGAGCGGGCGGGCCTCCTCGGCGATCCACTCGGGCTCGCCGCCCATCTCGATGACCAGGGCCTCGGCGGCCAGCCGCAGCTCCTCGGGCGCGGTCACCCCGAAGGAGCAGCCGGCCAGGCGCTGGACGTCGACGGAGCTGCCGGTGAAGGTCATGGCGGGGTGCAGGGCGAGCGGCAGCGCGCCGGCCCGGCGGGCGGGGTCCAGGACGTTCACGCCGTACCGCCCCGAGGTGTGCACGAGCAGCTGCCCGGGCCGTACGGCCCCGGTCTCGGCGAGGCCTTCGACCAGGCCGGGCAGGGCGTCGTCGGGGACGGTCAGCAGCACCAGCTCGGCACGGGCGAGCACCTCGGCGGGCGGCACGATCGGCACGTCCGGGAGGAGGGTCCCGGCGCGTCGCACGGACGCGTCGGAGACCGCGGAGACGGCGACGGGGCGGTGTCCCGCGAGCTGGAGTGCGGCGGCGAGGGTGGGTCCCACCCGGCCGGCTCCGACGACTCCGACGGTGAGTCGCGCGGGACGGTCTTCCGCTCGGGGTTCTGCTGGTCGATTCACGCGGCAACGGCCTTCCGTTCCAGTCCGCGGGGGGTACCGGACGATTTCTGGTCATGCTACGCCAGCGTTTCGCGCTCCTCCGTGACTGTCCACAGGGTGTGGGTGGTGGTGTGATGATCGGCCCATGGACGAAACGGAATCGCGGCTGCATCGGGCGAAGGTGTGGGGCGGTGCGCGGCGCGCGCTCTGGCACTCGCCGGTCGAGGGCACGGTCGGGGAGCGCCTGCGGGAACTGGCCGACTGGGCGGGGGCGGCGGAGAACGACGGCGGCCCCGTCGACATGTACGGGGACGGGCCGGTCGAGCGGCTCGAACAGCGGGTGGCCGAGGAGCTCGGCCACCCGGCCGCGGTGTTCTTCCCGACCGGGACCATGGCCCAGCAGGTGGCTCTGCGCTGCTGGGCGGGGCGGACCGGGAACCGCGTCGTCGCCCTGCACCCGCTCGCCCACCCCGAGGTCCACGAGGGCGGGGCGCTCGCGGCGGTGAGCGGGCTTCGGACGGTCCACCCGGCGGACGGCCCGAGGCTTCCGACGGCCCAGGAGGTACGGGAGCACCCGGAGCCCTTCGGGACGCTGATGCTGGAACTGCCGCTGCGGGACGCCGGGTTCGTGCTCCCGACCTGGGACGAGCTGGTCGAGGTCGTGGAGGCGGCCCGGGAGCGGGACGCAGTGGTGCACGTCGACGGCGCGCGGCTGTGGGAGTGCGCCCCGCACTTCGGGCGCGGGCTGCGGGAGATCGCGGGGCTCGCCGACAGCGTGTACGTGTCGTTCTACAAGTCCCTGGGCGGTCTCTCGGGAGCGGCGCTGGCCGGCCCGGAGGACGTCATGGAGGAGGCCCGGGTGTGGCGGCACCGGTACGGGGGCCAGGTCTTCCAGCAGTACCCGGCTGCGGTGTCGGCGCTGCGGGGCCTGGAGCGGGAGCTGCCGAGGCTGCCGTCGTACGTGGACCACGCGCGCGTGGTGGCGGCCGGGCTGCGGGCGGGGTTCGAGGAGGCGGGCGTGCCATGGTTCCGGGTGCACCCCGAGGAGCCGCACACCCACCAGTTCCAGGTCTGGCTGCCGTACGACCCCGACGCCCTCACGGCCGCCTCCCTGTCGCTCACCGAGGCGACGGGCACGGTCCTCTTCCGCCGCTGGGGCGGCCCGGGCGCGGGCGGCCCGCCGGGCGTGGCCGTGACCGAGGTGACGGTGGGGGAACCGGGGCTCGCGTGGACGCGGACCGATGTCCGCGACGCGGTACGGGAGTTCCTGACCCACCTCGCACGGCCCGCCGATTGACGGACGGCGTCAAACGGTTCGACCGCCCCCGGGCCGCCCCGCACCATAGGGGGGTGAGCCTGACCATCGACATCACCGGACTGCCGCACGAGCGCATCTCCTTCGGCCCCTCGCCGCTGGCCGAGCTCGGCGCCGCGCTGCACGCGCTGTCCGAGCCCGGCCACCACCCGGGGCTGCACGGCTGGGCCACGACCACCGGCGCGGCGCTCAAGCCCGAGCTCGCCGACCGGCTGCACGAGGCCGACTTCATGTGGCGGTCCACCCGCTCCGACTTCCTGCTGCCCGCCCGGCCGCGCGAGACGCTCGCCGAGGAGCTCGACGACCTCGACCGGATGGACGACGAGACCTACGTCGGGGCGGCGCTGGAGATCTCCTGCAGCACCCAGTACGCGGACGGGCTGCCCTCCCCGCTCGTCGACCCGCACTCCCGCTGCCGCGCCCTCGACCTGGCCGCCGCGCGCGGCCCGCGGCAGTACGCGTTCGTGGAGCGGACGCTCGCCGACCCCACCGGCACGCGCGCGTGGATCCGCAGGCTCCTGGAGGACTGCGACGAGGCCTTCTTCGCCGACACCTGGCGCCGGGTCCGGGTCCAGCTCGCCGCCGACGCCCGGCACAAGACCGAACTCCTGCGCCGCAAGGGCCTCGCCGAGGCCGTGGCGGCCGTCTCCGGGGCGATGAGCCTGGAGGAGGACGCCGACGGCTCCCGGATCGTCATCGACAAGCTGGTCCACGGCCGTACCCACACCGAGGGCTCGGCGCTCACCTTCCTGCCGACCGCCTTCGGCCGGCCGCACCTGATCGCCCTGCACGCCCGGGGCTGGCAGCCGGTGATCCAGTACCCCGTCTCCACCGGCGAACTCGCCGGCTCCGCACCCGTGGAGACGGTCAAGCTCCGCCTGGAGGCCGTCGCGCACCCCATGCGGATGCGGATGTGCCGCAACCTCGCCCGTGCCTCGTACACGACGAGCGAGCTGGCCGACGCCTACGGCATCAGCGCCCCCGAGGTCTCACGCCACCTCGCCGTCCTGAAGAGGGCCGGTCTGCTCACCACCCAGCGCCGCGGCCGCTACGTGCTGCACCAGCTCGACGTCACCGTCGTCGCCCGCCTCGGCAGCGACTTCCTCGAGGCCGTCCTGCGCTGACGCGCGGCGGCTCAGACCGCGCCGCCGCCCGCCCGCACCAGGCCCGTCTCGTACGCCAGGACCACCACCTGCACCCGGTCCCGCAGGTCCAGCTTGGTCAGGATCCGGCCGACGTGCGTCTTCACCGTCGCCTCCGACAGCACCAGCCGGGCGGCGATCTCACCGTTCGACAGACCCTGGGCGACCAGGAGCATCACCTCACGCTCGCGGCCGGTGAGCCGGTCCAGCTCCTTGTGCTGCGGCTCGCGGCCCGAGGACGGCAGCATCGGCGAGAAGCGGTCGAGGAGGCGGCGGGTCGTGGACGGGGCCACGACGGCGTCACCGCTGTGCACGGACCGGATCGCGCCGAGCAGCTCGGCCGGCGGCACGTCCTTCAGCATGAAGCCGCTCGCGCCCGCCTTGAGCCCCGAGAAGGCGTACTCGTCGAGATCGAACGTGGTCAGGATCAGCACCTTGGGGGCATCCGGCTCCGAGCAGATCCGCCGGGTCGTCTCGACCCCGTCGAGCTTGGGCATCCGGACGTCCATCAGCACCACGTCCACGGCCGTGGAGCGCAGCACCTCCAGCGCCTCCACACCGTCCCCCGCCTCGGCCACGACCTCCATGTCCGGCTGGGCGGCGAGGACCATGCGGAAACCGGTGCGCAGCAGCACCTGGTCGTCGACGAGCATCACGCGAATGGACATCTGGTTCCTTCGGATCGTCAGTGGGCGGGCTTCAGGGGGAGCAGGGCGCTGATGCGGAAGCCGCCCCCGGGGCGCGGTCCCGCGTCCAGGGTGCCGCCGACCATGCCGACCCGCTCCCGCATGCCGATCAGGCCGTGGCCGCGGCCGTCGGCGCCCCCGTCCTCGTACATCTCGTGGGTCGCGCCCCGCCCGTCGTCCTCGACGAGCAGCCCGAGACCGTCGTCGAAGTAGACCAGGCGGACGCTGGCCCCGGCGTCCGGGCCGCCGTGCTTGCGCGTGTTGGTGAGGGCCTCCTGCACGATCCGGTACGCCGTCAGCTCGACGCCGCTGGGCAGCGGGCGCGGCGTGCCCTCGATCCGGAAGTCCACGGTCAGCCCGGCCCCGCGCACCTGCTCGACCAGGTCCTCGATCTGCTCGACGTCCGGCTGGGGCACGTACTCCCCCGCCTCCTGGTGCTCGCCGGTGCGCAGGATGCCGAGCAGCCGGCGCATCTCGGCCAGCGCCTGACGGCCGGTCGAGGAGATCGTCTCCAGGGCCTGCTTGGCCGTCTCCGGCGAGGAGTCCAGGACGTAGGCGGCGCCGTCGGCCTGGACGACCATCACGGAGACGTTGTGGGCGACGACGTCGTGCAGCTCGCGGGCGATCCGGGCGCGCTCGGCGGCGACGGCCACCTTGGCCTGCGCCTCGCGCTCCTTCTCCAGGCGGGAGGCGCGCTCCTCCAGCTGTGCGAAGTAGGCGCGGCGGGTGCGCAGGGAGTCGCCGAGGACCCAGGCGAGTGCGAACGGCACGGTCATGATCACCGTGAAGAAGACATGTGTGAGGGCCGAGCCCGGGCTGGTCTCGGACGGCCATCTCAGGCTGGAGAGCGTGGCGGCGCTGAGACCGCCGGCGAGCGCGAGACGGGACGCCCAGCGCGGTCCGTCGTGCGCGGCGACGGTGTAGATGATCACCAGCATGGCGAAGTCCGCGAAGAACGGCTGGAGCCCGAGGGTCAGCTGGGCGAGGCCCAGCACGACGGTGAGGACGAGCATCTTCTCGGGCTCGCGGCGGCGCAGCGCGACGACGAGGCTGAACAGCGCGGCGACCAGTCCGTACGCGGCGGGGTGGCCGGGCCCCGGGGAGGCCGACACCACCCACAACAGGGAGAACCCGAAGAGGACGACGGCCCAGAAGGTGTCGACGCCCGTCGGGTGTCTGCGGAGGAAGTCGTAGAGGCGCTGCACGTAACCCAGCGTAGGGAAGGTGGATAGGTGCAGGGGTCAACCGTGGGGTCGATCCTTGACGCGAGGACCGTACTCCGCAAGGTGGAGACTGGCCTGTGTGGCGGATGAGACGTGTCAGTGGCAGGGGTGGCGTGAGGCCACGGAGCGGGCGCTGTACGGCCCCGGCGGCTTCTTTCTGCGCCCCGAGGGTCCGGCCGGGCACTTCCGCACCTCGGTGCACGCCTCGCCGCTCTTCGCGGGGGCCGTCGCACGGCTGCTGACCGAGGTGGCGCAGGAGCTGGAGACGGACGAGGTCGACTTCGTCGACGTGGGCGCGGGCCGCGGCGAACTGGTGACGGGCGTCCTGGCCGCCGTACCGGCGGGGCTTGCGGTACGGGCGTACGGCGTCGAGCGCGCGGAGCGGCCCGCGGGGCTCGACCCGCGGGTGGAGTGGACGGACCGGGTGCCGGACGGGGTCCGGGGCCTGCTGTTCGCGAACGAGTGGCTCGACAACGTGCCGGTGGACGTCGCGAGCGTCGACGAGGCGGGGGTCGTGCGGTACGTCGAGGTGCGGGCGGTGGACGGTGCCGAGCGGCCGGGGGGACCCGTCGAGGGGCCGGACGCGGAGTGGCTGGAGCGGTGGTGGCCGCTCGCGGAGCCCGGCGAGCGGGCGGAGATCGGGCGGCCGCGTGACGAGGCCTGGGCGGCGGCGGCCGGCTCGCTGGCGGCGGGGACGGCGGTGGCGGTGGACTACGGGCATGTACGGGAGTCCAGGCCGCCGTTCGGGACGCTGACCGGGTTCCGGGCGGGGCGGGAGGTGCCGGCGGTGCCGGACGGCTCGTGCGACGTCACGGCGCATGTGGCGATGGACGCGTGCGCCCGGGACGGCGGGGAGCTGGTCACGCAGCGGGAGGCGCTGCGGCGGCTGGGGGTGAGCGGGGAGCGGCCGCCGCTGGCGCTGGCGTCGAGCGACCCCAGGGCGTACGTCCGGGCGCTCGGCGCGGCGGGCGAGGCGGCCGAGCTGACCGCGCGCGGGGGGCTCGGGGACTTCCTGTGGCTGACGCGGAGGGCGCCGGGGCCGAGCGGCCCGGGCACCGGGGGCGGCCGGTCCTGACGGGGCACCGCGCCCGGGGGCTGTGCCCGCCTGTTCCGCCCTGCGGAACAGGTGCCCACAACGGTTGCGGCGCAGGGGATACTGGCGTCCATGACGGAGACGACGGTCGGAATCGGCGGGGCGGCGGAGAGCACCGACATGGTGCTGAACATCGGGCCGCAGCATCCCTCGACCCATGGCGTGCTCCGGCTGCGGCTGGTCCTGGACGGTGAGGTCATCCAGCGGGCCGAGCCGGTCATCGGGTACATGCACCGCGGTGCCGAGAAGCTCTTCGAGGCGCGCGACTACCGCCAGATCGTCATGCTCGCCAACCGGCACGACTGGCTCTCCGCCTTCTCCAACGAGCTCGGTGTCGTCATGGCCGTCGAGCGCATGCTCGGCATGGAGGTCCCCGAGCGGGCCGTCTGGACGCGGACGCTGCTCGCCGAGCTGAACCGCGTCCTCAACCATCTGATGTTCCTCGGGTCGTACCCCCTCGAACTGGGTGGTATCACCCCGGTCTTCTACGCGTTCCGGGAGCGCGAGGAGCTCCAGGCCGTGATGGAGGAGGTCTCCGGCGGCCGGATGCACTACATGTTCAACCGCGTCGGCGGGCTGAAGGAGGACCTCCCCGCCGGGTGGCTCGGCCGGGCGCGGGCGGCCGTCGCCGACGTGCGGTCGCGGATGGACGTGTACGACAAGCTGGTCGTCGGCAACGAGATCTTCCGGGGCCGTACGCGGGGCGTCGGCGTCCTGACCGCGGAGACGGCGCACGCGTACGGCGTCTCGGGCCCCATCGCCCGTGCCTCCGGCGTCGACTTCGACCTGCGCCGCGACGAGCCGTACCTGGCCTACGGGGAGCTCCAGGACACGCTCAAGGTCGTCACCCGCCAGGAGGGCGACTGCCTCGCCCGCTTCGAGTGCCTCCTCGACCAGACCCACAACTCCCTGGATCTCGCCGACGCCTGTCTCGACCGGCTCGGCGAGCTGCCGCCGGGCCCGATCAACCAGCGGCTGCCGAAGGTGCTCAAGGCCCCGGAGGGCCACACGTACGCCTGGACCGAGAACCCGCTCGGCATCAACGGCTACTACCTGGTCTCCAAGGGCGAGAAGACGCCGTACCGGCTCAAGCTGCGCTCGGCGTCGTTCAACAACATCCAGGCGCTGACGGAGCTGCTGCCGGGCACCCTCGTCGCGGACATGGTGGCGATCCTGGGCTCGCTCTTCTTCGTCGTCGGCGACATCGACAAGTAGCCGGACGGTGCGCGGCCGACCGGAGCGCGGGGTCAGTCCCGGCGCATGACCACGAAGTCCCTGGGGTCCTTCTCCGGGCGCCGGCGCTGCACCACGCGCCAGTCCCAGCGCTCGTAGCGGCCGCGCAGCTCGGGCACGTCGAGGGTCATCAGCAGCCGGGGCACGGAAGCCTCCGCGAGAAGCGTGTCGTGCAGCGCGCGGCCGAGGCCGTGGCCCTGGTGGGCGGGGGCGACGACGAGTTCGCCGAGTTCGAACGCCTCCGGACCGCCCGAGAGCGCGGTGTCACGCCAGCCCGCGGCGAACCCGGTCAGGGCGCCCTCCGGGTCGTACGAGGCGACGCAGCGGAAGCCGGGCTGTCCCGCGGAGAGCCGGCCGAGCAGCCGGTCCACCGTCCGCAGGGCCCCGCGCGGGGGCTCGTGCCAGGGCGGGCCGCAGAACGCCTGCGCGCAGAGGGCGATCAGCTCGTCCCGAACCGCCGTGACCTCCCCGGCGGCGAGCGACCTGATCGTCACGAGCCGACGGCGCCGCGCAGCTCCGCCACGTCGATCTGCTCGGTCTCGTCGTGCGCGGTCAGGTCGATGACCTTGCCGATCGCCCGCTGTTCGGGGGTGCGGCGCGCGATGGTCGCCAGGACCTCCTCGCCCACCACGTCCGCGAGGTCGGCGTCCTGGACGGCCTCGATGGCGGCCGCCTCCTTCTGCGTACCGAAGAAGTCGAAGCCTCCCTCGGGGCGCGCGGCGCGCCGGCCCGCGTACGGGACGATGGCGCTGGCGACCGGGACGGCGCGGACCGCGGGCAGGGCGGAGGATGCGGGAACCACGGCGGTCGACGGTCGAGCGTGCGGCTCGCTCCCGGCGGCCGCCGCGTGCTTCCCCTGCGGCTCCTCCGTCTCCCGGGCGCGCTCGGCCAGATCGCGGCTGCGGGCGGCCTCCGTCGTCCGGCGGGCCTCCTGAGCGGCGGCGTTGCGGGCCAGGTTGCGCAGGGCGTCGGCGGCCTGGCGGTACAGGGCCGGGGTCGGCGTGGACCCGGCGGCCGGCAGCTCCCTGGCCGGGGTGGTCGCCTCCAGGGCGAGCTGCCTGCGGCCTTCGAGGGCGCTGGCCCGCTCGGTCTCGGCGTTGGCGTACCGGCGCAGCAGCGCCGCGTGCTCGCCGCGCAGACCGGCGAGTTCGACCCGCTTGGCGCGCAGCTTGGCGTCGAGCTTGGCCCGCAGCTCGCGGGACTCGTCGAGGTCGGCCTCGAGCTCGGCTATGCGCTCCTCGGTCTTCCACTGGTCCGCGGCGCGGGCCCTGGTCAGCTCGGCGACCTGGCGTCCGGCACTCCGGTCCCAACTGCGCATGATGACGCCACCGGTGACGGCGGCCGCCGCAGCGGCGGCCACGAGCAGCCGCAGCGCCACGGGATCGGCGAGCAGCCAGGCGCCCGCGGCACAGACGGCCGACGCTCCGGCCACCGCGGAGGGCGGCAGAAGCTTGTGCAGGGGAGGTGAATGGCGGTGGCGTCCACGTGGCATGGCCTGAAATTTACCGTGCGTAGGCGCCGTGTGGGGTGTCGGCCCGGCAATCTCTTGGCCACTTCTCGTCGTCGTGGCCGAGCCCCGGTATCGACCGGGCCGACTCCCCTTACCGGACCCTTACTTGCTGACCAGGCCCTTCGACTCCAGATAAGCCTTCGCCACGTCCTCGGGCTTCGCCCGCTCGGCGTCCACCTTGCGGTTCAGTTCGGCGAGATCGGCCGTGGTGAGGACCTTTGTGATCTTGTCGAGAGCGGCCGCGATCTCGGGCGATCCGGCGTCCTTGGCATTGACCACCGGCAGCACATTGTCGGCGTTCTGCAGCTTCTTGTCGTCGTCGAGGAAGACCAGCCCGAAGCTCTCGATCGTGGCGTCCGTCGTGGTGGTCAGCACCAGCTGGTCCACGCCGTCCTTGACCGCCTGCTTGGACTGCGGGGTACCGACGCCCTTGGGGTCGATCCCCGTCACGTCGATCCCGTAGGTCTTCTTCAGACCCGGAGCGCAGAACGGCCGTATCTCGCACTCGTCGCCGGCCGCGATCTTCACCTTCAGCTTGGCTGCGCCGAGATCCGAAAGCGTCTTCAGCTTGTTCTTCTCGGCGAATTCCTTCGACACCGCGAACGCGTTCTGGTCGACGGCCTCGCCGACCGCGAGGACCTTCAGTCCACGGGGCTCCGCGAGCTTCTTCAACGCCTCCACCGTCGCGGCCGCGTCACCGGAGGCGACCGGCTTCTCCTCGGGCGCCTTCGGGCCGTTCACCTTCGCGTTGAGGAATTCCGCGATCGTCGCCGCGTATTCCGGTACGACGTCGATCTCGCCCTTCTCCAGGGACGGTTCGTACAGCTCGCGGTTCTTCACCGTGGTGACCGTCGCGGAGTATCCGGCGTCGTTCAGCACCTGCGCGTACAGCTCCGCGAGCACCTTGGACTCGGTGAACGCCGCCGCGCCCACGACGAGCGAGCCCTTCTTCCCACCGGACGCGCCGCCGCTGCCGCCCGCCTTGCCCTCCTCCAGGCTGTCGCCGCCGCACGCGACGAGCGAGACGGCCAGCGCCGCCGTACCCAGTACCGCACCCGCGATACGCGAGGTCCTGCTCACGAGATCACTCCCAGTAGGTCTAGTCGTCGTTCCGTCGTCACAAGCGGTTCCGTCGGTTCTCAGGCGCGCCGTCCGAGCAGTCGGTCCGCCCCCACGAGCACCAGTTCCACCACGAGGGCGAGCAGGGCCACGAGCAGGGCGCCCGCGACGACCTGCGGGGTGTCGTACGTGTTGAACCCGGCGGTGATGATCCGGCCCAGGCCCCCCTGGCCGACCATCGCCGCGATGGTCGCCGTGGCGACCACCTGCACGGCGGCCGAACGCAACCCCGTCATGATCAGCGGCCGGGCGAGCGGGAGTTCGACCTTCCGGAAGACCTGTCCGCCCGACATCCCCATCCCCCGTGCGGCCTCGACCACCGCCCGGTCGACCTCGCGCATGCCCACGTACGCGTTGGTGAGCAGCGGCGGCACGGCGAACAGCACCAGCGCGATCACCGTGGGGACGTAGCCGGCGTTGCGCAGCGGCGACACCATGAAGAGGGCCAGGACCGCGAAGACCGGTATCGCCCGGCCCACGTTGGAGACGTTGACGGCGAGCGCGCCGCCCCGGCCGGCATGTCCGAGGCCGAGCCCCAGCGGCAGTGCGACGGCGCAGGCCAGCAGCAGCGCGACCCCGCTGACGTACACGTGCTCGCCCAGACGGTGCCACACCCCGCCGTCGCCCGCCCAGTTGGCGCCGGTGCCCAGCCAGCTCCAGGCGTCCGCCATGATCCCCATGCCTCTACCCGCCCCCCGGCGCCGTGCGTATGCGGGTCCACGGCGTGAGCAGCCGCTGCACACCGAGGAGCAGCAGATCCGCGGCCACCGCGAGCAGGACGCACAGCACCGAGGCGGCGAGCACCTGCGCCTTGAAGAACGTCGGCAGCGCGTCCTCGATGAGGTTGCCCAGACCGCCCCGCCCCACGATCGAACCGACCGTCGTGAGCGCGATCGTGGAGACCGTCGCCATCCGTATTCCGGCCATCAGCGCGGGCAGTGCGAGCGGCAGCTCGACCTCCCACAGCATCCGCGCCGAGCCGTACCCCATCCCGCGCGCGGCCTCCCGCGCCTCGGCGGGGACCGCGTCCAGACCGGCCACCGTGTTCCGTACGAGAATCGTCAGCGAATAGAGCACGAGACCCGTCACGACCAGCGCCGCGGAGAGCCCGAAGAGCGGCAGGAGCAGGGAGAACATCGCCAGCGACGGGATCGTGTAGAGCAGCGTCGTCAGTCCGAGCACCGGTCCGGCGAACCGGGGCCGCGCCCGCACGAGCAGCGCCAGCGGGAAGGCGACCACGATGCCGACGAGCACCGACACGACCGTGATCCCCACGTGCTGGAGCAGCGCGTCGGTCAACTCCTGGCTGCGGGTGCGCAGATACTCGCCGCAGATCCAGTCGTTCGTCACCAGGCAGTTCGCCGCGCTCATGTACCCTCCCCCGGTCACCAGCCGTGCCGAACACGTGTCTGGTCGACCCTAACCCCCGGCACCGACAATCGCCGAGGACCGCCACATTGCGGCAACACGCCCTTCACACGCGCCCGTCGATCAGGCGTCAGAATGAGGAACATGATCCGGTTCGAGCAGGTGACCAAGCGGTACGCGGACGGCACCACCGCCGTCGACGGCCTCTCCTTCGAAGTCGCCGAGGGTGAACTGGTCACGCTCGTCGGCCCGTCCGGCTGCGGCAAGACCACCACGATGAAGATGGTGAACCGGCTCATCGAGCCGACCGAGGGCCGGATCCTCCTCGACGGCCAGGACATATCCGGGATCGACCCCGTCCAGCTGCGCCGCCGGATCGGCTACGTCATCCAGCAGGTCGGCCTCTTCCCGCACCGCACGGTCCTCGACAACACCGCGACCGTCCCGCACCTCCTCGGCGCCCCGCGCGCCCGGGCCCGCGCCCGCGCCGCCGAACTCCTCGACCTGGTCGGCCTCGACCCGAAGGTCTACGGCGGCCGCTACCCCGAGCAGCTCTCCGGCGGCCAGCGCCAGCGCGTCGGCGTCGCCCGCGCGCTCGCCGCGGACCCGCCGGTGCTGCTGATGGACGAGCCGTTCGGCGCCGTGGACCCGGTGGTGCGCGAGCACCTCCAGAACGAGTTCCTCCGCCTCCAGTCCCAGGTCCGCAAGACCGTCCTGCTCGTCACCCACGACCTGGAGGAGGCCGTCCGGCTCGGGGACCGTATCGCCGTCTACGGACAGGGCACGATCGAGCAGTTCGACACCCCGGCGACCGTCCTCGGCGCCCCCTCGACCCCCTACGTGGCCGACTTCGTCGGCTCGGACCGCGGCCTGAAGCGGCTCTCGGTCACCGCGGTGGACGCCGCCGCCCTGGAGGAGGTGCCGGTGGTCCGCGCGGGAGAGCAGCCGTCCCCCGGAGCCCCCTGGTCCCTCGTCCTGGACGCCGAGGGCCGCGTCACGGGCTGGGTCGCCGCGGACGAGCCCGGCCGCACCCGCCCCGCCCCGGAGCCGGTCGCGCTCGGCGCCACCCTCCGGGAGGCGCTCGCCGCGCTCCTGCAGAACGACACCGGCTGGCTGCCCGTCACCGACCCCGCCGAAGGCGGCCGGTACGCGGGCGTCCTCACCCCGGACGCCGTCCACCGGGCCCTGCGCGCTGCCTCCCCGGCCCCACAGGACTCACCGGACTCACCCAAGCAGCTCAGTTCGCGCTGAGCCGGCCGCTCATCCACACGAGGCCCGGCGGGATCTCCCGGTTCCAGGTGTTGAAGTTGTGCCCGCCGCTCTCCAGCGTGATCGACGAGACCCGCGCCGGGGCCTTCACCTTCCTGATGAAGTCGCGCGTCCCGCGCAGATTCCCCTCGCCCTGCTTCGACGTCGTCACCAGGAACGACGACGCGCCCTGCGGCAGGTGGTCCAGGCTCCACAGCAGGTTCGCCCGCTTGCGCGCCCTGTCGTCACCGCGGAACAGATCACCCGTCGTGACGTCCTCGGCCGCCTTGTAGTACGCCGAGAAACCCGCGCCCGCCGCGAACCGGTCCGGGTGGTGCAGCGCGATCTTCAACGCGCAGTAGCCGCCCGTCGAGTTCCCCATGAACCCCCAGTTCCGCGCCTTCGTCCCCACCCGGTACGTCTCCGAGACCGCCTTCGGCAGGTCCTCGGCGAAGAAGGTCTCGGTCTGCGGCCCGCCCGGGACGTCCACGCACTCCGTGTCCCGCGGCGGTGCCACGGTCGGCCGCAGCATCACCAGGATCATCGGCCGCATCTTCTTCTCCTTGGCCTGCGTGAACGCCGTCTTCGGGTACTTCAGCCCCTTGAGCAGGTTCTCCGCGGTACCCGGGTAGCCGGTCAGCACCACGGCGGCCGGGAACGTGCTCGACGCGTACTCCTTCTGGAAGTACTCCGGCGGCAGATACACGTACGCCGGAGAGTCGATGCCGGACTTCCGGCCGGTGACGACGACCTTCTGGATCTGGCCCCCGACCGAGGGCCGGGACGCGCCGGGCACGTCCGGCGCCTGCTTCCCGACCACCCTGATGTCCTTCGAGCCGGCCGAGTGGTCCACGACCGCCCCCATGTCCTGCTCCTGCCCCAGGAGGTCCGCCCACGACCCGTAGAAGAGGAAGGAATTGTTCGCGGCGAGCCCCACCGAGGCGAACAGCGCCAGCTGGGTGGCGAGCAGCAGCCCGATCCTGCCGAGCACGGGCCGCACCCCGCCGCGGGCAAGGCGCGGCCACAGCCAGACCGTGGCCGCGAACAGCACCACCGCCAGCACGACGGCCAGCGCCAGAACCTTGTTGCTGGTGAGACCCATGAGACGCCCGAGCTCTCTTCCTGAGAATTTCCTGTGGCCGAATGAACCCGCTCCCCCGCCCGGCCGTCCTAGAAAGCGCAAAACCTCCGGAACGGCCCGCCCCTGACCACCGCGCGGCCGACGGAGAACGAATCTTTCGCGGAGCCACGGGAAGCACGGGAAGCGATGTCTGTCACGGTAGATGGGGACAAATCAGGATTGGTTCCGGTTCGGGTACGCCGGATTCTGCGCGGACCACGCCCCGAGAAGGTCCCCTCACTCGTCGGAACGGCCTGCACGCTCATCGGCCTGATCGACATCGCCGCGGGCGTCTTCCCGCGCTTCCGGGCCAGCCGGATGCACGCCCTCGCCGAAGTCCTGCCCGGCACCCTCGGGCCGCTCTCCGCGGCCCTCTCCCTCAGCGCCGGCGTCCTGCTCCTGCTCCTCGCCCACGGCCTCAAGCGCCACAAGCGCCGCGCCTGGCGCGCCGCCGTCGTCCTGCTGCCGCTCGGCGCCGTGGCCCAGTTCGTCTGGCGCCACTCCGTCGTCGGCGTCCTGCTCTCCCTCGCACTGCTCGCCCTGCTGCTGCGCCACCGGGGCCAGTTCGCCGCCCTCCCCGACCCCCGCAGCCGCTGGAAGGCGCTCGCCAACTTCGTCCTCATGGGCGCCGGGTCGATCCTCCTCGGGCTCGTCATCGTCAGCGCCCACCCGCGCCGCGTCATCGGCAGCCCCAGCCTCACCGACCGCCTCGAACACGTCCTCTACGGACTCTTCGGCTTCGAAGGCCCCGTCGGCTACACCGGCGGCGCCGACTGGACCGTCGGCTACTCCCTCGGCGCCCTCGGCATGCTCACCGCCCTCACCACCATCTACTTCGCCTTCCGCCCCGAGCACCCCGCCGCCCGCCTCACCGAGGACGACGAGACCCGGCTCCGCGCCCTCCTCGACAAGCACGGCGGCCGCGACTCCCTCGGCCACTTCGCCCTCCGCCGCGACAAGGGCGTCGTCTTCTCCCCCAGCGGCAAGGCGGCCGTCTGCTACCGCGTCGTCTCCGGCGTCATGCTCGCCAGCGGCGACCCCATCGGCGACGTCGAAGCCTGGCCCGGCGCCATCGACCGCTTCATGGACGAGGCCCAGGCCCACTCCTGGACCCCCGCCGTCATGGGCTGCTCCGAGACCGGCGGCGAGGTCTGGACCCGCGAGACCGGCCTCGACGCCCTCGAACTCGGCGACGAGGCGGTGGTGGACGTCGCGGATTTCTCCCTCTCCGGGCGCGCCATGCGCAACGTGCGCCAGATGGTGAAGCGGATCGAACGGGGCGGCTACACCACCAAGGTCCGCCGCGTCCGTGACCTCAGCGACGGCGAACTGACCCGCGTCCGCCGCGCCGCCGCCGACTGGCGCGGCACCGACACCGAGCGCGGCTTCTCCATGGCGCTGGGCCGCATCGGCGACCCCGGCGACGGGGACGCCGTCATAGCGACCGCCCACAAGACCGACGAGAACGGCACGGCCTCCCCCTACGGAGACCTCAAGGCGATCATCCACTTCGTGCCCTGGGGCCCGGACGGCATGTCCCTCGAACTCATGCGCCGCGACCGCTCCGCCGACCCCGGCATGAACGAGCTGCTCATCGTCGCCGCCCTCCAGGACTCCCCCCGCCTCGGCATCGAGCGCGTCTCCCTCAACTTCGCCATGTTCCGCTCCGCCCTCGCCCGCGGCGAGAAGATCGGCGCCGGCCCCGTCCTCCGCCTCTGGCGCGGACTGCTCGTCTTCCTCTCCCGCTGGTTCCAGATCGAGTCCCTGTACAAGTTCAACGCCAAGTTCCGGCCCCGCTGGGAACCCCGCTTCGTCGTCTACCGCAAGAGCCGCGACCTGCCCCGCATCGGCTTCGCCGCCATGCAGGCCGAAGGCTTCGTCGACCTCCGGCTGCCCCGCCCCTTCGCCCGCCGCATGGCCTCCGCGGAGCCCCGCCCCTGCACCCACATCGTCGCCCCGCAGCCCGACCGGGAGGTCCGCGCCGCATGACCCGGCGCGGCCCCTCCCCGGGGTCCCCGCCCGGCCATCCCGGAAGGTCCGCGGGGCCCGACCCCCGCCCCGGGCCCTACGCTGGGCATATGAGTACGTCGATCGGCCGGGGCACGGCCTTGGGCCTGCCGGAGTGGGACCGCTGCGCGGTCATGGGCGTCGTCAACGTGACACCTGACTCCTTCTCCGACGGCGGCCGCTGGTTCGACACCACGGCCGCCGTCAAGCACGGGCTCCACCTCGTCGCCGAAGGCGCCGACCTCGTCGACGTCGGCGGCGAATCCACCCGCCCCGGCGCCAGCCGCGTCGACGAGGAGGAAGAGCTCCGCCGGGTCGTCCCCGTCGTCCGCGGCCTCGCCTCCGAAGGCGTCACCGTCTCCGTCGACACCATGCGCGCCTCCGTCGCCCGGGCCGCCGTCGAAGCGGGCGCCGCACTCGTCAACGACGTCAGCGGCGGCCTCGCCGACCCCGGCATGGTCCCCGCCGTCGCCGCCGCCGAGGTCCCCTTCGTCGTCATGCACTGGCGCGGCTTCAGCCAGGACATGAACAGCCTCGCCGTCTACGACGACGTCGTCGGCGAAGTCCTCACCGAGCTGCGCCGGCGCATGGAGGCCGTCGTCGAAGGCGGCATCCCGCCCGAGCGGATCGTCATCGACCCCGGCCTCGGCTTCGCCAAGCTCGCCCCCCACGACCTCGCCCTCGTCGCCCACCTCCCCGAACTGCGCGCACTCGGCCGCCCCCTGCTCGTCGCCGCCTCGCGCAAGCGGTTCCTCGGCCACGTCCTCACCCGCGAGGGCGCCAACCCGCCGCCCGCCCGCGAACGCGACGCCGCCACCGCCGCCGTCTCCGCCATCGCCGCCCACGAAGGCGCCTGGGCCGTCCGCGTCCACGAGGTCAGAGCCACCGCGGACGCCGTCCGAGTCGCCAGAGCCGTCGAAGGAGCCAGGTGACCCACCAGACCGACACCGCAGCGGTCGAAGCCGCCAACACCGCCTTCTACGAGGCCATGGAGCGCGGCGACTTCGAGGAGATCTCCACCCTCTGGCTCGACGACGGCGGCACCCCCATCAGCTGCGTCCACCCCGGCTGGCCCGTCCTCTCCGGACGCGGCGAGGTCCTCCGCTCGTACGCGCTGATCATGGCGAACACCGAGTACATCCAGTTCTTCCTCACCGACGTCAAGGTCTCCCTCGGCGGCGACGTGGCCGTCGTCACCTGTACCGAGAACATCCTCAGCGGCGGACCCGCCGAGGACGGTGCCGAACTCGGCCCCCTCGTCGGCCAGCTCGTCGTCGCCACCAATGTGTTCCGCCGCACATTCGAGGGGTGGAAGATCTGGTCCCACCACGGCTCCCCCGTCCTCACCGAAACCGACGACGAAGAGGACGAGGAACCCAGCGCCTGACGGGATCCGGGGACCGATCGGGTGACGCCGGGGATTGGAATCCGGCCCTCTGGGTAGGGGCCGCACCCAGCCCCTATGGCCGCCGCCCCGAACCCCCATGGGCACGTGCTGTCGGTGCTCGCAGGTAGATTCGATTACGGACACCCGGCCGTCCGCACCCGGCTGCGTGGCCACAAGAACTACGACAGCAGGAGTGATTCGCGTGGATCGTGTCGCGCTGCGCGGCCTCAAGGCCCGAGGACACCACGGCGTCTTCCCCAAGGAACGCGAGGAAGGCCAGACCTTCATCGTCGACCTCGTCCTCAGCCTGGACACCCGGCCCGCGGCCGCCGACGACGACCTGACGAAGACCGTCCACTACGGCGTCGTCGCGGAAGAGGTCGTCGACGTCGTCCAGGGCGAGCCCGTGGACCTGATCGAGACCCTCGCCGAGCGGATCGCCGAGCAGTGCCTCAAGCACGCGGGCGTCCAGGAGGTCGAGGTCGTCGTCCACAAGCCGGACGCGCCGATCACGGTCCCCTTCGACGACGTGACCATCACCATCACCCGGAGCCGAGTATGAAAGCCACGCACAGCGACCCGACCGTGCAGCCCGTACCGGTCTCCGTCGTCGAGGCGGTCGACGCCGCCGACGTGACCCTCTCCAACCCCAAGTGGGCCGTCATCGCCCTCGGCGCCAACCTCGGCAACCGCCTGGAGACCCTCCAGGGCGCCGTCGACGCCCTCGAAGACACCCCCGGCCTCCGGGTCAAGGCCGTCTCCCCCGTCTACGAGACGGAGCCCTGGGGCGTCGAGCCCGGCACCCAGCCCTCGTACCTCAACGCGGTCGCCCTCGTGAAGACCACCCTGCCGCCCAGCTCCCTCCTGGAGCGGGCCCACGCCGTCGAAGAGGCCTTCCACCGGATCCGCGAGGAGCGCTGGGGCGCCCGCACCATCGACGTCGACATCGTCGCGTACGCCGACGTGGTCTCCGACGACCCCGTCCTCACCCTCCCCCACCCCCGCGCCCACCAGCGCGCCTTCGTCCTCGCCCCCTGGCACGACGTCGACCCCGACGCCCAGCTGCCCGGACACGGCACGGTCGCGGAGCTGCTCACCCTGGTCGGCCAGACCGGCGTCGTGCCGCGAGCCGACCTGGAACTCCGTCTGCCCGAGTAGTCGTTAGGCTCGTGCAAGACCGACCGCGAGACGACACGAAGGACACCCGGTGAAACAACTGCGGCTCAAGGTTCTCGCCGGACTGTTCATCGTGGCCGGAGTGCTGTCCTGGGGCGCCGCGCGCCTCTGGGACGCGGTCGGCACCCTGCCGAGCGTGCCGCTCGCGGCGCCCATCGTCCTCGCGTCGATCGCGGTCGTCCTCACGGCGACGGCCCTCTCGATCCGCTCCCGCCTCAAGGCCCAGCGCGAACGCCGCCCCGGCGCCAAGGGCGTCGAACCGCTCATGGCGGCCCGCGCCGTGGTCTTCGGCCAGGCGAGCGCCCTGGTCGCCGCCCTGGTCGCCGGCATGTACGGCGGCACGGGCGTCTTCCTCCTCGGCTCCCTGGACATCCCGGCCCGCCGCGACCAGGCGATCTACGCCGGCCTCTCGGTCCTCGCCGGCATCGGCGTGATCGCGGCGGCCCTCTTCCTGGAGCGAGTCTGCAAACTCCCGGAAGACGACGACCACAACGGCAAGGGCACGGCCCCGGTGGCCTGAGGTGCCCGGCTACCAGGGCTCGCGGACGAGGTGCCCGTTCACGAGGAAGGTGGGGTGCGGTTCGAGCCGGTAGCTGTAGAACGTGAAGGGCTTCGTACCAAGGGCCGGACGGGGCCGTACCTCGCGGATCCGGATCCAGGAGGACTCGGGCGGGTCGATGGGGTGCTGCTCGGGAGTGAAGGTGCCGCGGCTCTCCCAGCGGTCCGAGACGCACAGCTGCGAAGCACCCGTCCGCGCCGGAGTGAACCGTGCTCCGATGACGGGAGCGATCTCGGCCAGGAAAGGCACATTGGCGCTCAGGATCATGCGCCCTGACCATCCTTTGATGCGGCAACCGTCACCGTCGATGTATCCGTCCAGGAACCCGTTGAAGGTCTCGATGTCCCGTAACACCACCCGTGGGAAGCGTTGCCGCATGTGGTGAGCGTCCCCGCCCACATAGTGCCGCAGGGCGTCGGACAGATACGACGACACCACCCGCACACGGAACCCCGCGAGGTCGCGCTTCAGGTAGCCGGACGGCCGGGTCACAGGCTCCAAGCGAGCGGGCAGCCCCGTACAGGCCGTCAACGCCGCCGCGTACCGCGCCGCGAAGGCTTCCTCGTTCACGACCAGTGACACATAGTTCTTGCCGACCGTCCCGTCTGCGCACGTGGCGCCCACGAAGTAGCCGAACTCGTATCCCGGCCAGATCGTCAGGCGCTCCCGGCACAGCTTCCTCGCCGGTGTCCAGGCCACTGTCGTCCCTGCCGCGTCTCCGGCATGCGTCCAGCCGTCCGGAGTGGCCAGCAACAGATCAGGACTGCTGGTGAAGGCCATGTGGTCCGTGACCACCTCGACGGCGGTGCGGCTCTTCACCGCAGTCACTCCCACGACCGTGGTCTGCACCGTGCGGTCGCCGTCCAGTGTCCACAGCACGCTGCCAGGAGCCACGTTCTTCGCCTGAGCGCAGCCATCCACCTGGTTCACCAGCTGCTTGCTGGAAAGCCCGTACCCCATACCGATCCCCCTTGATCAGCGGTCAACTCCACTGATCGGGGACGGTATGGAGCAAGGTGGGCAGCTCGCTACTAACGGGACAGTATGAGAGACATGGCCTCGGCTCGGGTAGTAGCGTTACGCAGTTGACCACGTACCGCCGAGGTCGTCGTCTTCGCGCCCGGCTTGCGGATCCCGCGCACCGACATGCACATGTGCTCGGCCTCGATGACGACGATCGCGCCACGGGCCTCAAGGATCTCCATGAGCGAATCGGCGATCTGCGTCGTCAGACGCTCCTGGACCTGCGGGCGACGGGCGAAGACGTCGACAAGACGTGCGAGCTTGGAAAGCCCCGTGATCTTGCCGGTCTCCGCCGGGATGTATCCGACGTGAGCCACGCCGTGGAACGGCAGAAGATGATGTTCACAGAAGCTTACGAGCTCGATGTCCTTCACAAGGACCATCTCGTCGTGTCCGAGGTCGAACGTGGTCGTCAGGACGTCCTCGGGCTCCTGGCGCATACCGGCCAGGAGCTCCCTGTACGCCCGCGCCACCCGTGCCGGCGTTTCCCGGAGGCCTTCGCGGTCCGGGTCCTCGCCGACCGCGATGAGGAGCTCTCGTACGGCGTTCTCGGCGCGCTTCTCGTCGAACTCGCCGATCGTGCCCTCGCCGTCCAGTGTCACCGGGTCGGTCATCTGTGCCTCGTTCCCTCTGACTGTCGTGCGCGGAAATGAGCCGCGCCCCCACAGGCTAAAACCTGTGGGGGCGCGGCTTCCATTCCGGGGGGCCGGGGTCAGGACTCCGGGGTGTCCTCCGGGGCGACCTCGATCGCCTTGGTGGTCTCCACCGTCGCCGTCGTCGCCGACGAGCCGTTCGCGCCGTTCGTCAGTGCCAGCTCCTTGGGGGAGAGCACCGGCGGACGGGTCGAGGGCGTGCGGCGGGACGAGCCGGTCCAGGCCGGGCGGGCCGGGCGCTTGACGATCGGGGCGAAGATCTCGGCGATCTCCTCCTTGCCCAGCGTCTCCTTCTCAAGGAGCTGCAGGACCAGGTTGTCGAGGACGTCTCGGTTCTCGACGAGGATCTCCCACGCCTCGTTGTGCGCGGTCTCGATGAGCTTCTTGACCTCTTCGTCGACCAGCGCGGCGACCTCTTCCGAGTAGTCGCGCTGGTGCGCCATCTCACGGCCCAGGAACGGTTCGGTGTTGTCGCCGCCGAACTTGATCGCGCCGAGCCGCTCGGTCATGCCGTACTGCGTGACCATCGCGCGAGCGGTGGCCGTGGCCTTCTCGATGTCGTTCGCCGCGCCCGTGGTCGGGTCGTGGAAGACGAGCTCCTCGGCCGCGCGCCCGCCCAGCATGTAGGCGAGCTGGTCGAGCATCTCGTTGCGGGTGGTCGAATACTTGTCCTCGTCCGGGAGCACCATCGTGTAGCCGAGGGCCCGGCCGCGGGACAGGATCGTGATCTTGTGGACCGGGTCGGAGTTCGGCGAGGCCGCCGCGACCAGGGCGTGGCCGCCCTCGTGGTACGCGGTGATCTTCTTCTCCTTGTCCGACATGATCCGGGTCCGCTTCTGCGGGCCCGCCACCACGCGGTCGATCGCCTCGTCCAGGGAGTGGTTGTCGATCAGCTTCTTGTCCGAGCGGGCGGTGAGGAGCGCCGCCTCGTTGAGGACGTTGGAGAGATCGGCACCGGTGAAGCCCGGCGTGCGACGGGCGACCGCGCCCAGGTCGACGTCCGGGGCGACCGGCTTGCCCTTCTGGTGGACCTTGAGGATCTCCAGACGGCCCTGCATGTCCGGGCGGTCGACCGCGATCTGGCGGTCGAAGCGGCCGGGGCGGAGCAGGGCCGGGTCGAGGATGTCCGGGCGGTTCGTGGCGGCGATCAGGATGACGCCGCCCTTCACGTCGAAGCCGTCCATCTCGACGAGGAGCTGGTTGAGGGTCTGCTCGCGTTCGTCGTGGCCACCGCCGAGACCGGCACCGCGGTGACGGCCGACGGCGTCGATCTCGTCGACGAAGACGATCGCCGGGGCGTTCGCCTTGGCCTGCTCGAAGAGGTCGCGGACACGGGACGCGCCGACGCCGACGAACATCTCGACGAAGTCGGAGCCCGAGATCGAGTAGAACGGCACGCCGGCCTCGCCCGCGACGGCGCGCGCGAGGAGGGTCTTGCCGGTGCCGGGCGGGCCGTAGAGCAGCACGCCCTTGGGGATCTTGGCGCCGACGGCCTGGAACTTCGCCGGCTCCTGGAGGAACTCCTTGATCTCGTGGAGCTCCTCGACGGCCTCGTCGGAGCCCGCCACGTCGGCGAAGGTGGTCTTCGGGGTGTCCTTGGTGATGAGCTTGGCCTTGGACTTCCCGAAGTTCATCACTCGGGAGCCGCCGCCCTGCATCTGGTTCATCAGGAACAGGAAGACGACCACGATGAGGACGAAGGGGAGCAGCGAGAGCAGCACCGAAAGGAACGGGCTCTGGCGCTCGGGGGAGACGGTGTAGCCCTTGTCGAGGTCGCCGGAGGCGGACTGCTCCTGGAGCGTGGTGGTCAGGTTGGCGCCCTGGTCACCGATGTAGCTGGCCTGGATCTTGGTGCTGCCGCCGTACTTGTCCTTGTCGGCGCCCTTCTTGAGCTCGACCTTGATGACCTGCTCGTCGCCGGTCGTCAGCTTGACCTGGTCGGCCTGCTTGTCATTGATCGCCTGGACGACCCTGCTGGTGTCCACCGTCTTGTAGCCCTCGGACGAGCCGACGACCTGCATCAGCACGACCACGGCGAGGACGGCCAGCACGATCCACATGACCGGCCCACGGAAGTATCGCTTCACGTCCATCCATACGGAGCGAGAACGCCCCGTCCCTCCTGCCCGTAGGTAAATGCTGCTGTGAGAGCTGCTATGAGAAAAAGCTGTTCTTCGGACGGTACCTCAGGCTGGTGACCCGTGGCCGCCTTCCCTTGCTCCAACGGCGGGAGGGCGGTACGGGTTCCCGTGCCTCAGCCGCCGTAGACGTGCGGTGCGAGAGTGCCGACGAAGGGGAGGTTGCGGTACTTCTCGGCGAAGTCGAGGCCGTAGCCGACGACGAACTCGTTGGGGATGTCGAAGCCGATCCACTTCACGTCGATCGCGACCTTGGCGGCGTCCGGCTTGCGCAGCAGCGTGCAGACCTCGAGGGAGGCGGGCTCGCGCGAGCCGAGGTTGGACAGCAGCCAGGACAGCGTCAGGCCGGAGTCGATGATGTCCTCGACGATCAGGACGTGCTTGCCCTTGATGTCGGTGTCGAGGTCCTTGAGGATGCGGACGACGCCCGAGGACTGGGTGCCGGCGCCGTAGGAGGAGACGGCCATCCAGTCCATGGTGACGGGGGTGGACAGCGCGCGCGCCAGGTCCGCCATCACCATCACGGCGCCCTTGAGGACTCCGACGATGAGCAGGTCCTTGCCCGCGTACTCCGCGTCGATCTTCGCGGCCAGCTCGGCCAGCTTCGCGTCGATCTCTTCCTTGGTGATGAGCACCGACTTGAGGTCGGTGCCCATGTCCTTCTCGTTCACCCGGGTCACTTTCGTTGCAGCTTGCGTCAGCCTTGCCGAATGACCAGTCTGCCACCCTGCCGCCGTGCCTCGACGCGGCCGGGCAGATTGATGGCGCCCTGGCCGCGCCAGCCGGTGATCAGCCGGTCGACTTCTTCGATGTGGCGGGCGAAGAGTGAGCCGGCGGGAGCGCCTTCGGCGATCATGGCGCGGCGCAGGATGCGGCGGCGTACGGCGGGCGGGAGTCCGAAGAGCTTGGCGCATTCGAGTCGGCCGGCTTCGTCGCGTACGGCGGATTCGGCGTCGGCGGCCCAGGAGTCGAGGGCGTCGGCGTCGTCGCGGGAGAGCTGGGCCGTTCGGGCGAGGGCTTCGACGACGCCCTTGCCGAGGGCCTTCTCGAGGGCGGGGAGGCCTTCGTGGCGGAGTCGCGAGCGGGTGTACGCGGGGTCCGCGTTGTGGGGGTCGTCCCAGACGGCGAGCTCCTGGGCGACGCAGGCCTTGCGGACGGTCTGCCGGTCGAGCTCGAGGAAGGGGCGGCGGTAGCGGCCGGAGGCGCCGGAGACGGCGGCCATGCCGGACAGGGAGCGGATGCCGGAGCCGCGGGCGAGTCCGAGCAGGACGGTTTCGGCTTGGTCGTCCCGGGTGTGGCCGAGGAGGACGGCGGTGGCGCCGTGGCGTTCGGCGGCGGCGTCGAGTGCGGCGTAGCGGGCGTCGCGGGCGGCGGCTTCGGGGCCGCCTTCGCGGCCGACGGTGACGGTGACGGCTTCGACGGGGTCGAGGCCGAGTGCGGACATGCGTCCGGCGACCTCGGCGGCTCGTTGGGTGGAGCCGTCCTGGAGGCCGTGGTCGACCGTGATGCCGCCGGCCCGGACGGCGAGCTTGCGGGCCTCGAACGCGAGTGCGGAGGCGAGCGCCATGGAGTCGGCGCCGCCGGAGCAGGCCACGAGGACGAGGGGCTGCCGGTCGAGTGCGGGGGCGGTGCTGTGTTCGGCGCTCGGTTCGGTGCCGTGCCCGGTGTTCGGTTCGGTACCGAGCTCGGTGCTGTGTTCGGTGATGACGTCGTGGAGTACGCGGCGGACCGCCAGGCGTATCGCCGCGACCGCAGGATGGGGACCCATGTCCGGTGCCCTTCGTGGAGGAGTGGGGTGCCTCGGTCGGAGTCTTAACGGTCGGAAGAGGGGGTTCGGTCACTCAGAGTGCGTCGATGGTGACAGAACCTGGCCGTTACCCGAGCATTGCACGCCCCACCCCTGGTCTACGGTCCCTCGGATGGGTGATTGGCGGTGTGTTCTTCCGTCGTACGTCGCACCCGTCTCACGAGTCTGCCTTACGGTGCACCCTCGCGATCCAGTCGGCGGGTGCGGCGATCTCGGCCTTGGTGGGGAGCGTGTTGGGGGAGGTCCAGACGCGGTTGAAGCCGTCCATGCCGACCTCGTCGACCACGGCCCGTACGAAGCGTTCTCCGTCGCGGTACTGGCGCAGTTTGGCGTCGAGGCCGAGGAGCTTGCGCAGGGCGAGGTCGAGGCGGGAGGCGCCTCGGGCGCGCCGCTGCTGGAACTTCTCGCGGATGTCGGCGACCGAGGGGACGACCTCGGGGCCGACGCCGTCCATCACGTAGTCGGCGTGGCCTTCGAGGAGGGACATGACGGCGGTGAGACGGCCGAGGATCTCGCGCTGTTCGGGGGTCTGGACGAGTTCGACGAGGGAGGGGCTCGGTTCGCCCTCCTCGCCTTCGGGGCGGCTGCCGGCGAGGGCCTGGGCGGCTTCGCGCAGTCGCTCGACGACGGTGGAGGGGTCGACCTCGGTGGCGCCGAGGAATGACTGGATCTCGCCCTGCAGATGGTCACGGAGCCAGGGGACGGCGGTGAACTGGGTGCGGTGGGTCTCTTCGTGGAGGCAGACCCAGAGGCGGAAGTCGTGCGGGTCGACGTCGAGTTCGCGTTCGACGTGGACGATGTTGGGGGCGACGAGCAGGAGGCGGCCGGCGCCGTTGTCGCCCGCGGGCAGTTCGCGGGTGGCGGGGGCGAAGGTCTCGTACTGGCCGAGGATGCGGGAGGCGAGGAACGACAGCAGCATGCCGAGTTCGACGCCGGTGACCTTGCCGCCGACGGCGCCGAGCACGCTGCCGCCGGGGGTGTTGGTGCGCCGTTCCTGCATCTTGTCGAGGAGCGGGGAGAGCAGTTCGCGGAAGCCGGCGACGTTGGCCTTGATCCAGCCGGCGCGGTCCACGACGAGGACGGGGGTGTCACGTGGTTCGTGGCCCTCGGGGATCATCCGGGTGAAGGCCCTGACGTGTTCTTCGGACGCCTTGGCGTGCCTGCGGAGTTCCGCGACGACGTCGCGGGCCTCCTCCCGGCTCACCTCGGGTCCGGGTTTCACCAGTCGGGTCGCGGTCGCGACCGCGAGGTTCCAGTCGACCATCTCGGCACCACCGATGCTCGTCATGCGTCAACCGTACGTTCTCGACGCCCGTTCGGTGAGTGTTCGTTCGCCATCAGCCCTGGGGGGCGAGGGCGGCGGAGAGCCGGTCGAGGGCGGGCTGGGCGGTGTACGGGGAGGGGGTGCGGCCGGCGAGGAAGGCGAAGGCGAGGAGCCGGCCGTCGCGGGTGACCACGGTTCCGGCCAGGGTGTTGACGCCCGTGAGGGTGCCGGTCTTGGCGCGGACGAGTCCGGCGCCGGTGGTGGCGGGCCCGGTGTCGAAGCGGCCTTGGAGGGTGCCGCTGAACCCGCCGACGGGCAGGCCGGTCAGGACGGGGCGCAGGGCGGGGCGGTCGGGGTCGGCCGCTCGGGTGAGGAGGCCGGTGAGCAGGGCGGCGGAGAGCCGGTTGTCGCGGGAGAGGCCGCTGCCGTCGGCGAAGCGGGTGCCGGTGGTGGGCAGGCCGAGGGCGGTGAGTTCGGCGCGGACGGCCTTGCCGGCGCCGGTGAAGCTCGCGGGCTGCTTGCGGGCGAGGGCGGTCTGGCGGGCGAGGGCTTCGGCGAGGTCGTTGTCGCTGTGGGTGAGGGTGCGCTCGACGAGGTCGGAGAGCGGTGCGGACTCGGTACGGGCCAGCGGGGCGGCCTCGGCGCCTCGGGCGGGCGCGGCGCCCTGGGCGGGCTCGGCACCCTGGCCCGGCTCGGCGCCCTGGCCCGGCTCGGCGCCCTGGGCGGGCTCGGCGCCCTGGGCGGGCTTGGGGGCGCGTCCGGGGGCGGGGACGCCCTGGACCGTCGTACCGGCCTTGGTGAGGAGTTCGGCGAAGGCGGTGGCGGTGTCGCGGGCCGGATCGGCGGCGCGGGGCGCGGGGCCGCTGTGCGAGCCGTCGAGGCGCCCTTCGTCGAGCATGAGGGCGCTGACGGGGGCGATGTTCTCGTTGGGGCCGATGGGGTGGCGCGCCGGTCCGCGGTAGAGGCCGGCGTCGTAGGTGATCCGTACGCCGGTGGTGCCCCGATTCCCGAGGGCGCGGGCGGTGGCGGTGGCGAGGGCCTTGAGGCGGGCGCGGTCGAGGGTGGGGTCGCCGCCGCCGACGAGGGTGACGGTGCGGCGGTCGGCGGAGGCGACGACGGTGGTGGGGATGCGGTGGTCGGGGCCGAGGGCGGAGAGGGCGGCGACCGAGGTGGCGATCTTGATGGTGGAGGCGGGGGTCATCGGGGTCGTGGCGCCTTCGCCGTAGAGCTGCCTGCCGGTGGTGGCGTCGACGACCGACGCGGTGCGCAGGGGGCCGAGGCCAGGGTCGGCGAGGAGCGGTACGAGGACGGCGGCGAGGTCGGCCTTCAGGGCGGCAGGGGGCGTGTCGAGCGCGCGGAGCACTCCGGCGGCGCTGGGGGCCGGGGCGGGCCCCGGCGGCGGGCCCGCGGGGGGCCGCTTCTCCGCGTGATGTGCGCCACCTGTCGGGGTCGCGGCGGCCGCGCGGGCGCGCTCGGCCTTACGCTGACCGTTGTCCCACGGGCCGGCGGCGGTCGCCGCTCCGGCGGCCAGGGCCAGGCCGAGTACGGCGGAGCACGCCGTGAGCTGCCAGGTCCTCGGCTCCGGCATTGCTGACCAGCCCCTTTCGCGATCACACACAGGCGTGAGGGACACTTAATCACTGCGCGTTGCCGCAGGCATTCACATGTGTTGATTCAGGAGGAGCCACCCGTGGAGTTCGACGTCACCATCGAGATCCCGAAGGGGTCGCGGAACAAGTACGAGGTCGACCACGAGACGGGTCGTATCCGCCTGGACCGTCGCCTCTTCACCTCGACCAGCTACCCGGCCGACTACGGCTTCGTCGAGAACACCCTCGGCGAGGACGGCGACCCGCTGGACGCGCTGGTCATCCTGGACGAGCCGACCTTCCCGGGCTGCCTGATCAAGTGCCGCGCCATCGGCATGTTCCGCATGACGGACGAGGCCGGCGGCGACGACAAGCTGCTGTGCGTCCCCGCGTCGGACCCGCGCGTCGAGCACCTGCGCGACATCCACCACGTGTCGGAGTTCGACCGCCTGGAGATCCAGCACTTCTTCGAGGTCTACAAGGACCTGGAGCCGGGCAAGTCGGTCGAGGGCGCCAACTGGGTGGGCCGCGCCGAGGCCGAGGCCGAGATCGAGGCCTCCTACAAGCGCCTGGAGGCGCAGGGCGGCGCCCACTGAGTGGGTCCCTGCTGAAGCTGTGACGGGCGGTGCACCTCGTGCGGGTGCGCCGCCCGTCTCGCGTGCTGTCGTATGCCCGTGCCCATACTGGGCAGACAAGCGCGCATGGGAGTGAGGGCGAAGAGAGTGGTCGCGGAGGCGGACGGCCCGGAGGACCGGAAGCCGCAGTCGGACGAGGCGCGTAGCGCCTTCATCCCGCCGGCGGGGGTCGAGCAGCCGGTGGTGCCGGAGGAGGAGCATCCGACCTCCGAGTTCGCCGTTCCCGAGGGGCTGGCTCCCGAGCCGCCCGCCGAGCCGGAGGGCTCGGCGTTCGCGACGCCGTCGACGTACTCGGCGAAGAACGCGCCGCCGGCCTTCACGCCCGCCCACGGGATGCCGCTCGTGCGGCTGCCGGCGGACGCGCCGTGGCAGGACCGGATGCGGACGATGCTGCGGCTGCCGGTCGGGGAGCGGCCGGTGCCGGAGACGGCGCGCAAGGAGGACGAGGCGGGGCCCGCGGTGGGCCGTGTGCTCGACCTGACCCTGCGTATCGGCGAGCTGCTGCTGGCGGGCGGGGAGGGCGCGGAGGACGTCGAGGCGGCGATGTTCGCGATCTGCCGTGCGTACGGTCTGGACCGGTGCGAGCCGACGGTGACGTTCACGCTGCTGTCGATCACGCACCAGCCGTCGCTGGTGGACGACCCGGTCACGGCGAACCGGACGGTACGGCGGCGGGGCACGGACTACACCCGGCTGGAGGCGGTCTACCAGCTGCTCGCCGACATCAACGCGGACGAGGTCTCGCCGGAGGACGCGTACCGGCGGCTGGCGGAGATCCGGCGCAACCGGCACCCGTACCCCGGATGGGTGCTGTCGGCGGCGGCGGGTGTGCTGGCGGGCGCGGCCTCGGTGCTGCTCGGCGGCGGGTTCACGGTCTTCATGGTGGCGGCGCTGGGCGCGGTGCTCGGCGACCGGCTGGCGTGGCTGTGCGCGGGTCGCGGGCTGCCGGAGTTCTACCAGTTCCTGGTGGCGGCGATGCCGCCGGCGGCGATGGGGGTGCTGCTGACGCTGCTGCACGCCGATCTGCGGCCCTCGGCGGTCATCACGGGTGGTCTGTTCGCCCTGATCCCCGGGCGTGCCCTCGTGGCGGCCGTGCAGGACGGTCTGACCGGTTTCTACATCACGGCCTCGGCCCGGCTCCTGGAGGTCGGGTACTTCTTCGTGGCGATCGTGGTGGGGGTGCTGTCGGTGCTGTACCTGGCGGTGCAGTTCGACGCGCAGCTGAACCCGGACGGGGTGCTCAATCCGGTCGAACGGCCGGTGGTGCAGATCCTGGCGTCGATGGTGCTGTGCGCGACGTTCGCGATCCTGCTGCAGCAGTCGCGGCAGACGGTGCTCTTCGCGACGCTGAACGGCGGGGTGGCGTGGGTGATCTACGCGTCGATCGCGGTGACGGCCGGTGGGTCGGCGGTGATGGCGACGGCGGTGGCGGCGGGCCTGGTGGGTCTGTTCGGGCAGCTGGCGGCCCGGTACAACCACACGTCGTCGCTGCCGTACGTGACGGCGGCGATCGGGCCGCTGCTGCCGGGTTCCGCGACGTACTTCGGGGTGCTGGGGATCGCCCAGAACAACCTGGACCAGGGCTTCGCCTCTCTTGCGAAGGCGGCGGCCCTGGCCCTGGCGATCGCGATCGGGGTGAACCTGGGAGGCGAGCTGGCCCGCCTCTTCATGCAGGCTCCGCGCGCGGCGGCGTCCCGCCGGGCGGCGAAGCGTACGAGGGGCTTCTGACCCCGGCCGTCACCGGCGCGGGACTTCGTGCCCCGGCTCCCGGCCGGCCACGGCACGGGGCGGGAGCGCGCGACGCCCGCCCCGTGCCGTGGTCGGCGGGGGCGGGCGTCGTCGGGCGTCAGGCGTCAGGCGTGAGGCGTCAGCGGCGGGCGTGGCGTCCGCGGCCGCCCGGGTTGGGGTTGCCGGGGCCGTCGTGGCCGTTCTCGTCCTCCTGGGCCTTGGCCTTCTTGGACTGGGAGCGGGCGCGGAGGTACTCGATCACGATCGGGACCACGGAGATCGCGACGATCAGGATGAGGATCATCTCGATGTGCTCGTGCACGAAGTCGATCTTGCCGAGGGAGGCGCCGAGCAGGGTGACGCCCGCGCCCCAGAGCACACCGCCGATGATGTTGAAGGTGATGAACGAGCGGTAGTTCATCCGGCTCACACCGGCGATGATCGGCGTGAACGTGCGCACGATCGGTACGAAGCGGGCCAGGATCAGCGACTTCGGGCCGTGCTTCTCGAAGAACTCGTGCGCCTTCTCGACGTTCTCCTGCTTGAAGAGCTTGGAGTCGGGGCGCCGGAAGAGGGCCGGGCCGACCTTGCGGCCGAAGAGGTAGCCGACCTGGTCGCCGATGATGGCGGCCGCCACGATGAGCGTGCAGACGAGCCACAGCGGCGTGTCGAGCTTGCCGGTGGTGACCAGCAGGCCGGTGGTGAAGAGCAGCGAGTCGCCGGGCAGGAAGAACCCGATGAGCAGTCCGGACTCGGCGAAGACGATGACAAGGACGCCGATCAGACCGAAGGTCTGAATGAGATAGTCCGGGTCCAGCCAGCTCGGTCCGAGGGCAAGCGTATTCACGGGTTCCGGGCTCCTGCGGTCGGTGGGGGCGGGGGACGGCTGCCCCAAAGTATCAACGCATTCCCATGGCTCCGGGTTCCAAGGGCATCCCACCGGACCCCTTCGGGGTGCGGCGGTGCGCGGACGGGCCGACGCTGGTGGCCAGGAGGTGGATACGTATGGGCATGGAGGAGTACGGAGGCGGTCAGGGGCCGCAGCCGGACGTGCTGGTCGTCACCACGAACGACGTTCCCGGCTACGAGGTCCGGCAGGTGATCGGCGAGGTCTTCGGGCTGACCGTGCGCTCCCGGCATCTGGGCAGCCAGATCGGCGCCGGCCTGAAGTCGATGGTCGGCGGGGAGCTGAAGGGTCTGACGAAGACTCTGGTGGAGACCCGCAACCAGGCGATGGAGCGGCTGGTGGAGCAGGCGAAGGCGCGCGGCGCCAACGCCGTGCTGATGTTCCGCTTCGACGTGACCGAGGCGGCGGACGTGGGGACGGAGGTCTGCGCCTACGGCACGGCGGCGGTGATCGCACCTCGCGCCTGACTGAGCGGCGACACCCCCAACTCTCGGGGGGTTATGCGGCTTTTGTAGCCCTATGGTGGGGCGGTGGCCATCGATAAACCGTCGTCCGAGCCCCCGCCCCCGACCCCCCGGTCGCCCGCGCGAGCCCTGTTGCCGCAGATCGTGCCCGCCCTCCTGATCGGAGTCGCGGCAGCTCTGCTCTTCCTGGCGATCGAGTGGCTCTCCGAGGAGTTCCAGCATGTGCTCTGGGACGACCTTCCCGGCGCGCTGGGAATCGGCGACTACTCGGCACTCTGGACGATCGTCATGCTCACCGCCACCGGCGTCGCGGTCGGTCTCGTCATCTGGAAGGTGCCGGGACACACCGGCCCCGACCCGGCCGAGACCGGGCTCGGAGGCACGCCGCTGGCACCCGGGGTCGTCCCCGGGCTGCTCCTCGCCGGAACGCTCACCCTGGCCGGCGGCGTCAGCCTCGGCCCGGAGAACCCGATCATCGCGGCCAACATCGCGCTCACCTACTGGGCGGGCCGCAAACTGCTGCCCAACGTGCCGGGCGCCTTCTGGGTCGCGCTCGCCTCCTCCGCCACCATCGGCGCGCTCTTCGGCACACCGGTCGCCGCGGCACTGGTCATCTCCGAGGCCCTGACCCGCCAGCCCGACGGCAAGGGCTCCTTGTGGGACCGGCTCTTCGCCCCACTGGTCGCCGCCGGCGCGGGGGCGATGACCACGTCGCTCCTGGAGCACCCGAGCTTCGATCTGGGCCTCCCCGAGATCGACGACCCGGGGTGGAGCGATCTGCTGGCCGCCATGGTCGTCGCCACCGCGGCGGCCCTCTTCGGTCTCCTCTGCTGCTACGGCCTTCCCTACGCGCACCGCGCCTTCCACCGGCTGCGCCATCCGATGATCATGCTGCCGGTCGGTGGACTGATCCTGGGTCTGCTGGGCGTGCTGGGCGGGCGACTGACGCTGTTCAAGGGCCTGGACCAGATGAAGGAGCTGGCCGACAACCTCGGCGGCTGGTCCTCCGGCGAACTGGCCAAGATGGCCGTCGTCAAGCTCGCCGCCCTGCTGGTCGCCGCCGCGTCCGGATTCGTGGGCGGCCGGATCTTCCCCGCCGTGTTCATCGGGACCGCCTTCGGCATGCTGGCCCAGGCCCTCGTCCCCGAGATCCACCCGGCCGTCGCCGTCTCGTGCGGCGTGCTCGGTGTGCTGATGGCGACCACCCGACAGGGCTGGGTGAGCCTCTTCGTCGCCGCTGCCGTCGCCTCCTCGACCTCGCTCCTCGCCCTGCTCTGTCTGGCGACCCTGCCCGCCTGGCTGGTCGTCACCGGCCGCCCCCAGCTCGAACTGGACGAGTCGGGCGCACCCTTGCACTGAACATCCCTGGAAGGACTCCCCATGCCACTGCACAAGGGTCCCGCCGAGACCGAGACCGACCGGCACCTCGCCCTCAACCCCTTCTACGGCGAAGCCAACCCGGTCGGTGGCATGACCGAGGCACCGCCGATCCACCGGCTCCCCGACGGTCCGGTGCCGCCCATGAGCGCCTATCAGCTGGTCCACGACGAGCTGATGCTCGACGGCAACTCCCGCCTCAACCTCGCCACCTTCGTCACGACCTGGATGGAACCCCAGGCCGGCGTCCTCATGGCCGAGTGCCGTGACAAGAACATGATCGACAAGGACGAGTACCCGCGCACCGCCGAACTGGAGCGGCGCTGCGTGGCCATGCTCGCCGACCTCTGGAACGCCCCGGACCCCTCGGCCGCCGTCGGCTGCTCCACCACCGGCTCCAGCGAGGCCTGCATGCTCGCCGGCATGGCCCTCAAGCGCCGCTGGGCCAAGCGGAACGCCGACCGCTATCCGGGCAGCGCCCGGCCCAATCTCGTGATGGGCATCAACGTCCAGGTCTGCTGGAAGAAGTTCTGCAACTTCTGGGAGGTCGAGGCGCGACTCGTGCCCATGGAGGGCGACCGCTTCCACATGGACGCCGAGTCGGCCGCCGCGCTCTGCGACGAGAACACCATCGGTGTGGTCGCCGTACTCGGCTCGACCTTCGACGGCTCCTACGAACCGGTCGCAGAGATCTGTGCCGCGCTCGACGCACTCCAGGAACGGACCGGCCTCGACATCCCCGTCCACGTCGACGGCGCGTCCGGCGCGATGGTCGCCCCCTTCGTCGACGACGACCTGGTCTGGGACTTCCGGCTGCCGCGGGTCTCCTCGATCAACACCTCCGGTCACAAGTACGGCCTGGTCTATCCGGGCGTCGGCTGGGCCCTGTGGCGTTCCCCTGCCGAGCTTCCCGAGGAACTCGTCTTCCGGGTCAACTACCTCGGCGGCGACATGCCGACCTTCGCCCTCAACTTCTCCCGGCCGGGAGCTCAGGTCGTCGCGCAGTACTACACGTTCCTGCGGCTCGGCCGCGAGGGCTACCGGGTGGTCCAGCAGACCACCCGGGACGTCGCCCGGGGGCTCGCCGAACGGATCGAGGCGATGGGCGACTTCCGCCTTCTCACCTACGGTGATCAGCTGCCGGTCTTCGCCTTCACCACCGCCTCCGACGTCAGCCGCTTCGACGTCTTCGACGTCTCGCGCCGACTGCGGGAGCGCGGCTGGCTCGTCCCTGCGTACACCTTCCCGGCGAACCGGGAGGACCTGTCCGTGCTGCGCGTGGTCTGCCGCAACGGCTTCTCGGCCGACCTCGCGGATCTGTTCATCGGGGACCTGAACCGCGTAATGCCCGAACTGCGGCAGCAGTCCGCCCCGTCGATCGACAACAAGGCGGACGCCACCTCCTTCCACCACTGAGCAGGAGAGAAGCTCAGAGCGACTCGCCCTCGCACCCCACGGCGAACTCCGCCCAGCGCCCGCCGTCGACCGATATGTCGTAGAGACAGCTGGTGCTGGAGCGGAGCAGCCCGGCGGGCGTACGACGGGTGTACGCCGTGCCCTCGCCGGAGGGGCGGAAGCTGCGGCCCCCGTCGACGCTCATGTACTCCCGGTCCTCGGCTCCGATCAGCACCCGGCCACCGGGACCCGGCACCGGGATCCCCAGGAGCGTGCGGGGCTCGGCCATCGGCCCCGTCGTCCACATCCGCTCCCAGGTGCGACCGCCGTCCCGGGAACGGTGCAGCGCCCGCATGGGGTTCTTGACCGGGTCACCGCCCTTCAACTCCCCCATCTCCGCCGCGTAGACCACGTCCGGACCGACCGCGACCGCCGTGAACCAGCCGGGCTCGGCGGTCGGGCTCGGCAGTCTGCTCACCGACCAGCTGCGCCCCTGGTCCCGGGAGACTGCGACCGCCGCCCGGCCCGAGAGGGGGTCGTTACCGGAGACCCACCAGGAGCCGTCGGGCTCCGCCACCTCGGCCGGCCTCGGACGCGCCCCCAGCAACGGCCCCTGGGCCAGGGCCCGCCGCCGCCCGTCCTCGGGGGAGATCACGACCAGCCGCTCCCGGGTGCAGTCGTCCACGGAGCCGCCCACCGGCGCCGCGCAGTCCGTGGTGAGGACGGCCCCGGCCGGTATCACCGGGGCCGTACCGATCGGGCGCCCGTCGACCTCGCGCCAGGTCAGCCCGCCGTCCCGGGTGAACCAGCTCCGCCGCGCCGCCGGCTCCGCGCCACCCTCCTCGACCAGGGCCCGCCCCGGCCCCAGGACCCGCAGCTGCGACGAGACACCGTCCGTGCCCCGTGTCTCGGGCAGCGGGGACCGACGCAGCGCCCAGCTCCTCGCGCCCCGGTCGAGGACGGCCACATGCTGCCTGCAGAAGCCGTTCTCCGGCGCCCGCTGGTCGCCCACGCAGTCGGCCAGCAGAGCGAACCCACTGCCGTCGGAGGCGAACCCCAGGGAGTGCGACCACCCCGGCAGCTCCCGCCCGGACGGAATCCGCGGCGGCGGCAAGCCCGGCGCCCCCGCCCCACCCGAAGCACGGGCAGCGTCCGAAGAACCCGAGACCCCCGGGTCCCCCGCGCGCCCCTCCCCCGTGCAAGCCGTCAGCACCAGTGCCACGACGGCGCCTGCCATCCCGCACACCTTGACCCTGCGCATCCCCCGTCCCCCTGTCCCTCGCCCGGTCCGCGGTGAACCGTCTGCCTTAGGTACACCGCTCGACCGGTTCGGGTTCCCACTACGCGCTGAGCCTCCTGAACCGCCGTACCGCCAGCGGGAGGAAGACGGCGAGGAGCAGCAGCGGCCACACCACCGCCGCCGTCACATGCCCCGGCTCGCCGCCCGGGTTGCCGAACAGATCCCGTACCGCCGTCGCCGTCGCCGACATCGGGTTCCACTCCACGACCGTGCCCAGCCACCCCGGCATGGAGTCGGGCGAGGCGAAGGCGTTGGAGAGGAAGCCGACCGGCCAGACCAGGATCTGCACGGCCATCACCAGCTCGGGCCGCCCCGCGACCATCGCCAGGTAGATCCCGATCCACAGCATCGCGAAGCGCAGCAGGAGCAGCAGACCCATCGCGCCCAGAAGGGCGCCGGCCCCTCCGTGCGCGCGCCAGCCGATCGCGTAGCCCACACCGGCCATCACCAGCAGCCCGGCCGCGGACTGGAGCATGTCGGCGGCCGAACGCCCCACCAGCACCGCCCCGTCGGCCATCGGCATCGAGCGGAAGCGGTCGATCACACCCTTGTTGAGGTCCTGGGTGACGGCCGTCATCGTCGCTTCGAGGCCGAAGACCATCGTCAGCGTGAGCATGCCGGGCACGAGGTAGTCGACGTACGCACCCGCGATCCCCCGGCCACCGCCGACGAGATAGCCGAACATCAGCATCATCATGACCGGGAAGGCGAGACCCACCACCACGACGACCGGCTGCCGCGCCCAGTGGGCCAGCTCCCGCCGCGTCATGGTCCAGCAGTCGCTCATCACGTACGCCGCGCTCATGCCGCCACCTCCGCGTCCTCGCCCTTCGCGTTCTCGCCCTCTGCTGCCCGCCCGTCCTCTGCTGCCCGCCCGTCCTTCGCGTCGCCCGTCAGCCGGAGGAAGACCTCGTCGAGGGTCGGCCGCCGCAGTGCGATGTCCTCCGCCTCGATCCCGGCCGCCTCCAGGGCACGTACGGTCTCCGCCAGTGCAGCCATCCGGTCGGTGACGGGCACGCTGATCCGCCGCCGGTCGGTGTCCACCGTCGCCTCGGACCGGCCGGCGGGCATCAGGCGCACCGCCTCGTCGAGCCGCCGGGCGTCACGCAGGACGACGTCGACGCGGTCCCCGCCGACCTTCGCCTTCAGCTCGTCGGCCGTTCCGTCGGCCACGACCCGGCCGTGGTCGACGACCGAGATCCGGTCGGCGAGCTGGTCGGCCTCCTCCAGGTACTGCGTGGTGAGCAGGACGGTCGTCCCGCCGCCCACCAGCGAGCGCACCGACTCCCACACCTCGCCACGGCCTCGCGGGTCGAGCCCCGTCGTCGGCTCGTCCAGGAAGAGCACCTCCGGCTCGGTGATCAGCGAGGCCGCGAGGTCCAGGCGCCGGCGCATGCCGCCGCTGTACTGCTTGACCGGCTTGCGTCCGGTGTCCGCGAGACCGAACCGCTCCAGAAGTTCGTCGGCCCGTGCGCCCGCCCGCCGGGCCCCCAGGTGGTACAGCCGCCCGAACATCTCCAGGTTCTGCCGGCCGCCCAGCTCCTCGTCGACGGCCGCGTGCTGCCCGAGGAGGCCGATCCTGCGCCGCACCTCGGACGCCTGGGCCCGGACATCGAAACCCGCCACCCGCACCAGCCCCTCGTCGTGCCGCAGCAGCGTGGCCAGGATCCGCACCGTCGTGGTCTTGCCCGCGCCGTTGGGGCCGAGCAGCCCGTGCACCGTGCCGCGCCCCACCCGCAGATCCAGGCCGTCGAGCGCCCGCTTGTCGCCGTACCGTTTCCGCGCGCCTTCGACGACGATCGCGTCAGTCATTCCAGCCCTCCAAGCCAGTAGTCAAACTTGACCACTCGATCGAAGGTATGCCACCCAAACCGATTGGTCAAACTTGATTAGTCGAATTCCGGGTCGGGTCCGCCCGTCGAGTACGGGTTCTCCTCACCGTCCGCGAGCACCCCGAGGAAGGGCTCCCCGCCCTCCCCCTCGAAGGAGTACGCACCCGCCTCGATCCGCTCGATCAGCCCGAGCGTCCACTCCTTGCCCGCGTCGGCCGAGTGGACCCAGAGGTGCATGATCTCGCCGATGTGCCCGAGCTGCTCCGGGCCGCCCTCCGGCGTGTAGTACTCGGTGACGGCCGCGCGCCACTCGTCGAGCGCCCGCACCCGCTGTCGCAGCAGCTCCACGACCTCCGCCCGTGGAAGGTCGACGATGAACCCGATCCCCGCGGACAGGACGTCCATCTTCTGGTCGTACGTGGTCAGTGCCTCGCGCAGCAGCGCGAAGTACTCCGCCCGGCCCTTCTCCGTCACCTCGTACTCGGTGCGCGGCGGTCCGCCCGCCGTGCTCGGCGCGATCTCGTACGCGTGCAGCAGGTCCTGCTTGGCCATCTGCTTGAGCGCGTGGTAGATCGAGCCGGGCTTGGCGTTGGACCACTCGTGCGCGCCCCAGAACTCCAGGTCGTTGCGGATCTGGTAGCCGTGGGCGCGCCCATGCCGGCGCACCGCGCCGAGGACAAGAAGCCGGATCGCTGACACCCTCGTACCTCCTAGTCAATTTTGACTAGGGTACGCGCCCTTACTCGCGTCCCTCTTCCTCCGCGATCAACGAGAAGGAGTCCCGGCCGTCCAGCGACTCCCTGATGATGTCCGCGTGCCCGGCGTGCCGCCCCATCTCCTGGACCAGGTGGAGCAGCATCCAGCGGACCGAGACCCGGCCGTCCTTCGGGAACCAGGGCGCGGGCGGCAGCGGGAAGGTCTCGTCCAGACTGGGCACCGACCGGACGAACTCCTCGGTCTCCTTGGCCACGTTCTCCCAGAAGGCCAGCGTCGCCGGGACGCTCTCGCCCTCCACGAGCCGGAAGCCGTCGCCCCAGGTCTCCTGGGTGCGCTGCCGCTCGTTGCGCATCTGCTGGGCCAGCCGCAGCCAGTTGAGCTCGACCTCCGCGACATGCTTGATCAGCCCGGAGAGGCTGAGCGCGCTGGCGCTGGGGCTGCTCGCCGCCTGCTCCTCGGAGAGGCCGAGGGCGGCGCGGCGGAGCGCGGCCCGCTGGGCCTCGATGAAGTTGAGGAACGCTCCGCGCTCGTCACCCTGGGCCTCCGCGGGAACAAGAGCAACCATGATGTCCGCCTTCCAGACGACTCGGTGGGTGCCGGGGAGCGCTTCTCCCCCCGACACCCACCACGCTACGAATCCTTGCGGACAGCTACGGTCCTAGAAGGGGAACCGGCTCCGTCCGTGCTGGATCGAGATCCACTTCTGGGTGGTGAAGGCCTCGATCATCGCGTCGCCGTTCAGCCGGCCCACGCCCGAGTGCTTCTCGCCGCCGAACGGCACGATCGGCTCGTCGGCCACGGTGCCGTCGTTGATGTGGATCATGCCGGTGTGGATGCGCCTGGCGACCCGTACACCCCGCTCGATGTCACCCGTGTGCACGGCGCCGCTCAGCCCGTACGGCGTGTCGTTGGCGATCCGTACCGCCTCGTCCTCGCCGTCGAAGGGGATGACGAGGGCGACCGGGCCGAAGATCTCCTGGCTCAGGACGGGCGCGTCCGCCGGAAGGCCGGACAGGATCGACGGGGAGACGAGGTTGCCGTCCGCCGAGCCGTGCAGCAGGGCCGTCGCGCCGGCCTCCACGGCCTGCTCGACGACGGCCGAGACCGACTCCGCCTGCTGGGAGTTGATGAGCGGGCCGATGTGGGTGGCGGGGTCCGCCGGGTCGCCGACGCACAGGGTCTTCACCTTCGCGACGAACTTCTCGGTGAACTCCTCCTCCAGCGTGCGGTCCACCAGGATCCGGTTGGCGGCCATGCAGACCTGGCCCTGGTGCACGAAGCGACTGAAGACGGCCGCGTCCACGGCGTAGTCGACGTCCGCGTCCTCGAGGACGATCAGGGCGCTGTTGCCGCCGAGTTCGAGGACGGCGTGCTTGAAGTTCTGCGCGCAGACGGTGGCGACGTGACGGCCCACCTTGTCGGAGCCGGTGAAGGAGATGACCTTGGGGACCGGATGGGTCAGCAGCGCGTCGCCGATCTCGGCGATGTCGGTGACGACGACGTTCAGCAGACCGGTCGGCAGACCGGCGTCCTCCAGCACCTTGGCGACGAGCGTGCCGCCGCAGATCGGCGTGTTCTGGTGCGGCTTGAGCACGACCGCGTTGCCGAGCGCCAGCGCGGGCGCGACCGACTTGAGGGAGAGGAGGAAGGGGAAGTTGAAGGGGGAGATGACACCGACGACACCGACGGGGAGTCGGTAGACGCGGTTCTCCTTGCCGTCGACCGGGGAGGGCAGGATCCGGCCCTCGGGCCGCAGCGCGAGCTGGATCGCCTCGCGCAGGAACTCCTTGGCGAGGTGCAGCTCGAAGGCCGCCTTCAGGCGCGTGCCGCCCAGCTCGGCGACGATCGTGTCGCCGATCTCCTGCTCGCGCTCCTCGACGATCCGCAGCGCGCGCTCGAAGACGAGCCGGCGGGTGTACGGGTTCGTCTCGGCCCATTCACGCTGCGCGCGCTCGGCGGCGCGGTAGGCGCGGTCGACCTCGTCGGCGGTGGCGACGGTGATCGAGGCGAGCTTCTCCCCGGTGTACGGGTTGAAGTCGATGATGTCCCACGAGCCGCTGCCGGGCTTCCACTCGCCGTCGATGTACTGGTGGGCCAGGTCGGTGAAGTAGGACATGTGGCGAGACCCCTTAACCCGCGGTGGCGGACGTGGCGACTGTGACAGCAGAACCCTGATGTCACGTCATCGTACTTACGTCCTACGTGAGTTGAAGGAGTCCTCGGAGAAGATCCCGGCTTTCGGCCGGATCGGGGCTGTCCTCGGCCAGCCGCTCCATCACGCGCGCGTACTGGGCGACCTCCTCGCGCTTGTCGAGGTACAGCGCGCTGGTCAGCTGCTCCAGATAGACGACGTCGGAGAGGTCGGACTCGGGGAAGCTCAGCATCGTGAACGAGCCGCTCTCGCCGGCGTGCCCTCCGTAACTGAAGGGCATGACCTGGAGCGTCACATGGGGGTGCTCGGAGATCTCGATGAGGTGCCTCAACTGGCCCTGCATCACGGCCCGGTCGCCGTACGGGCGGCGCAGAGACGCCTCGTCGAGGACGGCGTGGAAGTGCGGGGCGCGCTCGGAGACGAGGACCTTCTGGCGCTCCAGACGCAGGGCGACGCGGCGCTCGATCTCGGCGCGCGGGGCGCCCGGCATGCCCCGGGTGACGACGGCGTGTGCGTACGCCTCGGTCTGCAACAGGCCGTGGACGAACTGGACTTCGTAGACGCGGATGAGGGAGGCGGCGCCCTCCAGGCCGATGTACGTCTGGAACCAGCCCGGCAGGACGTCGCCGAAACTGTGCCACCAGCCGGCCACGTTGGCCTCGCGCGCGAGTCCGAGGAGCGAGCCGCGCTCCGCCTCGTCGCTGACGCCGTAGAGCGTGAGCAGGTCCTCGACGTCCCTGGCCTTGAAACTCACCCTGCCCAACTCCATACGGCTGATCTTGGATTCGGACGCGCGGATCGAGTAGCCGGCCGCCTCGCGGGTGATGCCGCGCGACTCGCGCAGCCTCCTCAGCTGCGAACCCAGCAGGATGCGCCGCACGACACTCCCGCTCGCTCCGCTCGATTCGACTGCGGTCACGGCTCCAGCCTCTCCTTCGCGGTCTCGGGCCCCCGGATTGTGCCACTAAACGCTTCAGCCCGTACACATTCGATTACGGAAAGACGGCAACTTCAGGGCGACTTCATGATCAAGGGGAAAGTAGTGCCCAGAAGATATGCACAGAATCGGCACGCGGACGGACAGGTCCGGCGCGTGCACGTGCATCTGCCCTTGCATCCAGTGGTCCCATTCGGAACCATGGAGCCCGCGCAACCGCACCACATCCGCGATTCGCCGCGATTCCCGGGAGTGCCTCGCATGGGGACGAATGGATCGACCATGCTCGAGCCGTTACGGCAGGGGCTTCCGCCGATCGATCCCGCCGCCGTCTCCAGCTCGGCCTCCTGCGCACTGCCACCCGCGTACGAAGCGGTGCGCGGCGCACGGAAGTTCACCCGGACCACGCTCGCGCAATGGGATCTCACCGAGCGCTTCGACGACGTGGCCCTGGTCGTCTCCGAACTCGTCACCAACGCCCTGAGGCACGCGCTGCCGTCCGAGGCGGCGCACGATGCGAGGGACCCCCGGGATCTTCACGAAGAAGGCCGGAACGGGCCCCCCGTGCGTCTGCATCTGATGCGATGGACGAGCCGCCTCGTCTGCGCGGTCCGCGATCCCAGCCACCGGAGCCCGGAGACGCGCGAGGGCGGCGAGGACTTCGCGGCGGAGTCGGGGCGCGGACTGTTCCTGGTCGACTCCTTCAGCGACACCTGGGGCTGGCACCCGCTCGCCGGGACGCTTCAGGGCAAGGTCGTCTGGGCGCTCTTCCGGCTCGGACCGGAGTGACGCGCGTAGCCGCGCACAGCATTGCGGAAAGGGCCCCGGCGGGACGCCGGGGCCCTTTTCCCGTGTGCTCACACCAGATGGTCGAACTCCCCGTCCTTGACGCCCAGCAGCAGCGCCTCTATCTCGGCGGGCGTGTAGACGAGCGCGGGGCCGTCCGGGTGGCGCGAGTTGCGTACGGCAACGTTTCCACCGGGCAACTTGGCGAACTCCACGCAGGATCCCTGCGAGTTGCTGTGCCGGCTCTTCTGCCACACGACACCCCGGAGCTCCGTGGCCGCCATGCCGTTGTACGCGTGATGCGCATGATGCACTGGTAGCTCCCCGAGAGACTTGATGCAGGTGTCAACTTCCTCGGATCATAGCTGTGTTCATATGCCAATGCATGAGCAGATGCACGTGCACGCGGGGTGGCGTAGCGACTACGCGACTGAGCGTGCTACCGGTGGGTACGCCATGCCCTCTCGCCTCACCCTACGGCGTGCCCCGCGCGGAACCGTCCTCGGCGAGCGCTTCGGCCATGTCGTCCAGTGCGTCGAGGAGCAGCGCCGAGCCCCTGCTCAGCAGGAGGTCGTCGTCAGGACCCCAGGCCGCCACCGCCTCGCGGACCTCCCCCCAGTCCAGTGCCCGGCGCTCCCGTACCGCCTTCGCGCCCCGCCCGCTCCACCGCCTCCTGCCAGTCGATCCGGGCCCCCGCGTGTCGAGCAGCGCCTCGCGCACGTCGGGGCAGGCGGTACCGGCCGGCTGGGCGCAGTGGGCGACGACGGAGGCGGCGTAACGGCCGCCCGCCACCAGCCAGTCGGCGAGCCGGCCGCGCAGCCGGGGCGTCTCCCAGGCCGGATGGACGGCGTACGCGAGCATCGCGCACTGTCCGCCCTGTGGCCCGGGTCATTTCCAGGGATGTCACGTTTCGCGGCGCATGCTCGTCCCATGAGCATGACTGACACCGGGAACGTACTGCTGGCAGGGGCGAGCGGGGTCTTCGGACGCCACGTCGCCGAGGAACTCACCGCGGCCGGACACACCGTGCTCGGCCTCGGACGCGGGGCGGAGAACGAGGTCGTCGCCGACCTCATGGACCGCGACGGGCTGCTCCGGGCGGTGGAGGGGCTGGAGATCGACACCGTCGTGCACGCGGCGACCGCCCTGCGCGAGCCGCCGATGAGGCACCGGGACATGGACGCGACCGACGCTCTGCGGATCGCCGGGACCTCCCATCTGGTCGAGGCGGCGCGGGCGGTGGGAGCGCGGCGGATGATCGCCGAGACCATGGTGTTCGGCTACGGGTACGGCGACTTCGGGAACCGCGTGGTCACGGAGGAGGACACCTACGGGCCGACCGGCCTCGACGCGGCGTCGCAGCGCCATGTGGACGCCATGCGGACCAAGGAGGAGCTGATGCTCGGGGCCGAGGGGATCGAGGGCGTCGCGCTGCGGTTCGGCCTCTTCTACGGCCCCGGCGGCACCGAGGCCATCGTGGACCTGCTGCGTAAGCGGAAGCTGCCGGCGGTCGCCGACCGGGGCAGGGTGCTGCCCTGGATCCACCTCCAGGACGCGGCCCGCGCGGTCGTGCTGGCGGTCGGGGGCGGACGGCCGGGCGAGGCGTACAACATCGTGGACGACGGCCCGATGGGCTTCGGCGCCCATGTGCGGGCGGTGGCCAAGGTGTTCGGCACGCCGAAGCCCGCGACGGTGCCGGCCTGGCTGACCCGGCCGATGTCGTACGCCCACCAGGTGTGCACCACCAACCTGACCGTCTCCAATGCCAAGGCCGCCAGGGAACTCGGCTGGACCCCCCGCTACCACGACTGCGCCTCGGGCCTCGCGGCACTGACGGAGTGGTGAGGGGGGGCTTCGGCGGTCTTCGGGGGGCTTCGGGGGGGCTTCGGGGGACGAAGGCGGGTGCGTGCGGGGTGTCGGCCGGTGCGGTCGGCCGACACCGTCAGGGGCGCCCGTCCCGGATCTCCCCGTGGCCGCGCCCCAGACCCGCGGCGTTCGCGGCCGTCGTGCCGTGGGTCCAGCCCGCCTCGTCCCACATCGCGCGGACGCGGGTCGTGCGCGTCTCCGGGAACATCTCGTCCGCGCGGCTCGTCACCGCGACCTCCCGGGAGGCGAGTACCGGAAGCAGCGTCGGGGCCTCGGAGGCGACGCGGCGTGACGTGGTCGCGAGCCGGGCGCCCAGCCGGTTCGCGTACGCGAGCAGGAACGACTGCCGGAAGGACTTCGTACGCTTCCGGCCGCCCGCCCGCTGCTCCGCCTCCGCACGCGTCATCGCCGCCGTCCCCTGGACCAGGAGCGAGGTGTACAACAGCTCCACCGGATCGAGGTCCGCCTCGAAGCCGACCACCGTCGAGAAGCCGTACGGCTCGTTCCACACCGCCCGGCAGTGGTTCGCCGTCGCCACCGCGTCCAGCAGGATCGCCTTGGCCTGCTCGTACGGCGGCTCCACACCGATCCGGATCGCCCCCGGCACGTCCCCCGACGGCGTACGGGACGCCAGCGCGGCCTCGTCCAGGCTGTGGCGCGCCATCAGCTCCTGGGCCTTTGCGGTCAGCGCCTCCGCCTCCTCCGGGTAGCCGGTCGCCTCCGCCTTCGCGAGCAGGGCCCGTACCCGCGTCAGCATCCGCGGCTCCCCCGCCACGGCGGCCGGGAGCGCGTCGCCCGGCACCGGGCCCACCGGTTCCAGGGACGGCAGCCGGACGAGCAGGCGGTACAGCTCCAGGCTCGTCGTCGCCGAGGAGAAACGGTCCGCGCGGGCGGGTGCGGTCTCCAGATCGGCCAGCTGCGCGGCCCACCGGTGCGGCAGCCGCTCGTAACGCCCCGTCTCCGCCGCGATCAGGGCGCCCGCGAGCCGCACGTGCTCCTCCGCGAGCTCCCGCCGCACCAGCCGTACGAGATCTGCGGGCTGCCAGCCCCGCTCCCACGCCCGCCGTACGAACTCCTCGCCGCGGCGCGTCAGTTCCCCGTCGGCCGCCCGGTCCGCGGCGAGCAGGGACGCCGCGGAGTCCAGCGCCGTGTCGTCGTCCGTGTACAGGGCCTCGAAGGCCCGCTCGACGGTGGTCTTCGTCGTACTCACGCCTGCTTCGCGTCCCATTCCTCGCGCGCCCGCCCGATCACCGCACGGTGGTCGAGCGACCAGTCGATCAGCTGCTTGATCAGGTGCGTCATGCTGTGCCCCGTCTCCGTCAGCGCGTACTCCACCTGCGGCGGCGTCGTCGGATACACCGTCCGCGTCACCAGGCCGTCCCGTTGCAGGCGGCGGAGCGTGAGCGTCAGCATCCGCTGCGAGATGCCGTCGACCAGGCGCTGAAGCTCCCTGAACCGGCGAGGTCCCGGGGCCAGTTCGACCACGACGTGCACGGTCCACCTGTCGCCGAGCCGGTCCTGGACGTCCCGGACACCGCACTCCTCCGCACAACTCACCACAGGCTCGGTGGTTACCTCGGTGTGCCCCGCTGACATCGATGTGCCTCCTTACGCGATCCCGCCGCCCTCACCAGAATGATCCTCACCGCACACGAAAACGAATTCAGGGGGAATCATGCTGCTCGTCACCGGTGTCTCCGGCGGCCTCGGCTCGCTCGTCGCTGAGCGCCTGGCCGGCCGGGACGACGTCGTCCTCGGCACGCGCGCCGGGCTGTCCGGCACCCGCCCGGTCGACTTCGACGAGCCCGCCGGCCTGCCGGGCGCCTTCGCCGGGGTCGACACCCTGCTGCTGATCTCGGCGGGGTACGGCGAGGACGACACCGTGATCGCCCGGCACGAGGCCGCCGTCTCCGCCGCCGAGGCGGCCGGGGTGGGCCACATCGTGTACACGAGCCTCTCGGGCGACGGCGACCACCTCACGTACTCCCTCGCGCACCGCTGGACCGAGCGGCGGCTCCGGCGGTCGAGCCTGGCGTGGACGGTGCTGCGCAACGGGCTGTACGCCGAGTTCCTCACCTGGATCGCGGCCCCGGACGCCGACAACCGCATCACGGGCCCCCTCGGCGAGGGCCGGCTCGCCGCCGTCGCCCGCGAGGACCTCGCCGAGATCGCGGTCACCGTCGCCACCGCCCCGGCCGCGCACGCCGGGCGCACCTACGAGCTGGTCGGCGAACGCCCGCTGGGCGGGGCCGACCTGGCGCGGGCGCTGGGCGCCGAGTACGCCCCCGGTACGCTCGCCGAGGCGCGGGCCGCCCTCGCCGCCTCGGGAGCCGAGCCCTTCCAGGTCCCGATGCTGACGGGGACGTACTCGGCGATCGCGCACGGCTTCATGGACGGTACGGGTGTCGGGCACAGCAGCCTGCGGGAGCTGCTGGGGCGGGAGCCGCTGGACGCGCTCGACGTGTTCGTGAAGGCCGTACGCAGGGGGTAGGGCCAGTCAGGGCGGGCCAGGCCGGGCCAGGAAGGGTAGGGCCAGGCATACCCCCGAGACGCCCCCCAGCGGTCGTGATCGGCGGCCACGAGAACGGTTCGCTTGAGCCATGACATCGACGACCGGCTCCGACACCGCCGTCCGGCTCACCGCCCTGCGCCGCCTCCACCGCGACGTCCGCGCCCTGGACGGCGTCGACCTCGACTTCCGTACCGGCACCTTCACCGCCGTCATGGGCCCCTCGGGCTCCGGCAAGTCCACGCTGCTCCAGTGCGCTGCCGGCCTGGACCGGCCCACGAGCGGGACGGTCCAGGTGGGCGGGGTCGCCCTGGAGGGGCTGAGCGAGCGGCGGCTGACGCTGCTGCGGAGGGACCGGATCGGGTTCGTCTTCCAGTCCTTCAACCTGCTGCCCTCGCTGACGGCGGCTCAGAACGTCTCGCTGCCGCTGCGGCTGGCCGGCCGACGGGTGTCCCGGGGCGAGGTGCGCGCGGCGCTGGAGCGCGTCGGGCTCGGCGGACGGGAGAGACACCGGCCCGGGGAGCTGTCGGGTGGGCAGCAGCAACGGGTCGCGATCGCACGGGCGTTGATCACCCGGCCCGCAGTGCTCTTCGCGGACGAGCCGACCGGCGCGCTGGACTCCGGCACGAGCCGCGAGGTGCTGACGATGCTGCGGGAACTGGTGGACCGGGACGGCCAGACGATCGTCATGGTCACGCACGATCCGGTGGCGGCGGCGCGGGCGGACCGCGTGGTGTTCCTGGTCGACGGGCGGGTGGCGGGCGAGCTCCACGCCCCGACGGCCGAGCGGGTCGCGGCCCGCATGGCCGCCCTGGAGACCGCGCCCGGGACGGAGGCGGTCGCATGCTGACCGTCGTCGCCACGAACCGCACGCCCACCCCGCCGGCCACGAACCGGACGCCCGCCCTGTCGGCCGCGCCCGGGACGGAGCCCGTCGCATGCTGACCGTCGTCCTCTCCGGCCTCCGTGCCCGCTGGGCCGCCTTCCTCGGCAGCTTCGTCGCCCTCGCCCTCGGCGTCGGGCTCCTCGCCACCATGGGCCTCGGTCTCGCCTCGACCTTCGACGCACCGGAGCGCGAACCGCGGCGGTTCGCGTCCGCGCCGGTGGTCGTACAGGGGCGGGACGCGGTCACCGTCGAGGTCCGGCGAGGACCGGCCACGGCCTCCGTCTCACAGCGACTCGACCGTCCACAGCCTGTGGATATCGAACTCCTTGCCGAGCTGAAGGCGCACTGGACGGTCACCACCGCGGGCGGCCCCGACGCCGTCGGTGTCCACGGCCCCGCCGCCGAGGTCCGTACCCTCGTCGGCGACCGGGCCCATGTGCTCACCGGGAAGGACCGGCTGCGCGCCGACCCCGAGCCCGAGCGGGACGCCGAGGCGCTCGTCGCCCTCAACTCCCTCCTCGGGACGGCCGGCGGCGTCACCGCCTTCGTCTCGGTCTTCGTCGTCGCCTCCACCTTCGCCTTCGCCGTCGCGCTGCGGCGCCGCGAGTTCGGGCTGCTGCGGACGGCGGGCGCGACGCCCGGCCAGGTGCGGCGGATGCTCCTCGCGGAGGCCGCGGGCGTCGGGGTCCTCGCCGCGGCCGCCGGGTGTGCGCTGGGCGCGTGGGGTGCGCCGCTGCTGGCGCGAGTGCTCGTGGACGGCCGTCTGGCCCCCGATTGGTTCGGCATCGGCGACGCGGCCTGGCCGCTGCACACCGCCTTCTGGACAGGGGTGGCCGTCGCCCTCGCCGGGGCGGTGGCCGCCTCGCGGCGGGCCGGAAAGGTCGGCCCGACGGCGGCGCTGCGCGAGGCGGACGTCGACACGGACGTCCTGCCGCCCGGCCGCGCGCTGCTCGGGACGGGGCTGCTCCTGGCGGGCGCCGGGCTGCTCGTGTGGACCGTGGTCACGGAGCCGTCCGAACTGCTCAAGCGCAAGACCTACACGACCGTGCCGATGCTCCTGATCACCGGCGTCGCCCTGCTGGCCCCGGTGCTGGTCCGCCCGGTGGCGCGGGCGCTGCGGCTGCCGGGCGCGACGGGGATGCTCGTACGGGAGAACAGCGCGGCGGCCGTCCGCCGTACCGCCGCCGTCGCCGCCCCGGTCCTGGTGACGGTCGCGCTGGCGGGCTCGCTCCTCGGTTCGGCGGCCTCGGTCAGAAGCGCGAAGGCCGCGGAGGCGCGGGAGCAGACCCGCGCGGGGCGGGTGGTGACGGGCGAGGACCTGCGGACGGTGCCCGGTGCCTCGGCGACCGCGACGACGTCCGTCTTCGTACGGGACGGGGCCGAGGCGCTGGTCAAGTACGGGGCGCGGGCGGTCTCCGACCCGGCGGCCTTCGCGAAGCTCGCACGGCTGCCGGTGGTGGCGGGGGACGTGGCCGACCTCGACGACGGGTCGATCGTCGTCAACGAGGAGTGGGAGCGTCGGACGGTCGGCGACCGGGTCGAGGTGTGGCGCGCGGACGGCAGCGGACCGGTGACGCTGCGGGTGGTGGCGGTCCTCGCCCTCGGTACGGGCGACAACGGCCCGTACGTGACGCGGGCGAACGCGCCGGGGGCCGCGGTGGACCGGATCGAGGCGGCGGCCGGCGTGGCGCCGGAGGCCCTCGCGGCGGCGGGCGGGACGGTACGCACGGTGGAGGAGTGGGCCGCCGCCACGCACCCGTCGACCAGCCCGCAGACCCGGCTCGGGCTGCTCCTGGTCCTCGGCATCGCGCTCGTCTACACGGTGATCGCGCTCGCCAACACGCTGCTGATGGCGACCTCCGTACGGGGCGCGGAGCTGGCCTCGCTCCGGCTGGCGGGCGCCACCCGGGCCCAGGTCCTGCGGGTCGTGACCGGCGAGGCGGCGCTCGCCGTGGCGGTCGGGACAGCCCTCGGCCTCGCCGTGACGGCGGTGAACCTGGGCACGCTGGGGGCAGGGCTGGCGGCCCTGACCGCGCCGGTGGCCCTGACCGTGCCGTGGGGCGCCGTGGCCGCGGCGGCCGGGGCGTGCGGCGTGGTCGCGGTCGCCTGCGCGGCGCTCCCCGCGTGGCGCCTGACGCGCTGAGCGGCGAAGGTGGGTGGACGGGGCGGTGTCCAGGGTCGGAGCCGGGCCACCGCCCCGCCCTGACCGGCGGCCCCGTGCAGCGGGCCACGAAGGTCTGCGGTCCCCGCCCGCTCGTCGAGGCGCTGCTCGCGGACGTCGAGATCGAAGCCGTGCGCCTGCCGTGCGCCTGCCGGGCGACGACCGGGAACGTCCGCCAGGCCGGACCCACCGTGGGACCCGGCGCGCGGCCCCGGCGCACCCTTCCGGTCACAGCGCCCGTCGCGGCTACGGCAGGAGCACCAGCTTGCCGCGCACGTGCCCCGACTCGCTCAGCTCCTGGGCCCTCGCCGCCTCCTTCAGCGGGAAGGTCCCGGCGATGTCGAGGCGCAGCCGGCCCATCGTCGCCAGCCCGGCGTGGGTGGTCAGCCAGGTGCGGGCGAGGGGCGGGTCGACCGTGACACCGCTGAAGACGATGCCGTGCTCCGCCGCGTCGACCGCCGCGATCGTCACGATCCGCTCCTTCGCGCCGCCCGTCAGCTCGATCGAGACCGGCAGCGTGTCGTGGCCCGCCGCGTCGAAGACCGCGTCGACGCCCTGGGGCGCGGCCGCCCGGACGCGGTCCGCCAGGCCCTCCCCGTACGTCACGGGGATCGCGCCGATGCCGCGCAGGAAGTCGTGGTTGCGCGCCGAGGCGGTGCCGACGACCGTCACGCCGGCGGCCACCGCGAGCTGGACGGCCAGCGCGCCGACCGCGCCCGCGGCGCCGTGCAGGAGGAGCGTCTCGCCCTCCTTGAGAGCGAGCAGGTCCAGGACCCGCTGCGCCGTCTCCCCCGCGACCGGGATGCTCGCCGCCTGCTCCCAGCTCAGGCCGGCCGGCTTGGGGACGAAGACCTCGGCCAGGGCGTACTCGGCGTACGCCCCGGTCGTCGTCCAGCCGAACACCTCGTCACCGGCCTCGACCCCCGTCACACCCTCCCCGAGCGCGTCCACCGTGCCGGCGAACTCCAGGCCGGGCACGGCCGGGAAGGTGGTCGGGTAGAACGCCTCGACCCAGCCGTAACGCCGCTTGTGGTCCACGGGGTTGACGCCGATCGCCGCCACCTTCACCCGTACCTGACCGGCGCCGGGCTCGGGCACCGTCACCCCCGCCTCGTGGCGCAGGACCTCCGGGCCGCCGAACTCCTCGTACGTGATCGCTTCCATCTCGGCCTCCGTGGACCCTCGTTGAGCACTCGCTGCTTCGACGGATCAAGCGTGCGCCCGACGACCCCGCCACCCCGCCCTCCCGACGGCCAGTCCCACCTGGCCGAAAGGACAGCCACCCGCCCCGGCCCCCTCATTACGCTGAGCCCCCATGGACGCGACCACACTGACCACCGCGTACGAGATCATCCGGCAGCCTCTCGGCGAGATCCTGCCCCGCCTCTCGGCCGCCCTCGCGCCCCTGATCCCGCACCGGGGAGCGGCCGAACTCTCCACGCACTGCGCCCACTCGCCGTTCAAGACCGCCGGCGAGACGGAGCTGCTCATCGCGGCCGAACTCACCACGATGCTGACCTCCGGCGTCCCCGGAAGCCCCTGGCAGGGGCGGGCCACGATCGGCGGCACGGAGCGCGAGGTCGTCGCCGTCACCAGCGACGCGACCGCGCGCCGTTCCGTCCTCGTCCTCGTACGCGACGAGGGATCCGCGCCCGTCGACGAGGACGGGCTCGCCGTGGCGCAGGCCCTCTGGGACCTGGTGACCAGCCACTTCGACCGGTTCGCGGTCGAGGCGATGCCGGGGGCGCTGGCCCGGTCGCGCGCGGCGGCCGACACCCGGGCCCGGGTGATCTCGGAGCTGTCGACCGCCCACGCGGCCGCCGTCTCCGGGGTGCTCGGGGTGCTCCGCAGCCGGGCCCTGGACGACGCCACGGCCCGGGCGACGGCCATCGACCTCACGGCCTCCGCGCTGATCGAGATGCGTGCCGCGACGAAGCGGGACCGGGCGATCGCCGAGGAACCGGCCCAGCAGGCCTTCGCCCGGCTCGCCGACGATCTGAGCCCGATGCTCCGGCACACCCCGGTACGGCTCGAACTCGGCCCGCCGGAGTCCGACCGCTCGCTCGCGGCGGACGTGGCGCACAGCGCGCGGGCCATCGTGCGGGCACTGCTCCTGGTGATCCTGGAGCAGGACTCGGTGCGGCGGGTCCACGTCGGCTGGCAGCTGACCGAGCACGAGCTGCGGGCGACGGTGCGGGACGACGGCTCGGGCACGCTCGAACGCTGCGACCTGGGGGCGGGCAGCATCACCGACCGTCTGGAGGTGCTGGGCGGCCGCCTGGACATGGAAGCGGTCCAGGGCTGGGGCACGACCCTCACGGCCGTGATACCGCTGGCCACCTCGGACGCCCCCGACGGTACGGCGAACCCGCTGGCCGACCTCGGCGGCCGTGAGCTGGAGGTCCTCACCCGTCTGGCGCTCGGCCACCGCAACCGGCAGATCGCGCGGGAGCTGCACATCAGCGAGTCCACCGTGAAGTTCCACGTCGCCAACATCCTCGCGAAGCTGGGGGTCGGTTCGCGAGGAGAGGCCGCCGCGCTCTTCCACAAGGCGGCGTGACGGCAGGGGGCCGGGGCTTCACGCGGCGCGTGACCGGGCTGGGCAGGGCCGCACGCCGAGCGTGACCGGACTCGGCGAAGCCGCACGCGGCGCGTGATCGGGGTCGCTGTCAGTGGCGGGTGCCAGACTCGCACCCGTGAGCGAGAGGTGGGCGGTGGAAGCCGAGGCGGACGGGGACGGGGCACGGCTCGTCCCCCTCGGCCCCGACGCGCTGCCCGCAGGACCCGTCCTCCACGAACCGGATCTCGTCGAGGCCGTCCGCTCGCGGCCCGGTGTCGCCCGCTGGGTGTGGCGGTCCACCACCGCCGTCCACCCCCGGCTCCTCGCCGCCGGGGTTCGCGTCGAGCGCTGTTACGACATCGAGGTCGCCGAGGGCCTCCTCCTCGGCCATGAGGGACGGCTCGGGGAGCCCCGGTCCGCGGCCGCCGCCCTCGCGCGGCTGCGGAACGCTCCCGTACCGCCCGATCCGCCCCAGCGCGCCGCCGAACCCGGCTCGCAGGACTCCCTCTTCGAGGCCAGACCCAGCGCCGCCGCCGTCCCTTTCGAGGACCTCCTCGCGGTCTACGCGGAGCAGCAGCGCCGCCACGAGCTGGCCGAGCACCCGGGCCGGATGCGGCTGCTCACCGCCGCCGAGTCCGCGGGCATGCTCGTGGCCGTCGAGATGAACCGGGCCGGGCTGCCCTGGCGCGCCGACGTGCACCGCGATCTGCTGCACGAGCTGCTCGGCGAGCGGTACGCGGGCGGAGGGGAGCCCCGGCGCCTCGCCGAACTCGCCGACGAGGTGTCCGCCGCGTTCGGCCGGCGCGTCCGTCCCGATCTGCCCGCCGACGTCGTCAAGGCCTTCGCCCGGGCCGGGATCCGGGTGCGGTCCACGCGCCGCTGGGAGCTGGAGGAGATCGACCACCCGGCGGTGGCCCCGCTCGTCGCGTACAAGAAGCTGTACCGGATCTGGACCGCCCACGGCTGGTCCTGGCTCCAGGACTGGGTCCGCGACGGCCGCTTCCGCCCCGAGTACCTCCCCGGGGGCACGGTCAGCGGCCGCTGGACGACCAACGGCGGCGGCGCCCTGCAGATCCCCAAGGTCATCCGGCGGGCCGTCGTGGCGGACGAGGGCTGGCGGCTCGTCGTGGCGGACGCCGACCAGATGGAGCCCCGGGTCCTGGCGGCCATCTCCCGCGATCCCGGGCTGATGGAGGTCGCCGGACACCCCGACGACCTGTACACCCGGCTCTCGGACCGCGCGTTCTCCGGCGACCGCGACCACGCGAAGATCGCCCTGCTCGGCGCGATCTACGGGCAGACCAGCGGCGACGGCCTGAAGAACCTGGCCGCGCTGCGCCGCCGCTTCCCCCGCGCCGTGGCCTATGTGGACGACGCGGCGAAGGCCGGCGAGGAGGGCCGACTCGTACGGACCTGGCTCGGCCGGACCAGCCCGCGTGCGGTCGGCGCCGGCGAGGCCGAGGAGGCGGGCATCCCCCAGGAGGCCGCGGACGAACCGGCCGCGAGGGAAGGGGAGTTCACACCCGGATACGCCTCCGGCAACGCGCGGGCGCGCGGCCGGTTCACCCGTAACTTCGTCGTCCAGGGCAGCGCCGCCGACTGGGCGCTGCTGATGCTGGCCGCCCTGCGCCGCGCGCTCTCGGGGATGCGGGCCGAGCTGGTCTTCTTCCAGCACGACGAGGTGATCGTGCACTGCCCGGCGGAGGAGGCGGAGGCCGTCACGGCGGCGATCCGCGCGGCCGGGGACGAGGCGGGGCGGATCGCCTTCGGCGCGACGCCGGTGCGTTTTCCGTTCACGACGGCCACGGTGGAGCGGTACGCGGACGCCAAGTGACGTCCGCCTCTGCTCGTACGTACGGGCACGCACGCGGAAAACGGGTGTACGGGAAACGCGGGTGGGCCGGGCCCCCGCCGGGGCCCGGCCCACCCGCTCCTGAGGCCGCCCCGCGACGCGCATGACGCACCGCGAGGCGTCACCTCAGGAGAACTTCAGCCACCGGTCATCGAGGACGATCGCCTTGAGCTGGTCCGTCGTCAGCGCGGGCTCGGAGCGCGTGGCGGCCTGGTGCTGCGCGCCGGTGTTGAACGCGGAGGCGACCACCCGGAAGCCCGACGGCAGCATCATGTCGGCCGTCCACTCGACGACACCCGCTCCGCCCTTCTCGCCGGCCTCCTTCGTCACCTTCACCAGCCGCCCGTCGGGCAGCTTCGTGGCGCCGGCGAAGAGCTGGTCCGCGACATCGTCCATGCCGTTCTGCACGTTGACCTGGACGAGGCTCTTGCCCTTGCCGTCGTCCACGACCACGTACGCGAACTCGCCGTCGCCGCCCTGGGAGGTCACCTTCAGCCCCTTGGGGAGCAGCGCACGCAGGGTCTCCCGCACGGCCCGGCCGTCCGCCTCCGGCGGCGCGGTGTCCCCGCCCGGCGTGGTACCCCCGCCCTGCTTGGTGTCCCGGCCTGACTCGGCGCCCCCGCCCGGCTTGGTGCCCTGGCCCGGCACGGTGGGCTTCGTCGTCACGGCCAGCCGCTTGAACAGCGGCCGCCATCCCTCGGCCGTGACCAGGGTCTTCAGCTGGGCGGGACTGAAGGGCGGGTTCGCGCGGGTGACGGCGGAGCCCTTCTCCGCGGGGGCGTTGTACTCGCTCGCGTCGACGAGGAATCCGTCCCTGGTGAGCAGGACCGCCCGCCAGTTCTTGGTGTCCTCCCGCCTGTCCGGGTACTCGTACCCCTGGATCACCATCAGCCGGTCGCCGTTCGGCAGCCTCTCGCTGGTGCACCCGTCGTGCGGGACGAAGGTCTCGTCGGGGCACTCCACCTGCTCCGCACCCCCCTCCCCGGTGCCGCCGGCCCGGTAGAGGCCTACGGAGACGGCCGACTCGCCCTTGCCGTCCTGGTAGACGCCCGAGACGTGTTCGCCCTTGGAGCCCTCGTCGGCGATGGTCCAGGTTCCGGCGGGGGTGTTCGCCTTCAGGACGGCCGCCAGGTCCCTGACCTGGAGCGCGGGCGCGGGCCCCGGCCGCTTGGTGGCCGGCAGGGCGGTCCGGCTCGCCGTGGTGACCGAGGAGTCCCCGGCCCCCACGGCTCCCTGGGTCCGCGGTCCCGCGCCGAGCAGGTCTCCGCCGTAGATCCCGCCGACGCCCACCACGGCGAAGGCCAGCACGCCACCGGTCACCGCGGCCGCGCGGCGGCGCATCAGCCGGCGTCGGCCGCGGGCCAGACCGCCGGCGACCAGCTCGCGGCCGTCCTCCGTGGCGAACCCGTCACCCGTGCGGCGCAGGGCCTGGCCGAGTTCCTCCGCGAAACCGTCGTGTCCCTCGTTCAGAGGCATGCCGAATCACCGTCTCCGGTCCATGAGTGAAAGAAAGAATGGGAAGCGTGCGGGGTCAGCGGGAGGCGAACTCGACGATGCTGCCGCCGAGTCGCTCCCGGAGCTTGGCGAGCGCCCTCGTCGAACGGGTGCGGACCGCCGCGGAGCTCACATGGAGCACCTCGGCGGTCTCCTCGACGCTGCGGTCCTCCCAGTACCGCAGCACGACCACGGCCCGGTCCTTGGGCGCGAGGGCCGCGAGCGCGTCGAGCAGTGCGATCCGGAGGGCCGGGTCGTCGCCGTTCTCGGAAGCCCGGTCCGGCAGCTCGCCCAGGGGGCGCTCGGTCGCGGAGCGTCGGCGCCGGTGGCTGAGGAACGCGCGGACCAGGACGGTCTGCGCGTACCCCGCCGGGTTGCCGATCCGCTGGACGCGCCCCCACAGGCTGTACATCCGGCCCAGGGTCTCCTGGACGAGGTCCTCGGCGAGATGGGTGTCGCCGCTGGTCAGCAGGCATGCCGACCGGAAGAGATGGCCGGTCCTGGCGGTGGCGAACTCCAGAAAGCCGTCCGCGCGGGACTGTCTCATGCCCCTCCCCTCCGTCGCGGCGTCCTTACACCCCATTGACGCGACGGGCCCGGGGAAATGTTTCACACGAGGTTCGACGAGCTTCGACGAGTTCGCTGGAAGTCGGATGTCCCAGATCACCCAGAATTGGGTAATTGTGGAGTATGAACGGTTTTCTCGTGGGTTCCACTGAGGTCACGACGGCGGCCGGTGTCTGGCAGTCCGGGATGGCCCAGGTTCTCGGCGGCCTGGTCGTGGTCGCCGTACTGATCGGCGCCTTCTGGCTGGGGATGAGGGTGAGGGACAAGGAGTCCCCCACGCCGAAGCCGGATGAGCAGCCGCACCGGCCGGAGGGCGGGCTTCCCGGCGAGACGTCCGAGTACCGCAAGCCGTCGGAGATGCCCCAGACCGACGGCGAGCACCGGCTCATGCCGTACGAGCTCAAGAGCGGCTCGGAGGAGTCACCCGACCCGCCGAGCGAGGAGAAGCGCAAGTGGGGCGGGATCTCCAGCGGCGGCTTCGGCAGCGGCGGCACGGGGCACGGCGACTGAGCGGTGTCCGGTCAAGCGGTGAGTGCCGTGAGCCACGAGCGGGCGGTGGCGTACCGGCTGCTGGGCTCGCCCGACGAGGCGGACCACGCGGTGCGGGAGGCGCGGAGCGCGCCGGACGCGCGGCGGCCAGGTGACCCGGCCGCCGAGGCAGCCGCCGCGCCCGGCAGCACCGTGCCCGACGCCACCATGACCGGCAGCACCGTGCCCGACGCCGACGCCACCACGCCCGGCCTCACCGCGGCCGTCGCGCGCGTCTGCCTGGCGAGGCTGCGGTCGCGCGCGGCGCGGCAGGAGGCCCCATGGGATCCGTGGTCGGCCACCGAGTCCGGCCGGACGACGGACCGGTCCGAGGAGGCGGCCCTGGAGACGCTGACGCCCGCCGAACGGGTGGCGTTCGTGCTGCACGACATGTTCGCGGTGCCCGTGGACGAGATCGCCCCGGTCCTGGAGCGCACTCCCTCGGCCACCCGGCAGCTGGTGAGCCGGGCGCGCACGCGCGTGCGGGGTACGGAGGAGATGCCGGAGCCGGACCTGGCGCGCCAGCGGGAGGTGGTGGCCGCGGTGCTCGCCGCCGCACGCGACGGCGAGCTGCTCGCGCTGCGTGAGCTGCTCGATCCGGAGGTGCTGCTGCGGGCGGACACGGAGGCGGTACGGTCCGGCGCGGCGACCGCCCACGGCCCGGCGGCTGTCGCGGCCCGCCTCGCCGCGCGGGCCGGGTCGGCCCGCATGGCCCTGGTGGACGGCGCGGCGGGCCTGGTGGCGGCCCCGGAAGGCGGTCCGGGCGCGGTGATCGCCTTCACGGTCATCGAGGGCCGCGTCACGGCGGCCGACATCCTGATGGACCCGGACCACCTCGACCGCCTGGCCGTGGAGCCCCTCCCGGACTGAGGCGCGCGGCCGGCCGCCGCCCGGCGGGATCGGGTGGGCTCACCCCTCCCGTACGCGCGGAAGCGGCGCCGGACGGACACTCTCCGGCTCCTGCGCCTCCGCGGGAAGCGCCCGTCGGGTGCGGACGGGCGAGAGGAAGACCGGGAGGAAGGCGCACGCGAGCAGAGAGCCGCCCACCCACAGGGTGGCGTGGAGGCCGACGAGTTCCCCCAGGAGGCCCGAGACGGCGGCGCCGATCGCGATGGCGCCGGTGAGCAGGAAACGGAAGGTCGCGTTCATGCGGCCGAGCAGCGCGTCGGGGGTCATCCTCTGACGCAGGCTCACGCCGAGGACGTTGTCCATCCCGGTCTTGAACATCGCGCACAGCCACCCCGCGCCCGCGACCCAGAGCCAGGGGCCGTGCCCGACGAGCGGGACGAGGAGGCCCGCGGGGGCGAGGACGAGCCCGGCGAGACCGAGCGTACGGCCGAACCCGAGGCGGGCCGCCACGGCGCGGGCGCAGCGGGCTCCGAGCAGCAGACCGACGCCGCCGGCCGCCCAGTAGAGGCCGAGGACACCTGCGGAGAGCCCGAGTTCGCGGACGAAGAGGACCGGCATCATCGTGTTGAGGATCTGCGAGCCGAGGTTGGTGAGCGAGGCTGACAGGGCGAGCGCGCGCAGCTCCCTGTTCCCGAGGACGTGCCGTACGCCCGTGGCGATCTGAGCCCGCAGCGGCTCCCGCGTCCGGTGGGGCGAGGGCGAGGGCGCGGCCGTCTCCTTGAGCCACAGGAGCCGTACGGCGGAGGCCAGATGACTGACCGCGGTGACCGCCACCGCGAGCGGCGCGGTGAGCAGCTGGACCAGGCCGCCGCCCGCCCCGCGTCCGGCCACGTTGGTGGCTGCCATCAGGCTGACCATGGCGGCGTTGGCGGGGACCAGTCCGTCGCGGCCGACGAAGCGGGGGAGGATGCTCTGGCCCGTGACGTCGTAGAAGACGGTGGCGCAGCCGCTGAGCAGCGCGACGGCGTACAACTGCGCGAGGGTCAGGGCGTCGCACCACCAGGCGACGGGCACGGAGGCCATGAGCAGCCCGCGGGCCGCGTCCGCCACGATGAGCATCCGGCGCTGCGGCAGCCGGTCCACCCACGCCCCCGCGGGAAGCCCGATGAGGAGGAAGGCGAGGGTGGAGAGGGTCGCGAGCGCCCCGACCTCGCCGGGGCCGGCGTCGAGCGCCTCGACGGCGATCAGCGGAACGGCCACGTATCCGATGTTGGTGCCGAGTTGGCTGAGGACCGCCGCGGAGAAGAGCATACGGAAGTCGGGGACACGCCAGGGTGAGTCGGGTCGCATGGACTCGAACCTGCCGCACCCCGACGCATCAGCACAATCAAATTGTTCTACGGGAACGCTTAAGCGCTCCTACCCTTTGGCGGGCCCGACCGCCGGACGGCCCGCACGGGCGGCGATGTGCGCGGGCGGTTCGACACCGGCCGGCAGGACCGGGTCGGCGACCGGCGCGCCGAAGGCGGTGACGACGGGAAGGACCCCGGCCCAGAGCCCCAGTTCGGCGTCGGGACCGTCGCCGTCGTCCGGCGGGCCGGAAGCGATCTTGACCGATGCCTCGGTGAGGTCGAGGGCGAGCAGCGAGGTCGCCGCCAGCTCCTTGCGGCTGGGCTGCCGGGCGTACTCCCACTGCCCCGGCGCGCACTGCTCGGTGAGCGCCCGCAGCCCGAGCAGCTTCTCCTCGGGATCGGTCACCTCGCGCGGAACGCCGTAGACCATGGCGGACCGGTAGTTGACGCCGTGCTCGAACACGGAGCGGGCGAGCACGAGTCCGTCGACGTGCGTCACGGTGACACAGACGGCGGCACCGGGCGCCTGCACGAGACTGCGGCTCGCGACGGAACCATGAACGTAGAGCCGGTCGCCCTCGGTGCCGTAGGCGGTGGGCACGACCATGGGCGTGCCGTCGACGACGACCCCGAGATGACAGAGAAACCCGGCGGCGAGCACGGCGTCCAAGTCCTCCCGCCGATGACTCCCCTTGTGCCGCATCCGCCGCAACCGCGTGCGCTCACTTGGCCCGAACTCGTCCGGCGCGGGTAGGGGTTCGACGACGGTGCTCATGGATGTCCTCTTCGCAGGGCGCGTACAGGCGGATGCCTCGAAGGAGTTCTACGTCCCCGAGCCCTCCCACCGCCACCCTCGAAATCAGCAGGTACATGTCACGTGGCGCGTCCTTCTGCCGCTGCCCCTGTGAACCAGGAGTGAACGGGCGCGAGCGTGGATGACGGGGGCCATCCGTTGACCGTCGCCAGGAGCCGCCAGTAGCGCTCCACGAGCGGGTCGACGCCGGTTCGCAGGCGGGCGAGGAGCCAGCGGCGCAGATCGCTCTCCTCGGCACTCTCGAACGCGCGGGCGTAGAGCTCTCCCAGCGAGCCGGTCGGGGAGGCGTCCTCGGCGGAGGCCGGAAGCAGCCCGGCGGACACGGCCTCGGCGATCCGTTCACGCATCGCCAGATCGATGGCCTCTTGCAGCACCGTGGCATCCCCGAGGGGGAGCTCTCTCGTCTGCTCCTCCGCCGTCCGCCGGATCGCGGCACCGAAGTCGGCGGTCTGGCAGAGGCCTGCGAGTTCCACCCACGCGTCGATCTGTTCAGGACTGGGCTCGTCGGGCAGCTCCGGCAGAGCGGATCGCATGAGGCCGACGTACTCGGGGTTGGTGTGGAGGCCCGTGAAGGCGTCGTCGATGAAGTCGGCCACGAATCGTTGGCGCTCGGTCCGGGAAAGCGTGGCGAGTCGGTGCACGAGGTCCATCTCCAGAGGGGTGGGGCGGTCGCGTCCGGCGACCACTCGAAGCAGGGCGCGGCGCAGACGCAGGGCGCGGATCTGCACGTCCAAGGCGTCGGCATGCGCTTGGGTGACCTCCGACAGGGACGCCTCCCGGTCCAGTACCCTGCGCACCGTCGCCAGGTCGAGCCCCAGTTCGCGCAGTGTGCGGGCAAGGTCGAGGCGGGCGAGTGCGTCGGGGCCGTAGAGCCGGTAGCCCGCCGGGCTCCGGTCGGTCGGCGGGACGATGCCCCGGTCGGAGTAGAACCGGATCGTCTTCACCGTCAGCCCGGTCCGGCGGGACAACTCCCCGATGGAATAGAGCGTGTAGCTGTCCATGCGCCCCAGCCTCCCGTCTCCCCCTACGGGAGAGTCAACCGAGGCAGGCGCAGCAGGTCCGGTCAAGACTTCAAGATCCCCGAACCGCTCCCGCCCGACGGCGGCGCGACCGACGAACCACAAAACCCCAGGTCGGATGAGATCCGACCTGGGGTTTTCGTGGAGCCGCCTTCGGGATTCGAACCCGAGACCTACGCATTACGAGTGCGTTGCTCTGGCCAACTGAGCTAAGGCGGCATGCCCTGCGTTCCCATGGTGGGTGCAGCAGCGACGCCAAGTCTACACAGTTTCCCGGGGTGCTCCTGACCACCCTTCGCGTGGTCCACGACACCCCTCACGTGCAGCGCTTGCCGTCCTTCGGGACCGTGCCCTCCAGGAGGTAGGTGTTGATCGCCGAGTCGATGCAGTCGCTGCCGCGGCCGTACGCCGTGTGGCCGTCGCCCTCGTACGTCAGGAGCGAGCCGGAGGCGAGCTGGGCCGCGAGGGACCGGGCCCACTTGTAGGGGGTCGCCGGGTCTCGGGTGGTGCCGACGACGACGATCGGGGCGGCTCCGTCGGCGGTGATGCGGTGCGGGCGGCCGGTCGGGGGGACGGGCCAGTAGGCGCAGTTCAGGGCGGCCCAGGCGAGGCCCTTGCCGAAGACGGGGGACGCCTTCTCGAAGGACGGGACCGCCTTCTCGACGTCCGCGGGGCCGGTGAACGCCGCCGGGAGGTCGAGGCAGTTCACGGCCGCGTTGGCGTACATCAGGTTCGCGTACGTGCCGTCCGGCTCGCGCTCGTAGTAGCTGTCGGCCAGGGCGAGCAGGCTCGCGCCCTCGCCGCCCATCGCGCTCGTCAGCGCCTCGCGCAGCTGCGGCCAGGCCCCTTCGTCGTACATCGCCGCGATGACCCCGGTCGTCGCCAGGGATTCGCCGAGCCGGCGGCTCTCGCCGGTCGGCACGGGGTTGGCGTCCAGGGCGCGGAAGAAGCCCTTCAGCGCGTCCGAGGCCGCGTCGACGGAGCCCGTGCCGAGCGGGCAGTCCGGCTTCTCGACGCAGTCGGCCGCGAAGGCCCGGAAGGCGGTCTCGAAGCCTGCGGTCTGGTCGCGGTTGAGGTCGATCGCGGGCAGCGAGGGGTCCATCGCTCCGTCGAGGACCAGGCGGCCCACCCGGCCGGGGAACAGTTCGGCGTAGGTGGCACCGAGGAAGGTGCCGTACGAGGCGCCGACGTAGCTCAGCTTCGCGTCGCCGAGAACGGCCCGCAGGATGTCCATGTCCCGTGCCGTCTCGACCGTGGAGACATGGGGCAGGACCGCGCCGGAGAGCTTCTCGCAGCCCGTCGCGAAGCCCCGGAACGAGGCGGTCAGGGCCGTGGTCTCGGCCGCCTCGTCCGGCGTCTGGTCGATCTGGGTGTACGTGTCCATCTGGGGTCCCGTCAGACACTCGACGGGCTCGCTGCGGGCCACGCCGCGGGGGTCGACGGCGACCATGTCGTACCTCGCCCGGACCGGGGCGGGGTAGCCGATGCCGGCGTAACCCTGGAGGTAGCCGACGGCGGAGCCGCCGGGTCCGCCGGGGTTGACCAGGAGGGAGCCGAGCCGCTTGCCCGGGCCGCTCGCCGCGACACGCGAGACGGCCAGCTTCACCTCACCGGCCGTCGGCTTCGCGTAGTCGAGCGGGGCGCGGAGCGTCGCGCACTGGAACTTCGGCACACCGCAGTCGCGCCAGGCGAGCTTCTGCCCGTAGAAGCTCGCCAGGGCCGGGTCCGGCGTGGTGGGCGCGGCGGGCGGCGCGGCCGCCGACGGGCCTGAAGGCGCGGCGGCGTCGCTGCCGCCCGTGCAGCCGGAGAGGATCAGCCCGGCGGCCGCGAGGGCCGTGGCGGACGTACGGAGCAAACGCCTGGAGTCCATGCCCGGAGGGTATCCGTACGGGTACGGAACGTGTCCAATCAGTCGCGCAGGGCCATGGTCATCGCCTCCACCGCCAGCAGCGGGGCCACGTTCCGGTCCAGCGCCTCGCGGCAGGCGAGCACGGCCTCGATCCGGCGCAGGGTCCGCTCCGGCGCGGTGTCCTGGGCGATCCGCTCCACCGCGTCCCGTACGTCCTCGTTGGCGATCGGGATCCGCGTGCGCAGCTGCAGGGTGAGCACGTCGCGGTAGAAGCCGGTCAGGTCGGTGAGCGCCAGGTCCAGGCTGTCGCGCTGCGTACGGGTCTTGCGCCGCTTCTGCCGCTCCTCCAGCTCCTTCATCGCACCGGCGGTGCCGCGGGGCATCCGCGAGCCCTGGCCGCCGCCGAGCGCGGCCTTCAGCTCCTCGGTCTCCTTGACGTCGATCTCCTCGGCGACCTGCTTGGCGTCCTCGCCCGCCGCGTCCACCAGCTCCTGGGCCGCCTTGAGACAGCCGCCGATGTCCCCGACGCGCTGCGGCAGCTTGAGGACGACGGCCCGGCGGGCCCGGGCGCGCTCGTCGGTGGCCAGGCGGCGGGCGCGGTCGATGTGGCCCTGGGTGGCGCGGGCGGCGGCCGCCGCGATCTGGGGGTCGATGCCGTCGCGGCGTACGAGCACGTCGGCGACCGCGTCGACGGCGGGCGTACGCAGGGTCAGGTGGCGGCAGCGGGAGCGGATCGTCGGCAGCACGTCCTCCAGGGAGGGCGCGCAGAGCAGCCACACCGTGCGCGGCGCGGGCTCCTCGACTGCCTTCAGGAGCACATTGCCCGCGCCCTCGGTGAGCCGGTCGGCGTCCTCCAGGACGATCACCTGCCAGCGGCCGTTGGCCGGCGAGAGCTGGGCGCGCCGGACGAGGTCGCGGGTCTCCTTCACACCGATGGAGAGCAGGTCCGTGCGGACGACCTCCACGTCGGCGTGCGTCCCGATGAGCGCGGTGTGGCAGCCGTCGCAGAACCCGCACCCCGGCGCCCCGCCCAGCGCCCGGTCCGGGCTCACGCACTGCAGCGCGGCGGCGAAGGCGCGCGCCGCGGTCGCCCGCCCCGAGCCCGGAGGGCCGGTGAAGAGCCAGGCGTGGGTCATCTTGGACGCCTCGGGCTCGGGCTCCCCGGCGGCATGGGCGGTCACGAGGGCGTCGGCGTCCCGCGCAGCGGCGGCCAGCTGCTCCTCGACCCGCGCCTGCCCGACCAGGTCGTCCCATACGGCCATGTGCCCTCCTCAGGTACGCCCTCCATTGTGGGGCACCCCGCTGACACCACCGGCCGGGCTGAGCGAGGAAAGCGGAGGGGCGGGGCGCGCAGCGCCCCGCCCCTCAGATCCCCGTCTCAGGTCCCGCCCCGCGTCAGCGGCGTCGGCGGCGGCCGTCGTCCTCGTCGTCGTGCGGGCCGAGCAGCTCGTCCGCCAGGGTCGGGAGGTCGTCGAGCGGGGTCTCCTCCGCCCAGTCGGAACGGCGGCGCGGACGGCCCTGGTCGTCGACCTGGGGCAGCTCGCGCGTCTGCTCGTTGGATTCGGCGGTCTGCTCGTCGCGGAAGATGCCCGGCGGAACCCGGTCGACCGGGTCCGTGGACCGTACGGGACGCAGCACGGCCGTCTCGTCGGCGGCCCGCACCGGCGGCAGCACCGCCGTCTCGTCCGCCTCGCGCACCTGCGGCATGACGGAGGTCTCCGCCTCGGGTCGGACGGTCTTCGCCTCGGGCCGAACCTTCTTCGCCTCGGGCCGGACCGTCTTCGCCCCCTCGGGCCTGACCGCCTCCGGGTCCACGATCGGGGTCGGGACGGTGATCTCGTTCGGCGAGACGCGGGGCACCGCCTGCGTCACGTCGTTCGGCTGCACCACGGGGGTCTCGACGGTCACCTCGCTGGCCGACTCCTCCGCCGCGCGGGCGGCCTCCGCGGCCTTGGCGGCAGCGGCCTCGGCCGCCTTCCGCGCCTCGGCGGCGCGCTTCGCCTCCGCCGCCCGCTGTGCCTCGGCGGCCTTCCGCGCCTCCTCGGCACGGGCCGCCTCGGCGGCCTTCCTCGTCTCCTCGGCACGCGCGGCCTCGGCAGCCGCCTTCTCGGCGGCCTCCGCCGCCGCCTTGCGCGCGGCCTCCTCCGCGGCCTTGGCCGCCGCGGCCTCCGCCAGGCGCCGGGCCTCTTCCGCACGCAGCAGGGCCTCCTCGGCCTTGCGCTGCTTCTCGAGGCGGCGCTCCTCCGCCTCCGCGCGCAGCCGGGCCTCTTCCTCGGCCTGCTTGCGGCGGCGTTCCTCCTCCTCGCGGCGGGTCTTCTCCTCGGCCTCGCGCCGCTTGCGCTCCTCCTCGGCGGCCAGCCGGGCCTCCTCGGCGCGCCGGCGGGCCTCCTCGGCCTGGCGCTCCGCCTCGCGGCGACGCGCCTCTTCCTCCTCCTGGCGCTTGCGCTCCTCCTCCTCGGCACGGAGCCGGGCGAGCTGCTCCTGACGCTCCCGCTCCAGCCGCTCCTCCTCCGCCTTGCGCGCGGCCTCTTCCTCGGCGCGGCGCCTGGCCTCCTCCTCGGCCTTCCGGCGCGCCTCCTCCTGGGCCTTCACCTCGGCCTCGGAGAGCGGCAGCATCCGGTCGAGCCGGTGACGTACGACCGTGGTGACGGCCTCCGGCTCCTGGCCGGCGTCGACGACGAGGTAGCGGCCGGGGTCACCGGCGGCCAGGGCGAGGAAACCGGCCCGCACGCGCGCGTGGAACTCGGGCGGCTCGGACTCCAGACGGTCCGGCGCCTCGGTGAACCGTTCCCGCGCGGTCTCCGGCGAGACGTCGAGGAGCACGGTCAGATGCGGGACCAGTCCGCCGGTCGCCCAGCGGTTGATCCGGGCGATCTCGGTCGGCGACAGATCCCGCCCCGCGCCCTGGTAGGCCACGGACGAGTCGATGTACCGGTCGGAGATCACCACCGCGCCCCGCTCCAGGGCGGGCTTGACCAGCGAGTCGACGTGCTCGGCGCGGTCGGCGGCGTACAGCAGCGCCTCGGCGCGGTTCGAGAGCCCGGCGCTGGAGACGTCGAGCAGGATCGAGCGGAGCCGCTTGCCGATCGGGGTGGCGCCCGGTTCGCGGGTGACGACGACCTCGTGGCCCTTGGCGCGGATCCATTCCGCGAGCGCCTCGGCCTGGGTGGACTTGCCGGCGCCGTCGCCGCCCTCCAGGGCGATGAAGAAGCCCGTCGGGGCGGGCGCCTGGACGGGGTCGGCGCCGCGCAGCGCGTCGCGCAGGTCGCGGCGGAGCGGTACGCCGGCCCGGTCGTCGGTCTTGGCCAGGACGAGGGCCGCGACGGGCAGCAGCAGCGCGCCGACCAGCATCAGGGTGAACGCGGCGCCGCCGTGGGCGAAGACGAAGCTGCCGGAGGCGAGCCGGTGCGGCCCGATGGCGGCGGCGAGCAGGGGCGCGCCGAGGGCGCCGACGGCCATGGCGACCCGGGCGACGGCCTGCAGGTGCTCGGTGACGCGGGGGCGCCGGGCCTCCTCGGTCTCCTGGTCGACGAGGGTGTGGCCGGTGTTGGCGGCGACACCGGCCGCGTAGCCGGCGAGGACGGCGAGGAGCAGCACTGTGGCCGTGTCCGGCACGAGGCCCATCGCGAGCAGCGCGACGCCGGTGAGGGCGATCGCGAGGGCGAGGAGCCGGCGGCGGGAGAGGACGGTGAGCACGGAGCCGGCGGTCCGGATGCCGACGGCCGTGGCGCCGCTCAGCGCCAGGATGAGCAGGGCGAAGGTGACCGGGCCGCCGCCGAGGTCGTACGCGTGCAGGACGGAGACCGCCGCCGCGGCGGCGACGGCTCCGGCGACCATGGCGCAGGCGAGGACGAGCAGTCCGACCGCGCCCGTGCGGCCCTTCTCGGCCGTGGGACGGCGCAGGCCCTCCAGCGGCGAGCGCGGCCTCGGCGTCTGTCCGCCGGGCAGCTCGATGAAGTAGAGGACGGAGACGGAGGCGGCGAAGAGGCCGGCGGCGACGTACGAGCCGAGGGCGGCCTGATGCAGCGTGAACCACTCGATGCCCGTGCCGAGCAGGTTGCTGAGCAGCGTGGCGACGAGGAGCACGGCGGCCGCTGCCGGTACGGCCAGGAAGCCGGTACGCAGCGAGAGTCGGCGCAGCGCGTCGAGGTGGTCCGGCAGAGGACGTACGGCGGCGCCCTCCAGCGGCGGCGCGGGCAGCAGTGCGGGGGCCGCGCCCTCGCGGGCCACGGTCCACAGCCGCTCGGCGGCGCCGGTGAGGAAGACGGTGCCGAGCAGGAACCCGAGCGCCTTGTCCGGAACCCAGTCGATCCACAGGGGGGCGATCACGAGCAGCGCGATCCGCAGACCGTCGGCGCCGATCATCGTCCAGCGGCGGTCGAGCACGCCCGAGGGCCCGGTGAGCGTGGTGAGCGGTCCGAGCAGGACGGCCCCGAAGAGCACCGAGGCCAGCAGCCGGGCGCCGATCACCGCCGCGACGGCGAGCGCCGCGCCGCGGTACCCGCCTCCGAAGGCGCCCTCGGAGACTGCGGCCTGGAGCCCGAGGAGCACCAGGACGAGCACGGCGAGCGCGTCACCGGTCCCACCGACGAACTGAGCGCTCCACAGTCTCCGGAGGGGCTGATGGCGCAAAAGCGCCCGTACGGCGCGCTCCCGGGAGTCTGCGACAAGCGCGACGTCGGAGTCTGGCTGCTCTGCTCGCGTCATCCGTCCACCCTATCCGGACCCTCTGACTCCCCGTGGCCTGCATCCGAACAAACGTCGGGGGCCCGGGAAACGTGTAAGGGACGGGTGTCCAGGACCCCGCCCCTTACACCTGCGAACGTGTGGCTACTCCGGCTTGGCCGCGGCCGACTTGGACGCCGCCGTCTTCGCGGCGGTGGTCTTCTTCGCCGCCGCGGACTTCGCCGTCGTCGTCTTCTTCGCGGCCGTCTTCTTGGCCGCCGTCTTCTTCGCCGGCGTGGCCTTCTTGGCTGCCGTCTTCTTCGCGGGCGCCTTCTTGGCCGCCTTCTTCGCCGGACCCTTGGCACGCTTCTCGGCGAGCAGTTCGAAGCCGCGCTCGGGCGTGATCTCCTCGACGCTGTCGCCGGTCCGCAGGGTCGCGTTGGTCTCGCCGTCGGTCACGTACGGGCCGAAGCGGCCGTCCTTGACGACGACTGGCTTCTCGCTGACCGGGTCGACGCCCAGCTCCTTCAGCGGCGGCTTGGCGGCCGCCCGGCCACGCTGCTTGGGCTGCGCGTAGATCGCGAGCGCCTCCTCCAGCGTGATCGTGAAGAGCTGCTCCTCCTCCGTCAGCGACCGCGAGTCCGTGCCCTTCTTCAGGTACGGGCCGTAGCGGCCGTTCTGCGCCGTGATCTCCACGCCTTCGGCGTCCGCGCCCACCACGCGCGGCAGGGACATCAGCTTGAGGGCGTCCTCCAGCGTGACGGTGTCCAGCGCCATGGACTTGAAGAGGGAGGCGGTCCGCGGCTTCACCGCGTTCTTGCCGGTCTTCGGGGTGTCCTCGGGAAGGATCTCGGTGACGTACGGGCCGTACCGGCCGTCCTTCGCGACGATCTGGTTGCCGCTGACCGGGTCGACGCCCAGCTCGAAGTCGCCGCTCGGCTTGGCGAGCAGTTCCTCGGCGTACGCGACCGTCAGCTCGTCGGGCGCGAGGTCCTCGGGCACGTCCGCCCGCTGGTGCCCCTCGGCGTCCTTCTCACCGCGCTCGACGTACGGGCCGTACCGTCCGACGCGCAGCATGATGCCCTCGCCGACCGGGAAGGAGGAGATCTCCCGGGCGTCGATCGCGCCGAGGTCGGTCACCAGCTCCTTCAGCCCGCCGAGGTGGTCGCCGTCGCCGTTGCCCGCGTCGGCAGCGCCGCCCTCCGCGGAGTTGCCGCCCTCGCCGAAGTAGAAACGCTTCAGCCACGGCACGGCCTGGGCCTCGCCCCGTGCGATGCGGTCGAGGTCGTCCTCCATCTTGGCGGTGAAGGAGTAGTCGACGAGCCGGCCGAAGTGCTTCTCCAGCAGGTTGACGACGGCGAAGCTCAGGAACGACGGCACGAGCGCCGTCCCCTTCTTGAAGACGTAGCCGCGGTCCAGGATCGTGCCGATGATCGACGCGTACGTCGACGGGCGGCCGATCTCGCGCTCCTCCAGCTCCTTGACCAACGAGGCCTCGGTGTAGCGGGCCGGGGGCTTGGTCGCGTGGCCGTCGGCGGTGATCTCCTCGGCGGAGAGCGCGTCGCCCTCGGCGACCTGCGGCAGCCGGCGCTCACGGTCGTCCAGCTCGGCGTTGGGGTCGTCGGCGCCCTCGACGTACGCCTTCATGAAGCCGTGGAAGGTGATCGTCTTGCCGGAGGCGCTGAACTCGGCGTCCCGGCCGTCCGCGGAGCGGCCGCCGATCTTCACGGTGACCGAGTTTCCGGTCGCGTCCTTCATCTGGGAGGCGACGGTCCGCTTCCAGATCAGCTCGTACAGCCGGAACTGGTCGCCGGTGAGACCGGTCTCCGCCGGGGTGCGGAAACGATCACCCGAAGGGCGAATCGCCTCGTGCGCCTCCTGCGCGTTCTTGACCTTGCCCGCGTAGACGCGCGGCTTCTCCGGCAGGTAGTCGGCGCCGTACAGCTGCGTGACCTGGGCCCGGGCCGCCGAGACGGCGGTGTCGGAAAGGATCGTCGAGTCCGTACGCATGTACGTGATGAAGCCGTTCTCGTACAGCTTCTGGGCGACCTGCATGGTCGCCTTCGCGCCGAAGCCCAGCTTCCGGCTCGCCTCCTGCTGGAGGGTGGTCGTACGGAACGGGGCGTACGGGGAGCGGCGGTACGGCTTCGACTCGACCGACCGGACGCTGAACGAGGTGTCGGCGAGCGAGGCGGCGAGCGCCCGCGCCTTCTCCTCGTCGAGGTGGAGGATGTTCGCGGTCTTCAGCTGCCCGTCGGGGCCGAAGTCACGACCCTGCGCGACGCGCTTGCCGTCGACCGTGTTCAGCCGGGCGACCAGCGACGACGGGTCGGAGGGGTCGCCGGCGCGGCCGGTGGAGAAGGTGCCGGTGAGGTCCCAGTACTCGGCGGAGCGGAAGGCGATGCGCTCGCGCTCGCGCTCGACGACGAGACGGGTGGCGACGGACTGGACGCGGCCCGCGGACAGGCCGCGCATGACCTTCTTCCACAGGACCGGCGAGACCTCGTAGCCGTAGAGGCGGTCGAGGATGCGGCGGGTCTCCTGGGCGTCCACCATGCGCTTGTTCAGCTCGCGCGGGTTGCGGACGGCCTCCTGGATCGCGTCCTTGGTGATCTCGTGGAAGACCATCCGGTGGACCGGGACCTTGGGCTTCAGGACTTCCAGGAGGTGCCACGCGATGGCTTCGCCCTCGCGGTCCTCATCGGTGGCGAGGAAGAGTTCGTCGACCCCGGCCAGCTGCTCCTTGAGCTTCCTGACCTGCGCCTTCTTGTCGGCGTTGACGACGTAGATGGGCTGGAAGTCGTGCTCGACGTCGACACCGAGGCGGCGCACCTCGCCGGTGTACTTCTCCGGCACCTCGGCGGCGCCGCTGGGGAGGTCTCGGATGTGCCCGACGCTCGCCTCGACGACGTAGCCGGGGCCGAGGTAGCCCTTGATCGTCTTCGCCTTGGCAGGCGACTCGACGATGACGAGTCGGCGGCCGCCCTGTGCGGTCTCGCTGGTCGGGGACAACTTCGCTCTTCTCTCCGGTCGACGCTCGGTGGCACGTACGGCGCTGGCACTCCGCATGGCACGCACGGCGGCGGCACGCACGGTGACGCTGCCGCCGCTGCGGAGTGTGACGGTACAACCCGCCCCCGTGTCAAACGGCAAAAGCCCGCAACGGCCACTCGAACGGTAACCCGACTCCTGGCATTCCTGCCGCCCGGACTCCCGGTCCGGCGGGGTGGGCTCAAGCGGAACCTCGGCGTCACACGCGCCCGAAGCACCACACTCCGAGCAGCAGGAAGACCAGTCCGAAGATCGTCGTCAGGGTGGCGGCGGTCCTGGCCCCGACCCCCTGCGCGACCGGTTCGCCGTGGGCCACGCGCACCCCCGTCCACAGCAGCAGCGCGGCTCCGAACAGCGCGAACGCCGTTCCGGCGAAGATCGCAGGCCCGCTCTCCATGCCCGTACCCCGTTCTCTTCCAGGGGCCCCCGTGGTCCCTGGAAGCCGAGGCTGGCACCTCCCGGCGTCGCGGGCACGAATTCCCGGTGAACGACGCGGACGGTCCCGCACGGGTTCACGAATATGGCCGGTAGTGCCCTTCCTGTGACACGGCGCGTTCGCCACGTCACGAGGAGGGATGTCGGTCACATCGGGGCGTCGGTCACATCGGGGCACCGGTCACATCGGGGACGACGGGAGCAGGAAGCCCTCCTCCACGAGCAGCCGGATGGCCTGCGGGGTGCGGTCCCGCAGCAGCACGGGATCCTCGCCCATCAGCTGACCGATCGCGTCCAGGATCCGTCCCGCGCTGAGCGTGCCGTCGCAGACGCCCGCGAAGCCGGCACCCACGTGGTCCACCTTCGTGGCGCGCCGCATGCCGCGGTGCTGCCGCAGCACAACGTGCTCCGGGTCCTCGGCGCCCGGCAGCCCGACCTGCTCCTGCACGACCTCGGGGGCGAGCGCGAAGTGGTCGGCGAGCAGGGCCGCGTCGTCGCGCGTCCGCAGATAGTCCTGCCGCTCGAAGTGGGCGCGCACGGTGTCGCCGAGCGGCTGCTCGACCGGGTGCGGCCACTCCTCGATCACGATCGACGGCTCGACCGAGCCGGAGGCCACGGCGGCGCTCCTGCGCAGGGTGATCCAGCCGAAGCCGACCGCCTTGGTCTTACGGGCCTCGAACTCGTCCAGCCACGCCTCGTACCGCTCCGCGTACGCCTCCGGGTCCGCGCGGTGGTCGCCGCTGTCCCGGAGCCACAGCTCGGCGTACTGGGTGACGTCCTGGACCTCGCGCTGCACGATCCATGCGTCGCAGCCGCGCGGCACCCAGGAGCGCAGCCGGTCCTGCCACTCCTCGCCCTCGACGTGCTGCCAGTTGGCGAGGAACTGGGCGTACCCGCCGTCGTTGAGCCGCTCCCCGGCCTCCCGTACGAGCGTGCGGCACAGGTCGTCGCCGCCCATCCCGCCGTCGCGGTAGGTGAGGCGGGCGCCCGGGGAGATGACGAACGGCGGGTTGGAGACGATCAGGTCGTACGTGTCGCCGTCGACCGGCTCGAAGAGCGAGCCCTGGAGCAGCTCGGCCTCGCGGGCCCCGGAGAGCGCGAGGGTGAGCCGGGTGAAGTCCAGGGCGCGCGGGTTCAGGTCGGTGGCGGTGACCAGCGTGGCGTGCTGCGCCGCGTGCAGGGCCTGGATGCCGGAACCGGTGCCGAGGTCGAGCGCGGAGGACACCGGCGTACGGACGGTGATGCCGGCCAGCGTGGTGGAGGCGCCGCCGACGCCCAGGACGACCCCCTCCTCCTTGCTGCCGATGCCGCCGGCCCCGCCGACCGCGCAGCCCAGGTCGGAGACGATGAACCAGTCCTGCCCGTCGGGGCCGCCGTACGGCCTGATGTCGACGGAGGCGCCGACCTCCTCGTCGCCGCCGTCGCCCGCCCGGACCAGCCAGCCGTCCTCCAGGCACTCCTCCAGCGGCAGCGCGGCGGCTGCCCGGTCTCGGGAGACGGGGTGCTGGAGCAGGAAGAGCCGTACGAGGGTCTCCAGCGGGGAGTCCCCCCGGGTGGCCCGCAGCGCGGGCACGGTCTCGCTGCGGGCGAGCGCCGCGTAGGCGGGGGCGCCGAGCAGTTCGAGCAGGCCGTCGGCGGTGAAGTCGGCGGCGAGCAGGGCTTCGCGGAGCCGGGCGGCGTGCGCGGGCGCGGGGAGGCGGGAGGTCAGGCTGGTCGTACTCACCCCACCATTGTGGCGGCCGCCGCGGACATTGCCTCGTCAGCCCCGCCCGTACCGTCCGCCCCCGGGGTCGAAGTCCCTGGCCCGCAACGGCGCGTGGACACGCGAAGGCCCCGGCGTGGCGCACGTGGAGCCCGGTCCGGCGCACGCGTGGAGCGGCCGCGGCACGCGAAGGGGCCCGCCATGCGAAGGGGGCCGGGGGGCAACGCGTGGGGCCGGGGCACGCGAAGGGGCCCGCCACGCGAAAGGGCCGGGACACGCGAAAGGGCCCCGGGGCGGTCGTGCGCGCCTGGGGCCCTTCGTACGGCTCGTGCCTGCCGGGTGCTACTCCCCGCTGCTCTTGCTCGCGGAACTCGACGGCTTGGCGGACGCCTTGGCCGACGGCGTGGAGCCCGCCTGCGGGGAGGCCGTGCCGCTCGGGGCGGCCGACGGGGTCGCTCGCTGGCAGCCCGGCTGCTTCGCCATCGCCGTGCCCAGCTCGCCGGACTGCAACTTGGCCAGCGCGTCCTGGTCCATCTTCTCGATCTTCTTCAGACCATCGGCGACGTCCTGGAGACCGTCGGCGAACTTCTGCTGGTTGCTCGGGTCGAGCGCGTCGACCTGCTTCTTCAGCCCCTCGTAGGCCACGGCCGTGGCGTTGAGCTCCTTGACCGCGTCCTGCTGGAGCGTCTCGCCGTTGTCGACGGGCGGCGCCCCGGCGTCTTGGACGGACTTGGCGAGCGCCCGGTCCGCGTCGGCGATGTCCTGGAAGGCCTTGGAGTCTGCGGCCTGGATGTCGGCCGGCTTGCCGTCCGCAGCCGTCGAGATGATGAGCTGCTGAGCGTTGGCCCGCTTCTGGATCTGGGGTTGTGCCTGGTCGCAGACCGTCTTGGCCCAGTCGTTCACCTTGTCGCCGTCGTCGCTGCAGCCGGACAGCGTGAGCACCAGGACAGCGGCGCCGGACAGCGCGACAGCAAGCTTCTTGTTCACCGGTTCGGTCCCTTCCAAGACTCTCGGCCCCGGAACATACACGCCGAACGGGCGACATCCACCTTTCGTGCGACGGATTCGTCCCTGATTGAAGCCGATTGCACCAAGCGAGACACGCCTCACGCCGCCATGAACAGCGGGTGGGCTGCACGTCAACACGCGCTGCCCACCCGCCCTCTGATCTGGTGTTACGAAATCACCGGCGCGTCCGGCGAGGCGGCCGTCCGACGGGCGGCGTTGCCTTCGTCACCCGTGTCGTCGCCCGTGTCGTCCCCGACGACCACGGAGCGTCGCTTGGAGACGTAGACGGCGCCGACGATGACGACGATCGCGAGGATCGCGACCAGCGTCCGCATCCCACCGCTCGCGTCGTCGCCGTAGCTGAACTGCACCACGGCGGGCGCGATCAGCAGGGCGACCAGGTTCATCACCTTGAGCAGCGGGTTGATGGCCGGGCCCGCGGTGTCCTTGAACGGGTCGCCGACGGTGTCGCCGATGACGGTCGCGGCATGCGCCTCGCTGCCCTTGCCGCCGTGATGGCCGTCCTCGACGAGCTTCTTGGCGTTGTCCCAGGCGCCTCCGGAGTTGGCGAGGAAGACGGCCATCAGCGTGCCGGTGGCGATGGCGCCGGCGAGGTACGAGCCGAGCGCGCCGACACCGAGGGCGAAACCGACCGCGATGGGGGCCATCACGGCGAGCAGTCCGGGCGTGGCGAGTTCGCGCAGCGCGTCCTTGGTGCAGATGTCGACCACGCGCCCGTACTCGGGCTTCTCGGTGTAGGTCATGATCCCGGGGTGCTCGCGGAACTGGCGCCGCACCTCGTAGACCACGGCCCCGGCCGAACGCGACACGGCGTTGATCGCGAGACCCGAGAAGAGGAAGACGACCGCCGCGCCGAGGACCATCCCGAAGAGGTTGTTGGGCTGCGAGATGTCCATGGAGAGGGTCATCCCGGTGGCCGTGGCCCCGACGTCGGCGACCGCGGTGGCGATCGCGTCGCGGTACGAGCCGAAGAGCGCCGCGGCCGCCAGGACGGCCGTCGCGATGGCGATGCCCTTGGTGATGGCCTTGGTGGTGTTGCCGACGGCGTCGAGGTCGGTGAGGACCTGCGCGCCGGCGCCCTGGACGTCGCCGGACATCTCGGCGATGCCCTGGGCGTTGTCGGAGACCGGGCCGAAGGTGTCCATGGCGACGATGACACCGACGGTGGTGAGCAGTCCGGTGCCGGCCAGGGCGACCGCGAAGAGCGCCAGCATGATCGACGTGCCGCCGAGCAGGAACGCCCCGTAGACGGAGAGGCCGATGAGCAGGGCGGTGTAGACGGCGGATTCCAGGCCGATGGAGATGCCGGCGAGGACGACGGTGGCGGGGCCGGTGAGCGAGGACTTGCCGATGTCCTTGACCGGGCGCCGGGTCGTCTCGGTGAAGTAGCCGGTGAGCTGCTGGATCAGGGCGGCCAGGACGATGCCGATGGCGACGGCCACCAGGGCGAGGATCCGCGGGTCTCCGGGGTGGTCGTGGATCCCCGGCTCGGTCACGCCCTCGAGGTCGGCGTAGGAGGACGGCAGGTAGACGAAGACGGCGATGGCGACCAGGACCAGGGAGATCACCGCGGAGATGAAGAAGCCGCGGTTGATGGCGGACATTCCGCTGCGGTCGGAGCGCCGCGGGGCGACCGCGAAGATGCCGATCATCGCGGTGACCACGCCGATCGCCGGGACGATCAGGGGAAACGCGAGCCCGAGGTCGCCGAAGGCCGCCTTGCCCAGGATGAGCGCGGCGACGAGCGTGACGGCGTACGACTCGAAGAGGTCGGCGGCCATGCCGGCGCAGTCGCCGACGTTGTCGCCCACGTTGTCGGCGATGGTCGCGGCGTTGCGCGGGTCGTCCTCGGGGATGCCCTGCTCGACCTTGCCGACGAGGTCGGCGCCCACGTCGGCCGCCTTGGTGAAGATTCCGCCGCCGACACGCATGAACATGGCGATGAGCGCGGCTCCGAGGCCGAAGCCCTCCAGCACCTTGGGCGCGTCGGCCGCGTAGACGAGGACGACGCAGGCGGCACCGAGCAGGCCGAGGCCCACGGTGATCATGCCGACCACTCCGCCCGTACGGAAAGCGATCTTCATCGCCTTGTGGGCGACGGCCGTCAGATCCTTTTCCGGTTCTCCCGGCGCCGGGGTCGCTTCTCGGGCGGCCGCCGCGACTCGCACATTCGCTCGTACGGCGAGCCGCATGCCGATGTATCCGGTCGCCGCCGAGAAAAGCGCACCGACCAGGAAGAACAGGGAGCGCCCGGCGCGCTGCGACCAGTTGTCGGCGGGCAGCAGCAACAACAGGAAGAACACGACGACGGCGAAGATCCCGAGCGTGCGCAGCTGCCGTGCGAGATAGGCGTTGGCGCCTTCCTGCACGGCAGCGGCGATCTTCTTCATCGAGTCGGTGCCCTCACCGGCTGCGAGCACCTGGCGTACCAGCAGCTGGGCGACGAGCAGGGCCGCGAGCGCGACGGCCGCGATGACGATCACGATCGTACGGTTCTCGTCCGTGAGTACCGCCGCGGCGAGAGAAGTGGGGTGTCCGGTCAGTTCTGGGTTGAAGAGCCCCGCCATTCGTCCTCCTTGACGTTGCGAGCTCAAGATGTGGACGGATTGTAGGGAGCGGAACCTGATCAAAACAGGGCGCCGCAATCGGAATTCCCCATTGCCTTGATCTTCCCACCGAAAGCGGTAATGGGCCCAAAGCATTTACGCATGATCGATGATCTAGATAAATGAAAAGAGGCCCTGCTCGGCAGGGCCTCTTCTCATGATCTCGGATGATCGGATTCGGTCAGGGGAGCGCGACCGCCGGTGTCGTCGGCCAGCTCATCCTGAGGACCCCGCCCTCCTCGCCCGCTCGCACCTCGACGTCGTCCACGAGCCCGCGGATCACGGCGAGGCCCATCTCGTCCTCGCCGTCGGCGTCGTCGAACTCCTCGACGGGAGCCTCGTCCCGCGCACCGGGCACACCGGCGGCATCGGCCGCCGCCACGCCCGCGCCCGGGACCTCGTCGCCGACCTCGATGGAGAACGTCTTCTCCTCCTCGGTCAGCACGACCTTCACGGGAGTGGTGACCCCGTTGCTCCGGTGGAGTCCGACGGCACGGGAACACGCCTCGCCGACGGCGAGTCTGACCTCGTCGAGGACCGCCTCGTCGACCCCGGCCCGGCGCGCCACCGCGGCCGCCACGAGGCGGGCCGTGCGGACGTGCTCGGGCTGGGCGCTGAAGCGGAGTTCAACGGTGGCCATGCGGTCCCCCTAGGAACATCTGGGCGGGCAACTCGGAGGACCGGGCGTGTCCGCCCGGTTCTCCCCTGCATCTTCCGACGCCGGCCGGCCGTCAGTCGGTGGCGTTGACGGCCTCGTCGACCGTGGTGTGAATGGGGAACACCTTGGTCAGACCAGTGATCCGGAAGATCTTGAGAATGCGCTCCTGGTTGCAGACCAGGCGCAACGAGCCCTCGTGCGCGCGCACGCGCTTCAGGCCGCCCACCAGCACGCCGAGGCCGGTCGAGTCGAGGAAGTCCACGCCCTCCATGTCGACAACCAGGTGGTAGCTGCCGTCGTTCACCAACTCGACCAACTGCTCGCGCAGCTTGGGCGCGGTATACACATCAATCTCGCCACCGACCTCGACGACCGTACGGTCGCCACTCGGGCCGGACACATTGCGAGTCGACAGGGACAGGTCCACGGATCCTCCAGCACCTTGCTATCGAGCGGTCGCCCCTCAAGTCTCCCCGGCGGAGTCGGGGGACGGATCGCCAGCCGCGATGGCATTCAATCACTTACCAGCAGCCATGCACGACGGCTTGGGAGCATTGTCCGTCACGCCAGTGACACACTCGGTGCCGATGGCCAAGAATCACCGCCCCAGTCGTCCAGCCGGGGAGACGGGCAACCGCCCCTCTCCCGGCATGGTCCTCGACCGGCTCTCCTCGGGCGAGAGCCGGGCCGCGCGCATCACTCATACGGAGCACTTGCCCGCCCGGGAGGGCCGGCATGCAGTCTGGCCGCATCGCATCCGAACAGAAGTGATCAGCGCGATCCAGGAGGCGGGCATCGAGCACCCCTGGGCCCACCAGGCGGAGGCCGCCGAGCGCGCCCTGGACGGCGAATCCGTGGTGATCGCCACGGGCACCGCCTCGGGCAAGTCGCTGGCCTATCTCGCCCCGGTCCTGACCACGCTCCTGGACGGCTCCGAGGCCGCGAACGGCCGGGGGGCCACCGCGCTGTACCTGGCGCCCACGAAGGCCCTGGCGGCCGACCAGCGCCGTGCGGTCCGTGAGCTCGCGGCCCCGCTCGGCAACCGGATCCGGCCGGCCGTCTACGACGGCGACACGCCGGTCGAGGAGCGCGAGTGGGTCCGCCAGTACGCGAACTACGTGCTGACCAACCCCGACATGCTGCACCGGGGCATCCTCCCGTCCCACCCCAGGTGGTCCTCCTTCCTGCGCTCCCTGCGCTACGTCGTGATCGACGAGTGCCACACCTACCGGGGAGTCTTCGGCTCGCATGTCGCCCAAGTGCTGCGACGGCTTCGGCGTGTCTGCGCCCGGTACGGCGCGGACCCCGTCTTCCTGCTCGCATCCGCCACCTCCGCCGAGCCCGCCCTGGCCGCGGGCCGGCTGACCGGTCTGCCGGTCTCGGAGGTCTCCGACGACGCCTCGCCGCGCGGCGAGCTGGTCTTCGCCCTCTGGGAGCCGCCACTCACCGAGCTCCACGGCGAGCAGGGCGCTCCGGTGCGCCGCACGGCCACCGCCGAGACCGCCGACCTGCTGACGGACCTGACCGTCCAGGGTGTCCGCTCGGTCGCCTTCGTCCGCTCCCGGCGCGGCGCCGAGCTGATCTCGGTCATCGCCCAGGAGCGGCTGGCCGAGGTCGACCGCTCCCTGGCCCGCCGGGTCGCCGCCTACCGGGGCGGCTACCTGCCCGAGGAGCGCCGGGCCCTGGAGCGCGCCCTGCACTCGGGCGAGCTCCTCGGCCTTGCCGCCACCACGGCCTTGGAGCTGGGCGTGGACGTCTCCGGACTGGACGCCGTGGTGATCGCCGGGTACCCGGGCACCCGGGCCTCCCTGTGGCAGCAGGCGGGCCGCGCCGGACGCTCGGGCGAGGGCGCCCTGGCGATCCTGGTCGCCCGCGACGACCCGCTGGACACCTTCCTCGTCCACCACCCCGAGGCGCTGTTCCGGCAGCCCGTCGAGTCGACCGTCCTCGACCCCGACAACCCCTACGTCCTCGCCCCCCATCTGTGCGCCGCGGCGGCCGAGCTGCCGCTGACCGACGCCGACGTGGCCCTCTTCGGCCCGGCCGCCCCCGGCCTGCTGCCCCAGCTGGAGGACGCGGGACTGCTCCGGAAGCGCTCCACCGGCTGGTACTGGACCCGGCGCGAGCGGGCCGCCGACCTGACCGACATCCGGGGCGGGGGCGGAAGCCCCGTCCAGATCGTGGAGGCCGCCACCGGCCGCCTCCTCGGCACGGTCGACGAGGCCGCCTCGCACACCGCCGTCCACGAGGGCGCCGTCCACCTCCACCAGGGCCGTACGTACCTGGTGAAGACCCTCGACCTGAAGGACTCCGTGGCCCTGGTCGAGGAGGCCGCCCCGCCGTACTCCACCACCGCCCGGGACACCACCTCCATCTCCGTCCTCGAAACCGACACCGAGATCCCCTGGGGCGCCGGCCGCCTCTGCTACGGCTCCGTCGAGGTCACCAACCAGGTCGTGTCCTTCCTGCGCCGCCGCCTGATCACCGGCGAGGTGCTCGGTGAGACCAAGCTCGACCTGCCGCCCCGCACCCTGCGCACCCGGGCCGTGTGGTGGACGGTCACCGAGGACCAGCTGGACGCCGCCCGGATCAACCCGGAGATCCTCGGCGGGGCCCTGCACGCCGCCGAACACGCCTCCATCGGCATGCTTCCGCTCTTCGCCACCTGCGACCGCTGGGACATCGGCGGCGTGTCCGTGCCGCTCCACCCCGACACCCTGCTGCCCACCGTCTTCGTCTACGACGGCCATCCGGGCGGCGCGGGCTTCGCCGAGCGGGCCTTCCACACCGCCCGCGCCTGGCTGACGGCGACCCGCGAGGCGATCGCCTCCTGCGAGTGCGAGGCGGGCTGCCCGTCCTGCATCCAGTCCCCCAAGTGCGGCAACGGCAACGACCCGCTCCACAAGCGCGGCGCCGTACGCCTGCTCACGGAACTGCTGCGGGAAGCCCCGGCAGAGCCTGAGCCGGCCCCGCCCGCGCCCTGACCGCCGGTGCGTAGGGCCCGAGGCGCACCGCCGCCGTCACGTCCGCGACGTCGCCCCGCACCGAGCAGCGCACCACCGAGGCGCCCTGTGCCCCGGCCACCCGGACCGCGGCCCCGCACGCGGCCTCCTCGCCCCACAGGGCCCGGTCGGCGGCGGCGAGCGCCGCCAGGTCCGCGGCACCTCCCGCCCGGTGCCGGGCCGCCACGGCCTGTCCCAGCGCCAGGACAGCCCCGAACACCACGCACAGGACGCAGGCCGCGAAGGCCGTCCAGACCGTCGCCATCCCCCGGTCGTCCCGCGCCGCGGCCATCCCCCGGTCGTCCCGCGCCGCGGCCATCCCCCGGTCGTCCCGCGCGGCGGCCGCCTGTCGGCCTGTCCCCGCCCGGCTCACGGCGGCGTCACCCCCACCGTGTCCTCGGCGAGCGCCGCCGCCCCTGCGCGCAGGGTGAGCCCCATCCCGCCGGGCCCGGGGGCCGGCGCCTCCACATTCACCCGCCACAGCTCGCCCGACCGGGTGACGGAAACCCTGGCCCCCTCGGGCGCGGCGGCCCTGGCGGCGGCCTCGGCGCCGGACACCGGCTCCGCCCTCGCCACCGCCCGCGCGCCGGCCCGCGCCGCGTCCACGCACTGGATCTGCGCCGCCGCGGCGCCGAGCGCCCAGACCAGGGCCATGGTGAACACCACCAGGGCGGGGAGGGCCATCGCGGCCTCCACGGTCACGGCGCCCCGGTCGTCAGAACGGCGCATCGAGCGCCTTGCCGATCACGGACTCCAGCGCGCCGGAGACCGATCCGCTGGTCACGATCTTGTACAGCACGGTCGCGAAACCAGCCGCCGCGATGGTGCCCATCGCGTACTCCGACGTGGTCATCCCCGCATCGCTCCGGGCCGCCCGTCGGGCCCGCCACCACGCGCTCATCGTCTTCATGCCAACCCCCATGTGTCGTCGCCGTGTTGTTCCGGTTCGTTCGTGGTTCGTGTTCGTCCGCGTCCTCGCTCGTCGGTCAGGTGCGCAGCAGCCCGGTCGCCAGGCCGATCACCACCGGGGCCACTCCCACCGCGAGGAAGGCGGGCAGGAAGCAGAGCCCCACCGGGGCGGTGATCAGCACCTGGGCCCGCTGCGCGCGGGCCGACGCCTTCCTGGCGCGGTCCGCCCGCAGGTCGGCCGCGTGTCTGGTGACGGCCTCGGCGGCGGGCGCCCCGGAGGAACCGGCCCGCTCAAGACAGCGGGCCAGTCCCTCCGCGCCCGGTATCGCGCCGAACCTCCGCCACACGTCCGCCGGTTCACCGCCCAGGCGCAGCTCGGCCGCCGTCCGGGCCAGCTGATCGCCGACCGGTCCGCCCAACGACCGCCCGACCGCCTCGGCGGCCTCACCGGGCCCGGCGCCGGCGGACGCGCAGGCCGCCAGCAGATCGGCCGCGAGAGGCAGTTGGCGTGCCGCCTCCTCCTCGTCCCCGACCGCGCCCGCCGGAGCCCGCCGCGTGGTCCACCGCCAGGCGCTCCATCCCGCAACGATGCCCGCGAGGACTCCGGCAGGCCCTCCGATCAGCGCCCAGGCGCCGGCAGTCGCCGCCAGAGGCACGGCCCATGTCCGGAGCCGGGTGGGAAGGCCGTGTCCCCGCCGCCCCTCGCGTATCGCCCGGGTTTCCACCAGATCCAGGAGCCGCTTCCGGGTCCGCCGCTCACGCCGCCGGTCGGTCATGGTCCAGACCGCCCAAGCGGCGAGGGCGACCACCGCGACGGCCACCCCCAGCCTGTGGACGAACTCCCCCGGGAGGCCGGTCGCTCCGGTCACACCCGCTCCCCTCCCCGGACGATGCGCGCGGCCCACCACAGGCCCGCCGCCTCCAGCGCCGTGCCGACGGCCAGACACCCGAGCCCCACCGGCGTGTGGAACAGCACGTACAGCGGGCGGGCGCCCAGCGCCGTACCGAGCACGATCCCCACCGCGGGCAGCACCGCCAGGACGGCCACCGTCGCCCAGGCTCCCGCCAGTTGGGCCCGCAGCCGCTCCCGCTGGTCGCGGTGCTCCCGCAGCGCCGCCTCCAGCCGGTCGAGGCCCGCGGCCAGGCCCGCTCCGCCGTCGACCGCGACTTGCCAGCAGGCCGCGAGACCAGCCAGCCCGTCCGCGCCGTCCTGTCGCGCCGCGCTCCGCAGCGCCTGCGCCGCATCTCCGCCGAACCGGGCGGCGGCGACCACCTCGGCCTCCTCCTCCGGCCCGAGCGCCCGCGTCGCTCCGATCCCGAAGAGCAGCGCCCGCGCGGGCTGTCGGCCGGCTCTCAACTCGGCCGCGACCGCGCCGCAGAGGGCCACCACCGCGTCCGACCGCGCCTCCCGCTCCCTGCGAAGAGCTCTCGCCCGCAGTCGCCGCCCCGTCAGGGGCACCGCGAGCGCCCCCGCCATCAGCGGCAGTGGCGACTGCCCGAGGACGGCGAGCACCGCCGCCACCGGCAGGCAGAGCCAGGCACGCCGCCCCCGGACGACACCCCACCAGCGCTCGCAGACCGCCCGCCACGACGGACCCGCCCACCCCGGGACCCCCGCGCGGCCCAGCGCGCCGACTCCCGCGAGAACCACCCGTGCACGGCGAAGGCCGCGCTCCCGCTCGGCCACCCGCCAGACCGCGGCCCCCGCGCAGAGCACCGCCGCCCCCTGGGCCAGCGTCCACTGTCCGCCCCTCATGACACGCCCCCGATCAGCGACCGCAGCCGCTCCCAGCCGCGCTCGCGCTCGAACCCGGCCGCTCCCCAGCGCAGCGCGGGCACGGTCGCCACCAGCCCCTCCCGGTTCCGCTCCAGGACGTGGATCTCGGCGATCCGCCTGCGGCCGGTCCGGTCCCTGGTGAGATGCAGTACGGCCGAGAGGCCGGCCCCCAACTGGCTGTGCAGCGCGGCCCGGTCGAGCCCGGCAGCCGTCCCGAGGGCTTCGAGGCGGGCCGGGACGTCCGCGGCCGTGTTGGCGTGGACCGTTCCCGAGCCACCTTCGTGGCCCGTGTTGAGGGCCGCCAGGAGGTCGACGGCCTCCCCGCCCCGCACCTCGCCGACCACCAGCCGGTCGGGCCGCATCCGCAGGGCCTGACGGACCAGGTCCCGCAAGGTGACCAGCCCGGCACCCTCCTGGTTCGCCGGCCGGGCCTCCAGGCGCACCACGTGCGGATGGTCGGGCCGCAGCTCGGCCGAGTCCTCGGCGAGGACGATCCGCTCGCGCTCACCGACGAGACCGAGCAGCGTGGACAGGAGCGTCGTCTTTCCGGAGCCCGTGCCACCGGAGATCAGATACGAGACCCGGGCCTCGATCAGGGCGCGCAGGATCCGCTCCCCGCCCGGCGGGACCGTGCCCGCCTCGGTCAACTCGCCCACGGAGAAAGCCCGCGGACGGACGACCCGCAGCGACAGGCAGGTCGACCCGACCGCCACCGGGGGCAGGACGGCGTGCATCCGGGTGCCGTCCGGGAGGCGGGCGTCCACCCAGGGCCGGGCGTCGTCCAGACGGCGGCCGGCGACCGCCGCGAGCCGCTGCGCCAGCCGGCGCACGGCCGGAGCGTCCGCGAAACGGACCGGGGTCAGTTCGAGACCGGAACCTCGGTCGACCCAGACCCGGTCGGGGGCCGAGACCAGAACATCGGTGACGGCGGGGTCGGCGAGCAGCGGCTCCAGCGGGCCGCTGCCGATCAGTTCGCACCGCAGCGCCTCGGCCGCGCCCAGTACTTCCGTATCGCCCAGCAGCCGCCCCTGGGCCCGCAGCGCCGCCGCGACCCGCGCGGGCGTGGGCTCGGCCCCGCTCTTGGCGAGCCGCTGCCGTACCGCCTCCAGGAGGGCCGCGCCGCCGGCGGTCGTCCCGGCCGTGGTCACGAGGCGCCCTCCGTGGCCAGGGCCCGCTCCCAGAACGCGGCGCAGAACCGGCCGAGCGGTCCGCGCGCCTCGCCGCCCGGTGGCGCCCCGCTGTCGAGCGCGGCCGACACATCGGGATCGTGCGGGAGTTCTCCGGCGAGCGGCAGGCCGAGGGTGTCCGCGATCCATCGGTCGTCGAGACCCGGCGCGTAGGGCCCCCGCACCACGGCCCGCAGGTCACGCAGCACTGCGCCCGCGAGCGTCGCGACCCGGTGGGCGGCCGCGACGGCCCGCAGTTCGCCGGGGACGACGAGGAGTCCGAGATCCAGCTGGGCCAGGGCCTCGCTCACCGCCGCGTCGACCCGGCGGGGCAGGTCCACGACGACGATGCCCCCTCGCCTGCGCGCCGCCGCTAGCACGGAGCGCATGGCCTCGGCCGGCACGAGGACCGAGTCCCCCCGGTCCCAGCTCAGCACGCGAAGCCCGCGTACAGACGGCAGCGACTCCTCCAGGGCGCCGCCTCCGACCCGCCCCTTGGAGGCGACGAAGTCGGGCCACCGCCTGCCTTCCGCACGCTCCCCGCCGAGCAGGACGTCGAGCCCACCGCCGAGCGGGTCGCCGTCCACGAGCAGCGTGCGCCGTCCGGTCCTGGCTCCCGCCAGGGCGAGAGCACAGGCCAGGGTCGACGCTCCGGCGCCGCCGCGTCCGCCGATGACTCCGACGGTCAGCGCCTGCCGTCCCGCGCCTTCGGCGGCGTCGGCGATCCGGTCGACGAGCCAGCTCTCGGCGTCGGGCAGCCGCAGGACGCAGTCGGCGCCGAGGTCGACGGCGCGCCGCCACACGTCCGGGTCGGGGCCGGCGAGGGGATCGGTGAGCCCGCCGTGCTCCCGCCCGACGAGGATCACCCCCGGCCTGCGCGCCGCACCCCGGCAGCGGGCGGCGGCGTCGTAGCCGACCAGGACGAGCGGTGCCTCGGCCCAGCTCGCGCGGCGCTCCGGCACGGTGTGGTGCACCTCGGGCTCCGCCCCCGCAGCGGCGCAGAGCCGCAGCAGGTCGTCGAGGAGCGCGAGGTCCTCGGTCACGATCAGCGGCCCGCTCGCGCGTCCCGCTCCGCTTCCGGCGGCTCCTCCCCGCTCGTCTCCCGCCGGGGAGGAGCGGGCGGTCCCCGCCGCCCGCGAAGCCCTCGCCGTTCCGAATGTCATGGTTCCCGCCACAGCACACGCCCCCTGTCCGGGCGATCCCCGTCCACGCCGGTCGCGCGGCCGAGATCACCGATTCCTTCCACCCGCTGAGTTCGCGGTCGGAATCACCGTGGCGCCATCCCGGAAATCTCGTGGATCTTGCTCGAAAACTGTGGATAACTCGGCCGTTGTGAATATCCCTGTGCCCCATACCAGCGATACCCGGAGAGCATCCCGACCGCTACGCTGAGTGACGAAACGAGGGCATCACGCCGTCGCGGCCGAACGGCCGACGAGAGGGGGAGACATGAGGGTCCGAGGGACGAAAACGCGTCCGGACATGCGACGACCCCCGCCGGGGGGGAGAGCGGGGGTCGTCTCTCCGGCCGACTCGGGGGGGGAGGAGCCGGACCGGGTTAGCACGGTCGCGAACGATCCGTGACTTCCATGGTGTACCCGAGAGCCTTCTCAGGCAAACCCACACGCCCCAGCGTACGCCGAATGGCGGGCACCTATGCTCGGCTCGTGGAAAACCACTCGATGCCGCGCACAGCCGCCTTCTTTGACCTGGACAAGACGGTCATTGCGAAGTCCTCGACGCTGACCTTCAGCAAGTCCTTCTACCAAGGCGGACTGATCAACCGCCGCGCCGTCCTGCGGACGGCGTACATCCAGTTCGTGTTCCTCGTGGGCGGTGCCGACCACGATCAGATGGAGCGGATGCGCGAATACCTTTCCGCGCTCTGCAAAGGATGGAACGTCTCGCAGGTCAAGGAGTTGGTCGCCGAGACCCTGCACGAGCTGATCGACCCGATCATCTACGACGAGGCCGCCTCCCTCATCGAGGAGCACCACGCCGCCGGCCGTGACGTCGTGATCGTCTCGACGTCGGGCGCCGAGGTCGTGGAGCCGATCGGCGAGATGCTCGGTGCCGACCGGGTCGTCGCGACCCGGATGGTCGTCGGCGACGACGGCTGCTTCACCGGCGAGGTGGAGTACTACGCCTACGGGCCCACCAAGGCGGAGGCCGTCCGGGAGCTCGCGGAGTCGGAGGGCTACGACCTCTCGCGCTGTTACGCGTACAGCGACTCGGCGACGGACGTGCCGATGCTGGAGTCCGTCGGCCACCCCTACGTGGTCAACCCCGACCGCGCGCTGCGCCGCGAGGCCACCGCCCGGGACTGGCCGATCCTGCTCTTCGAGAAGCCGGTCCGCCTCAAGCAGCGACTGCCCGGGTTCCGGATGCCGCCGCGACCCGCGCTCCTGGCCGCCGCCGCCGTGGGCGCGGCGGCCGCGACCGCCGGACTGGTCTGGTACGCCAACCGCCGGCGCAACTCGGCTCTTGCCGATCGCTTTGCCCGGATTTGAGGAGAAAGCAAAGAAGTGGAGCCAGGACTTTCGCTTCCCATCCGACAGGAGTAGAAAGGAATCAGGCCCGCGAGACCTAGGACATCCGAGAGGATCACCTGTTGAGCAAGAAGGCCCCACGGACCATGCACAGAAACTGAGCACCCACGCGACGTCGACCCGTCGATTACGGGCCAGCCGCACCAGGCGATGGGCAAAGTTCCCCGCTTGATGGGCACATATCGAGGACGCTTGGTAACTCGGCGGACGTGCCAGCGGCGGTACCAGGACTGGTACCGCCGCAACCCTGTTCAAGGGCCTTCACGCCCCCAGGGCGGCCCGCCCTCAGGCCGCGCCGCGCTGCAGCGCCTCACAGACGGCGGTCGACTCGCGCACACCCAGCTCCACGGCCCGGCCGCAGTGTGCGATCCACGCGGCCATGCCCTCCGGAGTCCCCGACAGATAGCCCTCGAAGGCGGCGACGTACGCCGCCCGACCCTGCTCCGCGTGGCCGACCTCGGCCGGGCAGATCGACTTGGGGTCCAGACCGCTGCCGATCAGCACGATCCGCTCGGCGGCCCGGGCGATCAGCCCGTTGTACGAGGTGAACGGACGCAGCGCCAGCAGTTCGCCGTGCACCACGGCGGCCGTCACGAGCGCCGGGGCCGAACCGCCCGCGATGATCAGCTCCGAGAGCCCCTCGAGCCGTCCCGCGACCTCCGCCGGGTCGGGCAGCGGCGCCTCGATGAGCGGCTCGTCGACCGGCTCGCCGACCTGCCGGGGCCTGCCGACCGAGTCGCCGGCCTCGCCCGCCTCGCCACGCGCCTCACTCCGCGCCGCGGCGAGCGCCGCGTCGCCGACCGCCACCAGATGCAGCCGGGCGAGCACCCGCAGCGGCGACTGGCGCCAGATGGAGAGCAGCTGGCCGGACTCGGCGCCCAGCCGCAGGGCCGCGCCCACGGTCCGCGCCTCGGCGTCGCCGCCGAAGTCGGTGCGGCGGCGGACCTCCTCCAGCGCCCAGTCGGCGCCGGAGAGGGCGGCCGAGCCGCGCGCCCCGCGCAGGGCGGCCTCGGAGGTGATCTCGTTGCTGCGGCGCCGCATCACGCGGTGGCCGTAGACCCGGTCGACGGCCTTGCGTACGGAGTCCACCGAGTCGGCGACGCCCGGCAGGGAGCCGAGGGCGGCCAGGGGGTCAGAGGCGTTCGTACTCATAAGTAGCGAGGCTACGCGCCCACGGCGCCCACCCCACGTTGGAGTGGTCTTCTTCACGGACCTCGACCACTGGGAGCGATCGTGGCGCTACGCTTCGTGAACATGAAGATCGCTTTCGTAGGGAAGGGCGGCAGCGGGAAGACCACGCTGTCCTCGCTCTTCATCCGCCATCTCGCCGCCAACGAAGCTCCCGTCCTCGCGGTGGACGCCGACATCAACCAGCACCTCGGGACCGCGCTCGGGCTCGACGAGATCGAGGCGGCGAGACTGCCCGCGATGGGCGCGCATCTGCCGCTGATCAAGGAGTATCTGCGCGGCTCGAACCCGCGGATCGCCTCCGCCGACTCGATGATCAAGACGACTCCGCCCGGGGAGGGTTCGCAGCTGCTCCGGGTCCGCGAGGACAACCCGGTCTACGAGGCGTGCGCACGGACCGTGCGCCTCGACGACGGCGACATCCGGCTGATGGCGACGGGCCCGTTCACGGAGTCGGACCTCGGGGTGGCCTGCTACCACTCCAAGGTGGGGGCCGTGGAGCTGTGCCTGAACCACCTGGTCGACGGGCCGGACGAGTACGTGGTCGTCGACATGACGGCGGGCTCGGACTCCTTCGCCTCGGGGATGTTCACCCGCTTCGACGTGACGTTCCTGGTCGCCGAGCCGACCCGTAAGGGGGTGTCGGTCTACCGCCAGTACAAGGAGTACGCGCGGGACTTCGGAGTCGTCCTCAAGGTCATCGGCAACAAGGTGCAGGGCCAGGACGACATGGACTTCCTGACCGACGAGGTGGGCGACGACCTGCTCGTGACGGTGGGCCATTCGGAGTGGGTCCGGGGCATGGAGAAGGGCCGTCCGGCCCGCTTCGAACTGCTGGAGGTGGACAACCGGATGGCGCTCCAGGCGCTCCAGAACGCGGCGGACGACTCGTACGCGCACCGCGACTGGGATCGGTACACGCGCCAGATGGTCCACTTCCACCTGAGGAACGCGGAGAGCTGGGGCAACGCCAAGACCGGGGTCGACCTGGCGGCGCAGATCGACCCCGGCTTCGTCCTCGGCGAGGCCCTGCCGGTACCCCAGCCCAGCTGACGACGACCCGGCGGGCGGCGGGACACCACCCCGCCCGACGCGTCCGTCCGTCAGTCCCGCGCGGCAGCGGGCTGCTTCACGTCCGGCTTGGGCTGCGTGAGGGGCTGCGGGGCGGTCAGGAAGGTCGTCCAGCCGCCCTTCGGGGCCTCGCCGACCTTCAGGGTCCGCATCTTCGCGATCACCGTCGGGTCCTGGGCGTCCAGCCAGTCCGCGAGCTGGCGGAAGGACACGCACTTCACGTCCTTCTGCACGCAGACCGTGGCGATGGTCTCCTCGACGGCGCGCATGTACGTGCCGCCGTTCCAGGACTCGAAGTGGTTCCCGATGATCACCGGCGCCCGGTTGCCGTGGTACGAGCGGTTGAAGGACTGCACCAGGCCGTCACGCATCTGGTTGCCCCAGTACTCGTGCATGTTCGGGTCGCCCTGCGTCTTGCCGCCCGACTGGTTGACCATGAAGTTGTAGTCCATGGAGAGCGTCTGGAACTGGCGGCCGGGCACCGGCACCAGGTGCATCGACAGGTCCCACAGACCGTGGTCCTTCTCGGGCCAGATCTGGTCGTTGACGCCGCTGGTGTCGTAACGGAAGCCCAGCTCGGACGCGGCCTTCACGAAGTTCTCGCGACCCTCCAGGCACGGCGTGCGGGCGCCGACCAGCTCCTTGTCGTAGTCGAAGGGGAGCGGCTCCTCGGCGGCGAGGCCGGAGTTCGTCTTCCAGTTCTTCACGAAGGACTTGGCCTGGCGGATCTCGCTCTTCCAGTCCTCGACCGACCAGTTGCCGACACCGCTCTCCGGCCCGCAGAAGTGGCCGTTGAAGTGCGTGCCGACCTCGTTGCCCTCCTGCCAGGCGCCGCGCAGCTCCCGGACGGTGGCACGGATGCCCTCGGTGTCGTTGAAGCCGATCTCCGAGCTGCCGGCGTTGTGCTGCGGCGGGTCGTAGAGCTTCCGCTTCTCCTCGGGCAGCAGGTACACGCCGCTGAGGAAGTACGTCATCGTCGCGTCGTACTTCTGGCCCACCTTGCGGAAGTGGGAGAAGAGCTTCTGGCTGTCCTCCCCCGCTCCGTCCCAGGAGAACACCACGAACTGCGGGGGCTTCTCACCCGGCTTCAGCTTCTGCCAGACCGGCTGGCGGGGCTGGGCGCCGGTGAAGGCGGTGGAGCCGTCGCCGATCAGGCGCACCGCGTTGGGCGGGGCCGCGACGGGCTTCTTCGCCCCCTCGGCGTCCTGGGGCCTGGCCGGCTTCCCGGACTCCGAGCACCCTGCGAGCCCGGCGACCAGGGCGACGGCGAGGGCACCGGCGGCGAGTGCCCTTCTGCGGACAGTGGTCCTTCTCCCGGCGGCTGACATGAGCCCACCTCTCCTCGGATTCCGTACGGCTGCGAGCGGCGTCAACCTCGCACCACGGACGCCGGAATGATGAAACGACAAGCGGAATGGGCCGCTCCTGTCACCCCAACCGGTGAAACATTGCCCTGTTTGCCCCGAAAATAATGCCGCAGTCTTTACTCTCCATTACGATCCATTTACCGAGCGTTGATGTTCGCTCGGCCATCCCGCCACTGCACGCCGTGACCCAGCCGCGCCCGCGACCCTCAGTCCGTCCCGCACGAGCCGCGACCGCGCCGCCCCCGGAGGAGACGGGAACACATGACCCTCAGCCCACCCATCCGCCGCACCCACGACCAGCGTCCGCACAGCCCGCCCGGCGGTCCGGCGCGACGCTTCCGCATCGCGGGGGCCGACGTCTCCGCCTCGATCGCCGTCTTCCTGATCGCGTTGCCGCTCTCCCTCGGCATCGCGCTCGCCACCGGAGCGCCCCTCCAGGCCGGTCTCGTGGCCGCCGCCGTCGGCGGCATCGTCGCCGGCCGGTTCGGCGGGTCGCCGCTGCAGGTCAGCGGCCCCGCCGCCGGCCTCACCGTGGTCACGGCGGAACTGATCCAGCTCTACGGATGGCGCACCACCTGCGCCATCACCGTCCTCGCCGGCCTCGCCCAACTCGGCCTGGCCGCTCTGCGGGTGGCCCGCTCCGCACTCGCGGTCTCCCCCGCGATCGTCCACGGCATGCTCGGCGGCATCGGCGTGACCATCGCACTCGCGCAGATGCACATCGTGCTCGGCGGCAACCCGCAGAGCTCCGCCGTGGACAACGTCCTGGGCCTTCCGGCCCAGTTGGCCCACGCCCATCCGGCGGCGCTGGTCATCAGCGCCCTCACCGTCGGCCTGCTCCTGCTGTGGCCGCGCCTGCCCGGCAAGGCCGGAGCGCTGCTCCGCAGGATCCCAGCCGCCCTGGCCGCCGTGGCCACCGCGACGGCCGCCGCCACGCTCGCCGGACTGGCCGTCCCCCGCGTCGACCTGCCCTCCTGGAGCAGCCACGCTCTGCCCGGCCTGCCCGAGGGCCCTGTCCTCGGCGTCGCGGCGGGCGTCCTCACCATCACTCTGGTGACCAGCGTGCAGTCGCTCCTCTCCGCGGTCGCCGTGGACAAGCTGATCGCCGCCCGGCCCGACCGGGGCCACGGCGTGCCCCGCTCACGCCTCGACCGCGAACTCGCGGGCCAGGGCGCGGCGAACGTCGTCTCCGGCGCGCTCGGCGGACTGCCGGTGGCCGGCGTCGCGGTGCGCAGCGTCGCCAACGTCTCCGCGGGCGCCGTCAGCCGCAACTCCACGATGCTCCACGGACTGTGGATCGTGCTGGCCGCGCTGCTCTTCGTCCCGGTCCTCGACCTGATCCCGCTGCCCGCGCTGGCCGCCCTCGTGATGGTGGTCGGCATCCAGATGGTGAGCATCACGCACATCCGCACCGTCACGCGCCACCGCGAGATCCTCGTCTACGCGGTGACGCTGAGCGGCGTCGTGCTGGTCGGCATCCTCGAGGGCGTCGCGCTCGGGATCGCGGTGGCCGTCGGCGTCGCGATGCACCGCCTCGCCAAGACCCGCATCACCCGTGAGGAGCGCGACGGCCGCCACCTGGTGCGCGTCCGCGGACAGCTCACCTTCCTCGCCGTACCCCGGCTCAGCCGGGCCCTGCACCAACTTCCCCCAGGAGCCCATGTGGTCGTCGAGTTGGACGGGTCCTTCATGGACCACGCAGCGTACGAGACGTTGCGCGACTGGCAGGCAAGCTGCCTCCGGCACGGTGGCGAGGTGGAGATCACCGGCCCCGCCGGCGCCCGGATCACCGAACCGGACTCCGCCTCCCACGCCTGCTGCCGCCCCTGGACCCCCTGGCGCAACCACCACTGCGGCGAGCCCCACGTCACCGACGAGACCCCGCGGACGACCGGGCATCAACTGGCGAGCGGCATCGGCAAGTTCCAGCGCAACACGGCGCCTCTCGTACGGGACGAGCTCGCGCGTCTCGCCCGCGAGGGCCAGCGCCCCTCACAGCTCTTCCTCACCTGCGCCGATTCCCGACTGGTCACGAGCATGATCACCTCCAGCGGGCCGGGCGACCTCTTCACCGTACGGAACGTGGGCAATCTGGTTCCGCTGCCCGGCGACGAGAGTGGTGACGACTCGGTGGCCGCGGCGATCGAGTACGCCGTGGAGGTCCTGCAGGTCCAGTCGATCACCGTCTGCGGACACTCCGGCTGCGGTGCGATGCAGGCCCTGCTGAACAGCACACCCGGACCGGACGCCCCCACGAGCCCGCTGCGGCGCTGGCTGCGCCACGGCCGGCCAAGCCTGGAGCGGATGGGCAGTCGCCGACACGCCTGGGCCCGGATCTCGGGCCGGCTGCCGGCCGACGCGGTCGAGCAGCTCTGCCTGACCAACGTGGTCCAGCAGTTGGAGCATCTACGGGCGTACGAGTCGGTGGCCCGGCGGCTCACCGAGGGCACGCTGACGCTCCACGGGATGTACTTCCACGTCGGCGAGGCGCAGGCGTATCTGCTGGCCGGCCCGGACGAGCAGCATCGCTACGACGACGTCTTCGACCTGGTCCCGCCGTCCATCGCGTCGGCCGACGCCCGGGCGGATGCTGCCGAGAGCCACGACGGGCCGACCGGTGCGCGGACCGGCGCGTCCACCGACGCGCTGTCCGGCACACCGGCCGACGTACTCTCCGGCGCACCGGCCGTCACGCTGTCGGGCACACCCGCCGACGCGCTCTCCGGCGCGCACTCGGGCTCGGGCTCGCGCTCGCGCTCCGACGCTCTGGGAACCACGTCGGCCGACGCGCCCGCCGAGGGCGGCAGCCGGACCGCAACGGCCGGGGAGCGGCTCGCGCCGACCATGATCAAGAATCGGACGCGGGCGCGCGCGTCCTGAACCTTCCCTCCCTCACGTCCGTGAGACTAAGTGGCCCCTTCTTCCCACCGCTCGGGAAGGAGGGGCCACCGCACGCCCGCCATCACATAGGTCTAAACCAATTTCCTGGAGACTCTTGTCACCCGGGCATCTGACTGATGAGCTATGACGCGGGACACATAGGCACATAGGACGCCCTGGGAAAGGGAGATGTCGTGAGCAACGAAAGCCTGGCCAACCTCTTGAAGGAAGAGCGGCGGTTCGCGCCGCCGGCCGAGCTGGCCGCGCACGCCAACGTGACGGCGGAGGCGTACGAGCAGGCCGCGGAGGACAGGCTTGGCTTCTGGGCCGAGCAGGCGAAGCGGCTCACCTGGGCCACCGAGCCGACGGAGACCCTCGACTGGTCGAACCCGCCGTTCGCCAAGTGGTTCGCCGACGGCACGCTCAACGTGGCGTACAACTGCGTCGACCGTCATGTCGAGGCGGGCAACGGCGACCGGGTGGCGATCCACTTCGAGGGCGAGCCGGGCGACAGCCGGGCCATCACCTACGCCGAGCTCAGGGACGAGGTCTCCCGGGCGGCCAACGCCCTGACCGAGCTGGGCGTCACGAAGGGCGACCGGGTCGCGATCTACCTCCCGATGATCCCCGAGGCCGTCGTCTCGATGCTGGCCTGTGCCCGCATCGGCGCCGCGCACTCCGTGGTCTTCGGCGGCTTCTCCGCCGACGCCATCGCCACCCGCGTCGAGGACGCCGACGCCAAGCTCGTCATCACCGCCGACGGGGGCTACCGCCGCGGCAAGCCGAGCGCCCTCAAGCCCGCCGTGGACGAGGCCCTCACCCGCACCGACAAGGTGGGCAACGTCCTCGTCGTCCGCCGCACCGGCCAGGACGTGGCGTGGACCGAGGGCCGGGACGTCTGGTGGCACGACATCGTCGCCCGCCAGTCCGCCGACCACGCCCCCGAGGCGTTCGAGGCCGAGCACCCGCTCTTCATCCTCTACACCTCCGGTACGACGGGTAAGCCCAAGGGCATCCTGCACACCTCCGGCGGCTACCTCACCCAGGCGGCGTACACCCACCACGCCGTCTTCGACCTCAAGCCGGAGACCGACGTCTACTGGTGCACCGCCGACATCGGCTGGGTGACCGGGCACTCGTACATCACGTACGGTCCGCTGGCCAACGGCGCGACGCAGGTCATGTACGAGGGCACTCCGGACACCCCGCACCAGGGCCGCTTCTGGGAGATCATCCAGAAGTACGGCGTCACGATCCTCTACACGGCGCCCACCGCGATCCGCACGTTCATGAAGTGGGGCGACGACATCCCCGCGAAGTTCGACCTGTCGAGCCTGCGCGTGCTCGGCTCGGTCGGCGAGCCCATCAACCCCGAGGCGTGGGTCTGGTACCGCGAGCACATCGGCGCCGGGAAGACCCCGATCGTGGACACCTGGTGGCAGACCGAGACCGGCGCGATGATGATCTCCCCGCTGCCGGGCGTCACCGAGACCAAGCCGGGCTCGGCCCAGCGCCCGCTGCCCGGGATCTCCGCCACCGTCGTCGACGACGACGCGAACGAGGTCCCGAACGGAGGCGGCGGCTACCTGGTCCTCACCGAGCCGTGGCCGTCGATGCTGCGCACCATCTGGGGTGACGACCAGCGCTTCCTCGACACGTACTGGTCCCGCTTCGAGGGCAGGTACTTCGCCGGCGACGGCGCGAAGAAGGACGAGGACGGCGACATCTGGCTGCTCGGCCGGGTCGACGACGTCATGCTCGTCTCGGGCCACAACATCTCGACCACCGAGGTCGAGTCGGCGCTCGTCTCGCACCCGTCCGTCGCCGAGGCGGCGGTGGTCGGCGCGGCCGACGAGACGACCGGCCAGGCGATCGTCGCGTTCGTGATCCTGCGCGGTTCGGCGAGCGAGGACGAGGGGCTCGTCACGGAGCTGCGCAACCACGTCGGCACGACGCTCGGCCCGATCGCCAAGCCGAAGCGGATCCTGCCGGTGGCAGAGCTGCCGAAGACCCGTTCCGGCAAGATCATGCGGCGGCTGCTGCGCGACGTGGCGGAGAACCGGGAGCTCGGCGACGTGACGACGCTGACCGACTCCTCCGTCATGGACCTCATCCAGACGAAGCTCCCGAGCGCGTCCAGCGAGGACTGAGCGGCGGCCCAGGCCGGCCACAGGCCCAGGCGCCGCGGGCTCTAGGTGCCACGGGCCCTAGCCGCCGCAGGCCCAGGCCGCCACCCGCCACACACCGCCCGTCCCGGGTTCCCCGGGGCGGGCGGCCGCGTATGCGCCCCGCGGGACCCGGGGCGGTCTCCACAACGGGCCGGAGCGCGGTTCTGTCCCTAAAGTGAAGATCGCCGGACACAACCCCTCGCTCGTTAGGTAAGGTAAAGAACGCGTCAGAGACGCGACAGAAATACCTAGGTGCGCCGGGAAGTCTGGTCGGCATGTGCTCTGTGCTGCCCAACCGACCGGAGGTCGCCGCCCGTGCCCGCGCCCGCACCCACCCCCACCGACCGCAAGTTCCTCGGCCGCCTCTCCTGGCCCGAGCGGCGGTACGTCGCAGACGCTCTGCGCGCCGAGACCGTCGGTGGCGTGCTTCTCCTGCTGGCCGCGGTCACCGCGCTGATCTGGGCGAACTCCCCCGTCAGCGCGAGCTACGAGACGGTGTCCGACTTCCACGTAGGCCCAGCCGCCCTCGGCCTCGACCTCTCGATCCAGCACTGGGCGGCCGACGGCCTCCTCGCGATCTTCTTCTTCGTCGCGGGCATCGAGCTCAAGCGTGAGCTGGTCGCGGGCGAGCTGCGCGACCCCAAGGCCGCCGCACTCCCCGTCGTCGCGGCTCTCTGCGGCATGGCCGTACCGGCTCTCGTCTACGCCCTGACCAACCTCGTCGGCGGCGGTTCCATGGCCGGCTGGGCGGTGCCCACGGCCACGGACATCGCCTTCGCGCTCGCGGTCCTCGCCGTCATCGGCACCTCGCTGCCGTCCGCGCTCCGCGCGTTCCTGCTCACGCTCGCCGTCGTCGACGACCTCTTCGCGATCCTGATCATCGCGGTCTTCTTCACCAGCGACCTGAACTTCGCCGCCCTCGGCGGCGCCTTCGCCGGCCTCGCCGTCTTCTGGCTGCTGCTCCGCAAGGGAGTGCGCGGCTGGTACGTCTACGTCCCGCTCGCCCTGGTCGTCTGGGGCCTGATGTACAACAGCGGCGTGCACGCCACGATCGCCGGCGTCGCCATGGGCCTGATGCTGCGCTGCACCAGGCGGGAGGGCGAGGATCAGTCCCCGGGCGAGCACATCGAGCACCTGGTCAGGCCGCTCTCCGCCGGCCTGGCCGTACCCCTGTTCGCGCTGTTCTCGGCGGGCGTGAACATCAGCGGGAAGTCCTTCGGGGAGGTCTTCACCAATCCGGTCACCCTCGGTGTGGTGCTCGGCCTCGTCGTCGGCAAGGCCGTCGGCATCTTCGGCGGCACCTGGCTCGCCGCCCGCTTCACCAAGGCGGAGCTCAACAGCGACCTGGCCTGGCCGGACGTCTTCGCCGTCGCCTCGCTCGCCGGAATCGGCTTCACCGTCTCCCTCCTCATCGGCGAGCTCGCCTTCGAGGGCGACGACGCGCTGACCACCCAGGTCAAGGCGGCCGTCCTCATCGGCTCGCTCATGGCGGCCGTCCTCGCGACATTCCTGCTCAAGTTGCGGGTACGGAAGTACGAGGCGCTGCTGGCCGACGAGGAGCGCGACGAGGACCAGGACGGCATCCCCGACATCTACGAGGAGGACGATCCGGCGTACCACCTGAGGATGGCCGAGATCTACGAGAGGAAGGCCGCCGAGCACCGCCAGCGCGCCCAACTGGCGGGGGCATCGCGCGATGACGGCGACAGTCCGGCATGATCTGAGGTCGGACCGTAGAAGAGAAGAGGGAGCAGCGATGAGCGACCCGGTCAACGGAGCCGAGCGCAGCCTCGGTCAGCTGGTCGCCTCGGCGACCGCCGAGATGTCCGCGCTGGTGCACGACGAGATCGCCCTGGCGAAGGCCGAGATCCGCCAGGACGTCAAGCGGGGCGCCATCGGCGGCGCGGCCGGCACGGCCGCCGCGACGGTGCTCCTCTTCTCGCTGCCCATGCTGAGTTTCGCGCTGGCCTACGGCATCAACACCTGGACCGGCGGCCACAACGGCGAGGGCGGCTGGAACCTCGCCTGGTGCTTCCTGCTCTCCTTCGCGGCGAACGTGCTGCTCGCGGGGCTGCTCGGGCTGGTGGCCTACGCCAAGTTCAAGAAGGTCAAGCCGCCGGAGAAGTCCATCAACGCGGCCAAGCAGACGGCCGCGATCCTGCAGAACGCCAAGCCGCACCCCCGCCCCGAAAGGGCGGCTCTCCCGGCCACGGTCCAGGAGAAGGTCGCGGCTGTGGGACGCTCATCCACATGACCGTCCCTGAGAGCAGCAACGGCAGCGGCCCCGTCGGCAGCCCCGTACGGATCGACGGCCCCTGGACCCACCGCGATGTGGCCGCCAACGGCGCGCGCTTCCACATCGCGGAGATGGGCGACGGGCCGCTCGTCCTGCTGCTGCACGGCTTTCCGCAGTTCTGGTGGACCTGGCGCCACCAGCTGCCTGCTCTCGCCGACGCCGGCTTCCGGGCCGTGGCGATGGACCTGCGGGGCGTGGGCGGCAGCGACCGTACGCCCCGGGGCTACGACCCCGCCAACCTGGCGCTCGACATCACCGGCGTCGTCCGCTCCCTGGGCGAACCGGACGCGGCGCTCGTCGGCCACGGACTGGGCGGCTACCTCGCCTGGACCGCGGCCGTCATGCGGCCGAAGCTGGTGCGCCGCCTCGCGGTCTCCTCGATGCCGCACCCGCGCCGCTGGCGCTCGGCGATGCTCTCCGACTTCTCCCAGTCGCGCGCCGGATCGTTCGTATGGGGGTTCCAGCGCCCCTGGCTGCCGGAGCGTCAACTCGTCGCGGACGAGGCAGCCCTGGTCGGCCGGCTGATCGAGGACTGGTCGGGCCCGGGGCCGGCGGACGAGGAGGCGCTCGCCGTGTACCGGCGGGCGATGTGCATCCCGTCGACGGCACACTGCTCGATCGAGCCGTACCGCTGGATGGTGCGGTCCCTGGCGCGACCCGACGGCATCCAGTTCAACCGGCGTATGAAGCGGCCTGTGCGGGTACCGACACTGCACCTGCACGGTTCGCTGGACCCGGCGATGCGGACGCGGAGCGCGGCCGGTTCGGGCGAGTACGTGGAGGCGCCGTACCGCTGGCGGCTCTTCGACGGCCTGGGGCACTTCCCCCACGAGGAGGACCCGAAGGCGTTCTCCACGGAGCTCATCAACTGGCTGAAGGACCCCGAGCCGGACCGGTGACGTACAGCCGTTCCAAGAACGGCCATGTGCCCGACGCATACTCCAATTGGCGGGCCCCCAGGCGATTACCGACCTTGGGCCCCGGGCAGACGTCGGGGTATGGGCTGGACGCACGACTACGGTGACACGGCACGCAACCGCCGCTCGGCCACTGGGCCGGGCTCACACGAGAGGAGCGGCCCGCAGGAACAGGGTCGCTCACATCCGGGGCAGGACATCGGAATTCCGCGCATCCTGCGCCGCCGGGCCCGCTGGGTCTCGGCCCGGCTCAGGCACACCCGGGACTGATCGCCCCCGGAACCGTCACACGACGGGACCGATCACACCCCGGGCCGGACATGGACGTCCATCCGCCGCGGCGCACAGCGGCTCAGCCGCCTACAGCGCACAACCCTGGCTGTCGACCTGCTGTGTCGCCGCGCGGCCCTGGATGATGTCCTCCCGGATCTCGTCGACCGTCAGCGCGTAGCCGGTGTTCCTGTCGTCGAGCGAGCGGGCGAAGATCACGCCGGACACCTTGCCGTCCTCGGTGAGCAGCGGGCCGCCGGAGTTTCCCTGACGGACCGTCGCGTACAGGGAGTAGACGTCCCTGCGTACCTCGCCACGGTGGTAGATGTCAGGGCCGTTGGCGCTGATACGGCCCCGGACGCGCGCCGAGCGGACGTCGTACGAGCCGTTCTCGGGGAAGCCCGCGACGATCGCGCTGTCGCCGCTGCGGGCGTCCTGCTCGGTGAACTGCAGCGGCTGGACGTCCAGATCGGGCACGTCCAGCACGGCGATGTCGCGCTGCCAGTCGTAGAGGACGACCTTCGCGTCGTACAGCTTGCCCTCGCCGCCGATCTGGACGGTCGGCTCGTCGACGCCGCCGACGACATGGGCGTTGGTCATGACCCGGCGGTCGTCGAAGACGAAGCCGGTGCCTTCGAGCACCTTGCCGCAACTCGGGGCCGTACCGACGACCTTGACGATCGAGCGCTGGGCCTTGGCGGCGACCGGGCTGCCGGCGAGCGCCGGGTCCGGCGGCCTGACTTCGGTGATGGGCTCGTTGGCGAACGGGCTGAAGACCTGGGGGAAGCCGTTCTGCGCCAGCGTCGAGGTGAAGTTCGTGAACCAGGTGGATGCCTGATCGGGCATCACCTGCTCGACACCGAGCAGCACCTTGGAGCTGCGGACCTCCTTGCCGAGCGTGGGCATGGAGGTTCCGGCGAGGGCCGAGCCGAGCAGCCAGGCCACGAGGAGCATCGCGACCACGTTGACCAGCGCGCCTCCGGTGGCGTCCAGGGCGCGCGCCGGTGACCAGGTGATGTGCCGACGCAGCTTGTTCCCGAGGTGGGTGGTGAAGGCCTGGCCGACGGAGGCGCAGACGATCACGACGACCACGAAGACGACCGTCGCCGTGGTGGAGACCTCGGAGTGGTTCGTCAGCCAGTCCCAGACGACCGGGAGCAGGAGGACGGCGACGAGGCCGCCGCCCAGGAAGCCGATGACCGACAGGATGCCGACCACGAAGCCCTGGCGGTAACCGATGATCGCGAACCACACGGCGGCGAGCAGCAACAGGATGTCCAGCACGTTCACCGTCAATAGCCTCGCAGATTCGTCTTCGGTCGCCCCGGGCTCCGGGGGGTTCAGCCTGTCATGAGCGCCAGTCGAGCGGGACCTGCTTGGCCCGGTCCCACGGCTGCTCCCAGCCGGCGTAGTGGAGGAGCCGGTCGATCACTCCGGCCGTAAAACCCCAGACCAGAGCGGATGCGACGAGGAACCCGGGGCCTTTGTGGCCGCTGGGGTGGACGGTGGTCGCGCGGTTGGCGGGGTCCGTGAGATCCGCCACGGGGACGGTGAAGACCCGGGCGGTCTCGGCGGGGTCGACGACCCCGACCGGGCTGGGGGTGCGCCACCAGCCGAGGACGGGGGTGACGACGAAGCTGCTGACCGGGATGTAGAGCTGGGGCAGGACGCCGAAGAGCTGGACGCCGGAGGGATCGAGTCCGGTCTCCTCCTCGGCCTCGCGCAGAGCGGCGCGCAGCAGGCCTCCGTCGGCCGGATCGCCGTCCTCCGGGTCCAGGGCGCCGCCGGGGAAGGAGGGCTGGCCGGCGTGGGAGCGCAGCGAACCGGAGCGCTCCATGAGGAGCAGCTCGGGGCCGCGCTCGCCCTCGCCGAAGAGAATGAGGACGGCGGACTGGCGACCGGCGCCGTTCGCGGGCGGCAGGAAACGGCTGAGCTGCTCGGGCGCGACCGTTCGCGCCGCCCTGTCGACGGGGACGAGCCAGTCGGGCAGACCGTCCCGTCTGAGCAGGCCGCCGGTCCCCACGCCGTGGGTCGTCTCCCCGGTCTCTTCTTCCGTGCGCGTCATAGGCACCCCCGATGATTCACAACGCGATCCGTGCGTGGGTTCGTTCCCCCGGGCTCTGCCTCATTCGGCCCCCGGGGCCACACCGGGAGCGGGGGCGGCCGGGCGGCCCGGGTAGTCCGGGGGCGGGTTGAGGCGCTGGCCCGGGAAGCCGCCCTTCTCGTACTTCAGAAGCTTCGCGGCCTTCTCCGGGTCGGTCTCGCCCTCCCCGTACGCGGGACAGAGCGGGGCGATCGGGCAGGCACCGCAGGCGGGCTTGCGGGCGTGGCAGATCCGGCGGCCGTGGAAGATCACGCGGTGCGAGAGCATCGTCCACTCGCTCTTCGGGAAGATCTCGGCGACCTCGGCCTCGATCTTCACCGGGTCGTCGCTCTCGGTCCACTTCCAGCGGCGGGCGAGGCGCATGAAGTGGGTGTCGACGGTGATGCCGGGCACGCCGAAGGCGTTGCCGAGGACGACGAAGGCGGTCTTGCGGCCCACGCCCGGCAGTTTGACCAGGTCGTCGAGACGGCCGGGGACCTCGCCGCCGAAGTCGTCCCTGAGGGCCGCGGCGAGGCCCATGATCGACTTGGTCTTGGCGCGGAAGAAGCCGGTGGGCCTGATCAGCTCCTCGACCTCCTCGGGGACGGCGGCGGCCAGATCCTCGGGCGTCGGGTACTTCGCGAAGAGCGCGGGGGTGGTCTGGTTGACCCGCAGGTCGGTCGTCTGGGCGGAGAGGACCGTGGCGACGAGGAGCTCGAAGGGGTTCCGGAAGTCCAGTTCGGGATGGGCGTACGGGAAGACCTCGGCCAGCTCGCGGTTGATCTTCCGGGCACGGCGGACCATCGCGAGCCGGGACTCCGGCTTCGCGGGCTTCCCGGCCTTCGCCGCGGACGGCTTCGCGGTCTTCCCTGTCTTCGCCGCGGACGGTTTCGCGGTCTTCGTGGCCTGCGCCGCGGACGGTTTCGCGGCCGGTTTCGCGGGCCGCTTCGCGGGCTTCTTGACGGCCTTCACAGGGTCTTTCGTGGCATTTGTCCGCTTCGGCGCACCCTGTTCGCCCACAGCGGAATTACCCTTGGCCGACACTCTTCCAGCCCCCTTGGCCTGCGCTCTCACCGGCGAGTTGGACACCCGGCCAGCCTAAGCGCCACCACCGACATCCGCCCTGGGCATGGCCGATCACGACCCAATCGGGCCCCTGGCGTACGGACGGGCGGTTCGGTACGTCAAACTTGTTGTGATTGATCGCACTGTTTTGTGCGTCCGGCATCATGGGATCAAGGTCCCCTGAGCAGGTCGACATAGGAGAGAACTCGTGGACGACGTTCTGCGGCGCGCCCCGCTCTTCGCGGCGCTCGATGACGAGCAGGCCGCGGAGCTGCGCGCCTCGATGAGTGAAGCGACGCTCGCCCGTGGCGACGCGCTCTTCCACGAGGGGGACCCCGGCGACCGCCTGTACGTGGTCACCGAGGGCAAGGTGAAGCTCCACCGCACGTCCCCCGACGGCCGCGAGAACATGCTCGCCGTCCTCGGCCCCGGCGAGCTGATCGGCGAGCTGTCCCTCTTCGACCCGGGCCCGCGCACCGCCACCGCGACCGCGCTGACCGAGGTCAAGCTGCTCGGCCTCGGCCACGGCGACCTCCAGCCCTGGCTGAACGCCCGCCCCGAGGTGGCCACCGCTCTGCTGCGCGCGGTCGCCCGCCGGCTGCGCAAGACCAACGACCAGATGTCCGACCTGGTCTTCTCCGACGTGCCGGGCCGTGTCGCCCGCGCGCTCCTCGACCTGTCGCGCCGCTTCGGTGTGCAGTCCGAGGAAGGCATCCACGTCGTCCACGACCTCACGCAGGAGGAGCTGGCCCAGCTGGTCGGCGCCTCCCGCGAGACGGTCAACAAGGCCCTCGCGGACTTCGCCCAGCGCGGCTGGCTCCGACTGGAGGCCCGCGCCGTGATCCTGCTGGACGTCGAGCGCCTCGCGAAGCGTTCGCGCTAGGCACCCCCGGCCCGTACGTACGAGAGAGGCCGCCCGGTCATGGACCGGGCGGCCTCTCTCGTACGTACGGTGACGACTACCGCTTCGTACCGTCCACGATCAGCGGGTTGCCGCTGCCGGAGCCGCACGGAACCGCGTACACCGGGTTCTTCGCCGCGGCCTCCTTGTACGCGTCGATGCACTGGTTCATCAGGACCTTGTCGGTCAGCGAGTCGTTGAGGATCCTGTTGGCGCGGGCGATGCCCTCGGCCTCGATACGGCGCCTGTCCGCCTCGGCCTTGGCCGTGCGGGCCGCCTCGGTGGCGCGCTCGGTCGCCTGCTGCTGCTGGATCTTGCGATCGATCTGGTCCTGCAGGGCCTTCGAGGGCTTCACGTTGCGCAGGTTGACGGCCGTGACGTCGATCCCGCGGGGCGCGAGACGCTCCTTGATGAGCGTGCCGATCTCGGCGTTGATCTTCTCGCGGTCGGTCGCGTAGCCCTGCTCGCTCGTGTAGCGGGCGAAGACGTTACGGACGATCTCCCGGCTGTCCGGGTAGACCAGGCGCTGCTGGATGGACTCCTCGCTGCCCGCGAGCCGGTACAGCTCGACCGCCTTGGTCGGCGTGACCGCCCACTTCACGGTCACCTCCACCTCCATCACGCCGCCCTGCGAGGAGCGGACCTCGACCACGTCCTTGTCGGAGAGGTTGAGGTCGACGGGGCGGGTGGAGAAGGTCGTGACGTCGGTGAACGGCGACTTGACGTGCATGCCGGAGGTCATCGGCGAGCCCACCTTGCCGAACGCGACCGGCACACCGACCTCGTACGCGCTGACCACGTACGTCATGCTGACGACCAGCGAGAAGGCACCCGCGAGGACGGCGCCGAGTGCACCGAGCTTCAGCCCCTTCGCATCGTTGGAGCGGGCGACGAAGAAGAGCACCACTGCCGCGACGAGCAGCAGGATGGCTATGACGAACATGGGCGTTCCCCCCGAGGGCGACGGTCTTCAGTAGGCGAAGTAAGCGGAGCGTAAGACACGATCCCGCGCGCCCTCGACGGTGGGGGTCAGATCAGTCCGTGCTCCCGGAGGTACTGCAGCTGGGCCCGTACGGAGAGTTCGGCGGCGGGCCACAGCGAGCGGTCCACGTCCGCGTAGACGTGGGCGACGACCTCCGAGGGGGTCCGATGGCCGTTCTCGACGGCCGTCTCGACCTGCGCGAGCCGGCCTGCCCGGTGTGCGAGATAGAACTCCACCGCCCCTTGGGCGTCGTCCAGGACCGGCCCGTGGCCCGGCAGCACGGTGTGGACGCCGTCGTCGACCGTGAGCGAGCGCAGCCGGCGCAGCGAGTCCAGATAGTCGCCGAGGCGCCCGTCGGGATGGGCCACGATCGTCGTGCCGCGCCCCAGGATCGTGTCGCCCGTCAGAACGGCCCGGTCGGCGGGGAGATGGAAGGAGAGCGAGTCGGAGGTGTGGCCCGGCGTCGGTACGACCCGCAGCTCCAGACCGCCGACAGCGACGACGTCCCCGGCGGCCAGCCCCTCGTCACCCAGCCGCAGCGCCGGGTCCAGGGCCCGCACATGAGTGCCGGTCAGCTCGGCGAACCGGGCGGCGCCCTCGGCGTGGTCCGGGTGGCCGTGTGTCAGCAGGGTGAGCGCGACCCGCTTGCCGAGCCCGGCCGCGGTCTCGACGACATGCTCCAGATGGCCGTCGTCGAGCGGGCCGGGGTCGATGACGACGGCGAGATCGGAGTCCGGCTCGGAGACGATCCAGGTGTTGGTGCCGTCCAGGGTCATCGCGGACGGGTTCGGCGCGAGGACGTTGACGGCGCGGGCGGTCGCGGGCCCGGAGAGGACTCCGCCGCGGGGCTGTCCGGGCAGCGCGGCCGCGTCGCTCATCGCGCACCCCCCGGTCCCGCGTCCGGACCCGCGTCCGGACCATCGGCCTGCCCTGCGGCCGGACCCGTAGCGTGTCCCGCAGCCGGACCACCAGCAGGCCCCGCAGCAGGCCGCGCGCTCTGAGTCTCCGGGGCCGCTCCCGGCGCGGCGTCCCCGGTCCCACCCGTCGGGATGTGCTTGGTGAACTCGTCGTGGCCCGGCCAGCTCAGGATCAGCTCGTCCCCCTCCAGGCGCGCCTGCGCCAGTACGGGAGTGAGGTCCTGGCCCGCCGCCGCGGCCAGCGCCTCGGCGGCCGAGCCGAAGCGCGTGAGCGCGCGCAGGGTCGAGATGGTCGGCGGCATCATCGTCAGCTCGCCCCGGTCGTAACCGGACGCGGCCTCCACGGGGCGGATCCAGACCGTGCGGTCCGCCTCCGTCGAGGCGTTACGGGTGCGCTGGCCGGCCGGCAGCGCGGCCACGAAGAACCAGGTGTCGTACCGCCGGGGCTCGAACTCCGGCGTGATCCAGCGCGCCCACGCGCCGAGCAGGTCCGAGCGCAGCACGAGGCCGCGTCGGTCGAGGAAGTCGGCGAAGGACAGCTCACGGGCGACCAGCGCCTCCCGGTCCTTCTCCCAGTCCTCGCCCGTGGTGTCCCCGACCACGGAGTCGGCGGTCTCCCCGGCGAGCAGCACGCCCGCCTCCTCGTACGTCTCGCGCACGGCGGCACAGACGATCGCCTGGGCCTCCGCCGTACCCGTGACGCCCAGACGCTCGGCCCAGGTCTCCAGGGAGGGCCCGGCCCAGCGCACCAGGTGTTCGTCGCGTGGATCGACACCGCCGCCGGGATAGGCGTACGCGCCGCCCGCGAAGGCCATGGAGGCGCGGCGGCGCAGCATGTGGACGCTCGGCCCCTCCGTGCCGTCGCGCAGCAGCAGGACGGTGGCCGCCCGCCTGGGAGTCGCGGGGGTGAGCTCGCCCGCGGCGAGCGCGCGGATGAGGCCGGGCCATTCCCGTGGGTACCACTGACCATTCGACATGGCCGGATGGTATGCGCAACTACCCGGATGCACGAGAGCCGATTCCCCCGGGACGGGAGAACCGGCTCTGGGTGAGAGCGGACGGTCAGTCCTGGACGAGCTCCACCTGGACCTCGACCTCGACCGGGGCGTCGAGCGGGAGCACGGCCACGCCCACGGCGCTGCGGGCGTGCACGCCCTTGTCGCCGAGGACCGCGCCGAGCAGTTCGCTGGCGCCGTTGAGGACGCCCGGCTGCCCGGTGAAGTCGGCGGCCGAGGCGACGAAGCCGACGACCTTCACGACCCGCTTGATCCGGTCCAGGTCACCGGCGACCGACTTCACGGCCGCGAGCGCGTTCAGCGCGCAGGTGGCGGCGAGCTCCTTGGCCTCCTCGGCGGTGACCTCGGCGCCGACCTTGCCGGCCGCCAGGAGCTTGCCCTGCACGATCGGGAGCTGGCCCGCGGTGTAGACGTACACGCCGGACTGGACGGCCGGCTGGTAGGCCGCCAGCGGCGGCACGACCTCCGGCAGGGTCAGGCCCAGCTCGGCGAGCTTGGCCTCGACGGCGCCCTTCGCGGCCCCGCTCATCAGGACTTCTCCCGCTTCAGGTAGGCCACGAGCTGCTCGGGGTTGTTCGGCCCGGGAACGACCTGGACGAGCTCCCACCCGTCCTCGCCCCAGGTGTCCAGAATCTGCTTCGTCGCGTGCACGAGAAGGGGCACGGTCGAGTATTCCCACTTGGTCATGGAGCCGACTGTATCCGCTGCCACAGGCAGCCTCCTGCTTAGGCGACCGCTCCAGTGGTTAGGCTCGAGACGTGAGCAGGCTCCAGGTCGTCAGCGGCAAGGGCGGTACCGGTAAGACGACGGTCGCCGCCGCCCTCGCGCTCGCCCTCGCCACGGAGGGCAAGCGGACCCTCCTCGTCGAGGTCGAAGGCAGACAGGGCATCGCGCAGCTCTTCGAGACGGAGGCGCTTCCGTACGAGGAGCGCAAGATCGCCGTCGCCCCGGGCGGCGGCGAGGTCTTCGCGCTGGCCATCGACGCCGAGCGCGCCCTGCTCGACTACCTCCAGATGTTCTACAAGCTAGGCAGCGCGGGCCGGGCCCTGAAGAAGCTCGGCGCGATCGACTTCGCGACGACGATCGCCCCCGGGGTCCGGGACGTGCTGCTGACGGGCAAGGCCTGCGAGGCGGTCCGCCGGCGCGAGAAGCACGGCGGCTACACCTACGACCACGTGATCATGGACGCGCCTCCGACCGGCCGGATCACCCGCTTCCTCAACGTGAACGACGAGGTGGCGGGCCTGGCGCGGATCGGCCCGATACACAATCAGGCGCAGGCCGTGATGCGGGTGCTGAAGTCCCCGGAGACGGCCGTGCATCTGGTGAGCCTGCTGGAGGAGATGCCGGTCCAGGAGACCGCGGACGGCATCGCGGAGCTGCGCGCCGCCGAACTGCCGGTGGGCGGCGTCATCGTGAACATGGTCCGTCCGCACGTCCTCGACGAGGCGGCGGTGCGGGCGGCCTCCGGCGACCACCGGGACGCGGTGGCGCGGACCCTCGCCGCGGCCGGCATCCGCGGAGGGACGAAGCTGGTCGAACCGCTCCTGGAGCAGGCGGCCGAGCACGCGCAGCGCGTCGAGCTGGAGCGCGAGCAGCGGGCGGTGCTCCTGGAGCTGGGCGTACCGGCGTACGAGCTGCCGTTCCTGGGGGACGGGGCGGACATCGCGGGCCTGTACCGGCTGGCGAAGGACCTGCGGAAGCAAGGGGTGGGCGTGTGACGGGTTCGGTGAACGCAGCGGCGAACGGTCTGGACTCCGTCCCCGTCCTGCACCTGGATCCGCTCATCGACGACCTGGGCACGCGGATCATCGTCTGCTGCGGCGCGGGCGGGGTCGGCAAGACGACGACGGCGGCGGCGCTCGGCGTACGGGCGGCGGAGCGCGGCCGCAAAGTCGTCGTCCTGACGATCGACCCGGCGCGGCGGCTCGCGCAGTCGATGGGGATCGACTCGCTGGACAACGTGCCGCGCGAGGTGGACGGGATCAAGGGGTCCGGCGCCGGGCAGCTGCACGCCATGATGCTCGACATGAAGCGGACCTTCGACGAGATCGTCGAGGCGCACGCGGACGCCGAGCGGGCCCGGGCGATTCTGGAGAACCCCTTCTACCAGTCCCTTTCGGCGGGTTTCGCCGGTACGCAGGAGTACATGGCGATGGAGAAGCTCGGGCAGCTGCAGGCCCGGGACGAGTGGGACCTCATCGTGGTCGACACTCCGCCGTCGCGTTCGGCGCTCGACTTCCTGGACGCGCCGAAGCGGCTCGGGTCCTTCCTGGACGGGAAGTTCATCAAGCTCCTGATGGCCCCGGCGAAGATGGGCGGCCGGGCGGGGATGAAGTTCCTCAACGTCGGCATGTCGATGATGACGGGGACGCTGGGGAAGCTGCTCGGGGGTCAGTTCCTGAAGGACGTGCAGACCTTCGTGGCCGCCATGGACACCATGTTCGGCGGCTTCCGCACCCGGGCGGACGCGACGTACAAGCTGCTCCAGGCCCCGGGCACGGCGTTCCTCGTGGTCGCGACGCCGGAGCGGGACGCGCTGCGGGAGGCGGCGTACTTCGTGGAGCGGCTGGCCGCGGAGGAGATGCCGCTGGCCGGGCTCGTCCTCAACCGCGTCCACGGCAGTGGTGCCGCCCGGCTCTCGGCCGAGCGTGCGCGAGCCGCGGCGGAAAATCTTGACGAGGGGCGCATTGTGGATCAGGAGGCCGGGAAGACTGGAGTGCGTGGCTCCCGGGCCACCGCACCCGAGTCGTCAGACACCGAGCCGTCAGACACCACGACCGCCGCCGGAACCACCAGCACGACGACGAGCACCACCGTCGGCACGAGCACGACCCCGAGCACTGCCGCCGCACCTTCTTCGCACGCCGAGGCTGCCCCCACAGCCGACGACGACGCACCAGACGACGACGCACCAGACATCCAGCAGCTGACCGCCGGCCTGCTCCGTCTCCATGCCGAGCGGATGCAGGTGCTCGCGCGCGAGCAGCGCACGCGCGACCGGTTCACGACGCTCCACCCCGAGGTGGCTGTCGCCGAAGTGGCCGCCCTGCCCGGCGACGTACACGATCTGGCAGGGCTTCGAGCCATCGGAGACCGGCTCACGGCCGGCCGTATGCCGTCGGCCTGACCGGAGGCGGATCCCGCCTGACCGTCGGCGGAATGCCCACACCGGAGGCGGGGATCACCCGCGCCCGGTCATCCGACCGCCGCGTACGCCTCGTACGTCGCGTCGTCCTCCATCGCCACGGGCAGCAGGCCCGCTCCCCGCTCGTACTCCGTGCGCGCGGTCTCCAGCAGTCGCCGCCACGAGGTGACGGTCGGCCGCCGGCGCAGCAGGGCACGGCGCTCGCGCTCCGTCATGCCGCCCCACACGCCGAACTCCACGCGGTTGTCGAGCGCGTCGGCCAGGCACTCGGTCCGCACCGGACAGCCGGTGCACACCGCCTTCGCCCTGTTCTGCGCCGCTCCCTGCACGAAAAGTTCATCCGGATCGGTAGTGCGGCAGGCCGCCTGCGCACTCCAGTCAGCTACCCAGCCCATACCGGCGCCGTCCTCTCCCGAATCGAGGCTCCCCCACGGCGGTAGCGGCATATTCACCGCTGCCAGTTGGTGACGTTACGGAAGGTGGGCACAGCGCAACACCCCCTTCGGGCCCAATCTTGAATGGCCCGAACGGACTATGCGTACGCGGCAGATCACCCAGGGGAGTGACCGATGGACATGCGTGTCCAAACCGGCGAACCGGTACAGTTCGCCCGGCTGTGACGGAGCCACATGGGGCGTCGAGTGACGCACGGGGCGGAATCGGGCATGACGTCCCCAGGTTCGGGTCCTGGGGAGTTCCTGCCGATGTCACGCCCGGGCTTGATGCTGAACCACACCGCTGTGACAGTTGGGAGCAGCTTAGGCCAAGGCCTGTACGCGTGTCCGGCGAATGGAGGCGTAGGTCCCCGGGCCGCTCGGATGTCCTCCGCGGGCTGCTCGGATGTCACGGTCTGGTACGCGAACGCTCCGAGAGGCCCCCGCTCCTGCGGAACGCCGGTCCCCACGGATTAGGCTGCCCCTCATGGCAAAGAAGCGCTCGGGCGGAGGTCTGACCGGGACCCAGCAGGCCGCCAAGTTCCTCGGTGTCAGTGTGCTCTCCGGAGCCGTGCTGGCGGGCATCGCCCTGCCCGCGGCCGGTGCACTGGGGCTCGCGGCGAAGGGCACGGTCGAGGGGTTCGACGAGATCCCGTCCAACCTGAAGACACCACCGCTCAGTCAGCGCACCACCATCCTCGACTCCGAGGGCGGCACCCTCGCCACCGTGTACTCGCGCGACCGGAAGGTCGTGCCGCTGGAGAAGATCTCCCCGTACATGCAGAAGGCGATCGTCGCGATCGAGGACTCGCGCTTCTACGAGCACGGGGCGATCGACCTCAAGGGCGTGCTGCGCGCGATCAACCGCAACGCCCAGTCGGGCGGTGTGTCCCAGGGCGCGTCCACGCTCACCCAGCAGTACGTGAAGAACGTCTTCGTCGAGGAGGCCGGTGACGACCCCGAGAAGGTCGCCCAGGCCACCCAGCAGACCATCGGCCGCAAGGTGCGCGAACTGAAGTACGCGATCCAGGTCGAGGAGGAGCTGGGGAAGAAGAAGATCCTCGAGAACTACCTCAACATCACCTTCTTCGGTCAGCAGGCCTACGGCATCGAGGCGGCGTCCCAGCGCTACTTCTCCAAGCCCGCCGCCGACCTCAAGGTGGAGGAGGCCGCGATGATGGCGGGCCTCGTCCAGTCGCCGAGCCGCTACGACCCGGTCAACGACCTCCAGGAAGCCACCAAGCGCCGCAACGTGGTGCTCCAGCGGATGGCCGACGTGAAGGACATCAGCCAGGCGGAGGCGGACCGGGCCAAGGCCACGCCGGTCAAGCTGAAGGTCAAGACCCCGAAGAACGGCTGCATCACCGCCGTCGACGGCGCCGGCTTCTTCTGCGACTACGTGCGCAAGACGATCCTCAACGACCCGGTCTTCGGCAAGACGGTCGAGGAGCGGCAGAAGCTGTGGAACCTGGGCGGTCTGACCATCCGGACCACGCTCGACCCGCGCGCGCAGGAGGCGGCCAACGAGGCGGCCGTCGCGAAGATCAACGAGGACGACAAGGTCGCCGCCTCGGTCGTCCAGGTCCAGCCGGGCAGCGGCAAGATCCTCTCGATGGGCCAGTCGCGTCCGTACGGCCTGGACCAGAAGCAGCACCAGACCACGCTCAACCTGGCCGTCGGCAGCAAGATGGGCGGCACGACCTACGGCTTCCAGGTCGGCTCGACGTTCAAGCCGATCACGGCGGCGGCGGCCCTGGAGAAGGGCCTCAGCCCGGCGCAGAGCTTCTCCACCGGATACGAGATCCAGGTACCGGAGAACTCCTTCACGCGCTGCGACGGCAAGCCCGCGGGCTACGCCCAGTGGAAGGTCGGCAACGAGCTCAAGTCCGAGACCGGCACCTGGGACATGACCAGCGCGCTCGGCAAGTCCATCAACACGTACTTCGCCAAGCTGGAGCAGATGGCCGGCCTCTGCGAGACGGTCACGATGGCGAGGAAGGTCGGGTACGAGCGGGAGCTGGGCAAGCAGGTCAAGGAGAGCCCCTCGATCACGCTCGGCGCGATCGAGGCCACCCCGCTCGACATGGCGGCGGCCTACGCGACCTTCGCCAACCGCGGCACCTACTGCACCCCGATCGCCATCGAGTCGATCAAGACCGCCAACGGCGAGAAGCTGAAGGTGCCTCAGACCGAGTGCTCGCGGGCGATGAGCGAGCGCACGGCCGACACGGTCAACCAGATGCTGAAGGGCGTCGTCGAGGACGGCACCGGTACGAAGGCGGGTCTGAGCGACCGCGACAACGCCGGCAAGACGGGTACGACGAACGACCGCAAGGACGCCTGGTTCGTCGGGTACACCCCGAACCTGTCCACCGCGGTGTGGGTCGGTGACGACGTCGGCGAGAAGCAGTCGATGTACGACATCACCATCGGCGGCGAGTACTACGGCAAGGTCTGCGGCGGCTGCCTCCCGGGACCGATCTGGAAGATCGCGATGACCGGGGCGCTGAACGCCTCCGAGACGCCGTCCTTCGCCCCCATCTCCGTACCGCGCGGCGAGAAGCCCGAGGACAAGGAGAAGGGCAGGGACAAGCCCAGGCCGGACGAGGACGAGAAGCCCGGACGCGACAAGCCCGGCTTCCCGGAGATCACCCTCCCGCCGGACCTGATCGGCGGCGGGAACGGCCGCGGTGGCGGCGGCGGCAACGGCCGCTAGGACGGTCCTCAGGACGGCCGGCCGGACATGACCGAGGGCGCCTCCCCGGTGCGGGGGAGGCGCCCTCGGTCGTTCGTCGTCGGCCGTCCGGGCGGACGGTCAGCCCGCGAGCAGCTTCTTCACGACGGCGGCGACACGCCCGCCCTCGGCCCTGCCCGCGACCTTCGGGTTCACGATCTTCATGACGGCGCCCATGGCGCGCGGGCCTTCGGCTCCGGTGCCCGCGGCCTCGGCGACCGCCGCGGCGACGATCTGCTCCAGCTCGTCGTCGCCGAGCTGCTTCGGCAGGTACGCGTCGAGGATCACGCCCTCCGCCTTCTCGCGCTCGGCCGACTCGGCGCGACCGCCCTGGGCGAAGGCCTCGGCGGCCTCACGGCGCTTCTTCGCCTCCTTGGCGATCACCTTCTGCACCTCGTCGTCGGAGAGCTCGCGCTTGGTCGTGCCCGAGACCTCCTCCTTGGTGATCGCGGTGAGGGTGAGGCGCAGCGTCGAGGAGCGCAGCTCGTCGCGCTCCTTGATGGCGGCGTTGAGGTCGTCCTGAAGCTTGGCCTTGAGCGTGGTCATGTCCCCAAGTGTGTCAGGTGCCATGGCCCGACCGCCCGCGCATTTCCGCCCATCGGGTCTGCGACGATGGGGGGATGCGCGCACGGTACGGGATCCCCCTGAAGATCACGGCAGGCCTCACGGCGACGGCCGCGGCCGGACTCGTCTACGCGGCGGGCTTCGAAGCCCGCTCGTTCCGACTGCGCCGGGTGACCATCCCGGTGCTTCCGCGCGGGATGCGGGACCTGCGGGTGCTTCAGGTCTCCGACATCCACATGGTGTGCGGGCAGCACAAGAAGCGGAAGTGGCTGCAGTCGCTCGCGGGGCTGCGCCCGGACTTCGTCGTGAACACCGGCGACAACCTCTCGGACACGGAGGCGGTTCCGGAGGTCCTGGACGCGCTCGGGCCGCTGATGGACTTCCCGGGCGTGTACGTCTTCGGTTCCAACGACTACTACGGCCCGCGGCTGCGCAACCCCGCGCGCTACCTGCTGGAGAAGGCCCAGGGCCGCCACGGCCTCAACGGCAACAAGCCGGTGGTGGGCGCGGTGCACAACCCGTGGGAAGGGCTGCGTGACGCCTTCGACGAGGCGGGCTGGGTGAACCTGACCAACACCCGCGGCCGACTGAAGCTGCCCGACCTGGACCTGGCCTTCACCGGCCTGGACGACCCGCACATCAAGCGGGACCGGTACGAGCGGGTGGCCGGCGGCCCGGACCTGTCGGCGGACTTCTCGATGGCCGTGGTGCACGCCCCGTACCTGCGGACGCTCGACGCGTTCACGGCCGACGACTACGGGCTGATCCTGGCGGGCCACACGCACGGCGGCCAGCTGTGCGTCCCCTTCTACGGCGCGCTGGTGACCAACTGCGACCTGGACACGGACCGGGTGAAGGGCCTCTCCACCCACACGGTGGACGGCCGGACCTCGTTCCTGCACGTCTCGGCGGGCTGCGGCACGAACCGCTTCACCCCGGTCCGCTTCGCCTGCCCCCCGGAGGCGACCCTGCTGACGCTGACCGCCCGCGACTGATGTCCTCGGGCACCCCGCCCGACCTGCGGCGGGGGGCCGCGAAAACCGGATTTCGTCTCAGGGCGCGGGTGGGCTAGAGTAATCGATGTCGCCGCGACGTGAAGAACAGAGCAGTGACATCGGGGTGTAGCGCAGCTTGGCAGCGCGCTTCGTTCGGGACGAAGAGGTCGTGGGTTCAAATCCCGCCACCCCGACTTCGTAACAGCAGATCAGGGCCGGTTTCCTTTGGGGGAGACCGGCCCTGACTGCGTTGTATCTGGGTGTCATCTGGGTGTGATCTTGAAACGGGGCGTCACCGCTCGGCGGCGCGCTGCCGCAGCGAATACAAGGAGACGAGCCCCATGGACCAGACGTGGGACGGCGTGCGGAAGCTGCGCGGCTGGCTGGACGAGAAGGACCAGGCCGCTGCCGGCGACGTGCGCCTGCTGCGCGTGCTCAAGATCGGTGAGGAGTTCGGGGAGGCAGCGGAGGCCATCACAGGGGCTCTCGGCGCCAACCCGCGCAAGGACAACAGCCACACCTGGGAGGACGTCGCGAAGGAGCTGTGCGACGTCATCGTGACTGCCCAGGTGGCCCTGCTCACGATCAACCCGGAGGCGGAGAAGGTCCTGGACGCGCGAGTGCAGAGGCTCCTGGAGCGGCTGAACCTCAGCTGACCCTCAGCGCGAACGCACCGCGGCCCCGGAGACCAGGAGACTCGGCCCGGGGCAGCGGCATTCCCCGGCCCGGTCTCAGGTGGCGGGGCGCTCGGCCGTGACGAGGAGGGTGGCGGCCGGCCGGGGGCCGTCGCCAGCGGGCAGCACGTCGACGCGGATGTCGGTGAACCCGGCCTGGTCCAGGACCTTGGTCCACACGTGCTCCTGCAACACCCACCGGCGCATGGTGGCGCTCTCGCCCTCCGGGGTCTTCGCCGGCACCTCGGCGGCCGTGACGTCCGGCTGCGCGGGCTTGCCGGAGAGGTAGTGGGCGAGGGTGGAGAAGACCAGGCGCCCACCGGGGCGGAGCGCGTCAGCGGCGGCCGGGAGCAGCTCGCGGGGGTCGGTAAAGTCCACCGCCCCGAAGTGGCTGTAAAGCACGTCGTAGGCGCCCGGGTTCGCGCGGAGGTGGGCGACGACGTCCGCGTGGACGAAGTGCAGGCGCGGGGCGAGGTCGGCGTACAGGGCGGTGGCCATGCTGTGCTGGGCCGGGGACGCGTCCACGGCGTCGATCCGGTTCGGGGCGTGGTGCAGGGCCAGGTGCGCGGCGTGGCGGGCGGCGCCGGCGCCGAGGTCGGCCACAGTCTTGCCGGTGAGGTTGCCGAGGACTTCCGGGCCCGGCCCGTCCTGCTGGTCCCAAGTCCAGCGGAAGGAGTCGGGGACGGCGTGGTCCTGCGCGGCGCGGGCCCGGCCGTAGTGGTGCCATAGGTCTGTGGTCGTGGTCGTCACCCGCGTCATCCTGACGGCACCGCGCGGGGGCTGCTGCTGGTTCGGTCGAAAGTCACCCGGGCGTGCCTCGGCGGCCCGAGCCATGGGCCCGGACCGCCGAGGGCGTCACGTGGGGGTCAGTGCGAGTCGTTGCCCGGGTGGCAGGGGCCGCAGTCGGCGGCGTCCTCCCACAGTGGGGGGTCCACCTCCCAACCGGCGCGGGCGACGAGGTGGGCGGTCTTGATGACCGACCCGTCGTTCTTCATCTCGACCTTGGGCACGTGGTGCAGGAAGTGTCCGCCGTTGTACTTGTCGCACAGTTCGGCGTAGGCGACGGTGTCCAGGATGATCGTGTGGGCGCCGATGTCGACCAGCTTGCTCGGGGCGAGTCCCAGGCCCTGGCCCCGGAGGGACATGGCGGTGAGCAGGTAGGCGTAGCCCTGGCCGAGGACGCGGGTGGCCATGACGGAGTCGTACGGGTAGTCCCGCATCAGCAGGCCGACCTGCTTCTCCCAGAGGTCCGCCGGCACGATGTCACGGGGGGAGCGGGCCGGTCCGGTCACCGGGTCGGTGGCGACGGGGGTGTCGGCTGCGGTTGCCATGGTGCCTCCCTTGGATGGTGCCCCACGAGGTACGGGGCGATGTAACGAGAACACCGCATCCGACACCCGGCCGGTGATCAACTGGCTTTCCTTGCAAGGCGTTTGCACGTTGTGCAAACGGTCTCGACGGGCGCCGTCCCGCGCCCGTACCGTGGTGACCCCCGGTCGTGCAGCAGGGGGAGGGACCAGTGCCCGGTGACCCGCTCTGGAACAGTGCGAAGGTCAGGGAGCTAGTCGCCCGGCGACAGCCGGGCGGACTCGTACGGCTGGGCCGTGAGCACCGAGGATGGACGCTCGCCGAACTCGGCGAGCACCTGGGGTGCTCGGCGGCGACGGTCTCGCGGATGGAACGCCGTACCCAGGTCGCCGACCTGACGCTCATTCACCGGGCCGCCTCCGCGGTGGGCGTTCCTCGACACGTCCTGGTGAGTTCTCTGGTGCCCCCCGCTCCTTCCGGACAGGCCGGCACTAGAGTGTCGGCCAGTCCGCACGCCGAGGAGGACCCGATGCGCCGCCGCTCGTTGCTCGCCGCCACGGCGACCGTCCCGGCCGCCATGCTGCTCGGCATGGAGCGGGCTTTGGCCGACACCCCGCCACCGACGGGCAGGGGTGCCATGGACGCCCGTGTGGCCTCCGCCCGCGACCTCTACGACAAGGGGGCCCACACGCAGCTCCTCGGGCTGCTGCCGGGCCTCTTGGCCGACGGGCACGCCGCTGCCTCCTCGCGCCGTGAGCTGGACCAGGCCCGAATGTCCTCCGTCTACAGTCTGAGCGCCGCCCTACTGATCAAGCTCGGCTCGTACGAGCAGGCCCGCCTCACCGCCGACCGCGCGCGCACCTGGGCCGAGGTGTCCGGGTCCCCGCTCGCCGCCGCTGCCGCCTCCCGCGAGCTCGCAATCGTGCTGCGCCACCAAGACCGGGGCGAGGAAGCCCAAACCCTCATGGAATCGGCCGCAGCCCGGGTGGAGGCGACAGGGCTGCGGACGGACGCGGCCTCATCGGCCTACGCGCAGATGCTGTGCACCCTGGCCTACACCGCCGCCCGGGGAGGCCGGCGCGCGGAGGCCCTGGCCATGGTCGAGGAGGCGCGGCGGGCCGCACGGCGCCTGCCGCTCCAGGCACCTGCCGGGCGTCTCTTCCCCATCAGCCCGGCCGCCGTGGACCTCTACGCCGTCGGCGTCCACTGGGCCCTCGGCGACGCCGGCGCCGCCCTGGAGGCGGGGCGGAACCTTCGGCCCGAGTACTTCCCCACGGCTGAGCGGAAGGCACGCCTGGGCACAGACATGGCCCGTGCCTGGTGGGCGTGGGGCCGCCCTGAGCAGACCGCCCGTGCCTTGCTCGACGCCCACCGTGCGAGCCCCGGCGAGGTGAGAGACCGCCCCGCGATCCGCAGCATCGTGACCGAGTTGGCGCAGCGGCACCCTCGTGCCGTTGGCGTTCGGGAGCTGCACGCCGCCGTGTCCGCCCCGGCGAGCTGAGACCGCCGCCTGGCGGGCCCCACCGGGTCCGGACATGCCTCGGTCTCGGCACCAGGGGTCCCGGCCAGCCATCGACCCGGCCTGAGTCGGCGCTCGCCTGGGTGTGGCACCCACTCCTGGAGGCAACACCCGGGTGTCGGGGGCAGCCCCAGCGTTGCACCCTCTCCAACCTGGGCATACGTCTGCGGCACTTCTGCCGATTCTGGGTGTGAACTGGGTGTGAGTCTCCAGAACTGAGGGGTGCCGGAGAGGTGCCGCAGAGGTACCGCAGATGCACGACTGGGGGGCACGGGCCTTAAACTCGCGCCTCTGAACTGGGCTTATGCGGCGCTACAGCGCAGGTCAGAGGGTCGCGGGTCCTGGACTGGTTTCACAGCCTCCCTGATTCGGGACGAAGAGGTCGTGGGTTCAAATCCCGCCACCCCGACAGCTGAAACACCAGGTCAGGGGCCTGATCCGCGAGAGCGGGTCAGGCCCCTGAGTGGTTTCCGGGAGCGCCTGTGAGGCCGGGGCGCGTGTCGGAAGTGGATCAAGCGGCTCTACCCTGATACCCGCATCGGTGCCGGACGGCGGAGTCGGCGACGCGTGCTTCCTCTCAGGTTGTCGACCGTCGAAAGGCTGGGTCTCAGGTGCTGGTCGCGGACCGATATCGGCTCCACATGTGTGTCGGCCGTGGCGGCATGGGCGAGGTGTGGCAGGCCACCGACGAGGTGCTCGGGCGGTCCGTCGCGGTCAAGTTGATGCTGGGCCACGAGACCGATCCCTCCGCCGCCGAGCGGTTCCGGCTGGAGGCGCAGACCGCCGCGCGGCTGAGCCATCCGCATGTCGTCGGGGTCTTCGACTTCGGTACGTGGGACGGAAAGCTGTTCCTCGTCATGGAGTTGGTCGAGGGATCGAGCCTCGCCTCCGAGCCCGGCGGGCCGCCCCTGGTGCTGCCGGCGGAGCGGGTGGCCGTGGTGGCGGCCCACGCCGCCGCCGGGCTCGCCGCCGCGCACCGGGAGGGCGTGGTGCACCGGGACATCAAGCCCGGGAACCTGCTGGTCGACGACGACGGGACCGTGAAGCTCGCGGACTTCGGGATCGCCCGGTTCGTCGACGACCCCTCCGCCGCGCTCACGACCACCGGCCAGATCGTCGGCACCGGCCTCTATCTCGCCCCCGAGCGGGCCCTCGGGCGGACCGCGTCGCCCGCGTCCGACGTGTACTCGCTCGGCTGTGTGCTGTACCAACTCCTCACCGGGCGGCCCCCGTTCCAGGGCGACACCGCCACCTCCCTGCTGTACCAGCACATCGACACTCCGCCCGCGCCGCCCCGGCAGCTCGGGGTGGGGCTGCCCGCCGCGTTCGAGGCGTACCTGCTCACGCTGCTGGCGAAGGAACCGGAGCAGAGACCTCCGGCCCAGGCGATCTCGGACTGGTTCACCTCGGGGGCGTGGCGCGAGCACCCGCAGCCTCCGCACCGGCCCGCACCGCACGCGGCGCCCCCGTCCCGGTCCCAGCCGAGGTCCCAGACCAGGTCCCAGAGCAGGTCGCAGCCTCGGTCACAGGCCCGCCCCCAGCCCCGGTCACAGGCCCGGCCGCAGACCCGAACGCAGTCGCGGGCGGTCGCCGCCCCGCCCCGGCGGCAGGCTCGCCGGGGCGAGAGCGGGCTCGCGGCCCTCTCCCGGCGACGCCCCAGGAAGACCGCAGCCGTCGCCGGCGGCATAGCCTTCGTCGTCTTCATGCTGATCGGGATGGCCTGGCTGTCGTAGGCGGCCCCGGGCCTCGGAGGCTCCACGGACGCCCCGTGACCCGAACGGGGTCCGCCGAGTGGCCCTGCGCCTGGCGGTCCGGTCCCCTGGTGACATGCACCCCCTTCGGACAGTCGCCGAGGCGGCCGCAACCGTTCCTCCCGAAGTCGTCTCCGACTCCGGCCCGTCCGCGCTGGCCCTGGGCCTCGGCGCCGCCGCCGTAGCGGGCGCCGTGATCACCGCCGTCGTCCGCAGCCGGCTGTCGAAGACGCTCGGCGGCTCGTCGCACGGACGGGCGCCCCGGACGGGGTCGGCGTCGGACGGCTCCGGAGGCTGACCACCGGTCCGACGGGGTGTCAGAGGCGCGGGGCCGGTACGGGAGTTGTGGCCCGCGGTCACGTCGTCGGTGCACGAGGACCGCTGTTCCCCGGGGGAGCGCGGACAATGGCGGTATGGAGTTCGCCGTGTTCGTGACGCTGCCCGGGCTGGTCATCCTGCTGACCGTCGTCGCCTTCGCCGACCAGATCCTGCGGCTGACCGGGCGCGGCCGGCGCACGGGTCAGGTGTCGTCGACCGGTTTCGAGCAGCTTCACGCCACGTTCTCGCAGGGCAAGCAGAACGAGCTCAAGGAACGGCAGAGCGCCCTCGTGCTGCGGGACGACGAGGAGGACGGCGCGCCTCCGCACCGCTCGACGGTGGATCTGGCGGGCGGCCGTGCGGTGATCCGGATCGAGGGGGTCCGCGGCCGATAGCGCCCGGAGTTATCCACAGGCTGCGGACGAGGCGAACGGATTGTCGGCGGATCGGAGCATGATGGGGGCCATGACCGAGAGCAACGAGATCACCGGCACCTCCGACGTCCCCGCCTGGGAGCAGCGGTTCAGGGCCGCGCGCGTGTCCCTTCCCGAGTGGGCCGAGGAGGCGCCCGACCGGTCGCTGTTCGTGTCCAACGCGACGGGGACGTACGAGCTGTACGCCTGGGACCGCGAGACCGGCGCGCAGCGGCAGGTCACGGACCGGCCGAACGGGACGACGGACGGCACGCTGTCGCCGGACGGCCGGTCGATCTGGTGGTTCTCGGACAAGGACGGGGACGAGTTCGGGGTCTGGATGCGCCAGCCCTTCGCCGGCGGACCGGACGAGCCCGCCGTGCCCGGCCTCGCGCCCTCGTATCCGGCGGGGCTCGCGATCGGCCGCGAGGGCACGGTGGTCGTCGGCCGCTCCACGGACGAGGAGGGTTCGACGATCCATCTCGTACGGGACGGGGCGGAGCCCGTCGAGATCTACCGGCACCGGGAGTCCGCCGGGGTGGGGGACCTCTCGCACGACGGTTCCCTGATCGCGATCGAGCACACCGAGCACGGCGACGCCATGCACTCGGCCCTGCGGGTCCTGCGCGCCGAGGACGCCTCCCTCGTGGCCGAGCTGGACGACTCCAAGGGCGGCACGGAGGAGCTGGGCCTCGCGGTCCTCGGCTTCGCGCCGGTGGACGGGGACACCCGGCTGCTCGTCGGGCACCAGCGGCGGGGCCGCTGGGAGCCGCTGCTGTGGGACGTGGCGACGGGCCGGGAGACCGATCTCCGGCTGGAGCTGCCGGGCGACGTCTCGGCGGAGTGGTACGCGGACGGCACCGGGCTGCTGATCGTGCACAGCTTCGAGGCGCGCAGCGAGCTGTGGCGGTACGACATCGCGACGGGCGCGCTGGTACGGGTCGAGACCCCCGCGGGGTCGGTGTCGGAGGCCACGACCCGCCCCGACGGCAGCGTGGAGTTCCTGTGGTCCTCGGCCGCCGAGCCGCCGCAGGTGCGCTCGACGGACGGCGGGGTCGTCCTCGACCCGCCCGGCCTGCGGGCGCCCGGGTCGGTGCCGGTGGAGGACGTCTGGGTGGAGGGCCCCGGCGGCCGGATCCACGCCCTGGTCCAGCGGCCGGCGGACGGCGAGGGCCCGTTCCCGACGATCTTCGAGGTGCACGGCGGGCCGGCCTGGCACGACAGCGATGCCTTCGCCTCGGGCCCTGCGGCCTGGCTGGACCACGGCTACGCGGTGGTCCGGGTCAACTACCGGGGTTCGACCGGATACGGCCGGGAGTGGACGGACGCGCTCAAGCACCGCGTCGGTCTGATCGAGCTGGAGGACATCGCCGCGGTCCGCGCATGGGCGGTCGCCTCGGGGCTCGCCGACCCGGCCAGGCTCGTCCTGTCCGGTGGCTCGTGGGGCGGCTATCTGACGCTGCTCGGGCTCGGCACGCAGCCCGACGCCTGGTCGGTCGGGCTCGCCGCCGTCCCCGTCGCGGACTACGTCACCGCGTACGAGGACGAGATGGAGGCCCTGAAGGCGCTCGACCGGACGCTCTTCGGCGGCTCCCCCGAGGAGGTGCCGGACCGGTTCGAGGCCTCGTCCCCGCTGACGTACGTCGACCGGGTCACGGCCCCGGTGTACATCTCGGCGGGCGTCAACGACCCGCGCTGCCCGATCCGCCAGATCGACAACTACGTGGACCGGCTGGGCGCCCGCGGCGCGGTCCACGAGGTGTACCGGTACGACGCGGGGCACGGCTCCCTGGTGGTGGAGGAGCGGATCAAGCAGGTCCGTCTGGAGCTCGCCTTCGCCGCGCGTCACCTGGGGACCCGGCCGGTCGAGGGGTGAGGCCGCTGCGTACCGTGGAGGGGTGTACCGGTTCCTGAAAACGCCCCGCTGGTGGGGGATCAACGTCTTCGTCCTGTTGGCGATCCCGTTCTGCCTCTTCATGGGGACCTGGCAGATGGGCAAGTTCGAGGACCGCGTCGACTCCCACCGGGAGGCGGAGCAGGCCCCGGATCCGGGCACGCTGAGGACCGAGCCGCTGAGCGCGCTGCTGCCGGTGGACAAGGAGACCTCGGGCCGCCACGCGGAGGCGAGCGGGCGGTACGGAGAGCAGTTCCTGGTGCCGGACCGTGAGCTGGAGGGCCGTGCGGGCGCGTACGTCCTGACCCTGCTGAAGACGGACGAGGGCAAGTCGCTCCCGGTCGTACGGGGCTGGCTGCCGGCCGGCGCGAAGGCACCGGCCCCGCCGTCGGGCCAGGTCACCGTGGTGGGCGCCCTGCAGGCGTCCGAGAACACGGGGACGAAGGGCGTCCACGCGGCGGGCGGTCTCCCGGACGGCCAGCTCGGCATGATCAGCGCGGGGTCGCTGGTCAACCTGGTCCCCGACGAGGTCTACGACGCGTGGATCACGCTCACGGACTCCCCCGCCGGCCTGACCCCGGTCCCGGCGGCGGCCGCGGCGGGCACGTCGCTCGACCTCAAGGCGTTCCAGAACCTCGGCTACACCGCGGAGTGGTTCGTCTTCGCGGGCTTCGTCGTCTTCATGTGGTTCCGCCTCCTGCGCCGCGAGGCGGAGGCCCACCGCGACGCGGCCCTGGGCCTGTAGACGCCCGAGCGCCCGAGCGCCCGAGCGCCCGGGGTCCTCGGGACCGGAAGGCGGCGGGGGCCGCGGGACCAGAGGCGGCCCCGCGGGCCCTCTCCATCACCCCGCCCGGCCCGGAGGCCACGGGCAGGCAGGCCGCCCGCGCCCCCGGAGGGGCGCTACGACGCGTCCAGCACGCCCGTGCGGTAGATGGTGCCCGCGCACGCGTTGGGGATCGTCGTGGCCGCCTGGGGGCTGCCGGGCTCGGCGGTGTGGCTGATCGCGACGCTGCCGTCGGCGGGCGTCCCGTCCACCCGGAACTGCGGGGCCGCGCCGTCGACGGAGTCACCGTTGCCGGTCGAGCCCGAGGCTCCCGACGTCTGGCCTTCGCCGTCCTTCGTCGGACTCGGGGTCGGGTCCACGCTCGGGCTCGGCTCGGGGTCCGGGGTCGGCTCGGGGTCCGGGGGCGTACCGGTGGCCGGGCACGTCTCCGCGGGGACCCAGGCGAACTTCACCTCGTACGCGCCGTCCGGCTTCAGGAGCAGCGTGGACGACGTCTGCGAGGGGTCGGGCAGTCCGCTCGCCGCGTCCCCGGCGGTGTGCGCCACCACCGAGATCCGGGCCGGGTCCGCCGCCCCGAGGGCCTGGAAGCCGACGCTGCCGTCGCCGCTCACCACGCACTCCTTGCCGGAGACGTTGGACACGCGGAACGTGCCGTAGACCTTCCCCTCGGCGTCCGGGCCGCCCGCCTGCGCCGAGCTGACGGCCAGCTGCGCCGCGTCGCACACGGGCGAGGACCCGGAGGGGGACTGCGAGCCGCTGCCGGCGCTCTCGTTCGCGCCGTCCTCGGAGGCCCCGCCCTCGGCGCCCTGGCTCGGAGGGGTGGTGCCGGTCGGCGCGCCGCCGCCGTTCCCGCCGGTCTCGACGCCGGTCTCGGAGCCCGTGCCGCCCTGCGCCTGCTCGCCGTGGCCGGCGTTGACGGCCTGGTCGGCGGTGATGCCACCGGAACCGGCGACGTGCACGAAGGCGGGGACGGCGGTGCCGAGCAGCACGGCGGCCGCGGCGAAGCCGACGACGGCCTGACGCTTGCGGGTCCGCCGCGCGGGTACGGCGCGGCGCAGGTGGTCGAGAGCTCCGTCGGTGGGCTCCAGGTCCGCCACCGCGCCGTGGAGCAGGCGCCTCAGCGCCAGTTCGTCGCCGCCGAAGAGGTCGTCGTGGCCGTCGGCCCGCTCGTTGTCCGGCCCGTCGTTCACAATCCCGTGTCCCATGTCGTCGCGGTCGCCGTCGGGCAGCCCACTCGTACCGCCGCTGTTCGCCTCGCCGGAACCCGTACCGCCGGGCCTCGTGTCGTCGGAACCCGTACCGCCGGGCCTCGTGTCGTCGGTGCTCATGCCGTCGCCTCCATAGCGACGCGCAGCGCCGCGATGCCCCGCGAGCCGTACGCCTTCACCGAACCCAGGGATATGCCGAGCGTCTCGGCCACCTGGGCCTCCGTCATGTCCGCGAAGTACCGCAGGACCAGCACCTCGCGCTGACGCCGCTGCAGCCCGCGCATCGCCTTGATGAGCGCGTCCCGCTCCAGCTGGTCGTACGCGCCCTCCTCCGCGCTCGCCATGTCCGGCATCGGCTTCGACAGCAACTTGAGGCCGAGGATGCGGCGGCGCAGCGCGGAGCGCGAGAGGTTGACGACGGTCTGGCGCAGATAGGCCAGCGTCTTCTCCGGGTCCCGCACCCGTTTGCGCGCGGAGTGGACGCGGATGAACGCCTCCTGGACCACGTCCTCGCAGGAGGCGGTGTCGTCGAGGAGCAGTGCGGCGAGACCGAGAAGCGAGCGGTAGTGCGCCCGGTAGGTCTCGGTCAGATGGTCTACGGAGGTGCCCGCGGACACAGCGCCTTCAGTGCTCTCGCGGGGCGAGGGGATGCCGGACACACCGGCCGTCCGGGTCTCTGCGGGCACGGGGGCGATCACCGGCATCCCGCCGGCCGGACGCGGGCGCCTGAGCGGGCGCACCACGGAGCCCGCGGTGCCGCGTGCGGGAACGGTGAGCGTCCCTCGCGCGGGGACCACTGTCGTGCCGCGGAGCGGGACGACGGCTGCGATGTCGAGTACCTCTGCCACGCCTGTTGGACACGCTTCCCCCCGTCAGGGTTGTACGAGTACGCCACCGTTTTTGACGGTGCACCAAAAACCCTCATGCGTACCCGCTCTTCCCCAATGCCCCGTTTTCAGAGCACGTTTTCCGACACACCACATGGGTGCGCCAAGAGACGCATCCCACCCAACTACCGGTTGCGGTAAGGGGTGAAAAGCATCGTCGGACATGCCGTCACCCCAGTTCAAGAGGCATCTGACGCCGATTTGCTCACAGGTCGTCCACAGATCCTACAAAGTCGAACGATCAGCCGTGGTCGATTTCCGGACGCTCGGGGCGAATGATTGACTCCGCGATCTGCACCGCGTTCAGCGCGGCGCCCTTGCGGAGGTTGTCGCCGCAGACGAAGAACTCGAGGGTCCGCTCGTCGTCCATCGACCTGCGCACGCGCCCCACCCAGACGGGGTCCGTGCCCACGACGTCGGCGGGCGTGGGGAAGTCGCCCGAGGCCGGATCGTCGAAGAGCACCACACCGGGCGAGGTCGCCAGGATCTCGTGCGCCCGCCCGACGCTCACCGGCCGCTCGAAACGCGCGTGTACGGAGACCGAGTGCGCGGTCACCACCGGGACGCGCACACAGGTGGCCGCGACATGCAGCCCGGGGAGGTCGAGGACCTTGCGGGTCTCCTCGCGCAGCCGCACCTCCTCGGAGGACCAGCCGTCCTCCCGCAGCTCCCCCGACCAGGGCAGCACGTTGAGCGCGACCGGCCCGGGGAAGGGCCCGGTGTCGTCGCCGACGGCCCGCCGTACGTCGCCGGGGTGCGTGCCCAGCTCGGTCCCGGCCACCATCGACAGCTGCTCGCGCAGGGCGGCGACACCCGCCTGCCCGCCTCCGCTCGCGGCCTGCTGGGCGGTGACCACCAGCTCGACGACCCCGAACTCGGCGTGCAGCGCGCCCACGGCGACGATCAGCGCCAGCGTGGAGCAGCCGGGGCTCGCGACGATGCCCCGGGGCCGTACCCGTACGGCGTGCGGATTGATCTCGGGGACCACCAGCGGCACGTCCGGGTCGGCCCGGAAGGCCGCGGAGGTGTCCACGACCACCGCGCCCTTGGCCGCGGCGATGGGCGCCCAGCGCGCCGCGATGTCCTCGGGCACCAGGAAGAGGGCGAGGTCAACGCCCTCCAGCGCCTCCTCGCTCAGGGCCAGGACCTCGGTCTCCTCACCGCGCACGGCCAGCTTGCGGCCGGCCGAGCGCGGCGAGGCGACGAGTCGGATCTCGCCCCAGACGTCCGCATGCTGCGTGAGCATCTGGAGCATGACCGCACCGACGGCTCCGGTCGCACCGACGACCGCGAGCGTCGGCTTCGGGGTCATCGCCCGGTGCCTCCGTAGACGACCGCCTCGTCGGAGTCACTGTCGAGACCGAAGGCACTGTGCACGGCGCGCACGGCCTCGTTGACGTCGTCGGCGCGGGTGACGACCGAGATGCGGATCTCGGAGGTGGAGATCAGCTCGATGTTCACGCCCGCGTCGGAGAGCGCCCGGAAGAAGTCGGCGGTGACGCCGGGGTTCGTCTTCATACCGGCGCCGACCAGGGAGATCTTTCCGATCTGGTCGTCGTAGCGCAGGGAGTCGAAGCCGATCGCGCCCTTCGCCTTCTCCAGGGCGTCGATGGCCCTGCGGCCCTCGGCCTTGGGAAGCGTGAAGGAGATGTCCGTCAGGCCCGTGGAGGCCGCGGACACGTTCTGCACGATCATGTCGATGTTGATCTCGGCGTCCGCGACGGCCCGGAAGATGGCCGCGGCCTCGCCCGGCTTGTCCGGCACGCCGACGACGGTGATCTTCGCCTCGGAGGTGTCGTGGGCGACGCCCGAGATGATGGCCTGCTCCACCTTGCGGTCCCCTTGCGGCTCGTTGCTGACCCAGGTGCCCTGCAGCCCCGAGAAGGAGGAGCGGACGTGGATCGGGATGTTGTAACGGCGTGCGTACTCGACGCACCGGTGCAGCAGCACCTTGGAGCCGGAGGCGGCGAGCTCCAGCATGTCCTCGAAGGAGATCCAGTCGATCTTCTTCGCCTTCTTCACCACACGCGGGTCGGCCGTGAAGACGCCGTCGACGTCGGTGTAGATCTCACAGACCTCGGCGTCGAGCGCGGCGGCGAGGGCGACGGCGGTCGTGTCCGAGCCGCCCCGGCCGAGCGTGGTGATGTCCTTCTTGTCCTGGGACACACCCTGGAAGCCCGCGACGATGGCGATGTTGCCCTCGTCGAGGGCGGTGCGGATCCGGCCCGGCGTGACATCGATGATGCGCGCTTTGTTGTGGACCGAGTCGGTGATGACACCGGCCTGGCTGCCCGTGAACGACTGGGCCTCGTGGCCCAGGTTTTTGATCGCCATGGCCAGCAGGGCCATGGAGATCCGCTCTCCGGCGGTCAGCAGCATGTCGAACTCACGCCCGGCAGGGATCGGGGATACCTGCTCGGCGAGATCGATCAACTCGTCCGTCGTGTCGCCCATCGCGGAAACCACGACGACCACCTGGTGGCCGTTCTTCTTGGCGTCCACGATCCGCTTGGCGACCCGCTTGATGCCCTCGGCATCGGCAACGGAGGAGCCTCCGTACTTCTGCACGACAAGGCCCACGTGCGCTCCTCGGTCAGTCTCTGCCGCAGTCATTACTGCGGTCGGCTCAGTTTAACGAGCGGCCCGGAATCGCCGACCGTATATCGCATCCTGAGATGTCCCGCTCAGTCAGTGATCACGCCCTGGGCTTACCGGACCGCCCGGTGGGTCTGCCTGCCCGGGAGAGTCGGGGGTACGCGGCGACGGGCCGAGATGTGCGCGGGCTCACACCCCGCCGCCCGGCGCGCGGGCTCACACCCCACCGCCCGGCGCGCGGGCTCACACCCCACCGCCCGGCGCGCGCGGGCTCACCTCACGCCGTTCGCTGCGCGGGCTCACACCGCCGCACGGTGTGTGGTCGCTACTTCTTCAGCGTGCCCAGGCCCAGCGGTCCGGCGATCTCCTCCGCCATGACGCGCCCCGCCTCCTCGGCGAGGTCGTCCTCGGTCAGGTCCTCGTCCGTGTCGAGGCCGTCCAGGGCCGCGAGGGGCTGGTCGAGCCGCACATGGGCGACGAGGGACTGCAGCGCACGCAGGGTCGCCGAGGCGGTCGGCCCCCAGTTGGAGAAGTACGAGAACTGCCACCACCACAGGGCCTCGCTGGTGCGCCCCGCACGGTAGTGGGCCAGTCCGTGCCGCAGGTCGGTGACGATGTCGGCGAGGTTGTCGGAGATCCGCGCCGGCACGGGCGCCTTGCGCGGCTCGTACGGGTCGAAGACCTCGGAGAAGACGTCCACCGGGTCGAGCATCGTCGCGAACCGCTCGCGCAGGTCGTCCACGTCCGGCTCCGGACCCGTGTCGGGTTCGTACCGCTCGTCCGGGAGGATGTCCTCGTGCGCGCCCAGACGGCCGCCGGCGAGCAGCAGCTGGGAGATCTCCAGGAGCAGGAAGGGGACCGCACTGTCGGGCTCGTCGCCCTTGGCCACTTCCGTGGTCGCCACGATGAAGGACTCGATCGAGTCGGCGATCTGGACCGCGAAGTCGTCCGGGTCGTGCGTGATCGCGTGCAGTGTGGCATCAGACATCGCGGGTGCCTCCTTCGGGCGCGGACGCGCAGACCCTGTCGTCATACATCTAGCAGTCGCCGCCCCTCGAAGGCACGCCCCAGAGTGACCTCGTCGGCGTACTCCAGATCGCCGCCGACCGGCAGGCCGCTCGCCAGACGCGTGACCTTGAGGCCCATGGGCTTGATCATCCGCGCCAGGTACGTCGCGGTGGCCTCGCCCTCCAGGTTCGGGTCGGTCGCCAGGATCAGCTCGGTGACCGTCCCGTCCGCGAGCCGCGCGAGCAGCTCACGGATGCGCAGGTCGTCCGGGCCGACGCCCTCGATCGGGCTGATCGCGCCGCCGAGGACGTGGTAGCGACCGCGGAACTCACGCGTCCGCTCGATCGCCACGACGTCCTTCGGCTCCTCGACCACGCAGATGACCGACAGGTCCCGCCGCGGATCGCGGCAGATGTTGCACTGCTCCTGCTGCGCCACGTTGCCGCAGACCGCGCAGAACCTGACCTTCTCCTTGACCTCCAGGAGCGCGTGCGCGAGACGGCGTACGTCGGTCGGCTCGGCCTGGAGGACGTGGAACGCGATCCGCTGGGCGCTCTTGGGACCGACGCCGGGCAGCCTGCCCAGTTCGTCGATGAGGTCCTGAACCACGCCTTCGTACAACGCGAGCGCCCTTCTCAGAAGTGCTTGTTTCTTACGGTAGTGGCTGCGGGGGCGCCTTAGAAGCCCGAGCGCCTCAGAAGCCCAGGCCCGGCATGCCGCCCAGGCCCTGCGTCAGCGGGCCCAGCTTGTCCTGCTGGAGCTGCTGGGCGTTGTCGTTGGCGGCCTTGACCGCGGCCACGACGAGGTCGGCCAGCGTCTCGGTGTCCTCCGGGTCGACCGCCTTGGGGTCGATCACCAGGCCGCGCAGCTCGCCGGAGCCGGTCACGGTCGCCGTCACCAGTCCGCCGCCCGCCTGGCCCTCGACCTCGGTCGCGGCGAGCTCCTCCTGAGCGCGCGCGAGATCCTGCTGCATCTTCTGGGCCTGCTGGAGGAGCTGCTGCATGTTGGGCTGGCCACCACCGGGAATCACGGTCACTCCTGGCATTTCGACGGTATACGGATGACAACCGGACGACTGATGTGACGACTGACGTTCGGTACGGCCGAGCCTACGTGGTCCATGCCCGGCCTGCCGCCACAACTCTTTCGAGTGAGAAACTGCGGGCTCCTCTACCTGATCAAGACCCTCTTGCGGGCGGAAATCCCGGGATTCCGGGCCCACAGCCCACCATTCGGCGGTAGGAAGGGCAGGCACCACGTGCACCGCACGTCACAGAAGGACACGAGCGCTGAGCTGAACAGAGGAGTGCCCCGGTGAGCCAGCAGCCGGAGATGCAGCCGCCGCAGCCGCAGCCCGGGAAACCGGGACGACCGGGAGAGCCCGGGCGGCCGGCCGCGCGCCGCGATCTGACCGGGACACCGTTCCCGCTCGGCGACTGGGGCGAGCCCGCGGAGCGTCTGGACGAGCTGTACCGCTGGGTCGAGTCCCAAGCGCTCGACACGGCGGAGTGGTACCTCTCCGACCGGGTCTGGAAGCGCCGCTGCGCCCGGGCGCTGCGCCTCGGCACGGCGCTCGGCGTGGTCGTCGGCGCCGCGCTGCCGCTGCTCGATCTGACGGGCGCGGCGGACGGGGCGGTGGGCTGGGGGTACCTGTCCCTGCTGCTCGGCGCGGCGTGCCTGGCGTGCGACCGGTACTTCGGGCTGACGTCGGGCTGGATGCGGGACGTGGCGACGGCACAGGCGGTGCAGCGCAGGCTGCAGGCCCTGCAGTTCGACTGGGCGTCGGAGAGCGTACGGGAGGTCCTCGGGCCCACCGAGGGGACCGCGAGCGAGGCGGCCGAGCGGTGCCTCGGGGTGCTGCGCAAGTTCTCGGAGGACGTCACGGAGCTCGTGCGGGCCGAGACGGCGGACTGGATGGTCGAGTTCCGCTCCGGCCCCACGCCGCTGGCCCTGCAGTCGGTGGGCGCGGGCGGGACCCGGCCCGAGGGCGGGCACCCGTCGGCCCGCTTCCCCCTTCCGCCGGGCACCCGCCCCAACATGCCGAGGCAGCGACCGCCGGAGCCGCGCTGACCTCCGTACGGGCAGAACCGTACGTACGGGCAAGGCAGGGCAGTGCGAACGGGCAGGAGAGCGCGAACGGAAGGAAGGGCGTCCCCGGGGCGGGGGCACCCTTCCTTCGTCCGTACGGCCGGGGCCGACGTCAGCTCAGGATGATCATCGAGCCCTGGCCGAGGCTCCGGGTCGCCGCCGCGTGCAGTCCGAGCCACACATGGCGCTCGCGTGCGAACGGACTGTCCTCGTACGCGATCGGCCCGGCCGGTTCCTCCAGCGAGGTCGGCCGTTCCGGCGGCAGCGGGGCGGCGGGCGGGTTGGCCGGGTCGATCCCGATAGCGGGGGCGACGAACTCCAGCTCCCGCAGCAGCCCGTGGGAGGACCCCAGCGGACCGCCGCCTTCCAGGAGTTCGTCGTTGGAGAGCGGAGCCGGGAAGTCCACGGGGACGTACGCGCCGGCGTGGTCGTAGTGCCAGACGAGATGGGACTGCTGCGCCGTGGCCTCGAACATCTCCAGGAGCTGCTCGTAGTCCCCGCCGAGCTCGTCGACCGGCTCGACGGGCAGGCCGCACAGGTGCAGCAGATAGGCGCGGCGCAGGAAGTGCAGGGCGTCGTAGTCGAACCCGGCGACGGGCGCGACATCGCCGGACAGCCCCGGCATGTAGGCGTACACGGGAACGGTGGGCAGACCGGACGAGGTCAGGGCCTTGTCGTAGGCGGCGATCTCTTCGGCGAAGGGATTGTCGGGGCTGTGGCACAGCACGTCGACAAGCGGGACCAGCCACAGGTCACAGGCCAAGGGAGGCTCGCTCTCCGTCAGTTGCAGGGACGGCCAGGGTAGTCGGCGCGGTCCGCACCGCACACCCGGTGGTGACCTGCCCGTCGACACACCGCGCGACACCCGCGCGGAGCATCAGCGCGCCTGGCGCTCCACGCGGTCCGCCCACTCCAGCGACTGCTGGTTGTACACCCGTACGACCTCGACCGCCGCGTCCGCGTCGCCGAGGGTCAGCGCGTCGACGAGGTCCACATGGCCGCTCCACAGCCAGCCGAGGAGGTCCCGGTCGGAACGCAGGTACGGCACGGAGAAGACCCAGGCCTGGACCCGCAGGCGGTGCAGGAAGTCGGCGATGTAGTCGTTGGCGGAGACCAGCCGGGCCAGTTCGCGCCAGTAGCGGATGTCGTACCCGATGAGGATGTCGAGGTCGCCTGCGCGGGCCGCGCGGACCGCCGCCTCGCCCCGGCGCCGTATGGAAACGAGCGCGACCCCGCGCGAGACGTCGGGCCCGGGCGCGTGCACTGCCGGGTCGTGGCGGCGGAAGATGCCGTCCACGACGAGCATGCGGGCCTCGACCATGCCGCGGTAGTCGTCGATCGTGAACTGGTGGACGCGGAAGCCGCGGTGCTGGTCGGAGTCGAGGAGCCCCTGCGCCGAGAGGTCGACGAGGGCTTCGCGCACCGGTGTGGCGGAGACGCCGTACTGCTCGGCGATCTGCTTGACGGTGAACTCCTCACCCGGCTGCAAACGCCCGGCGAGCACTTCGTCACGGAGCGCGTCCGCGATCTGCCGCCGCAGGGTGTTGCGGGTGACAGCTCCGCTCGCGGGCATGGTTCGGCCCCCTCCGTCCGGCTCTGGGACACCCTAGACCAGACGGAGGGTCCGGCTCTGTGACGCTTCTGACGCCGACGGCGCGCGGGGCCCCGCGCGCCCGGCCCGCTTCCTAGACGGTGTGCTCGTCGGCCACCGAGAGCGCCGCGTCGAGGGCGCTGAGGCCCTCCTTGGCCTCCGCCTCGGAGACGTTGCAGGCGGGGACGGCGTGGGTGCGGTTCATGTTGATGAAGGGCCACAGGCCGTGCTTCTTGGCCGCCGCGCCGAAGGCCGCCATGGGGGCGTTGGCCTCGCCCGCCGCGTTGTACGGGACGAGCGGCTCGCGCGTCTCCTTGTTCTTGACGAGGTCGAGCGCCCAGAACGTACCCATGCCGCGGACCTCGCCGACGGAGGGGTGACGCTCGGCGAGTTCGCGCAGGCCCGGGCCGAGGACGGTCTCGCCGATGCGGGCGGAGTGCTCGACGACCTTCTCGTCCTCCATCACCTGGATGGTGGCGACGGCGGCGGCGCAGGCGAGCGGGTGACCGGAGTAGGTCAGTCCGCCCGGGTACGGCCGCTTGTCGAAGGTCGCGGCGATCTCCGCGCTGATCGCGACGCCGCCGAGGGGCACGTAACCGGAGTTCACGCCCTTGGCGAAGGTCATCAGGTCGGGCACGACGTCGAAGTGCTCGGCGGCGAACCACTTGCCGGTCCGGCCGAAGCCCGCCATGACCTCGTCGAGGACGAAGACGATGCCGTACTTGTCGCAGATCTCGCGGACTCCGGCGAGGTAGCCGGGCGGCGGGGTCATGATGCCGGCGGTGCCGGGGACGGTCTCCAGGATGATCGCGGCGATGGTGGCCGGACCCTCGAAGGCGATGGTGTCCTCGAGGTGGGCGAGGGCGCGCTCGCACTCCTGCTCCTCGGTCGTCGCGTAGAACGGCGAGCGGTAGAGGAACGGGGCCCAGAAGCGCACGACACCCGCGGAGCCCGTGTCGGAGGCCCAGCGGCGCGGGTCGCCGGTCAGGTTGATCGCGGTGGAGGTGGCGCCGTGGTACGAGCGGAAGGCGGAGAGCACCTTGTGACGGCCGGTGTGCAGCCGGGCCATCCGTACGGCGTTCTCGACGGCCTCGGCGCCGCCGTTGGTGAAGAAGATCTTGTCCAGGTCGCCGGGGGTGCGCTCGGCGATGAGGCGTGCGGCCTCGGAGCGTACGTCGATGGCGAAGGCGGGCGCGAAGGTGGTGAGCTTCGCGGCCTGCTCCTGGATGGCGGCGACCACGCGCGGGTGCTGGTAGCCGATGTTGGTGTAGACGAGGCCGCTGGTGAAGTCGAGGTAGCGGTTGCCGTCGTAGTCCCAGAAGTACGAACCCTCGGCGCCGGCGACGGCGAGCGGGTCGATCAGGCCCTGGGCGGACCAGGAGTGGAACACGTGCGCACGGTCTGCGGCCTTCACGGCCGCGCCGGCCTGAGGGTCGGGTTCGACATGAGGGGTCATGGATCCAGGGTAAGGACGCGCAGGTCGGAGCGGCCATGACCATCTTGTCCACCGAGACCGACACGGACCAGACACGTTGCCGTCCCCGGCCCGTAGGCCCTGCGGTGCCCCCGCGGTTTCCCCTGGGGTCTATTGACAGCATCCTGTCGATCTGACAGTCTGCTGTCATAAAGACCGGCACCGACATCACGCTGGAGGCCCCGAAATGCCCCGCACCGTCCACCTCGCCGTCTACGACACCCTCGCCGACTGGGAGACGGGCCACGCCACCGCCTGGCTCGCCCGCTCCGGCTTCACCGTCACGACCGTCGGCCCTGTCGCCGAGAAGCCCGTCACCACCATCGGCGGGACGCGGATCCTCCCCGACCTCTCCCTCGCGGACCTCCGGCCCGAGGACAGCGCGCTCCTGGTGCTCCCGGGCGCAGACCTCTGGGACACGAGCGACGACCTCGCCCCTTTCGCCGCCGCGGCCCGCCGCCTCATCGACGCCGGCGTGCCCGTCGCCGCCATCTGCGGCGCCACCGCGGGGCTCGCCCGCGAAGGCCTCCTCGACGACCGCGCCCACACGAGCGCCATCTCGTACTACCTGGCGGCCACCGGCTACCGGGGCGGCGAGCACTACGTCGACGCCGACGCGGTCACGGACAAGGGTGTCGACGGCTCCGGCGACCTCATCACCGCCGGGCCGACCGAGCCGGTCGCCTTCGCCCGCGAGGTGCTCGGCACGATGGGCGCCTTCGACGGCACCAGGCTGGACGCCTGGTACCGCCTCTTCCACCACTCGGACGCGGCGGCGTACGAGCTGCTCAACGCGGAGGACGAGCCGTCGTGAGCCGGGAGCAGCAGGACGCCCTCACCCGCACCGCGCTAAGCGTCTTCCGGCTCAACGGCCAGTTCCTCGCGGTCTCGGAGGAGCTGGCCCGCCCGGTGGGCCTCACCGCCGCCTGGTGGCAGGTCCTCGGAGCCGCGCTCCGCACCCCGCAACCCGTCTCGGGCATCGCCCGCACCATGGGCATCACCCGTCAGAGCGTCCAGCGGATCGCGGACCTCCTGGTCGAGCGGGGCCTCGCGGTGTACGAGCCCAACCCGGCCCACCGGCGCGCCAAGCTCCTCGCGCCGACCCCCGAGGGCCTCGCGGCCGTCGAGCGGCTCGACCCCGGCCACGCCGACCTCGCGGCCCGGCTCGCGGACGCCCTCGGCGGCCAGGCCGAGTTCGAGGAGACCGTACGGGTCCTGGAGCGGCTCTCCCGCGCGCTGGAGGAGGTCAGCGGGACCGACCCGGCTCCCCCGGTCGGTACATGGCCCCCCGTACGTACTCCATCGCCCGAGTGAAGACGGGGTCCGTCAGCCGGCGGGCCGTCTCCTCCTCGTCGACGTCCTCGATGTGGGCCTGGATCCACCACAGGTTCCCGAACGGATCGCGGACCCGGCCGACCTTGTCGCCGAAGAAGAGGTGGGTCACCTCGGTGACCGACGTGCCGCCCGCCTCGACGGCCTGACGGTGCGTGGCCTCCGCGTCCTCCACGTACAGCCGGATGAACGCGGGGGTCGGGTCCCAGCCCGGCGGGCTGTCGAACGCCATGAGCCGTCCGTTGCCGATCCGGAGTTCGGCGTGGCCGATCGTGCCGTCCTCCATCTCGAAGCGGCCCAGGTCCTCGGCGCCGAAGGCGCGCTCCAGGTAGTCGATGAGCCCTGCGGTGTCGCGACCGATGATCCAGGGCGTGACGGTGGTGTACCCCTCGGGGATGGTTGCGCTCATGCCGCGACCGTACGAGGCGAATAGGCCGGATCCTGTCCTACTCGGGCGGGTCGCGCGGACTCGGCAGCGTCGCGCGGACGTACGTAGACGGCGGGCCCGCAATCGTCCGTGGAGCCCGCCGTCAGGGTCGTGCCGCCGTTCGGGGAACCGGGAGACCAGCGACTAGCAGTACAGGTTCGCGCCCGTCGGCACGCCCAGGATCTGGGCGAACTGCTGGTACTTCGTCACCCGGCTCTGGACCTGCGCCGGGTTCTTGCCGTCGCACTCCAGCGAACCGTTGATCGAACGGATCGTCTGGCCGAAGCCGGCACCGTTGACCATGGCGTTGTGGCCGGTCATCGTGCCGGGGCCGTTCTGGGTGTTCCAGTACCAGAGGCCGGTCTTCCAGGCGACGGCCGACTCGCGCTCGACGCGCCAGGGGTCGGCCAGGAGGTTGATGCCGAGGGCGTCACCGGCGGCCTTGTAGTTGAAGTTCCAGGAGAGCTGGATCGGACCGCGCCCGTAGTACGCGGCCTGGCCGGCGGGGCAGCCGTAGGACTGGCTCCAGTCGCAGTAGTGCGGGTAGTTGGCGGTGTTCTGCTCCACGATGTGGACCAGACCGCCGGTCTCGTGGTGGACGTTGGCGAGGAAGGCGGCGGCCTCCTGCCGCTTCACCGTGTCACCGCCGGTGTTGGCGAAGGCGGGGTAGGCGCCGAGGGCCGCCGTGAGACCGCTGTACGTGTAGAACGAGTTCCGGCTCGGGAACATCTGGTTGAACTGGGCCTCGGAGACGACGAATCCGGAGGTGGGCGGCGGGGTGGTGCCGCCGCCGCAGGCGCCCTCGTCGCGCCAGACGTCCGACGTGCCGGGGCGTTCGTTCTGGGTCCACCACTTGGCGTACCAGTTGTGGCCGTTGTACGAGGAGGTCATCCCTCCCGTGTAGACGCTGGAGGAGTTCCAGGCGCCCACGCAGGCGGGTGCGGCACCGGCGGTGGTGGCGGGGAGGAAGACGGCCAGTCCGACGGCCGTACAGAGTGCGGAGACGAGAATCAGCAGACGTCGCAACATGCGCTCGCCCTTCGGTGGGGGAGAGCCCAGAGAAGCGTTCTTGGTCTGGACCTGTCAAGGTCTAGACCAACACTTGGGACGATGACCGCACGTGGGGCGACGGCCGCACGTGGGGCGATGGCCGGCCCTCCACGCTCGCGCCGCCCCACACGGGGCGGCGCGATCCGCGGGCACCGCTCAGCTTCGCAGCATGCGCTCCAACAGGCTTGTCAGCAGCTCCCGTTCGAGCACCGTCAGGCCGTCCATCAGCTCGTCCTGCGCTTCGGTCAGCACCTCGTCGAGGCGCTCCAGGTGCCGGCGGCCGCCCTCGGTCATGGTGATGACGTTGCGCCGGCGGTCGTCGGGATCGGGAGTCCGCTCGACATGGCCGCGCGCGGAGAGTTCGTTGATGACGGCGACGAGGTCGCTGCGGTAGATCCCGGTGCGTCGGCTCAGTCCGGCCTGGCTGGTCGCACCCCCGTCGTCGAGCGCGGCGAGGACCGCGTAGTGCCACTTGCGGGCGTCCTGCTCGGCGAAGCTCGCGGCGACCAGGCGGTCCGCCCGCGCGGCGGCCATGTTCAGGAGACGGCTGGGGAGGCCGCGGAGGCGGGCGGGGGTCTGCCGCTCATCCATCTCGGCACCTTCAGCGCCTTGGGCGCTCTCGGCACTCTCGGCGCTCTTAGCAGCCCTGGCGGTTTCGGCGCCCGCGTCGTCCGTCGTCATGCGCGCAGGTTACCCCTTGCGTTAGGGCGCCGAACGATATAACTTCGTTAGTGTCGTAAACGTTAGCGATACGAACGCAGCCGCGGCGGCCGCTGTGGGACGCGGACCGCCCACGGCTGAGGTGAGATGTGGGGGAAAGGTGAAACTGAAAGGTGCCGATCAGATCATCAGGATGATGCGGCCGGGCCGGTGGCCCGCCTCCGCCCTGCGGTGGGCTTCCGCCACTTCCTCCAGAGGCATGACGTCGGCCACCCGGGTGATCAGCTCCCGCGCCGCCACCTTCTCCAGGGTCTCCTTCAGCCGGGCGGCGTCGGGCCGGCCGCGCACCGTCTCGACCCGGATGTTCCGCTCGGCGGCGGGAGTCCGGTCGGCGGCGAGGGCGATGAAGGCACCCCCGTCCTTCACGGCGGCGAGAGCCGGGGCCGAGTGGAACGCCCCGTCGAAGCAGGCATCGACCCGCTCCGGGACGGCGGCGACCACCCTCGCGACCACGTCCTCCGGTGTGCCCCGCTCGACGCTGTGCTCCGCGCCGAGGAGTTTCAGCTCCCGCTCGTCGCCCTCGTGGGCGACGGCCACCACCCGCACGCCGGCCGCCGCGGCGTACTGGACGGCGAGACGGCCCACCACCCCGCTCGCGCCGGTCACCAGCAGCGTCGCTCCCGCCGGGAGCGCGAGCCGGTCGAGACCCTGCTGGGCCGTGGCGGAGGCCAGCGGGACGGAGGCGGCCACCGTGTAGTCCACCTCGTCCGGGATCGGGGCCAGCCACTCCGGAGCGGCCCGCAGCACCTCGGCGTACGTACCCTCGCCCGTCAGCTCCTCGAACCAGGGCACGAAACCGGCCACGCGGGTTCCCTCGGGCATGCCGGGCACCGGGTCCATCAGCTTGCCCGCGAAGTCCGTACCGAGCACGAAAGGAGGCTTGAGATCGCCGACATGACCGGGGTACCGGCCGGCGCGGATCCGCAGGTCCGCCTGGTTCACTCCGGCCGCCTTCAGACGCACGCGGACACGTCCCGGGACGTCCCCGGCCTCGGGCTCGGGCCGGCGGGCCATCCTCAGGACCTCAGGGCCGCCGTAGGCGGTCACTTCGACGACACGCATGGGGTTCCTCTCCGATGGGCCCCCTCGTGGCCATTACACCCACGGTCCACACCCCCGGCAACAGATACGCGGCCAACCCGTAGCAACCTGAACGAAGGGAGAACAGCTGGTGGCGGGAGGCGACCTCCCCCACAGAACCGCACACGCGTCCGTACCGTCTCGCTCGTGGACTGGGTCACCGCAGAGAACGTCATCGCCGTGGTCACCGCGCTCCTCGGTGTCCTCGTCTCCGCCGGTGTCGTCGCCTACGAGCGCTTCCTCCAGCGGGGCAGGCGGCTGGGCTACCGCGTGCAGCTCAACACGCCCCTGCACATGGCGGACGAGAGCGTGGGCGACCTGACGCTGCGGGACGGCGACCTCGGCGACGCCAACGGTTCCACCCTGGTCCTCCTCCGGATCGAGAACGACGGCCTGCGCGAGATCAACCACGGGGACTACACGCAGTCCGGCGAACGCGAGGGCCTGAAGATCACCTTCGGGAACAGAACGGTCCAGGCGGTCGTCGCCACGATCCCGCGGGCGTTCGAGCCGGTACGCAACGACATGGCGACCGGGCGCGGGCTGCGCAAGGACGGCGACTCCGTCCTGATGCCCAAGGTGTCGCTGGAGCGCGGGCAGTACTTCAAACTGCTCGTCCTGCTCTCCGGCGGTGTCACCGAGCGCGCGATCCGGATCACCGGCACGCGGGACGTGGTGGACATCCACCGCAACGAGAGCATGAGCGTCGACGACAAGGCGCCGACCTTCAGCCCCGCCGCCCGGAACATCACGCTCGTCCTCGCCGCCTGCGTGGTCACCCTCGCCACGATCATCGTCCGCAGCGACGACCCGGCGCCCATCGGCTGCGCCCGGGGCACCCTGACGGTCACCGGCTCCACCGCGTTCGCCCCGGCGGTGCGCGAGCTGGCGCGGAAGTACGAGAAGGACTGCGCGGGGTCCACCGTCGTGGTCGACGCCCACGGCTCGACGGCGGGGATCCGGGAGCTGGCGGCGGCGGGCGCCCGCGCCGGGAAGGGCTCCCCGGCCGTCGTCGCGCTCTCCGACGGCCGAAAGCCCGGCGGATACCCGCAGTTGCGCGAGAGCATGCTCGCCGTCTCCCTCTTCACCCTCGTCGTCCACGACGGGATACCGGTCGCCGACCTCACCCTCGACCAGGTCCGCAGCCTCTACCAGGGCCGGATCACCAACTGGAGCGAGATACCGGGCGGCCCGGACGTGCCGGTACGACTGGTCAGCCGGGACGCCAACTCCGGTACGCGGGAGGTCTTCCAGCGCCGGGTCCTCGGCCGGAACGAGCCGGGGAACTCCTCCCGCGACTGCCAGAACCAGGACGACCCGGAGTCCCCGGTCGTGCGCTGCGAACTCGACAGCACCGACCAGGTGCTGTCGACGGTGGCCAAGCTTCCGGGCGCCGTCGGCTACACCGAACTCCGCGCCGCGAGCGGGCTGAAGGGCCTGCACCGGGTCGCCATCGACGGCCGTGCGGCGAACGTGGACGAGATAGGCGAGTCGACCTACCCGTACCGCGAGATCGAGTACGCCTACACCTGGGGCGAGCCCCCGGCCGACTCGCTGACCTCCAGCTTTCTCACCTATCTGAGCCGGGGCAGCGGCCAGGACGTGATCCGTACCCACGGCCATCTGCCCTGCGCCACACCCAAGGGTCTGCGGATCTGCGGCGAAGGATGACGCCACACCTCCGAAGCCGTCTGGCATCCTCTTCCCACGTGGAGCCATTGAACGCGGAAGACCCGGTCAGCATCGGCCCGTTCCGTCTGCTCGGACGGCTGGGCGCCGGCGGGATGGGCCGGGTGTTCCTGGCCCGTTCGGCGGGCGGCCGGACGGTCGCGGTGAAGGTCGTGCACGCGGAGCTGGCCGCCCGGGACGAGTTCCGGCGCCGGTTCGCCCGCGAGGTCGCCGCGCTGGAACAGGTCGGCGGCACCGGCACGGCCCCGGTCCTCGGTTCGGACACGGCCGCCGAGTCCCCCTGGGTGGCGGTCGGTTACGTCCCGGGACCGTCGCTGCGGGCCGTGGTGGGCGAGGAGTTCGGACCGCTGCCGGCCGCGACGGTACGTACGCTCGCCTCCGGGCTCGCCCGGGCGCTGACTCATGTGCACACCGCCGGGCTCGTCCACCGCGATCTGAAGCCGTCCAACGTGCTGCTCACCGTCGACGGTCCGCGGATCATCGACTTCGGGATCGCCCGCGCCGTGGAGACGGTCACCGACGGCGGGCTGACCAGCACCGGGGCCGTGGTCGGCTCGCCCGGCTTCATGTCACCCGAGCAGGTGCGCGGCGAGAAGCTGACCGCGGCCTCGGACATCTTCTGCCTGGGCTCGGTCCTCGTCTACGCGGCGACGGGCCAGGCTCCCTTCGGTACGGCCGACAGCGGTGTCCACGCCACGATGTTCCGCATCGCCCACGACGAACCCGACCTGGGGGACCTGCCGGCCGAACTGGCCGGTCTGGTCCGGGCCTGCCTCGCCAAGGACCCGGCCGCCCGCCCCACGGCCGCCGAGCTGGTGGAGACGATCACGGTCGCCGACCCGTGGCTCCCGGCGGAGGTGCTGGCCCGCCTCGGCCGTCACGCCGCGCTGGTCCTGGAGGCGGAGGCGACCACGTCGGCCGGCACCGCGGACGGCACAGCGCAGGGCACCGCCGGGCCCGGCCGCCCCGGCGACCCCACTCCCCCGCCCACCCCGAAGGCGCGCAGGCGGCGGCGCGGCGGCCTGATCGCCGCGGCCACGGCCCTCGTCCTCGCCGCGGCTGCCACGCTCACGTACGTCTTCTGGCCGGATCCGGGCACGGGCGGCGACGGGCAGAAGAACCGCACCGCCGGACAGACGGGCGAGGTGTCCGCACGCCCGTCGGGAATCGTGGCGGCCTCGTTCCTCGGTGCCTGGGAGGGTGTCCAGAGCGGCTCGGCCGACCACCCCCGCGAGACCGCCCGGATCGAGATCGGCCAGGGAGCCGAGGGCTCCAAGGTCGCCGTCTACGTCCAGGTGAGCGAGGAGCGGCTGTGCATGGGCCGTTCGCGGCTCGTCTCCGCCGACGAGGACAAGGTGGTCCTGGGCGAGTCCGACGTCACGACGAGCGTCCCCGCCCAGCGCTGCACCCCCGCCGCGCACCAGACGCTCACCCTGCGCTCCCCCGACGTCCTGGAATGGTCGTCCGGAGCCGCGAAGGCCACCTTCCGCAAGGCGGGGACCGGCACCAGCGTCGTTCCGGAGCGGCTCCTCGGCCGGTGGAGGATGGAGAACGACCCGCTGATCTTCGGCGAGAACCGCGACCGTTACAGCGACGAGGTGACGATCACGCAGGGCCCCGTGGGCGCCGCCGTCTTCCGCCGAGTGCACGTCTACCCGCGCACCGACGACGAGGGCAACGAGACGTCCGAGTCGCTCGTCTGCACCTTCACGGCGATCCTCGCCGGCACCGGGACGCCGCTGGTCGTCGGCCCGGCGACCTCGGTCCCCGAGGCCTCCGACCGCGGCTGCGAGCGGGCCGACATCTCCGGCTACCTGTCGGTCGACCGCTTCAAGGGACGGGAGCGCCTGCTGGTCTTCCCGATGATGGACGGGGAGCCGGGCGAGTACTACCGGGTCTGACCGCCCCGGCCTCCGGAGACGGCTGTGCCCCGGTGCCAGGTCCGGCACCGGGGCACACCCGCAACACCTGAGCGCCTGAGCGCGCCCGGGCTCCTAGAGGAACGAGTTGATCTCGATCGTCTCGGTCCGGCCCGGGCCCACGCCGATCGCCGAGATCGGCGCGCCCGACATCTCCTCCAGCGCCTTCACGTACGCCTGCGCGTTCTTCGGCAGGTCGGCGAAGGTCTGGGCCTTGGTGATGTCCTCGGACCAGCCCGGCAGCATCTCGTAGATCGGCTTCGCGTGGTGGAAGTCGGTCTGCGAGTACGGCAGCTCCTCGACGCGCTTGCCGTCGATCTCGTACGCGACGCAGACCGGGATCTGCTCCCAGCCCGTCAGCACGTCGAGCTTGGTGAGGAAGAAGTCCGTCAGGCCGTTGACCCGGGTCGCGTACCGCGCGATGACCGCGTCGAACCAGCCGCAGCGACGGTCACGGCCGGTGGTGACGCCCCGCTCGCCGCCGATGCGGCGCAGCGCCTCGCCGTCCGCGTCGAAGAGCTCCGTCGGGAACGGGCCGGCGCCGACGCGGGTCGTGTAGGCCTTGAGGATGCCGATGACCCGGCTGATCTTCGTCGGACCCACGCCCGCACCGGTGCAGGCGCCGCCCGCGGTCGGGTTCGAGGAGGTGACGAAGGGGTACGTGCCGTGGTCGACGTCCAGGAGCGTGCCCTGGCCGCCCTCGAAGAGCACGACCTTGTCCTCGTCCAGCGCGTTGTTGAGGATCAGGGTGGTGTCCGCGACGAACGGCTTGATCTGCTCCGCGTACTGGAGCATCTCCTCGACGATCTGCGCGGCGTCGATGGAGCGGCGGTTGTAGAGCTTGGCGAGGAGCTGGTTCTTGCCCTCGAGCGCCGCCTCGACCTTCTGGGTGAGGATCGACTCGTCGTACAGGTCCTGGACCCGGATGCCGACGCGGTTGATCTTGTCGGCGTAGGTCGGGCCGATGCCGCGTCCCGTCGTGCCGATCTTGCGCTTGCCGAGGAACCGTTCCGTCACCTTGTCGAGGGTGACGTTGTACGGGGTGATCAGATGCGCGTTGCCGCTGATCAGGAGCTTCGACGTGTCGACGCCTCGCTCGTTCAGTCCGCTCAGCTCGGAGAGCAGGACCGCCGGGTCGACGACGACTCCGTTCCCGATCACCGGGGTGCACCCCGGGGAGAGGATTCCGGAAGGGAGAAGATGCAGCGCGTACTTCTGGTCGCCGACGACGACGGTGTGGCCGGCGTTGTTGCCGCCCTGGTAGCGCACTACATAGTCAACGGATCCACCGAGGAGGTCGGTGGCCTTTCCCTTGCCCTCGTCACCCCACTGAGCACCGAGCAGCACAAGTGCGGGCACAGGCGTACACCCCTTCCGGGTGGGGCATGTCCAAGGTCAGGGGCCGAGGCCGCCTCACCGGTGTGCCCCGGAATAGACGAAGCCCCTGGCGCAATAGCGCAAGGGGCTCTTGCACAAAGATGCTACCCGAGGAAGGACCGAGGTGTCGGCTCACGACCAGCTGCTGGTGGTCATCGACCCGGTCGCCCGCCGAAGTGACGGCGAGTCCGTACGGATCGCGAAAGATGTGTTGTGTGCGGGAGCGGAGACGAAGATCTGTCTTCCGGACAGCCCGGAGGAATTCTCCCGGGCCCTTGCCCGCCGGGGCTCCCGGCGTCTCGTCGTGGTCGGCGACGACCGTGCGCTGCTACGGACGGTGACTCTGTTGCACCGTGAGCGTGAGCTCGCGGACGGGGCGCTGTCACTGGTTCCGGTCGGCGCGCCCGACACCCTGGAAGTGGCGTACGCGCTCGGCGTGCCGCGGAGCACGGTGGCGGCCGCCCGGGCGGTGCTCGACGGGGCGGCGCACCGGCTCGACCTGCTCGTCGACGACAGCGACGGGGTCGTCCTGGGCGATCTGCGCATCCCGGCGGGGCGGCGTCCGCTCGTACCCGCGCCCGCCGCGCCGACCGTCTGGGACACCTGCCGGTCCCTCGTCCGCACGCTGGTCCACCCCGCCCCGGCGCAGGCCGCGGTCCGGGTGCACCGACTGCGAGTGGAGGCGGACGGCGTCCTGCTCAGCGATGTGAGCGCGCCGGTGGAGGGGGTGCGCGTGCGGTCGTCCCTCACGGGTCTTGCCGCGATCACGATCCAGCCCCCGTCCGCGCCGCCCATCCGGACCGACGCCCGCACCCTGACGGTGTCGGGTCCCGACTTCCGCTACCGCGCGGACACGGTGGTGTCGGGCCCGGTCCGGAGACGGACGTGGACGGTGCGGGAAGGGGCCTGGGGGCTGACCCTGCCCAAGACCTGAGAGGCCTGAGGGGCCTGAGAGGCCGGAGACCGGAGGGCCGGGGACCTCAGGCTCACGGCGACCTGAGGCGCGAGGTTCCTTCCCCACTTGCGAGACCTATCGTTTATCAATAGATTCCCATCGTGACTCGATCGAAGGAGCGATGATGGGACAACTCGCGGTACTGGCCCTGCGCGCCGTGCTGGTGACGCTGCTCGCCGGCTCGGTGTTCGTGCTGGCGGTGATCGTGCCGGCGATGCTCCTGGACACCGAGGACCCCAGCGGCGAGCTCTCGCATCTGCGCGTGCCGATCATCGTGATCTTCGCCCTGGGCGTCGTGTGCGCCCAGACCGTCCTGGTCTGTGTCTGGCGGCTGCTCACGATGATGCGCCGCGGGACGGTGTTCTCCCACGCCGCCTTCCGGTACGTGGATGTCATCACCGGCGCCTTCGTGGCCGCCGCGCTGCTGGTCTTCGCCCTGGGCACCATCCTGGCGCCCGGCGAGGCCGTCGCCCCGGGCGTGGTTCTGCTGCTCGGCGGGGTCGGCCTCGGGATCCTGGGGGTCGGGCTGATCGTCCTCGTCCTGCGCATGCTCCTCGCCCAGGCCGTCGCGCGCGACGTCGAGGCGACGGCGCTGCGGGCCGAGCTGGACGAGGTGATCTGATGCCGATCACCGTCGACATCGACGTGATGATGGCCAGGCGGAAGATGTCCGTCGGCGAGCTGGCGGAACGCGTCGGAATCACCCCGGCCAACCTGGCGGTCCTCAAGAACGGCCGCGCCAAGGCGGTGCGCTTCACGACGCTGGAGGCGCTCTGCGAGGTACTGGAGTGCCAGCCGGGGGACCTGCTGCGGTGGGCACTGGGGGACACCGAACCGGACCCCGGACCCGACACCGACTCGGCCGTCGAACCCGCCGACGCCGCCGCCGGACCCGCCGCCGAGGCCCAGGCCTGAGCTCGGAGCCCAGGCCCGAGCGCGGAGCCCAGGAGCCCCGCCCCCACGCCGCGCCCCTCCTATGCCTCCGGTTCCTCCGCCGCCATGGCCGCCTTGTGGTCGCGCCAGCGGTCCAGCATGGCCAGCATCTCCTTCTGGAGGAACTCGAAGAAGGCCGCCGTCTCCGCCGTCCGGCGCCCCGCCGCCGTGTCCGCGCCGAGGATCTCGGAGCCGTCGCGGAGCACCTTCTCCCACCGCGTCAGGATCGCGTCGCGGCGGGTGAGCGTCTCGTACCAGACCTCGTTGTGCAGGACGTAGCGGTCGCGGCGCGAGCCTGGGTCGCGTTCGCGGCTGACCATGCCGACCTGGCTGAGATAGCGGATCGCCCCGGAGACGGCGGCCGGGCTGATCCGCAGCTGGTCTCCGAGTTCGGCGGAGGTCATGGACGCGCTCTCCGAGGCGAGCAGCGCCGCGAAGACGCGCGCCGCCATCCGCTGCATCCCGGCCTCGGTCAGCTCGGCGGCGAAGCGCTCGACGAAGCGCGACACCGCCTCGTCGCCGCCCGCCGCACTGCCGTCCGCACTGCCGGTGGTCGTCATCTCGCTCATCCCCCAACTTTATACGGTTCCTTAACTTCACAACTTTGTGAAACTAGCGTACGTTCTGAATCATGACGAAGGCAATCACCGTGGTCGGGCTGCACAAGTCGTTCGGCCGCACACACGCGCTGGACGGCCTGGACCTCGCGGTCGAGGCCGGCGAGGTGCACGGCTTCCTCGGCCCCAACGGCGCCGGGAAGTCCACGGCCATCCGGGTCCTCCTCGGACTGCTGCGCGCCGACTCCGGCGCCGCCCAGCTGCTCGGCCGGGACCCCTGGCACCATGCCGTCGAGCTGCACCGCCGCATCGCGTACGTCCCCGGTGACGTGACGCTCTGGCGCAACCTCTCCGGCGGCGAGGTCATCGACCTGTACGGGCGGCTGCGCGGAGGGCTCGACAAGGCCCGGCGGGCCGAGCTGATCGAGCGGTTCGAGCTCGACCCGACGAAGAAGGGGCGGACGTACAGCAAGGGCAACCGCCAGAAGGTCGCCCTCGTCGCCGCCTTCGCCTCCGACGTCGACCTGCTCGTCCTCGACGAGCCCACCAGCGGCCTCGACCCGCTGATGGAAGAGGTCTTCCAGCGCTGCGTGGCGGAGGAACGCGAGCGCGGGCGGACGATCCTGCTCTCCTCGCACATCCTCAGCGAGGTCGAGACCCTCTGCGACCGGGTCAGCATCATCCGCAAGGGGCGGACGGTCGAGAGCGGCTCGCTGGCCGAGCTGCGCCACCTCACCCGTACCAGCGTCATCGCGGAACTCGCGGGCGCCCCCAACGGCCTGGCCCACCTCCCCGGCGTCCACGACCTCGCCGTACAGGGCCACCGGGTGCGGCTCCAGGTCGACACCGACAAGCTCGACGCCGTACTGCGCTCGCTCACCGAGTCGGGGGTGCGCTCGCTCACGAGCACGCCGCCCACCCTGGAGGAGCTGTTCCTGCGCCATTACGCCGACGACGCGCGTACGGACGGGGTGACCGCGCGATGAGCACGCTCGCCGTCCAACTCACCGGGACCGGGTCGCTCGCGCGGCTCGCCCTGCGCCGCGACCGGCTGATGATGCCGATCTGGGTCGTCGTCACCGGCGGGCTCGTCGCGAGCGGGGTCGGCTCCCTGGAGGGCCTGTACGGGACCCAGGCGCAACGCGCCGAACTGGCCGCGTCCATGACCGCCAACAGCTCCATGCGCTCGCTGTACGGACCGGTGTTCGGCGACTCGCTCGGCGGGCTCGTGGCCTGGCGGTTCGGCACCTTCGCCGCCGTGCTCGCGGCCGTGATGAGCCTGATCGTCGTCGTACGGCACACCCGGGAAGAGGAGGAGACGGGGCGTCAGGAGCTGCTCTCCTCGGCCGTGGTGGGCCGGCGGGCCCCGCTGACCGCCGCGCTTCTCGCCGCGCTCGTCGCCAACGCGGGCGTCGCGCTCCTGATCACCGCCGGACTCGCGGGACAGGGGGCGGGCGGTGCGCTCGCGCTCGGCCTCGCCGTCGGCGGTACGGGGATGCTCTTCGCCACGGCGGCGGCGATCGTCGCCCAGCTCACGGAGAGCGCGCGGCTCGCCAAGGGCCTGGCGTCGGCGCTGCTCGGCCTGGCCTTCGTGCTGCGGGCGGCGGGGGACGCGGGCGACGCCTCCGGCTCCTCGGCGCTGACGTGGCTCTCGCCGATCGGCTGGGCCGAGAACGTCCGCGCCTTCGCGGGTGAGCGGTGGTGGGTCCTGCTCCTGATCGCGGTGGGCGTGCTCGTCCAGGCGGCGGTGGCGTACGAGCTGGCCGGCCGGCGTGACGTGGGCATGGGCTTCCTGCCGACCCGGCCGGGCCCGGCGGAGGGCCTGCTCGGCACGGCAGGGGCGCTGGCCTGGCGGCTGCAGCGCGGGACCGTGCTCGGCTGGTCGCTCGGCTTCCTGCTCGGCGGGCTCGTCTTCGGCGGGATGGTCGAGGGCGCGGCGGACATCGTGGGCGACAACGAGCAGGCGCGGGAGATCTTCGAGCGGATGGGCGGTCAGAGCGGTCTGACCGACGCGTTCCTCGCGACGATGGTCGGCATGTTCGGGATGATCGCGGCCCTGTACGCGGTCGGCTCGGTGCTGCGGCTGCACGGCGAGGAGACCTCGCAGCGGGCGGAGCCGGTCCTGGCGAACGCGGTCGGGCGGGTGCGCTGGGCGGCGGGTCATCTGGTGATCGCCTTCGGCGGGGCGGCACTGATCATGCTGCTTGCCGGGCTGGGCCTGTACGTCTCGTACGGCCGGGACCTCGGCCCGATCCTGGGCGCGTCGCTGGCCCAGCTCCCCGCGATCTGGACGCTGGCGGGTCTCGCGGCGCTGCTGTGGGGCGCGTTCCCCAGGGCGGCGGTGGCCGGCTGGGGGGTGGCGGGGCTCTGCCTGGCACTGGGCTGGATCGGCCCGGCGCTGGACCTGCCGCAGTCCGTCCTGAACCTGTCGCCCTTCGGCCACCTGCCGAAGCTGCCCGGGCAGGAGATGGCGTGGGGCCCGGTCTGGACGCTGACGGCCGTCGCGGCGGCGCTGGTGACGGCGGGCCTCTGGCGCCTCCGGAACCGCGACCTCACGACGTCCTGACGCCGGGACCGGGCGGGGGCCCTGGCCCCGAATCGAGCCCGAAGGGCCGTCGTCCCGCGCCGCGGGACGACGGCCCTTCGGCCGTGGCTACACCTCCACCAGCAGCTCGCTCACGCCCCGGATCACATAGCCGGGGTTCCAGCGCGGTTCCGCCGCCAGGCGCAGGCGGGGGGCCCTGCGGAGGAGTTCGCCGAAGCTGGCCGTCAGTTCCAGTCGGGCCAGCGGCGCGCCCAGGCAGTAGTGGATGCCCGCGCCGAAGGTGATGTGCGGATTCTCCGTACGGGTGAGGTCCAGGACGTCCGGGGAGGCGAAGCGGGCCGGGTCGCGGTTGGCCGAACCGAAGAGGAGGGCGACCTCCGAGCCGCGCGGGATCACGACACCGCCGACCTCGATGTCGTCGAGCACCCAGCGCTCGAACATCTGCAGCGGTGTGTCGTAGCGCAGCAGTTCTTCCACAGCTGTGGACAACATCCCGTCCGGATCGGCCCGGAGCGCGGCCAGCTGCTCCGGGTGGCGCAGCAGCGTCCACCAGCCGTTCACGGTCGTGTTCACCGTCGCCTCGTGCCCCGCGTTGAGCAGCAGCACGCACGTCGAGACCATCTCCTGCTCGGTCAGCTCCTCCACGGCGATCAGCGAGGAGATGAGGTCGTCCCCCGGGTCCTTGCGCCGCCGCTCGATCAGCTCCCGCAGATACGCCGAGAACTCGAGCGAGGCCTGGACCGCCCGCCGCGCCGTCTCCTCCGACGGGTTCAGCTCGAACATCCCGCAGATGTCCGACGACCAGGGCCGCAGCCGCCCCCGCTCCTCGTCCTCCTCCGGGATGCCCAGCATCTCCGCGATCACCGCGACCGGCAGCGGCTCCGCCACCTCCGCGAGCAGGTCGCCGCCGCCCCGCGCCACGAGACCCGCCACCAGGTCCGCGGCGAGCCGCTCCACCGTCGGCGCCAGGTTCTCCACCGTCCGCGGGGTGAACGCCTTCGACACGAGGCGCCGGATCCGCGTGTGGTCGGCCGCCTCCAGGTCGAGCAGGCCGTGGTCGTTGAGCGTGTGGAACGGCTCGTGCGCGGCGGGCGGGGCCGTACGCCCGAACTCCTCGTGCGTGAACCGGTGCGTGTACGTGCGGCCCAGGCGCCGGTCCCGCAGCAGCGCCGACACGTCCGCGTAGTGCGGGATCAGCCATTGGCGGGTCGGCCCGTACCAGTGTGCCCGGCCCATGGCCCGCAGTTCGGCGTAGGCGGGGTACGGGTCGGCGACGAAGTCGGGCGACCACGGCTCGAAAGGAACGTCCATGACCGGACGCTACCGGCCCGCCCGCCGGCCCGCACCGGTCGCTACCCGCCGACCTGCACCAGTCTCGCCTCGTAGGCGAAGACGGCCGCCTGGGTCCGGTCGCGCAGGCCCAGTTTCACCAGGATGCGGCTCACATGCGTCTTGATCGTCGACTCGGCCACCACCAGGTGGTCGGCGATCTCCGCGTTCGACAGCCCCTGCGCGATCAGCACCAGGACCTCCGTCTCCCGCTCGGTCAGCTCCCCCACCTGCGACAGCGCAGGCGCCCTCGGGGTCTCCGCGGCCTTCGCGAACTCGGTGATCAGCCGCTTCGTCACGGTCGGCGCGAGCAGCGCCTCGCCGGCCGCGACCACCCGTACCCCGTCGGCCAGCTGCCGCGCCGAGGCGTCCTTCAGCAGGAAGCCCGAGGCCCCGGCGCGCAGCGCCTGGTACACGTACTCGTCCAGATCGAAGGTCGTCAGGACGAGGACCTTCGCGTCCGCGTCCGCCGCGACGATCTCGCGGGTCGCGTCGATGCCGTTCAGTTCGGGCATGCGGATGTCCATGAGGACCACGTCCGGGCGCAGGGCCGCGACCTGGGCTATCGCCTCGCGGCCGTTGACGGCCTCGCCGACGACCTCGATGTCCGGCATCGCGCCGAGCAGCACCGAGAAGCCCTCGCGGACCATCATCTGGTCGTCGACGATCAGTACGCGGATCACTGGTCCATCTCCTCGCGGGTCACGGGGATGAAGGCCGTGACCTCGAAACCGCCGTCCTCGGTCGGCTCGGCCGTCATCTCGCCGTTCAGCATCGTCACCCGCTCGCGCATCCCGGTGAGCCCGTGACCGGCGCCCGGGGAGGCCTTCACCAGGCCGCGCGCCGGACCGTTGACGATCCGCAGGCCGAGGCCGCCGAGGACGTAGCTCACCTCCACCTTCGCACCGGCGCCGGGCGCGTGCCGCAGCACGTTGCTCAGCGCCTCCTGGATGATCCGGTACGCGGAGAGCTCCACCCCCTGCGGCAGCTCCCGGACCGCGCCGGTCACCGTCTGCTCGACGTCGAGCCCGGCCTCGCGGACGTTGCCGATCAGCCCGCCGAGGTCGGCGAGCGTGGGCTGCGGGGCGTCGGGCGCCTCGTAGTCCTCCGCGCGGACGACCCCGAGGACGCGCCGCAGCTCGGTCAGGGCGGCGACGGCGTTCTCGCGGATGGTGACGAAGGCCTGCTCCAGCTCCGGCGGCGGGTTCTCGACCCGGTAGGGCGCGGCCTCGGCCTGGATGGCGACCACCGACATGTGGTGGGCGACGACGTCGTGCAGTTCGCGGGCGATGGTGGTGCGCTCTTCGAGCAGCGTGCGCCGGGAGCGCTCCACGGCGGTCACGGTCTGCTGGGCGGTGACCGTCTGCTCGGCCTCGCGACGGACCTGGACGACGGTCACGAAGAGCAGGGCGAGCGCGGCGGGGAAGAGGACCGACAGGGCGTTGTCGCTGCCTCCCCGGAGGCTGGTGGCGAAGAAGGCGTAGACGAGGGTGACCAGCCAGATCCAGGCGGCGGTACGGGGCCGGGTGCGGGCCGCCACCACCGTCATGACCACGACCTGGGCGATGCCGGAGGTCGGACCCCACGGCCAGCCGTAGTCGTACGAGCCGAGGAAGGCGACGAAGGGGGTGAACGCCAGCGACGCCCAGAACGCGAGCACCGGGCGGACGAGCGTCAGCAGCACGGCCACGGCCGGCATCGCGGCGTAGACCAGGACGAAGACGCCGTTGCCGGAGCCGAGGTCCATGCCCATCGCGAAGACGAAGAAGGCGAAGGCGGCGACCACGACGTGCGGCGTCCAGCGGGCCTTCCTGCGTATCCGTTCCGGCAGGCGCCGCGTCAGCGGACCGTCGACCGCCATGGGACCGAGCGGCCGGTAGGCGAACGCGTCATGGAAGAGGTCCTGTCGCAGCCCGCCGAGCGCGCCCTGGGCCAGGCGGAACTCGGGGCTGCGGCTCATGTCACGGGTGTCTGTCACGCCAGCAACGGTACGGGCGGCGACGGACGCGGTCGTCACCATGACGGCGGATCCTCCCGCGTCCGTCCCAGGTACTATGCGCCCGGCGGCCTCGTCCCCGGTCGGCTCGACCGGCAGGTCAGAACGCCAGCTGGGCGATCTCCTCCGCCACCACCGCGCACGCGTCCGCCGCCGGGTCGATCAGGGGGAAGTGGCCGACGTCCTGGAGGAGCGTGAGGCCGACCGTCTCGCCCGCCTTCGCCGCCGCGTCCACGTAGGCGTCGGCGACGGCCTGCGGGACGACGACGTCGTCCCGGCCCTGGACGACCGTGGTGGCGATCCCCGTCGGCAGCAACAGCGCCGGGTCGGCGTGCCGGGCCCGTACGTCGAACTCACCCTCCCCGCCGAGGAACTGGGTCACCGCACCGCCGCACACCCCGAGTTCCACGGCCCGGTCGAAGTGCGCGATGGGCGCGAGCGCCACCACTCCGCGCAGTGCGGGCGGGGACGGCAGGCGCCAGGGCGCGTCGGGCGCGAGGACGTGCCGGGCCGCGGCCCAGAGGGCGAGGTGGCCGCCCGCCGAGTGCCCGGTGAGCACGATCCGGCGCGGATCGGCCTGCGGCAGATGCTCGGCGGCCAGCCGCGGTACGGCGTCGAGCGCGGCGGCCACGTCGTCGAGGGTCTCCGGCCAGCGGCCGGCGACCGGTCCCGTGCCGCCCTGCCGGGGCAGCGCGGAGCCCCGCCGGTACTCGACGTTGGCGACGGCGAACCCCCGGCGGGCGAGAAAGTCCACGAAAGGGGTCAGATGCTGCCGGTCGTACGGCGCCCGCCAGGCACCGCCGTGCAGCGCGACGACGAGCGGCGCCCGCTGCCGGCCGTCACGCGGAGCGTAGAAGTCGACGACCTGGTCGGGGTGTTCGCCGTACGCGGCGGACGCGTCCGGGGCGACGGCCGGGTGCGAGAACGCCGACGCTTCTTCGGCGGCGTCGCGCGCGGCGGGGTCCGGCATGCTGTTCCAACCTCTCGGGGACGGGGCCGAATTGGCCTGACCTGCGGGGACCGTATCAGGACTGACGCCCCCACAGATCAAGCGATCATCGGACCGTCCGACCTCAGCCGTCGAGGCCGGACCCCACCTCCGCCAGCACCTCGGCGAGGACGCGCGCCGCCCGCTCCGCGTCGGCGAAGCCGACGTACAGCGGCGTGAAGCCGAACCGCAGCACGTCGGGGCGGCGCAGATCGCCCACCACCCCGCGCCGTATCAGCTCCGGCATGACGACGGGGGCGTCGGCGCACCGCAGCGCGACCTGGCTGCCGCGCTCGCCGTGCGCCTCGGGCGTCAGCGACTCGACCCGGCCGGCCGGAACGTACTCCCGGACGCACTCGAGGAAGAAGTCCGTCAGGGCGAGGGACTTCGCCCGTACGTCCGCCATGTCGACGCCGTCCCAGACGTCGAGCGCGGCCTCCAGGGCCAGCATGGACAGGATGTCGGGCGTACCGACCCGGCCCCGCAGCGCGCCCTCGGCCGCCGCGTACCCCGGGGTCATCCCGAAGGGGTCCGCGTGGGACGTCCAGCCGGGCAGCGGCGAGTCGAAGCCGGCCTGGTGGCGTTCGGCGACGTACAGGTACGCGGGCGAACCGGGGCCGCCGTTGAGGTACTTGTACGTGCAGCCGACGGCCAGGTCGACGCCGTGCTCCTCAAGCCCGACGGGCAGCGCGCCCGCCGTGTGGCACAGGTCCCAGATCGCCAGGGCGCCCGCCGCGTGCAGCGCGGCCGTGATCCCGGGCAGGTCGTGGAGCCGGCCGGTGAGGAAGTCGACGTGGTTGACCAGCGCGGCGGCCGTGCGCGGCCCGGCAGCCTCCGCCATGTCGGCGGGGGCGACGGGCACGAGCCGGCGGCCGGTCATCCGCGCCGCCGACGCGGCGATGTACCCGTCCGTGGGAAACGTCGTGGCGTCGACGAGGATCTCGTCCCGGTCGTCGGCGCAGAGCCGGGTGGCCGCGACGACCGCCTTGAAGACGTTCACGCTCGTCGAGTCGCCGACCACGATCCGGCCGGGGGCGGCGCCGACGAGCGGGGCGATCCGGTCGCCGATCCGCTCGGGCGCGGTCCACCAGCCGCTCTCGTCCCAGGAGCGGATGCGCAGCTGCCCCCACTCGCGGGTGATGACGTCGGCCATCCGGTCGGCGACGTGCGCGGGGAGCGCGCCCAGCGAGTTGCCGTCGAGGTAGACGGTCGCGTCGTCGAGGGCGAACCTCTCGCGCACCTTCGCCAGCGGGTCGTTCGAGTCACGGAGCAGCGCGTTCTCGCGCATCGCCTCAGACATGGCTGCGCGCCGTCCACAGCTCGGGGAAGACATTCTTCTGCGCCCGCTTCTCCAGCCAGGCGACGCCCGCCGAGCCGCCGGTGCCCGTCTTGGAGCCCATGGCCCGCCGGGTGGCGACGAGGTGGTCGTTGCGCCAGCGCCAGATCAGCTCGGCGACATCGCTCAGCGCCTCGCCCAGACGGACGAGTTCCCCGTTCTGGTCGGCGTCGGCGTAGATCCCGGCCCAGATCTCCTCGATCTCGGGCGACGGCTCGTACTTCTTCGCCAGGTCACGGGCGAGCACGGCCTGCGGCACGGGCAGCCCGCGGCGGGCGAGGAGCCTGAGGACCTCGTCGTACAGGCTCGGCTCGTGCAGCGCCTTCTCCAGCTCGGCGTGGACGCGGGGCGCCCCGCGGTGCGGCACCAGCATCGACGCGGACTTCTCGCCGAGCAGGAACTCCATGCGCCGGTACATCGCCGACTGGAAGCCGGAGCCCTCGCCGAGGGCCGCGCGGTAGGAGTTGAACTGTGCCGGGGTGAGCTGGGCCAGCGGGCGCCAGGAGTGGTTCAGCGCCTCCAGCTCGCGCACGGAGCGCTTGAGCGCGTCCATGGCCACCGGGATGCGGTCCTCGCGCAGCGCGCGGCTCGCGGTCTCCCACTCGTGGACGATGACGGTGAACCACAGCTCCATGACCTGGGTGGTGACCAGGAAGACCATCTCGCCCGGGTCGTCGGAGCGGAGGTGCTGGAGGTGGGTGAGTACGTCCGCCTGTACGTAGTCCTCGTACGGCGTCGTGCCCGCGAAGTCGAGGTTCGGTGCTTCGACCGAACCGGCTCCGGAGGCATCGGGGAAGGTGGACATCGCTGTCTCCTCGATACGCAACTACCGGGTAGCGGTCCGCTCCTTCCGTGTGGCAAGTGGAGCCCCGGTCCCCTCGGGCCCGCGCGCTTCGTCGCACGCGGTCCCATGCGCATCATGGCACGATCGGACCCTCGATGTAGCTACCGTCTTCGTCATACGGATACGCGTTCGAACGGCAGCCCTTGAGCCCCTTGATCTGCTGCATCATGACGGGCGCGGGCCTGCCGGAACCGGGACAGCTCATATGGCTCCGGATGCCGATCTCGTGCCCGACCTCGTGGTTGATGATCAGATGCCGGTACTCGGCGGGGGTCCCGGCGAAGGTCGGGGAGCCCAGCAGCCACCGCTTCAGGTTCACCACGACGCCGTCCGTGGTCTCGCAGTTCAGCTCGCCGTGCGTGTTGAGCCCCTGGGCGAGACAGAGCTTGTCGGCGGTCGCCGGGGTGGCGATCCGGATGACGAAGTCGGCGTTCTCGGAGACCAGCTGGAACCGGCCACGGCCATTGGCGGCCCAGCCGCGCGGATGGTCGAGGATCTGCTGGATCTCGGTGGCGACCTGGGAGGCGGAGAGGTCGATGCCGCCCTCGACCTGGACGCGGTAGCGGCGCAGGGAACCGCCCGTGCCGACGGCGTCGCCGGAGGATCTGGCGGTGGTGAAGCTGCCGGAGCCCTTGGCGGGCACCTTCGGCTTCTCGGGGGTGGCCGACGGCTTCGGCTTGGGGGTGGTCGGCTTGGGCTTCGGGGGCGCGGCCTTGGGAGTGGGGACCGCCTTCGTCGTCTCGGCCGCTGGGGAGGGGGTGGTGGCGACGGCGCGGTCGCCACCGGAGTCCTGGCCGCTGTGGTAGTGGGCGAGGGCGGCGCCGCCGCCGAGGGAGAGCGTGACGAGCGCGAGCGCCGGGAGGGCCAGCCGTCCTATCGGGCTCCGCCCGGACCGGCCACGGGCGCGGCCCCGGCCACGGCCCCCGCTCTGGCTCCGGCTGCGGCTGCGGCTGCGGCTCGGCGTTCGTCCCCGTCCCGCGGGTGCGGCGGCGCGCTTGCCCAAGACAGACTTCTCCCCTGCGTCGGCCGGTTGGGGGGAAGAGGGTGGGGCCTCAGTTCCGGCTGCTCTCGGTACAACGGTCCGAAGGATCGTAACCGCCGCTTCGAACGGCCTCGAACATTCCGGGGACGATGACCGGTTTCCCCCTGCCCCACGGGAGGAGGAAACCGGTGCGGTCGGCCCGGTGTCAGCCCAGCGTCTCCGCGGCCGTCTCCGAGGAGTCGCGCAGGAACGTCGAGCAGCGCTCGTACTCGTCCTTCTCGCCGATCTCGCCGGCGGCCCGCGCCAGCGCGTGCAGGGCCCGCAGGAAGCCGCGGTTCGGCTCGTGCTCCCACGGCACCGGGCCGTGGCCCTTCCAGCCGCTGCGCCGCAGCGCGTCCAGGCCGCGGTGGTAGCCCGTACGGGCGTAGGCGTACGACTCGATGACGCGACCGCCCTCGTACGCCTCGTCGGCGAGCTGGGCCCAGGCCAGCGAGGACGTCGGGTACTTGGCGGCGACGTCCGCCGGCGCCGTGCCCGCCGCGAGCAGCTCGCGCGGCTCCGGGTCGTCGGGCAGATGGGTGGGGGGCGGTCCCCCCAGGAGGTTCTCGTGGATGGCCATGGGGCCAGTCTGCCTCAGCCGCCCTCCTCCCGTGCCGAGCGGTCCCCCGGGTCCAGCGGGGGTGCCGTCACCCCGCAGTGGACCTTGCACTCGGGGTGGCAGTCGGCCGCCTCGGTCGGCTTCCGCACGGTCGCCCAGGCCAGGACCGCGCCCGCCACCATCAGCCCCGCACACATCGGCATCGCCCGCCGGAACGTCTCGCCGAACTCCTCCGCCGAGCGGTACGCCTCCGGGCCCATCCCGGCCAGCGTCGGCAGCGCCGCGACCGCGAGCAGGCCGGCCGCGCGCGCCGCCGCGTTGTTGATCCCGCTCGCCAGGCCCGCCCGCGCCACGTCCACCGAGGCCAGGACGGTCGCCGTCAGGGGAGCGACCACGACGGTGAGCCCGAGGCCGAGGACCACCATCGCGGGCAGCACGTCCTCGACGTACGAGGCGTCCTCCCCGACCCGCAGCATCAGGACCATCCCCACCGCGCACAGCAGCGGCCCCACGGTCAGCGGAATCCGAGGCCCGATCTTCTCGCCCAGCTCGCCGGACTTAGCCGAGAGCAGCAGCATCAGGACCGTCGTCGGGAGCAGCGCCGTGCCCGCCGCGAGCGCCGAGTAGCCGGACACCACCTGGAGCTGGAGGGTGGCGAGGAAGAAGAAGCCGCCGAGTGCCGCGTACACGCAGAGCGTGACCAGGTTGACCATCGTGAACAGCCGGGACGCGAAGATCGACGGAGGCACCATCGGCTCCGGCAGCCGTCGCTCCAGGACGACGAAGAACGCCCCGACCACGACCCCGGCCCCGGCGGCCCACCAGGCCTCGGAGATCAGCGCGTACGTGACGAGGGCGAGCGCGGCCGCGCCCAGGAAGGCGCCGAGGACGTCGAAGCGGCCGTGGGCGGACTCGTCGCGCGACTCGGGCACATGGCGCAGCGCGACGGGCACGCACAGCGCGGCGAGCGGCACGTTGAGCAGGAAGACCCACCGCCAGCCGGGCCCGTCGACGAGCCACCCGCCGACGAACGGCCCGATCGCCGCACCGACCCCGCCGAAGCCGGACCAGAGCCCGACGGCCTTGGCCCGGTCGTCCGGATGGAAACTGGCCTGGATCAGCGCGAGCGACCCGGGGGTGAGCAGCGCGCCACCGATGCCCTGGAGGGCACGGGCGGCGATCAGGACGCCCGCGTTCGGCGCGATCCCGCACAGCAGGGACGCGACGGCGAACCACACGATCCCGATCACGAAGACCCGCCGCCGCCCGTACCGGTCGCCCAGCGCCCCGCCGAGCAGGATCAGCCCGGCAAGGGTCAGCATGTAGGCGTTGACCGTCCACTGGAGCGCGGCCATGTCGGTGCCGAGGTCCTCGCCGATGTGCGGCAGGGCGACGTTGACGACGGTGGAGTCGAGCAGCGCCATCCCCGAGCCGAGCACGGTGGTGAGCACGATCCACCGACCGGTGCCCGAGGCGAGCCTGATGTCCATGCCTGCCATGCTCCCCCCGTCACGCCCGATCGTCCCGCTGGGGCCTCAGGCCGTGCGGAGTCTCGTGGCAGCCCTCACCAAGGCCTCCACGCCGCGTTCCGCCTTCTTCCTCGGGCAGCCGACGTTCAGACGGACGAAGCCCGGGGCGCCGTAGACGCGGCCCGGCATGATCGCGACCTTCTCGACCTCGACCAGCTCCCGCTGGAGCGCCTCGTCGTCGATCCCGAGCGGGCGCAGGTCGATCCAGGCCAGATAGCCGGCCTGCGGAGGCGTCCAGCTCACGCCCGGCAGCCCCGCCGCGAGCCGCTCCTCGAGGAGCCGCATCGTGCCCGCCACATACGCCCGCAGCTCGTCCAGCCACGGCGCGCCCTGCTGGTACGCGGCGACATGGGCGGTCATCGAGAGCACCGCCGGCGAGGCGAGGCCCTCGCCCGTCTCCATCCGGCGGATGAACTCCGCCCGCTCGTCGGGGTCGCCGATGATCCCGTACGAGCCGGTCAGCGCCGGGAAATTGAAGGCCTTCGTGCCCGAGGTGATCAGGGCCCACCGCCGGCCGCGCCCCGGCTGCGCGAAGCGGAGCCACGGGAGGTGCCGCTGCCCGTCGGCCACCAGGTCCGCGTGGATCTCGTCGCTGACGACCGCGACCCCGTGGAGCTCGGCCAGGCGCGCGAACTCCGCCAGCTCCTCCTCCCGCCACACCCGGCCCGTCGGGTTGTGCGGCGAGCAGAGCAGCAGCATCGTGCTGTCCGGCCGGGCCAGCTCCGCCTCCAGCGCCGCGGTGTCCCCGACCGGCACGCCCCTCAGCTCCCGCCCCAGACCGGTGACCGCCTTGCGGAAGCCGTCGTACGTCGGCGTGTGCACCACCACGCCGTCGCCGGGCGCGGTCCACATCTGCAGCAGCTGCGAGAGCTGGCTGAGCACGGACGGCGCGTAGACCAGCGTCTCGACGTCGAGCGCGGTGTCGTGACGGGTCGCGTACCAGTGGCGTATCGCCTCACGGAACTCGCCGATCCGCCAGTCCGTGTAGCCGAAGACCCCGTGCTCGACCCGGGCGCGCAAGGCGTCGAGGACCTCCGGCGGGGAGGCGAAGTCCATGTCGGAGATGGTGAAGGGGAGCAGCTCGCCGACACCGAAACGGTCCGCGATGCCGTCCCACTGGACCGAGCAGGTCCCGCGGCGGTCCATCTCACGGTCGAAGTCGTACGTCGTCACTCAGTCCTCCTGGAGTGCGGAAAGGCCCGGCACCCCAGGGTGCCGGGCCTTTCCACCACTGACTAACGCTTACTTCACTTCAGCTTCGTACCGGTCGAGCGCAGCGCCGCGCACGCCTCGGTCACCCGCACGGCCATGCCGGCCTCGGCGAGCTTGCCCCAGGTGCGCGGGTCGTAGGTGGACTTCTTGCCGACCTCGCCGTCGACCTTCAGGACGCCGTCGTAGTTCTTGAACATGTGGTCGGCGACCGGACGCGTGAAGGCGTACTGGGTGTCGGTGTCGAGGTTCATCTTCACGACGCCGTTCTCCAGCGCGGTGGCGATCTCCTCGGCGGAGGAGCCGGAGCCGCCGTGGAAGACGAAGTCGAACGGGTTGGCCTTGCCGAAGCGCTCGGCGACGCCCGCCTGCAGGTCCTTGAGCAGCTCGGGGCGGAGCACGACGTTGCCCGGCTTGTAGACGCCGTGCACGTTGCCGAAGGAGGCGGCCAGCAGGTAGCGGCCCTTCTCGCCCAGGCCCAGGGCCTCGGCGGTGCGGATCGCGTCGTCGACGGTGGTGTACAGCTCGTCGTTGATCTCGTGGGTGACGCCGTCCTCCTCGCCACCGGTCGGGGTGATCTCGACCTCGAGGATGATCCGGGCGGCGGCGGCCTTGGCCAGCAGCTCCTGGCCGATGGCCAGGTTGTCGGCGAGGGTCTCGGCGGAGCCGTCCCACATGTGCGACTGGAAGAGCGGGTTACGACCGGCCTTGACGCGCTCGGCGGAGATGTCGAGCAGCGGACGGACATAGCCGTCCAGCTTGTCCTTCGGGCAGTGGTCGGTGTGCAGCGCGACGGTGATGTCGTACTTGGCGGCGACGATGTGCGCGAACTCGGCCAGGGCGACGGCGCCCGTGACCATGTCCTTGTTGTGCTGGCCGCCCAGGAACTCGGCGCCACCGGTCGAGATCTGGATGATGCCGTCGCTCTCGGCCTCCGCGAAGCCCCGCAGCGCGGCGTGCAGAGTCTGGGAGGAGGTCACGTTGATGGCCGGGTAGGCGAACTTGCCTGCCTTCGCCCGGTCGAGCATCTCGTTGTAGACCTCGGGGGTTGCGATGGGCATTCGTCCGCTCCTTGTGATGTGCGGGTGGGTGCGTTACTAGACCCTGACCTGGGGCGACGTCATCGTCGGGGCCCATCTTTCCAGACTCTTCCGCGGACACCAGGAGCAAGGGGCGGAGCGTTTCACGTGAAACACTCCGCCCCTTGCCAAAGCCGCAGGTCAGGGCCGCCGCCGGGCGGCTCCGGGACCTAAGTCACGACTTCGCCTCGATCACCCGGGGTCGATCACCCGGCGTCGGTCACCCGCGTCGGTCAGCCGAGACCCAGCTCGTCGAGCGCGAAGGCGTAGAGGTACGGCACACCCGCGGTGGTGCTGATCTTCTCGCCCGCGCCCGTCGCCCGGTCCACGATCGTGGCGACCGCGACGACCTCGGCGCCGGCCGCACGCGCCGCCTCGACGGCGGTGAGCGGGGAGCCGCCGGTGGTGGAGGTGTCCTCGACGATCAGGACCCGGCGGCCCTTGATGTCCGGCCCCTCGACCTGGCGCTGCATCCCGTGGGCCTTGGCGGCCTTGCGGACGACGAAGGCGTCCAGACGCTTCCCCTGGGCGGCGGAGGCGTGCAGCATCGCCGTCGCGACCGGGTCGGCACCGAGCGTCAGACCGCCCACGGCGTCGAACTCCAGCTCCGCGGTCAGGTCGAGCATGACCTGACCGACGAGCGGAGAGGCGGCTCCGTCCAGCGTGATCCGGCGCAGATCGACGTAGTAGTCGGCCTCCAGCCCCGAGGAGAGGGTCACCTTGCCGTGCACCACGGCCTTGTCCTTGATCTGCTGGAGCAGGTCAGCGCGTACGTCAGTCATGCTCATGAGCTTAAAGCCGCCGCCAGGCCAGCGTGGCCGCGATCTCCAGCGGCTCGATCGGTGTCACGAGGTGCGGGAGGGTGTTGAGCCCGTTCGGCGGGCCCGACTGCGGCTCCACACAGACCGCCGCCTCCTGCTCGTCGTAGATCACCACCCATTCGCTCCGGCTGGTCACCTTCAGCTCCAGCTGCTCCGGCCAGGTGAGGGTGACGTCGACGCCTCCCGGCATGCCGAAGCAGTCGTCCCAGGGCCCGGGAGTCGGGCCGATCCTCCGCCCGGTGGGGAGGTGGTCCTCGCCACGCTCCTCCTGCCAGTCGGGCGTGAAGTCGATGCGTACGGGAGCACCGCCGTCGAGACTGCGGTGGAACCAGGGGTGCCAGCCGGCCTGCGCCGGGAAGGAGTCGGCGAGGGTCTCCACACCGAGCTGCACGGTGAGGCTCTCCTCGGTGAGGGCGAAGGTCTGCGTGACCCGGCCGGTGTACGGCCACGGGTCGCCCAGCTCGTAGGTGAACGCCGCCGCGCGTCCGTCCTCGTCCGCCGTCCGGGCGGGCTTCCACACGGAGTCGCGGCCGGTGCCGTGGATGGCGTGCGGCGGAGAGTTGAGGGGCATCTGGTGCTTCACCCCGCCGTTGCGGAACTGCCCCAGCTCGATCCGCCCGCACCAGGGCACCATCGGGAAGCAGCCGTACCGCTCGCCCTGGCGCAGCAGCTCCGTGCCGCCGATGCGCAGGCTCTCGATGCGGCAGCCGTTGTCGGGGTTGATGGTCAACTCGGCGTCGCCCGCCGTCAGTCGCGTCTGCTTGCTCACGCCCCGACAGTAGACGGGGATCAGCGCCGGCGGCGCAGCGCCCGGCCGACGACCACCGCCGAGGCGAGCGCGAGGGCGGCTGCGGGGGCGATCCAGCGCAGGGTGGCGCCGGCGCTGGTCGCCTCCGGCGCGGGGACGGGGGCGTACCGGCCGCGCGGCGGGGCGTGGTCGACCTCCTCGGCGCTCCGTCCGATCATCGTCCGCCGGGCGTGGGCGGCCTCGGCGGCCGGGGGCTCGGCGGGGTACTGCACGGGGGCGTCCTCGAAGTCCCCGCCCTCGAACGGGTCGAGTGAGGGCGGGGGGACGGGCGTCTCGAAGACCGACGGGCGGTGGGGCTCCTCGACGCCGTCGTCGACACCGTCGCTGTCGCTGTCGGCCTCGTCGTCGTCGATCGCGTCGATCGCGTCGACGGCGTCGCCCACGGCCCGGTCCGCGGACGCGGATCCGGGCTCGGGCTCGGACCCGGGCTCGGGCTCGGACCCGGGCTCGGCGCCGGACTGGGCGCCGGACTCGGGGCCCGGCTCGTCCCCGGGCCCGGCCGCGGTCCCGGCTTCCGCACCGGACACGTCGTCGGACTCCTTCGCCGCCCCGCCGTTCAGCGCCCGGCCGTTCACCGCCCGGCCGTTCTCCGCGCCGCCCTGCTGCGCGGCCGCGGCCAGGCTCTCCACGAACTTGCCGATCAGCCGCTGGGCCGCCGCCTCCCGGGCCTCCTCGGAGAGGTCGGAGAGCCGGCCCGCGCCCTTCACGGCGCCGGTGAAGGCGAGCGTCGTGCCGCCGGCCGCCGGGATGATCGCGATCGTCAGCGCGAGCTGCACCGAGCCCTTGCCTCGGACCTCGGTGCCCTGGCCCTCGACGGCGACGCCATCGCCCCGTTCGGTCAGCCGCAGCGCGCCCCGGTAGGTGATCGTGTTGCCGCCGGCCCGGATCTTCAGGCGCCCTGCGAGCGGGCCCACCTCCGCGTCCTGCTGGAGACCGGGGACGCAGCGCGCCACCCGTGCGGGGTCCGTCAGGGTCGCGCGGAGGACCTCGGCCGGTACCGGAACGAACACCTCATGCTCCATGGAAGCCGAGCCTACTCAGACCGGGCGTCGTCGTCGCCTGTTTGTCCCGGGTCCGCGGCGGCGGACCCTCACGAGGTCAGCCGCCGTACCGCGGGTGGACCAGTGTCGAGGGCGGCGGCGGGGCGCCCCGGTCGTCCCGGGTCCGCTCGGCCGCCCGTGCTCCCGTCACCAGGGCGCCGGCCGTCAGCGACCGGAGCCGGGGCGCGTCGGCGGCGAGGCGCAGCTCGGGTGGGTAGGTGCCCGCGGCCGCGAGCAGAAAGCCCCAGTCGCCCGTCCCCGTCGCCGTGCCCTCCGAGCGGTCGGCACGGTCGGGACCGGCGGCGAGGTGCGCCCCGCGGCCGTGCGCGCTGTAGGCCCGGGTGGCGAAGCCGGCCGCGCGCAGGGTGGAGTCCACCGTCCAGAAGGTGTGGGGGCGGGCGGATGCCGATCCGGCGTGCACGACGAGTCGCCCCTCGTCGGCGAGGACCCGGGCGGTGAGTCCGTAGAACTCCTCGGAGTAGAGCTTCGTCCCGGCCGAGATCCCGGGATCGGGCAGGTCCGAGATCACCACGTCGTACCGCTCGCGCGGGCCCTCGTGAGCCCCTCCGGGGCCGGTCGTCGCCGTCTCGCGCAGCCATCGGAACGCGTCCTCGGAGGCGACCCGGACGCGCGGGTCGCGCAGGGCGTTCTGGTTGAGCGCGGCCAGTTCGGGGTGGCTCCGGGCGAGCCGTACGACTCCGGGGTCCTCCTCGACGACGGTGACCGCGCGGACTCCGGGATAGCGCAGCACCTCGCGGGCGGCGAGACCGTCGCCGCCGCCGATGATCAGTACGCGCGCGTGCGGCCCGTTCATCGCGGGGTGCACGAGCGACTCGTGGTACCGGGAGCCGTCCTCGCCCCCGGCCCGCAGCCGGCCGTCGACGAAGAGGTCGGGCGCGCTGCCCCGCTCCCCCGTGACGACCACCTCCTGGAGCTCGGTCTGTACGGCGACACGCACGCTGTCTCCGTACACCGCACGGCGCGCGGCCCGTTCGAAGTCGTCCACGAGGACGGCGGCGGTGGCGAGGACGGCGAGGACGGCGAGGTTCATGCCGATCAGCAGGGCCCTGGAGCGGGCGGTCAGGTCGCGCCGGAACAGCCACAGCACCAGCCCGCCGCCCGCCACCGCGTTCACCCCTCCGGTGACGAGCGCGCCGGTGACCTGGCCGAGCCAGGGCAGCAGCAGAAAGGGAAAGGCGAGCCCGCCGACGAGCGCGCCGACGTAGTCCGCGGCGAACAGGTCGGCGACCGTCCCGGCCGGATCGGCGGCCTTGTCCTTCTCCCGTACGCCGGGGGAACGCGCCGACTCCGCCCGCTGGATCAGCGACATGAGCAGCGGGATCTCCGCCCCGATGAGGACCCCGATGGCCAGCGAGAACGCCACCAGGACGTACCGCGCCTCGCCCAGCCAGGCGAACGCCGCGTACAGCACGAGGGCCGAGCAGCCTCCGATCAGCGCCAGTCCGCCCTCGACGAGCCCGAAGCCGACGGCGGCGCGGCAGCGCAGCCGCTTGGCGAGCAGCGAGCCGACGCCCATCGCGAAGACCATCACGGACAGCACGACGGAGGCGTGGGTGACGGAGTCGCCGATCAAGTACGAGGCGAGGGCGACCAGTTCCAGCTCGTAGACGAGACCGCAGGCGGCGCAGACGAAGACGACGACGAGGACCGGAAACCGAACCGCTCTCGGCCGCACGGGCAGCCGCGTCACCCTCTTGGGTGGCATGGTCAGGGGCGGATCGATCATGTTCGTAACGCTACGTCACACATCTGTCGCCGCTTGTCACCCACACGAGTGCACATGGAGCTTCCGGGCGGCGCGTTACAGCGGGGCGGGCATACGAACGCCGATCCGCGTCCGGGTGACCACCAACTGCCCTTCCTGTGGGTACGCGTGCCAGGTGCGCCACCGCACCTGGCCCTCGTGGCGCTGGGCCAGCATCGCGGTGAAGGCGTGCGGGGAGCCGGGAAACGTCCCCGCGAGGCCGTTGGGATGGTCGGCGACGAGTGCGAGCAACTCCTGGGCACGGCCCGCGAAGGAGCCGTGCGAGAGCTTCTCGACGCGGGCGGCGAATTCGTACTCCCAGCCGCCGATGCGCTTGGAGACGCCCAGCGGCAGCGGCGTACTGCTGCCGGCCATACAGGCGACGGTCTCCGAGCAGTTGTGCTGCTCTTCCTCCAGGAGCACCTGATGGGAGGCGCCGAGCAGCCGCAACTGCAGCTTTGCGCCCGCCAGTTCGAGGTCGAGCACGGCGAGGGCGGGCAGCGGCTCGCGCCCGAGGGCCCAGGCCAGATCGGCCGCACGCGTATCGGTGTAGGAGGTCTTCAGGGTCGTGAGCATGGGTCGGCTCCGCAAACACGGTTTGACGGGTGGGCCGGGGGCGCCCCGGAGAAGGGTCCAACGGGAGTGGGGGATCGCCGGCTCGGGTCCACACACGGTCCGAGGGCTGTCTCTATCAAGTGCGAGGGAATCATGGACTTCGAGCGACTCGCAGCGTTTTTACCCAACTTGCCGTGGTTTCCATCCCCTTCGGGGACCCCACAGTTCAATTGTTCAATCGGATTCGACGAACGGCTCCAACACGAAGGTGCCCGGCGGATGTTGGAGCGGCCGGGCACCTGGGTGAACATGAGGGCGACTGCCCCGTGTCAGTCGCCCCCGCCGCCACCCCCGCAGCCGCCTCCGCCGCCGCAGGACGAACCGCCCCCGCAGCCGCCTCCGCCGCCGTCCGACCAGCCGCCACCGCGCCGCGACCGGCCGCCACCGCGCCGCGACCGGCCGCCGATGGATGAGGCGATACCTGCCACCACGAACAGAATGACGACTCCGATGAACAGAGCTTCCATGAGTGACACCCCCGTAGGTCTTGTGTGACAGGGGGATGCCCCCCGCGCCCGCGGCCCAAAGCGCACTTGAGGAAGTCCAGAGCTTCACCGCAGGATGACGGGCATGACACGACCGCTGCTCAACCGCCGGCTCGCCGAGTTCGGGACGACGATCTTCGCCGAGATGTCCGCGCTCGCCGTCCGGACCGGGGCGATCAACCTCGGACAGGGCTTCCCCGACACCGACGGCCCCGAGGAGATCCGGGAGGCCGCGGTCCGGGCGCTGCGCGACGGGCGCGGCAACCAGTACCCGCCCGGCACCGGTGTGCCCGAGCTGCGCACCGCCGTAGCCGAGCACCAGCTGAAGCGGTACGGCCTCGCCTACGACCCCGACCGGGAGGTCCTCGTCACGGCGGGCGCGACCGAGGCGATCGCCGCCGCGCTGCTCGCACTCGTCGAGCCCGGCGACGAGGTGATCGCCCTGGAGCCGTACTACGACTCGTACGCCGCGTGCATCGCGATGGCGGGCGGCACGCGCGTCCCCGTCACCCTCCGGCCGCACGAGGGCGCCTACCGGCTGGACCTGGACGAGCTGCGGGCCGCCGTCACCGACCGGACCCGGCTGATCCTGCTCAACACCCCGCACAACCCGACCGGCACCGTCCTCACCCGCGCCGAGCTGACCGCGATCGCCGAGCTCGCCGTCGCCCGCGATCTGCTCGTCGTCACCGACGAGGTGTACGAGCACCTGGTCTTCGACGACGCCGAGCACCTGCCGATCGCGAGCCTCCCGGGGATGCGGGAGCGCACGGTCACCATCGGCTCCGCCGGCAAGACCTTCTCCTTCACCGGCTGGAAGGTCGGCTGGATCACGGCGAGCCCGGAGCTCACCTCCGCCGTCCGGTCCGCCAAGCAGTTCCTCACGTACGTGGCGTCCGGCCCGTTCCAGTACGCCGTCGCGGAGGCGCTGCGCCTGCCGGACACGTACTTCGACACCCTGCGCGCCGACCTGCGCGCCAAGCGCGACCTGCTGAGCGACGGCCTGGCGCAGGCGGGGTTCGAGGTCTACCGCCCGGCCGGGACCTACTTCGTCACCACCGACATCCGCCCTCTCGGCGAGACCGACGGCTTCGCCTTCTGCCGTTCCCTGCCGGAGCGGGCGGGCGTGGTGGCGATCCCCAACGCCGTCTTCTACGACCACCGCGCGGAGGGCGAGCCCTTCGTCCGGTTCGCGTTCTGCAAGCGCGTCGACGTCCTGGAGGAGGCGGTCTCCCGCCTGAAGGGCCTCGCGGGCTGACGGCGGGGCGCCGTTCGGCGCCGGTGGGGCCCGCCGGGGCGGACCCCGGGCATCGGCCCGCCCCGGCGGCGGGGATTTTTCACCCGGTGGGCCCCGCGCTCGCGCGCGCTTCCTCCGTGCCACGCCGATGGTCGGGTAGACCGATTTGTCGGGCTGATCCCGGATCGCGGGGCGCTCTCGATTCCCGTGCGCACGGAGGTGCACCCTGTCCGCCGAGACACTCGACCGCCGGGCCACGACCGCCGGCGCCCGGAGCGTCCCCCGTTGGCGGGCCTCGCTGTACCGGGCCGCCCCCGCGCTCGGCCTGTTCGCCGCGGCCCGGCTGACCGGGATGCTGGTGCTCGCGGCCTGGGCCTGGCACATCGGGCGTTCACCGCGGGCGCTGCTCGCCACGTCCTGGGACTCGGACTGGTACACCCGGATCGCCGCGCACGGCTACGGCCACACGCTCCACTGGCCCGACGGCGTCGTCCAGTCCGACCTGGCGTTCTTCCCGCTCTACCCCGCCCTGGTACGCGCGGTCACCACGGTCCTGCCCGTCGAGGGCGGCACGGCGGGGCTGCTCCTGTCCTGGCTCTCGGCCGGAGTCGCGGCGTGGGGGATCTACCTGATCGGCGAGCGGCTCCACGGACGGCCCACCGCCGTCCTGCTCGTACTGCTCTGGGGCCTGCTGCCGCACTCGATCGTGCTCTCGATGGCGTACACCGAGCCGCTGATGACGGCCCTGGCCGCCTGGTCGCTGTACGCGCTCCTCACCGGCCGCTGGCTGTGGGCCGGCTCGCTGGCCGCGCTGGCCGGCCTGTCCCGCCCCAACGGCGTCGCCATCGCGGCCGCGGTCCTGGTCGCGGCGGGGTGCGCGCTGTGGCGCGGGCGCGGGAGCGGAGACGGCCGGGGCGATCCACGGGTGTGGGCGGGTGCCGTGCTGGCACCGGTCGGCTGGCTCTCGTACCTGCTCTGGGTGGGTGCTCGGCGCGGGGATCTGCTCGGCGGCTACTTCGCCGTCCAGGACGGCTGGACCTCCCGCTTCGACCTCGGGCGCGGCGCGCTGCGCTTCGTCCTGGAGATGCTGCGGGGGCCGACGCAGTTCGGCTTCGCGATGGCGCTGCTGATCACGGGCGCGGGGGTGCTGCTCTTCGCGCTGCTCGCGCTGGTGGAGCGGCCACCGCTGCCGGTCCTGGTCTACACGGCGGTGCTCGTGGTCATCACGGTCGGCGGCTCCGGCTTCTTCGAGTCCAAGCCGCGCTTCCTGCTGCCCGCGTTCCCGCTGCTCCTCCCGCTGGCGCGGGCACTGACGAAAGCCCGGCCGAGGGCCGCGATCGTGGTGATCGCCGCGCTGGCCGGGCTGTCGTTCAGCTTCGGTGCGTACGCGTTGACGCTCGCACGCATGGCCCTCTGAGGGGACGGGGGCCGATGCCGGCCCCGTGGCGGCTCAGGCCTCGTCGCCGTCGGAGGACTTGTCCTCCGGGGATTCCAGGCCGAACTGCTCGACGAGCCACTTGTCGAACTCGATGGAGGCGCGGACCCAGCTGACGGTGGAGGACACGAAGTGCTCCAGCGCGACGCCGGTGCCGATCAGCATCTGCGCCTCACCGATGAGGCGGAGGGTGGCGGAGCCGTCCTCCTCCTCGTGCAGGTGGGTGTAGACCTTGGGCCACAGGGTGCGGCGGTTCCAGTCGTCGATCGCGTCGAGAACCTTGGCGCGGTCGTCGGCCGAGTGCGGGCGGTCGTAGAACGTCCGCACCGAGAAGACACGCTGGTCCTCCTCGCCGCGGAACATGAAGTACGTCCGGAACTCCTCCCACGGCGCCGCGAGGTCACCCTCGTCGTCGACGACGTACTTCAGCTCCATCTGGTCCAGGAGCTGCTTGACCAGATCCTGGTCGGGGACGACGGGGCCCGCCGGTCCTGCTGCCTGAGGCTGGGGCTGGCCCCCGAAATTCGGAATCGAGGACGGGTCGATGCTCACCGTGAATATCCCTTCGTACGGTTGACGCCATCCTCCCCCATGCCGGGCGGTACGGCGCAAGCCCCGGCTCCCGCGATCCGCTGCGGGCTGACAAGATCTGGTTCCTATGGGGGAAAAAGTGAGGCCGCTGGGGGAAAAAGTGAGGCCGCGCGCGTCGACGTGGGTCTGGGTGTCAGTGCTGGTGTCGATCTTCTGCGGGGGCCCGGTCGCCTTGCTGGCCTGGGGAGCGATGGCCTTCGACGAGTCCACCGAGGCGAAGCCGGTCGACTGCGCGGACGCCATGGAATGGGCACAGGCGACCTTGCCCAAGAGCGCCGCGGAGCCCCGGTGCACCCAGGCGAGCTGGCTGGACACCCAGGTCACGGCCGACTTCCGGATGCCTCGCCGCGAAGCCGCGCAGTGGCTCGCCGGGACCTACCCGGGCACGGAACCCGACAAGCCCCAGTTCTGCGACCACGACCTCTGCCTGAATGTGCAGTACGACGGTGAGGCCGAGCCCGGCGGCCCGGTCGCGGTCGACGTGACCGTGACGTACGAGGGCGAGTCCGCCCTCGTACATCTGCTGGCCTTCGACACCTGACCGCGGCCTGGTCACCGCGCCCCGCCTACTGCGCCGCGCCCACGATCAGCCCGTCCTCGAAGCGGTCCACCCGGACCGTGTCGCCGTCGCGGACCTCGCCCGCGAGGATCTCCTTGGCGAGCCGGTCGCCGATCGCCGTCTGGATCAGACGGCGCAGCGGCCGGGCGCCGTACGCCGGGTCCATGCCCTCGTCGGCCAGCCAGGCCAGTGCCGCCGGCGTGACGTCCAGCGTGAGCCGGCGCTCGGCGAGCCGCTTGGCGAGCCGGTCGATCTGGAGCTGAGCGATCCGCCCCAGCTCGGTCTTGTCGAGGGCCGAGAAGACCACCAGGTCGTCGAGCCGGTTGAGGAACTCCGGCTTGAAGGAGGTCCGCACCACCTCCAGGACCCGCTGCTTCTTCTCGTCCTCCCCGGTCAGTGGGTCCACCAGGTACTGGCTGCCCAGGTTGGAGGTGAGGATCAGGATGGTGTTGCGGAAGTCGACCGTCCGCCCCTGGCCGTCGGTGAGCCGGCCGTCGTCGAGGACCTGGAGCAGGATGTCGAAGACCTCCGGGTGCGCCTTCTCCACCTCGTCGAGCAGCACCACGCTGTACGGCCGGCGGCGCACCGCCTCCGTGAGCTGGCCGCCCTCCTCGTAGCCGACGTAGCCGGGAGGCGCGCCGACGAGCCGGGCGACGGAGTGCTTCTCGCCGTACTCCGACATGTCGACGCGGACCATGGCCCGCTCGTCGTCGAAGAGGAAGTCGGCGAGCGCCTTCGCCAGCTCGGTCTTGCCGACGCCGGTCGGGCCGAGGAAGAGGAAGGAGCCGGTGGGACGGTCGGGGTCGGCGATCCCGGCGCGCGTACGGCGCACGGCGTCGGAGACGGCCCGTACGGCCTCGGTCTGGCCGATGAGCCGCCTGCCGAGCTCGTCCTCCATGCGCAGCAGCTTCTGCGTCTCGCCCTCCAGGAGGCGGCCGGCGGGGATGCCGGTCCAGGAGCCGACCACGTCCGCGATGTCGTCGGGGCCGACCTCCTCCTTCACCATCGTGTCCTTGGCGACCTCCTGCTCGGCCTCCGAGGCCTCCTCCAGCTCGCGCTCCAGCGTCGGGATCTCGCCGTACAGCAGCTTGGAGGCGGTGTCGAAGTCGCCGTCGCGCTGGGCACGCTCGGCGCGGCCGCGCAACTCGTCGAGCTGCTCCTTGAGCTCACCGACGCGGTTGAGGGACTGCTTCTCCTTCTCCCAGCGGGCGGTCAGCCCGCGCAGCTCCTCCTCGCGGTCGGCGAGGTCGCGACGGAGCTTCTCCAGGCGCTGCCGGCTGGCGTCGTCGGTCTCGTTCTTGAGCGCGAGCTCCTCCATGCGCAGCCGGTCCACGGACCGCTGGAGCTCGTCGATCTCGACAGGCGAGGAGTCGATCTCCATCCGGAGCCGGGAGGCCGCCTCGTCGACGAGGTCGATGGCCTTGTCGGGGAGGAAGCGGGAGGTGATGTACCGGTCGGAGAGGGTGGCCGCGGCCACGAGCGCGGAGTCGGCGATCTGGACCTTGTGGTGGGCCTCGTACCGGCCCTTGAGTCCGCGCAGGATCGCGATGGTGTCCTCGACGCTCGGCTCGGCGACCAGGACCTGCTGGAAGCGGCGCTCCAGCGCGGGGTCCTTCTCGATCCGCTCGCGGTACTCGTCGAGGGTCGTCGCGCCGACCATGCGCAGCTCGCCGCGGGCCAGCATCGGCTTCAGCATGTTGCCGGCGTCCATGGCCGAATCGCCCCCGGCGCCCGCGCCGACGACGGTGTGCAGCTCGTCGATGAAGGTGATGATCTGGCCGTCGCTGGCCTTGATCTCGGAGAGGACGGTCTTCAGGCGCTCCTCGAACTCGCCGCGGTACTTGGCTCCCGCGACCATCGCGCCGAGGTCGAGCGAGACCAGCCGCTTGTCGCGGAGGGACTCGGGGACGTCGCCCTTCACGATCCGCTGCGCGAGGCCCTCGACGACGGCGGTCTTGCCGACGCCGGGCTCGCCGATGAGGACCGGGTTGTTCTTGGTGCGGCGGGAGAGCACCTGGACGACGCGGCGGATCTCCTGGTCGCGCCCGATGACGGGGTCCAGCTTCCCCTCGCGCGCGGCGGCCGTGAAGTCCGTGCCGAACTTCTCCAGCGCCTTGTACTGACCCTCCGGGTCGGGTGTGGTCACCCGGCGTCCTCCCCTGCTCTTCTCGAACGCGTCCAGCAGCTTCCCGGCGCCGGCCCCCTGCTGGGCCAGCACCTCGCCCGCCTGTCCGCCCTTCGCCGCGATCCCGATGAGCAGGTGCTCGGTCGAGAGGTACTCGTCCCCGAGCTCCTTGGCCTGCCTGGCGGCCTCGGCGATCACGGCGAGCAGCTCACGGTCGGGCTGCGGCGGCGCGACCGTGGAGCCGGTCACGCTGGGCTCGGCGGCGAGCAGCCGCTCCGCTCCGGACCGTACAGCGGCCTGGTCCGCCTCGACGGCGGCGAGCAGGTCGACGATGTTCTCGTTGTCCTGACCGGCCAGAAGCGCGAGCAGCAGATGCGCAGGGGTCAGGTCGGGGTGTCCCGCGGACACGGCGCGGCCGGTGGCCGCGTTGATCGCGTCCCGGCTCCTGTTGGTCAGTTCGGCGTCCACGTGCGCTGTCTCCTCCTCGACGTCGGCTCCACACGGTCCATGACTGGTCCAGCGTACACAAAGTTGAGTCTATTCCGCTCAAGGTGTCGCGCGGGCCCGTGCCACGGGTAGGTTCCGGGCATGGCGACTGACCCGAGGAACCCCGACGACGCGTATCTCAGCTTCTGGCGCGAGTACCACATGTCCACCCTGACGACCCCGCGCGCGGACGGCACGCCGCACGTGGTGGCGGTGGGGGTGACCTACGACCCCGAGGGCGGCGAGAACGGCATCGCCCGGGTCATCACCAACAAGCACAGCCGCAAGGTCGCCAACGTCCTGGCGGCGGGCGCGGAGGGCGCGCGCGTGGCGGTCTGCCAGGTGGACAAGGGGCGCTGGGCGACGCTGGAGGGCGTGGCGCGCATCCGTACGGAGCCGGACGTCGTCGCCGACGCGGTCGACCGGTACGCGACGCGCTACGGCCGGGTCCCGGCGCCCAACCCCGACCGGGTCGTCATCGAGATCGCGCTGACCCGGGCCATGGGCCGGGCCTGACCCGGTGAGGTGCCGGGCGGCGCGGTTACGGGGTGGTGGGTCACGGGGTGGGGCACGGGGTGGGGGGTCACGGGCACAGCACAACGGCGCCATCGCGTTTCAGGTCCGCGATGGCGCCGCTGTGTGGGGGAAGCACCTGAGCGATCTACAACGACGGGGGAACCGCTCAGGCACTGCGGGGGGTGGCGGTGATGGTCTCGGACTCGACGAGCTGGTGGTCACGCTGGTCGAGATTGACGAAGATCATGCCGTACCGGATGGCACAGCGGACGGGCTGAGGGGCGCCACGGGGCTTCCGGAGACATCGGTAGGCGCGAATATCCTCATCGTCCCCGCGCGTGATGATGATCGGCTCACCGAAGAGGGTGACCATCAACGAATCGCCACCGTGCGGCACGGCTGTGACGAGGTCGATGAAATGCCACCCGGAGCGGTAAGCGGCCGCCATCTCACGCCGGAATCGAGGATCTTCGGGAACCGTCATGCCCGCACGGACTCCCAACCAGGGTCGGAGTCGGCCGGCGCTGCGCCCCAGCCAGGGTCGCCCGCCTTGGCGACGACCTGCTGCGGAGCGAGGCCCCAGCCCGGATCATCGGTGACTGCCACCGCGCCGACCGCGGCAGCAGCTATGAACGCGACACCAACTACGGTGCGTATGAGCTTCTTGGCCATGACCGAGCAACCTCACTTGGTGTGTATCTCCTGCTCCCCCGCAGGCACGACGATGGCTCACTCCTCACGTTTCCACCACTGGCTCAATGCATCATGTTCCTGTATCGGAAAAGCCTGGGGGTGTACATATGCGAATAGAACCGGATAAAACGGGGCATCCTCATACGCACGCCGAGCTGTGCGAAGCGGGCACACGGGTCTATAAAGAGGCCCTGCGTACGGGACGTATCGCCCGGTCGGACATCGAATCGACGCCCTGCCTGATGGACCTCGACCTCCTTCGGCCCGACCCCGACGACGTCCAGTGGCTCCGGCCGGTTCCCCCCTCGGCCGCGCTGGCCCGACTGCTGCTCCCGATCGAGAAGGAGATCCAGGAGCGTAGACGTCTCAGCATCGAACTCTCCGACGCGTTCGAGCCATTCATGTCGGTCAGCGTCCAGGACCCCACGACGACCCACGCGATCACCGTCCTGGAGGGCCTCACGAGGATCAACACCTCCCTGGACCGCGTGGTGGCCGAATGCTCCTCCGAGCTGCTGACCGTGCAGCCCGGCAGCGGCCGCAGCGCCCACACCTTCGGCGAGGCCCTGCGCCGCGTCAGACCGCTCCTCGGCCGCGGCATCCGGATGCGGACGCTCTATCAGCACACCGCCCGGCACCAGCCGATCACCCTGGCCTACCTCGAACGCATCGGCCCCGAGGTCGAGGTCCGCACGCTCGAGGAGATCATCGACCGGCTCATCATCGTGGACCGCAAGGTCGCCTTCGTCCCCGCCAGCCGGGACCGCCAGGTCGCCCTGGAACTGCGCCACACCGGCCTCGTCGAGTACCTCGTCGGCGTCTTCGAGCAGTTCTGGCTCCAGGCCATCCCCCTGGACAACCCCGTCACCTACGAGCCGCCGCTGGACGGCATCAGCGGCATCCAGCGCTCCATCGCCAAACTCCTCGTCGAGGGCCACGTCGACGAGGCCATCGCCCGCCGGCTCGGCATGAACGTCCGGACCTGCCGCGCCCACATCGCCAAGCTCGCCTCCGCCCTCGGCAGCGGCAGCCGGGCGCAGCTCGGCTACCTCATCGCCCAGTCCGGAATCCTGGAGCAGGAACACTGACCGTGTACGTACAGATCGACCTGGACGGCCCCGCGGGGACGCTGCGCGTCTCCGGGTACGAGATGCCCACCGTGGAGCTTCTGCGGGCGCCGGGCGACGAGCCCGACCCGCTCATCCCCATCGGCACCCGCGCCGCCGGCCGGCTCACCCTCACCGTCGACGGCGCGCCCGCGCGCATCCGGCCCGGCCGCGGGCGGCTCCTGCGGCGCTCGTACCGGGTCGACGCCGTGTTCTCCGGCATCCGCTACCGGCTCGTGCCCTGCTCCTACGTGGAGAGCCGGCTGCTCCGCGACGGACGCCCCCTGGGCACCCTGGAGTCCTCCGGGGACGGCAAGGTGGACGCCGAGTGGGCGACCGGCACCGGACCCGAGCCGCTGGACCGGGCCGTCGGCACCGCGCTCGCCGCCGCCTTCGGCACGGGCGCGGCGCCCTGGTGGGACACGGCGACGAACATCGTGGCCGAACTCATCCCGTAGCGCGTACGACAAGGCCCCCTCCGCGGGAAGCGGAGGGGGCCTCGTCGGTCGTACGGAGCGTTCCGGCCGGGCTGCTCGGGATCTCCCCGGAGCGCTGCCCGGAGCTCTACTCGGGGCGCTTGGGGCGCCACACGACCAGCGCGCTCGCCTGCTGGACGTCCGTGTAAGGCACCAGGTCGCGCCGGTACGAGGCGTGCACCTGCGCCTCGCGCTGGCGCATCGCCGACGCCGCGCCCTCGACGGCCGCCGACAGCTCGGCGACCCGCTGCTGCAGCGCCGCGACCTGGTTCTCCAGCTCGATGATGCGCTTGATGCCCGCCAGGTTGATGCCCTCGTCCTGCGACAACGCCTGTACCGTACGGAGCAGTTCGATGTCACGGGCCGAGTAGCGCCGCCCCCGGCCCGCCGTGCGGTCCGGCGAGACCAGACCGAGGCGGTCGTACTGACGCAGCGTCTGCGGGTGCAGACCCGACAGCTGGGCCGCCACCGAGATGACGTACACCGGCGTCTCGTCGGTCAGTTCGTACGGATTACGGCTGCGTCCCGGTCTGCTGTCCATCGGGTCATGCTCCCTTCGCGGCCTGGAACAGCTCTGCCCTGGGGTCCTCGCCCGCCGTCGCCTCACGGTAGGTCTCAAGGGCCTCACGGGCCTTGTCGTCGAGCTCCTTGGGCACCGCGACCTCCACCGTCACCAGCAGGTCGCCGCGCGTGCCGTCCTTGCGGACCGCGCCCTTGCCGCGGGCGCGCATCGTCCGGCCGTTGGGGGTGCCGGCCGGAAGCTTCAGCGTCACCGCAGGGCCGCCCAGCGTCGGCACCTTGATGTCGCCGCCGAGCGCCGCCTCGTCGAAGGTGACGGGGACGGTGACGGTCAGGTTGTCGTCCCTGCGGCCGAAGACCGGGTGGGCGTCGACGTGCACGACCACGTACAGGTCACCGCTCTGGCCGCCGCGCTCGCCCGGAGCGCCCTTGCCGCGCAGCCGGATCCGCTGCCCGTCGGCGACACCGGCGGGGATGCGGACCTGCATGGTGCGGGAGGACTTGGCCCGCCCGCTGCCCTTGCAGACGTCGCAGGGCGTCTCGGCGATCAGGCCGCGCCCCTTGCAGTCCACGCACGGGTCGGTGAGCGAGAACGAGCCGCTGCCGCCGCGCGAGACCTGGCCGGTGCCGACGCAGGTCGGGCACACCCGGGGCGTGCCGTTCTTGTCGCCGGTGCCCGAACAGGCCTTGCAGGGCGCCTGGGAGGACATCCGCAGGGGCACCGTCGCGCCGTCCACGGCCTCGGTGAAGCTGAGCGTCACCTCGGACTCGATGTCCTGGCCGCGGCGCGGCTGCGTACGCGTGCCCGCGCCGCCGCCCGCGCCCCGGTTGAACAGTCCGCCGAAGACGTCGCCGAGACCGCCGCCGAAGCCGCCGGCCCCGCCGCCCGCGCCGCCGGGGCCCTGGGCGCCACCGAAGAGGTCGCCCAGGTCGAAGTTGAAGTTGCCGCCGCCCGGGCCTCCGGAACGGAACCCTCCGTTGCCGAAGAGCGCGCGGGCGTCGTCGTACTCCTTGCGCTTCTTGGGATCGCCGAGGACGTCGTTCGCCTCGGAGATCTCCTTGAAGCGCGCCTCGGCGCTGGTGTCGCCCTTGTTGGCGTCCGGGTGGTTCTCGCGGGCGAGCTTCCGGTACGCCTTCTTGATCTCGGCGTCGGTGGCGTCCTTGGGGACGCCGAGAACCTTGTAGTAGTCCTTCTCGACGAAGTCCTTCGTGCTCATCGACGTCCCTCCTCTCGGACGATCTTCGCGCTAGCCCTCCTCGGGGCCACCGCTCTCCTCGTCTGCCGACTTCTCTTCCTTCGTGGCCGGCGTCGCCCCGGGCTGGGGCTCGGCCACCGCCACGCGCGCGGGCCGGATGGTCCGCTCGCCGATCCGGTACCCAGGCTGCAGGATCGCCACGCAGGTCGTCTCGGTGACGTCCGGTGCGTAACTGTGCATCAGGGCCTCGTGGATCGTCGGGTCGAAGGGCTCGCCCTCCTTGCCGAACTGCTGCAGCCCCATCTTGGCGGCCACCGTCTCCAGCGACTCGGCGACCGACTTGAAGCCGCCCACCAGCTCGCCGTGGTCCCGGGCCCGGCCGATGTCGTCGAGCACGGGCAGCAGCTCCGTCAGAAGACCCGCGACCGCGATCTCCTTGACGGTGACACGGTCCCGCTCCACCCGACGGCGGTAGTTCTGGTACTCGGCCTGAAGGCGCTGGAGGTCACCCGTGCGCTCGCTGAGCGCGCTGCGGACCTGGTCCAGCTGCGCCGTCAGGCCGGCCGTCTGTGCGGCGTCCCCGGCCTCGGCCGCCGAGCCCTCCTCCGTGGAGGGGGCCTCGGCGGCTTCGGCAGCGTCCTCGGCGCCGGAGGGGACGTCGGGCTTCTCCTCGAAGCCCGGGGTCTCCTCCGTCATCAGGCAGCGCCGCCCTTCGGCTTCTCGTCGTCGACGATCTCGGCGTCGACGACGTCGTCGTCGGCCTTGGCCTCGCCCTGCGGGGCGTCGCCGC
>NZ_JBICBL010000015.1:0-199232 GCF_043089925.1 Streptomyces sp. NPDC013457
GCTCCGTCCGACGCCCCGTCTACGACACCCTCATGGCCGACCAGCTGGAGACCGCCATCGAGCAGCACGGCAAGGGCGACCTCGGCCAGCTCCTCACCGGCAACGACAGCTGGACAGTCGCCGGCTGACGGAGCATCCGCGTATCCGACGAAGCCCGGCCCCCGGTACACGGGGGCCGGGCTTCGTCCGCTCCCCGGCACAGCCTTTCAGTAGACAACGGCTAGTGCTACTGTCTATTCTGGTTCCACCCTCTCCGTGCGGAGCGGGTTCGTCGCCGCTCGTGTCGCGGCTCGTGGTGCGGCCCCGAATGTGCGGCCGGGGCCACGCCGCCCCCACGTCCTCGCGCGGTCCCACCGCGTCTCCACCCTCGACTCACCAAGGGAAGTGCCCACCGTGCTCACCAGGATCGCCGAACTCGCACTGCGCAGAACCCGGTTACTTCTCGTGATCGCCGCCGCCGCCGTCGTGCTCATGGGAGCGTTGGGGGTCGGGGCCTTCGGCAAGCTGCTCAGCGGCGGCTTCGACGACCCCGACGCACCCTCCGCGCGCGCCCAGAGCGTCATCGACGAGAAGTTCGGCGGCGAGACCGACCTCGTCCTGCTCGTCCGCGCCGTGGACGGCAGCCCGCTCGACTCGCCGGCCGTCGAGGAGCGGGGCCGTACCCTCACCGAGGGGCTCAAGAAGGACTCGAAGGTCGGCAATGTCATCTCGTACTGGGAGACCGGCGCCGAGGCCCTGACCTCGCACGACGGCAAGAAGGCCCTCGTCCTCGCGCACGTGAACGGTGACGAGAACGAACGCGCCGACCTCGCCAAGGAACTGATCGAGGAGTACGGCGGCGTCAGGAACGGCGTCGACGTCCAGGCCGGCGGCCTCTCCGCGATCATGAACGACGTCACCACCCAGGTGGGCAAGGACCTCGCGGTGGCCGAGGCCATCGCCGTACCCATCACCCTCATCCTGCTCGTCCTCGCCTTCGGCAGCGTCGTCGCGGCGCTCCTCCCGCTGGTCATCGGGATGTTCGCGGTCATGGGGACCTTCGCCGAGCTCTTCGTCATCGGCAGCGCCACCGAGGTCTCCGTCTTCGCCATCAACCTGACGACCGCCCTCGGCCTCGGCCTCGGCATCGACTACGCGCTGCTGCTGGTCAGCCGGTTCCGTGAGCAGCTGGCCGCGGGCGCGGAGGTCGACGACGCCCTGCGCCGTACCGTGCAGACCGCCGGCCGGACGATCGTCTTCTCGGCGGCCACGGTCATCGCGGCGCTCGCCGCGCTGCTCATCTTCCCGCCCTTCTTCCTCCGTTCCTTCGCCTACGCGGGCATCGGCGTCGTCCTCATCTCGGCGCTCAGCGCCCTCTTCGTCATCCCGCCGCTGCTCGCCGCCCTCGGGGCGCGGGTGAACAAGGGCCGTCTGCCCTGGGCCGCACGTGTACAGCGCACCGACACGCCGTTCTGGGGCAAGCTCGCCGCCCTGGTCATGCGCCGGCCCGCCCTGACCGCGCTCCCGGTCCTCGCCATCATGCTGCTGGCCGCGAGCCCCCTGCTCTCCGTCACCTTCGGCACGCCGGACGAGCGCGTCCTTCCCGAGAGCGCGGGCAGCCGCCAGGTGGCGACCCAGCTCCAGGCCGACTTCCCGGGCGACGACAACAACGCCGTCCAGATCGTCGCGCTGATCGGCGCGACCGGTCCCGCATTCCAGGAGTACGCGAAGGAGGTGTCCCGCCTCGACGGGGTCGAGCAGGTGGCCACCAGCACCGGCTCGTACCGTGACGGCACCGCGGGCAGGCCCGGTCCCGCCGCCGCGGCCCTCGGCCGCGACGACGCCCAGCGGCTCATCGTCACCATCGGCCACGAGACCAAGTCGGAGGAGGCCCAGAGTCTCGCCAAGGAGATCCGCGCGGTCGCTCCGCCCACCGGCACCGAGGTGCTCGTCGGCGGCCAGGACGCCCGCCTGGTCGACTCCAAGCACTCCATCGGCGTCCGACTGCCCCTCGCCGCCGGACTGATCGTCGTCACCACTTTCATCCTTCTCTTCCTCTTCACCGGCAGCATCGTCCAGCCCCTGCGCGCGCTCCTGCTGAACGCGGTCAGCCTCACCGCCTCGGTCGGCGTGATGGTCTGGATCTTCGAGGACGGCCATCTCTCCTCGTGGCTCGGCTTCACACCTCAGCCGCTGGACACCTCGATGACCGTGCTCTTCTTCTGCGTGGCCTTCGGACTCTCGATGGACTACGAGGTGTTCGTGACCAGCCGGATGAAGGAGCTCCACGACGCGGGTCACGACCGCGACACCGTCGTGACGCAGGGACTCGCCAGGACCGGACGGATCGTCACGGTCGCCGCCGGTCTGCTCTCGGTCAGCTTCTTCGCCTTCGGCACCAGCGACATCAGCTTCCTGATGATGTTCGGCATCGGCAGCGGTCTCGCCGTGGTCATCGACGCACTCCTCGTGCGCGGCGTCCTGGTGCCCGCGGCGATGCGGATCCTCGGCGGAGCCGCCTGGTACGCCCCGAAGGGTCTGCGCAGGCTGCACGACCGGGTCGGCCTCAGCGAGGGCGACGCGGCGGACGACACCGAGCGCCAGCCGGTCCCGGCCGCCTGAACAGCCCGGACATGACCGTGGCGGCCGGCGCGCATACCGCGCCGGCCGCCACGGAGTCCGTGCTGGTGGATGTCAGTACAGCGGGTCGGGCTTCATCAGGCCGAGGGCGATGAGCGCCCGTGAGGCGAGGCTCACCGCGGTGATCCCCAGGACCTGGGACGGCTTGAACGCCGGGGGCAGGCTCATGACCGTCCTTCGCGCGGCCCGGTGACTGCTGTGCGGGCCGAACAGCCGGTAGACGTGCGGCGTCTGGGAGCCGCACCAGAGCCGGAGGGCCAGCCGCGGGTCCAGGACCAGGGCCGGGTGCCACGGGAGGCAGCCCAGCACCTTGGCGAAGTCGAGCATGTAGTGGTTGTAGTGGACCAGGGTCCGCAGGTCGGGGTTGCCGTGGAAGACCTCGTTCTCGTACGACGCCTGCCGCTCGATGAGGTTCTGGAGCCGCACCCGGTCCGGCAGCGCCTTCTTCCCGCTGCACAGCAGGGCGAAGTAACGGCTCTGCATCTCGGAGCAGGCAGGAACCCCGCCCGCGGCCGGCCGCGCCCAGCCGATGAAGACCACGCCGAGGCCGAGATCCGGATGGATCATGTGCTTGTACAGCCTGCGCACGTCGGTGACGTTCACGTCCTTGAGGATGCTGAAGTCCTCGATGTACCCGGTGTTGAGCATGATCGTGTCGATCTTCTCGCGCCGGCCGTCCTTGAAGAGGACGTAGTCCTTGCCGAGCCGCTCGATCCCCGAGCCGTTGACCGTGAGGGTGCTGTCGACGATCCGGTGGATGAACGCGTCGTTCTTCGTCAGGAAGTGGTTGAAGAAGTGCGGGTTCTTCGAGTTCCAGTCGGCCACGGCGCGGGCGGCGGCGGTCTTGCCCCGGCTCTTGTTCCGGTTCATCCCGAGCCGCATGAAGGTGCCGGCGGCGGCCAGGGGGACCGAGTGCAGCAGCTGCGAGGTGTACGCGTCGTTGGTGAACGGCCGCCCGGCCGGGTACCGCTCGACGATCGGCTGGTAGCGCCGTACGGACAGGGTGCAGCTCTCCGTCACCTGGGCGATCTCGTTGACGACGTCCGCCGCCGTCTCGCCGATGCCCACACAGAGGACCCGCTTGCCGCGGAACGGCTCGGCGTTCCGGTAGTGGGCGGAGTGGACGATCTCTCCCGCGAAGTCCTCCTGGCCGGGCAGGTCGATGTAGTTCGGCACCCGGTGCGTCCCGGTGGAGATGGCCACCGAGTCGAACCGGTGCACCGCCCTGTTCTCGGGCGCGTCCGCCGGGGCGACCTCGACGTCGTATCCGCCGCTGTCGTTCTTCGCCACGCTCAGCACGTCGACCCCGTACCGGATGGTGGGGCCCAGGTCGAACTTCTCGGCGAAGTCCCGCAGGTACTGCCGGTACTCGGCGGCGGACCAGTACCGCCGCTCCTGGCCCAGCGGCGGAGGGAAGCTGGAGAAGGTCATCATGTAGTTGGAGATGGTGAGCATCGTCGAGTCGTAGGCGCCCGCCTCGTCGGCTCCGACCTCTTCCCGGAACACCCCGCCGAGATCGGTGTTGCGGTCGAAGCAGGTCACCTCGTGACCTTCGTCCAGCAGCTCCTTGATCGCCACCAGACCCGATGGGCCGGCGCCGATGACACAGACACTCTTCCTCATGCTTACCTCTCCGCCTCGGAGTGTGTTCTCTGATGTGACGTGCTCTCGCTGGGGCCGGACACTCCGGTCGGGTCAGCGGTTTTCGAAATGGACCGGCAGGCTCTCGTAGCCGGTGAGAAAGTTGGAGAAGATGGGCCGGGGCGTCCCGCGCAGCTCCATCCGCGCCACCTGCTCCACCAGCGCGCTCAGCAGCGCCCGCAGTTCGGCCCGCCCCAGGAAGGCGCCCAGGCAGTAGTGCGGCCCGTGGCCGAACGACAGGTGCCGGTTGGGGGTGCGGGACAGATCGAACCGGCGCGGCTCGGCGAAGACCGACTCGTCGTTGTTGGCCGAGATGTTCCACAGGGTGACGATGTCGCCGTCGCGGATCAGCTCTCCGCCGACCTCGAAGTCCTCGACGGCGGTGCGTGCGAGGTGGATCCCCGGGGTCGCCCAGCGGATCACCTCCTCCACCGCCGTGTCGAGGGAGACCCGGCCCGACCGCAGCGCGTCCCACTGGTCCGGGTTCTCGATGAGCGCCAGCACCGCGCAGATCGCCGAGAGCCGGGACGTCTCGTCGCCGCCGAGAATCAGGCTGTAGCAGTTGACGGCCATTTCCTCGACGGTCAGCCGCCGGCCCTCGAACTCCGCGGTCGCCAGCATGCTGATGACGTCGCTGCCCGGATCGTCGCGACGCTCCTGGGCCAGTTCCATGAAGTACAGCACGATCTCGTTGCGGGCGCCGATCGCGTCGAGGGCGCTGCTGTCCGCGCGGTCCGACGAGAGCGCCATCTTGTTCCATTGCAGCAACTGCCCGCGGTCCGAGGCCGGGATGGAGAGCAGATCGCAGATCGTGTTCATCGGGATCTTCTCCGCCACCTCGGCCGCGAAGTCGCACGTTCCCCTCTCGACCACGGCCGACATGAGCGCGTCGGTACGCTGCCGGACCTTTTCCACGACCTCGCCGAGGACCCGCGGGGTGAACGCGGTGAACATGAGATTCCGCAGGCTGCGGTGGCGTGCGCCGTCGGTGACCGCCAGCATGCTTCCGCCTGCCGAGTCGTCCCCGCGCAGCACGACGTCGAGGACGTTTCCGCGAGCGGAGATCAGAGCCGGATGATGGAAGAGCGACTGGATGTCCGCGTAACGGGACACCACCCAGAAACCGGGGTTCCGGTCCGTGGGCTCGTGCCAGTAGACGGGACGCCGCGCACGCACCTCGCGCCAGAACTCGTGCACGTCGTTCTCGGCGAAGGCGGCCGGGTCGGTCAGGTCCAGTGAACGAACATCGAGAGCGGGCTGACTCATTGCCTCAGATTGACAGCGGGCTCCGGGTGCCGCGCGGAATCTTGCCGGTTCCTTTCCGCCACGGCCCGCTGCCGGTAATGGGGTTCGGCACGTCCGACCTGCGGCCACCGGGCCTGCCCACCCGCGTATTCCGGCCGCCCGGCGAGGTGTTGCGAAAAGGCGGACTCCGATGCGTGGTACTTCCTGATTGTCCGACGGCATCTCAGGCCTAGACTCTGCGACCTCGGGGCCGCCCGCATAGCGGCGCCGACGGCACGGAACAGCGAAGGAAGCGGAACCTGTGCAGTCCCCCAACACGAGGCCCGGCAGGATCGGGCGACCGCCTCGACTGTCCCGAGAGACGATCCTCGTCGCCGCGCAGCGCGTGCTCGACGAGGAAGGGGCCGAGCACCTGTCCATGCGCCGCCTGGCCAGGGAGCTGTCCAGTACGCCCATGGCCCTGTACCGCCATGTGCGGGACAAGGACGAGCTGTTGATGCTCCTGCTGGACGCCCACGTCCGGAGGATCCCCCGGCCCGAGTTCCCCGACCACCCGCGTGAGCGGGTCGTCGCCGGCGCCCAGGCGCTCCACGGCATCCTCGAGGGCTGCCCCTGGGGGGTGGAGGTCCTCGCCTCCGACAGGTTCGTGAGCACCTCCGCGACATGGATCGTGGAGAGCATCGTGGACGCTCTGGTGCTCTGCGGGCTGAGCCCGGCCGACGCCGTCTACGCCTATCGCGTCATCTGGTTCTGCCTCGTCGGCGAGCTGACGGCGCGGCCCTTCCGGGAGCGGGTCATGGTCTCGGCCGAGGACCGCCGACAGGCCCTCGAGGCCGTGATCGACGGGCTGCTCAGCCAGAACACCCCGTGATGAGGCCGGGCTCCCACCGCCCGGGAATCCGGAATCTATAGTTCCGTTATAGCGGCCACTTAGCCTCTCCTAAGTCGAGCTTGACCAGGGCGGTTCCGAGGCCAGAATGAGGGCGATCCGATTTTTCGTACGCGTATGCTGCGGTCATGCGTCCTTGCGGTGACGAAGGGGGAGCCGGGTGAGTATTGACGTCCTGGTATTCGATGAACTGCATTTGTCCCGGGCCTCACTCACGGCATTGCTGGACCGGCGTGGCGAGATCAGGGTCGCCGGAGCGGTGGACACCAACCGGGCCGCTCTCGAGTTCGCGGAACTGTGCCGGCCCGATGTGACGATCATGAGCTACGAAGGCCGGGACGACGAAACCATCGAAATAGCCGAGAAGATATCGAGCCTGCCGGACTGCCGCACACTTCTGCTGGCCACCGCATGCACCAGGTCGGTCGTCCGCCGTGCATTCACGGGCGAGATCGCCGGCATGGTCCGGCGCAATGTCTCTCCCGGGCGATTCCTCGAGGCCATTCGCATGGTGCATCAGGGCGAGCGGGTATTCGACGCGGCGCTGACCGTCGCGGCGGTGGCGAACGAGGACTGTCCCCTGAGCGTACGTCAGCTGTCCGTTCTCGAACTGCTCTCCCGTGGGGACACGGTCGTGGAGATCGCGGGAAAGCTGTGCCTTTCCGAGGGCACCGTGCGCAACTATCTCTCCGACGTGGTGACGAAGCTGGGCGTGCGCAACCGGATCGACGCGTTGCGCGTCGCGCGGGACGCGCACTGGATCTGAACCGAGGCCCTGTTCCGGATTCCCCGGGCGTGGCCGTCCCGGCCGGGTGACGAACACACGCCCGGCCGTTCGCTTCGCCCGTTGCCGAGCGCCGATCAGCCCTCATACGCTGGCCGGGAATTCGACCGGATCGACGTCATTCGAATTCTCCGACTTCACAGTCCGGCCGGCCGCCACCTCTCAACGGTTCGGAGAGCTGATCCCATGGAATCCCGCAGCCGACGCGTCGGCCGGCCACGCCGTCTCTCGCGGGAGGCGATCCTCCGCACCGCCGAGCGGATCCTCACCGAGGAGGGGGCGGAGCACCTCTCCATGCGCCGCCTGGCGAAGGACATGTCCAGCACGCCCATGGCGCTCTACCACCACGTCAGGGACAAGGACGAACTGCTGCTCCTCCTGCTGGAGGTGCGCACCGCGCGCCTGCCCCCGGCCGAGCTGCCGCACGAGCCCCGCGAGCGACTCCTCGCCGGCGCCCGCAGTCTCCATGAGATGCTCGCCGACAGCCCCTGGGCGATGGACGCGCTCACCCCCGACGGACGAGTGAACACCCCCACGCGACGGATCGTCGAGACCATGATCGACGCCGCGGTCGCCTGCGGACTGAACCATGAGAGGGCCCGCCACGCCTACCGCGTGATCTGGTACTACACCCTCGGTGAGCTGCTCGTCCGCTTCCACCGGGAGCGTGCCCGGCGGCAGGGCGACAGCACGCCCTGGGAGCGGGCCATGCACTCGCTCGATCCGGTTGCCTTCCCTCTCCTGGCCGGGCTCGGGGCTCAGTTGACCGAGATCGCGGGCACGGGCCACTACCAGCGGGGACTCGAAGCCGTCGTCGACGGACTCCTGCGCAAGGGCGTCGCGTGACCGGCCGGCGAGGCGGCGGCGCCGCGCACCGTCGCGCCTCTTCCGGTGAGCCGGTACGGGGTCAGGTGCTCGACCACGACCTGAACTGGCGCAGCCCGTAGAGCAGGGGCGGCCGCGGACGGTGCCGTACGATCCGGCGCACCTCGCCGAAGACGATCACATGGTCGCCGACGGTCTGGGTCAGCGACACCCCGCAGTCCGCCACCGTGTGCGCGTCACGCACCAGATGGGGGCCGGAGGCGTCGGGGTCCTGCTCCCACGGGAGCAGCTCGAACCGGTGCGGATTTCCCGAGGCGAACAACTCGGCCGTGTCCTGGGCGCCTTCGTGCAGCAGGTTCACCGTGAAGGCGCCGCGGTCCAGGGCGGCGCCCAGCGTCGGGCTCCCCGCGCGCAGGCACACCAGCAGCGTCGGCGGCGTGAGGGCGACGCTGCACACCGAGGAGCAGGTCATGCCCCACGGGGCGCCGGCCGCGTCCACGCTGGTGACCACGCCCACCCCGGTGGGGAAGCCGCTCATCATGGCGCGGAACTCCCCGGGCGACGCCTCGGTCACCGTGACCCGGCGCGAGTCGGCTGCCGTGGTCGAGATCTCGCTCATCGGGCGCTGCCCTCGGTGGCCACGGTGCGGGCGAGCACGGCGGGTTCCGGCACGGCGCCGCGCCGCTCGGCCCGGTCGACGACCTGGAGCAGCGGCCCCGTCATGGCTGTGGTCGCGAGGGCCATCACCACCAGGGCGAGGACGAGCGGGGCGGGCAGGATGCCGGCGCTGTACCCGGCCTGGATCACGATCAGTTCGGTCAGCCCCCTGGTGTTCATCAGGGCGGCGATCCGCAGCGCCGACAGGCGCGGCGAGCCGGCGAACCGCGCGCCGACGTAGCCGCCCACCAGCTTGCCCACGCACCCCAGCACCAGAGTGCCGACGATCAGCGTCCAGGACGCGGCGGTGAAGGCCTTGATGAGCACGGTGACGCCGGTGACCACGAAGAAGATCGGCGTCAGCATCCGTCCGGTGCGCGACACGGCGTCCACCGGCTTGGCCCAGGGGGCGAGGTCCTCGCCGGGGATCGCCAGGCCGACCATCGCGGCGCCGACGATGGCGGTCATGCCGAAGTGCTCGGTCAGCATCGCCGTACCGAGCGCGGCACAGCCAAGGAGGACCGCGGTGGTCCGCGGCATCCGGCGGCAGAGCCGGCGCGCCGTGCCGGTGCGCAGCCCGAGCCGGAGCAGCAGGGCGCAGCTGCCGCCCGCGAGGAGCGCGCCGAGGGACTCCCACAGGCCTCCGAGGTGTCCCGCGCCGAGTCCGATGGCGAGGGTGAGCAGGATCCAGCCCATGCTGTCCATGACGATGGCGGAGGCCAGCGAGAGCCGGCCCTCGGGCGAGTCGCTCAAGCCCCGGTCACCGAGGATCCGGGAGAGGACGGGGACCGCGGTGATCGACATCGTCACCGCGACCATCAGGAGGAAGGCGGGCAGCGGCACATGGCCGCGGGCGGCCTCGTCGTGGGTGAGCCCGATCAGGCCCACCAGCAGCAGGCCCGTGGTGAGGGGCAGCACGAAGGCGCCGGCGGTCAGCGCCGTGAGCGCCTGCCGCGGCGGGCCGCCGGGTCCCGGCCGCAGCTTGTGGGCGAGGCCGACCAGATAGAGCACGAGCCCCACTTGACCGACCAGCTTGAGTATGTCGATGACGGCGGCCGGCAGCAGGGCGTCGAACAGGGCGCGGTCGGACAGGGCGAGCACGACGGGTCCGACCAGCAGGCCGACCGTGACCTCGCCGACCACCTCCGGCTGGCGCAGCCACCGGGCGGCGGCCCTGCCCGCGCGGGCCAGGAGCAGGAGGGCGGCGAGCGCCACGATCACGTGCGCGGCTCGTGCGAGAAAGTCCGAGGGATCCATGATGGTGGGGGCCTTTCGTGGCCGTTCCGGTTTGGTGGGTCCTGACAGGGGCGGCGCGGCGGTCGTGGGCGCGCGCCGGCGTTCCGGCGGGCGGTGGGTCGAGGAGCCGGCCGTCGATGCCGGTGCCGGTGTCGGTGGCGTCGGCCGGACCGGTCGACGAGCGCGTCAGCGCCGTTCCGGGGCCTGCGGATAGCGGGCGGCGATCGCCTCGCTCGCCCTGGGGCCGCGGGCGAAGAGGAAGTCGGCCGTGTCGAGACGCCGGCCGGTCACCCGGTCCACCACGACCGGGTCCGCCTCCGCGCCCGTCGCGGCGTCGACCACGATGAGGCTGCGGTCCTCCGGGCACAGCCGGTGGTTGCCGTACGCGGCCATGGCCAGGATGAGCGGGCGCAGGGCGCGGCCGGCGTCGGTCGGCCGGTACATCCGGTCCTCCGGCGCCGCCGCCTGGTCCTCGGTGTCGAGCAGGCCCCGCGTGACGAGCTGGTCCATCCGCTCCCGGAGGACCTCGGCGGGCGTCTCCAGGTTGCGGCGGATCGCCTCGAACCGGTCATGGCCGTCGAGGACCTCGTGCAGGATCTCCAGGGTCCACCACGGGCCGATGACCCCGACGGTACGGGCCAGCGGGCAGTCGGGGATCCGCGCCTTCGGGCCGGCCTGCGGGGAGGGCTCCGTACGCCCACCCTCCGTGCCGCTCACGCGTTCGCCACTCACCGTCAGCTCCCCTGGGCGATCGGAAACGTCTGTGGACCCAGCCTGTTCCGTCGCCGGGCCCCGGGCGGGCGACCGGAAAGAAAACGGCAAGACCCGGTCGGGGCCGCCGGACCGGCCGGAACGCCCGAAGGGCCGTCCTGATCAGCGAGTTCGGCTCTACGGCGCCGGGGGAGCGGCCTGGGAGAGCAGTCCGTCGACGAGGACGCCGAGGGTGGAGGGAAAGGTGTCCCGCGCCGCCAGCGCCGTCCACCGGTCGTTGAGGGCGGTCAGGTGCGGCAGCTGGTCCGGGTCGAGATCGTTGACGAAGGCACCGCCGTCGACGGACGGGACCCCCTCCGTCTCCACCGCCTCCTCGTCCGTCTCCGGCGCGCCGGAGGAGTGGTCGCGGATGAGGACCTCGCCGACCGTGAAGTACCAGATGTTGCGGAAGACCTGCACGGCCTGCTCGGGCGTGCACCCGTGGTCGACGGCGCCGGACAGGATGTCCTCGATGAGCCGGAGGGCCGGGGTGCTGAGCCGGGAGATGAACCGGTCGCCGGTGAGGACCTCGGCGGACAACGGCCATTCGGTGAGGGCGTCGTGGATCGCGGTGGCCGCCGCGATGACGCGGTCCCGCGGCTCGTCCGACGGCTCCGGGTGGGGAATCTGCTGCGCGTACTCGTGGATCAGGAGCAGCAGCAGGTCTTCCTTGTCCCGCACGTGGTGGTAGAGCGTCGTCGCCCCGATGCCGATCTCGGCGGCCAGTCCGCGGATCGTGAGCTTCTCCCAGCCGCTCTCGTCGATGAGCCGGCGGGCGACGGTGATGATCTGCGTCCGGGAGGTCACGGGCGGGCGGCCGACCCGGCCGTGCGTGGGTTTGGTACGTGGCACGGTCCCATCATGCCTTTCCGTGAGGGCCGTGATGACCTCGGCTTCGTACGCCCGGCACCGGTGCGGACCCGGTCGCCGGGTGGCGGTCCCGCCGCCGCCACGAGCCCGGAGCGCGGGCGGCGGCGACGGGCGGGACCACGTCCGAGAGGTGGAGGAGATGCCGGGTCGACCCCGGGAGACCCCGGTGAGGGCCCCCGGGTCCACCCGGGACCCTCACCGGGACCGGGTCCCCTTCAGGGCCTTCTTGTCGATCTTGCCCACCGGGGTGTGGGGCAGCTCGGAGACGATGATCAGTTCGTCCGGGAGCTTGTACGAGGCCAGCCCGCGGCCTCGGATGTGGTCCCTGATCGCACGCAGCGTGACCTGGTCCGCGGCCTCGACCGCGTCACCGTTGAGGACGACGAACACACAGAGCCGCTCGTCGAGTTCGTCGTCCGGGACGCCGACCACCGCGGTGTCCCGGACCAGCGGGTGCGTCAGTACGTGGCCCTCCACCTCCTCGGCCGAGACCTTCTCGCCGAGGTGATGGATGATGTCCTTCAGCCGGCCCTCGATGACGACGTTCCCGTCCCCGGTCATCCGGGCCAGGTCGCCGGAGCGGTAGAAGCCGTCCGCGGTGAACGACCGGCGGTTGTGGTCCGGCGCGGCGAAGTAGCCCCGGATCGTGTACGGGCCACGGGTGAGCAGCTCCCCGATCTCACCGGTGGCGACCTCGCGGTCCTCGGAGTCGACGATCCTGATCTCGTCGTCCGGGCAGACCGGCCTGCCCTCGGTGCCGAAGACGACCTCCGGCGGGTCCTCCGGACGCGTGTGCGTGATCAGCCCCTCACCGATGCCGTACACGTTCATCAGCCGGCAGCCGAGGCTCTCGCTCACCCGGGCCGCCGCGGCGGGACCGAACTTGGAGCTGCCCACCTGGATGGTCACCCCGGACATGTCGACCGGAGTGGTCCGCGCGGCCTCCGCCCACAGCAGGGCCAGTGCGGGGACCAGCGTCGTCAGGGTCACCCCCTCGCGCTCGATCAGCGGAAAGACGTGATCGGGGCTGGGGTTGGCGGCCAGTACGGCCTTCCCGCCGAGGATCACCGCGCCCAGCGCCCCCGGGCAGCCGAGCGCGGCATTGTGCGGCACCGGGTTCGCGGCGAGGTAGACGCCGCTGTCGTCGAACTCCACGACCCGGGCACAGGCCGCGATGTTGTACGCGTAGTCGTCGTGGGTCCGGGGGATCAGCTTCGGGACCCCGGTGGTTCCGCCCGACAGCAGCAGCAGCGCCACCTCGGAGGGGTCGACCGGAGCGAGCTCCCGCACGTCGGACCGGGCGAGTTCGGAGAGCGGGGTGAACTCCGCCGCGTCGCCGTCGACCACGACGTGCCGCAGACCGGGCGCGTCCCGGCGCACTTCGCGGGCCAGCGCCCGGTAGTCGAAGCCCTGGAACCGGTCGGGGCCGATGTAGGCCACCGCGTTGGAGGCGCGCGCCAGATGGAGGATCTCGTCGCGACGGTGACCGGGCAGCGCGAGGACCGGGATCGCGCCGATGCTGAACAGCGCGACGACGGTGGACAGGAAGCCGATCCTGTTCGGCAGGTGCACGACCACCCGGTCGCGGTGGCCGATGCCGAGATCGAGCAGACCGGAGGCGACACGGTCGGCCTCTTCGGTCAGCTCGGCGTAGCTCGTGCGCCGGGTCGCGTCCACGGCCGCCGACTTTCCCGGGTGGCGCGCGGCACTGGCGTCGACCAGCTGACGCAGGGAGGCCCCTGCCCAGTAGCCGGCGCGGCGGTAACGTTCGGCGAAGTCGGGTGGCCAGGGAACGAACCCGTCCAGCATGTGTCCTCCTCGGGTTGAGACGCCCTCAGGTTCGTGCACCGGCTCCCACGGCCGTGTCAATCCCGACAGAGCTTTGACAGATTGCCCCGGGCGGTCGGCGGGTTTCGGTGAAGCTCGGTGCCGTGAATCGCATACAGACGCGTGACCGAGGTTGGGTGCGGGCCCTCAACAGCGTGGAGCGCCCGGCCCGTCGGCTGGTGTGCTTTCCACACTCCGGAGGTTCGGCGGCGACCTTCCGCGACTGGGCGCCGGCCGTGCCCGGCGACTGCGAGCTGCTGGCCGTGCAGTATCCGGGGCACGCCGACCGGATCGCCGAGGAGCCCGCGAGCAGCGTGACGGGGATCGCGTCCCACGTCGCCCTGGAGCTGTGCGGCCTGGAACCCGTCCCGTGCGCCCTGTTCGGGCACAGCCTCGGCGCGCTCGTCGCGTACGAGACCGCCCGCGAGCTGCAGCACCGCGCGAGGCCCGTGCGGAACCTGTTCGTCTCGGGTGCTCCGGCACCCGGCCGGGCGGGTGGCGGGACCACGCACCTGGCTACCGACGACGACCTGTGGTCCGGACTGCGGAAGCTCGGCGGGATCGATCCCGCCGTCGCCGAGGACGCCGAGCTGAGGGAGCTGCTGCTGCCGGTCGTCCGGGCGGACATCAGGCTCAACGAGACCTACCGGCCCGACCCGTACGCCGAGCCGCTGGACTGCCGGATCCGCTGCTACCGCGCCACCGAGGACCCCCTGGTCGACGGTGACCGGCTGGCGGCCTGGGCCGAGGTCGGCACCGGCCCGTTCAGCGCACGGACCTGGCCGGGCGGACACTTCGGCCTCGTCTCGGACCCGGCGGAGCTGATCGCCGATCTCGTCGCGACCTTCGCGGAGGGTGTGGTCGTCCGATGACCCTGGCCGGAAAGTCGGTCGTGGTGACCGGAGCGGCGACCGGCATCGGCCGCGGGATCACCGAGTGCCTGCTGAAGGCGGGCGCCGGTGTGACGGTCGTGGGGCGCCGCGAGGAACCGCTGCGGGACCTGGCGGACCGGTACGGGGCCGCCGTCGCATGGCTGGCCCAGGACGTCGGCGCGCCCGGCGCCGCCGAACGGATCGTCGCGACGGCGACCGACGGCTTCGGCAGGGTCGACGCGGTCGTCAACAACGCGGGCCTGGCCCGGTTCGGCCGGCTCGACGAGACCGACCCCGCGCTGTTCGACGCGATGTTCGCCGTCAACGTCCGTGCGCCCGCCGAGCTGACGCGCCAGGCTCTGCCCCAGCTGCGGGCCAACCGCGGCAGTGTCGTCAACATCTCGTCCGTGGGCGGCGTCGTCTCCATGCCGGGGCGCGCCTTCTACGGCGCGACCAAGGCGGCGGTCAACAGCCTGACGCGCTCGCTGGCGAGGGAACTCGCCCCGGACGTACGGGTGAACGCCATCCTCCCGGGCCCGGTGGACACGCCGATGTGGAGCGAGACCGGCCTGGACGAGGCGGGCACCGAGCAGTTGCGTGTCGACCTCCTCGCGTCGACCCCGATGGGGCGGTTCGGAGAGGACACGGAGATCGGCCGATGGGTGTGCCTGCTGCTCGACACGGAGACGTCGGGCTGGGTCACCGGTGCGCTGATCCCGGTCGACGGTGGGCGCACGGCGTGACCGATCGTGCGCGTCCGAAAGAAGAACTCAACGGAGCAAAGGTGGTACGAGCGTGAGCCGGGACATCCTGTCCGCCGCGGAATCGATTCCTTCGTCGTGTCTGCACCGCATCTTCCGGGCCGCCGAGCGGCGTGAGGCGGAGTCCGGCGCCGAAGTGGTGAAGCTGCACGTCGGCGACCCCTACTTCAACCCCTCCGACGACGTCGCCGACGCCTTCGTCGACGCCGTACGCCGGGGCGACACCAAGTACACCGGCGTGGAGGGGCTGGGCGAGCTCCGCGAGGCGGTCGTCGACAAGCTCCGCACCGACAACGAGGTGGACAGCGAGGTCTCCCGACTGCTGATCACCCCCGGGTCGTGCCAGGGCCTCGCCGCGCTGCTGCAGACGCTGGCCGAGCCCGGCGCAGAGATCCTCATCCCGGAACTCCACTGGCCCGTCCACCTCCAGCAGGCCCTGCTCGCCGGGTTCCGGCCGGTGCTGTACCCGCTCGGTCCCGGTCTGCGCCCCGACCCCGAGGTGATCGCCGCCGCCGCGACCGAGCGCACCCGGGTCCTGCTCGTCAACTCCCCGGCCAACCCGACCGGGGTGGTCCTGGACCGGGACGAACTGCGGACCCTGCTCGACCTGGCCCGCGCCCGCGGCTGGCACGTCATCAGCGACGAGGCGTACGAGCACTTCCTCTACGACAGCGAGCACACCTCGGTGGCCTCGCTGGAGCGCGACGTCCCGCCGGCCGAGCGCATCGTCCACAGCGTCTTCAGCTTCTCGAAGAGCTTCGCGATGACCGGCTACCGGCTGGGCTACGTGGCGCTGGCCGACGACCGGGCCGCCGACGTGATGAAGGTCGTCCAGGAGGCGAACATCATCGGCACGTCGACCCCCGTGCAGTACGCCGGGATCGCCGCGCTGAACAGCCGCGCCGAGTCGACGGCGGTCAACCGCAAGAAGGTGCAGCACAACAGGGACGTGATCCTGTCGCCGCTCGTCGAGGCCGGGCTCCTGCGCGAGCTGCCCGCCGGCGGCTGGTACGCGATGCTCGACGTGGCCCGGACCGGCCTCGACGCCGAGACGTTCGCGACCCGGCTCCTGGAGACCAAGGGCGTCGCGGTCGTACCGGGCGAGGGCTTCGCCATGCGGCCCGACGCGGACGACCGGGGCCGCGTCCACTCCCACGACTACGCCCCCTGGGCGCGGCACCTGGTCCGGGTCGCGTTCTGCGTGGACCCGGCGGCCCTGGAGACCGGGGTGACCCGCCTCCTGGAGTTCGTCGACGAGTGCGGCGACGGCGCGAACGTCGCGGCACGGTGAATCCCGATCAAGCCGGCCGGTGCGAAGGAAGTGAGGACGTCATGAGCAAGAGTGTTGTCATCGTGGGTGGCGGGACCGCGGGCTGGATGACCGCCTCGTATCTGAAGGCGGCGTTCGGCGACCGGCTGGCGGTCACCCTCGTCGAATCCAGGAACGTGCCCACGATCGGTGTGGGCGAGGCCTCGTTCAGCACGATCCGCCACTTCTTCGCCTATCTCGGCCTCGAAGAGTCGGACTGGATGCCGGAGTGTCACGCGACCTACAAGCTGGGCATCCGCTACGACAACTGGCGGGCCGAGGGGCACCACTTCTACCACCCCTTCGAGCGGCCCCGGACGGTCGAGGGCGTCTCCCTCGCCGACTGGTGGCTGCGGAAGAAGCCCAGCGCGGACTACGACCGGGACTGCTCCGTGATCGCCGCGCTCTGCGAGGCGAAGAGCTCGCCCCGGCAGTTCGAGGGCAGCCTCCTCGCGCTCGGCGCCGGTGAGCAGGATCCGGCGGCCGTGGGCCGGTCCACCATGGCCCAGCAGACGACGCAGTTCCCGTACGCCTACCAGTTCGACGCGACGCTGCTCGCGAAGCTCCTCACGGGATACGGCACCGACCGCGGCGTCCGGCACGTGCTGGACGACGTCGTCGACGTCGCGGTGGACGAGCACGGCGACATCAGCCACGTCCGCACCAAGGAGAGCGGCGACCTCTCGGGCGACCTCTTCATCGACTGCACCGGTTTCCGGAGCATGCTGCTCAACAAGAAGCTCGACGTGCCGTTCCTCTCCTACCAGGACACCCTTCCCAACGACAGCGCGGTCGCGCTGCGCGTGCCGATGGAGATGGCCGACCAGGGGATGGGCCCCTACACCCGGGCCAGTGCCCAGGCCGCCGGCTGGATCTGGACGATCCCGCTCTACGGCCGGACCGGCACGGGCTACGTCTACGCGAGCGACTACTGCACCCCGGAGGAGGCCGAGCGCACGCTGCGCGCGTACGTCGGGCCGGCCGCCGAGGACCTGGAGGCCAACCACATCCGCATGCGGATCGGCCGCAGCGAGAACTCCTGGGTGAACAACTGCGTGGCGATCGGGCTCTCCAGCGGCTTCGTCGAGCCGCTCGAGTCGACCGGCATCTTCTTCATCCAGAACGCCATCGAGCAGCTGGTCAAGCACTTCCCCGGCGGCCGCGAGGACGAGCAGCTGCGCGTCTCGTACAACCGGCAGGTGGCCAACGTGATGGACGGCGTACGGGAGTTCCTCGTGCTCCACTACGTCGCCGCCAAGCGGAACGACAACGCGTACTGGCGTGACGCCAAGACCCGTACGATGCCCGACGCGCTGGCCGGCCGCATCGAGCAGTGGAAGGCGAAGCTCCCCGACGCGGACACGATCTTCCCGTACTACCACGGCTTCGAGCCCTACTCCTACACCGCGATGATCCTGGGGCTCGGCGGCCTCGACGTCCAGCCGCTGCCCGGTCTGGCCCTGATGGACGACATCGCCGCGGTCAAGGAGCTCCAGCTGGTCCGGGACCAGGCCAGGACCCTGGTCGAGACGCTGCCGAGCCACGCGGACTACATCGCCCACGTCCACCGCCGGAGGACGGCCGGCGCCTGAGGAACGACCTCCCCATGGACCGGAGCCGGTGGGGGGGGGGGGGGGCCCCCCCCCCCCCCCCCCCCCCCCCCCGGCTCCCGCACGTCCCCCGCTTCATTCCTCCGGTCCCCGCATGAGGAACGCACAGTGGCCGATGCGGTGCGAACCTGGCCCGTCGCGATCTCCCGCTGTTAGCGTCTCCATCGCCCGCTGAATTGCGGACGCAAGGCCGGAAAGTATTTCCTTCGACGGAGGGGTCGTACGCCATGTCCAACGCGTTCGAGGACGACAGCAGGGAATATCTCGCGCTGTGCAACGAGGAAGAGCAGTATTCGCTCTGGCCGCACGGAACCGCCGTACCCGAAGGCTGGCGCGTGGTGTACGGACCCGAGCCCCGGGAAAAGGTCGTCGGTCATATCGACCGGGTCTGGACGGACATGCGCCCGAAAAGCCTGCGACACGTGCAGGCCGAGCACGAGGACGTGCCGGCCTGATCGGTCGTAGAAAAGCGCACCTGGTACGGATGTCAATGAAAAAGGGTTCTGGGGGATACCTGTGACGACAGATGTGAAAAGCCGGGTCAAATTCGTCCGATGGCCCGCCGAGCGCGACATGCGCGAGCAGTGCAAGGTCAGGGGGCACCTCTGTCTGCTCGTGGTCGAGCACGGCGCGCCGCCGCCGGACCAGCTGAGCTTCTACGAGGACTGGGTGCGCCCCCCGATCGTGCAGGAGGATCTCCAGGCCCGAGTGCGTCAGCTGGCGGCCCGGGCCGTTCTCAAGTCGCAGCCGGTCCTCGACCCGGCGGGCATCCTCTACTTCAAGGACCTGTCCGTCACCCTCTCCCTGACCCAGTGCGAGATGCTGGCGCCGCTGGTGGCCCGGTACTGCCAGATCATCTACCGGACGGAACTGCGGGAGATCCTGGAACACTCCGGTTCCAGCTCGTCCAGCAACGCGCTGGACCTGCACGTGATGCGGCTGCGCCGGCGCCTCCAGCTGGTGGGCCTCGCGGTGCGCAACGTATGGGGGCGCGGATTCGTCCTGGAACCGGTCTAGGGCCGGGTGCCGGCCCCGTCCGGGCGGGTCAGGACGTGGCGACGGTGAGTCCGACGTGCGCCTGGCTGCGCAGCTCGCGGAGTTCCGCGAAGGGGAGACGACATCGGCTCAGCAGGTACTCGGCGCCCGAGGTGCCACCGGTCCCGGCATGGCTGCCCATGATCTTGGTGACCAGGCCGACATGACCGACCTGCCATCGGAAGTAGCCGTTCCCCAGTTCCAGCAGAGCCTCGATGATCCGGTAGTACACGCCCGCCTCGACGCCGGACCGCGCGAGGTCGGCCACCGAGTGACCCGACCTGGCGACCCAGGCGGCGAACGACTCGTAGAGCGGACCGTCCTGCTTCGAGTGGCCGATGAGCTTCGCCAGCCGGTGGAACTGCTCCGACTGCGCGCCGCTCGCCGTCCCCAGGACCTCCCGGAACAGGGCGAAGTCGGTCAGCGGCAGCCGGTCGAGAGCGACCAGCTGGGTGTGCAGCACATGGACGAGGCCGGCGGAACGGTGCAGGAGATCGACGATCCACTCCGCGTCGGAGGTGTCGTCGGTCGTCGTGAACACATCGATGACGGCTTCCAGGTCGGCGATCGTCTGCCGGAGCCACAGCTCGCTCGCCTGGTGCGCGACGATGAAGAACTGTTCCGACAGAACAGTGGACTTCAGGGCCGCGGAGCCGGCGGTGCGGGGCTTCTGGAGGGACAGCAAGGTATCCAGTTCAAGATAGTCCTGATAGGTCACGTCATCGGTCACTTTGATTCCCTCTCTCCGTGACGAACTCGTACCGTGTGCGCCTTCGGTCAGCACGGTCGGGCAACTGGGCAGCGTTGCCTGGCACCTCGTCATTATGTGGCGGCCCGGGGGCTCGCGGGGTCCGAGGAAAGAGTTCTTTCACGGCTTGTCCGGGCGGCATGGCGCCATGTCATCGTGGGGCCGTCCATCGTGCTCGACTCTCTGTCGGAGGCGGAGCGGAGTTGAATACTGTTTCGGAGCATTTCGAATCCGTGGTTGCAAGGTCGAGTGACGCTCCAGCTGTGATTTTCGGAGATTCCGTCGTCGACTACGCGGAGTTGAACGCGAGGGCGAACCGGCTCGCCAGACGCCTGGTGGCGGCGGGCGTGGGACCGGACTCCCTGGTCGCGATCGCCGTGCCACGCTCGACCCGCCTGATCGTGGCGGTCCTCGCCGTCCTGAAGGCCGGCGGCGCGTATCTGCCGCTGGACCCGACCTATCCGGCCGAGCGGCTCGCGCACATGGTCGTGGACGCCCGTCCCGTCCTGCTGCTGCGGACGGAGAGCGTCAGCTCCCTGGAGCTCGGAGTGCGCGAAGTCGTCCTGGACGAACCCTCCTTCGAGGCGGACTGCGCCGGGGAGGACGCCGACGACATCACCCAGGACGAGCGCCTGGCGCCGCTGACTCCGGCCCATCTGATGTACGTCATCTACACCTCCGGGTCGACCGGCGTGCCCAAGGGCGTCGCGGTCGGCCACACCGGCGTGGACGACCTCGTCACCACCCAGGCCAGGCTGTACGGCGTCGGCGCCGGCGACCGGATCCTGCAGTGGGCGTCGTTCAGCTTCGACGCCTGGTTCTGGGACTTCACGCTCGCCCTGCTGCAGGGCGCCGCCCTCGTCATGGCCGAGCAGCACGAGCTGATGCCGGGCGAGTCGCTGCGCGAGACCATGCTCAGGCACGAGGTGAACCACGCGGTGCTGCCGCCGGTGGCCCTCGGGATCACCGAGAGCGAGGGGCTGCTGGTCGACGGCACGATCACCTCCACCGGCGACGTCTGTACCAGGGCCCTGGCCGAGGAGTGGTCCAAGGGCCGGGGCCTCTACAACGCGTACGGTCCGACCGAGGTGACCGTCGGCGCCTCGATCGGCGGGCCGATCGAGGGCCTCCAGGACGAGGTGACCGTCGGCACCCCGTGGGACGGCGGCGCGGTCTACGTCCTCGACGACAGCCTCCAGGACCTCCACGACGGCCGGGAGGGCGAGCTGTTCCTGGCCGGATCGGGAGTCGCGCGCGGCTATCTGAACCGTCCGGGCCTGACCGCGAGCCGGTTCGTCGCCGACCCCTTCGGTCCTCCCGGAAGCCGGATGTACCGCTCGGGCGACAGCGGACGGCGCGGACCCGACGGGCAGTTCTACTTCACCGGCCGCGTCGACCACCAGGTCAAGGTCCGCGGCTTCCGCATCGAACTCGGCGAGATCGAGGCCCGTCTGGAAGCACATCCGGCGGTGGAGATCGCCGTGGCGGCCGTCGGCGGGGAGGACGTCTCGACCGAGCACATCGTCGCCTACGTCAAGACCTCGGCGCGTCACGAGGTCTCCGCGACGGAGCTGCGCGAGCACACGCGCCGCGCGCTTCCCGAGCACATGGTGCCGTCGAACGTCGAGACGCTCGACCTCTTCCCCACGCTCCTGAACGGGAAGCTCGACCGGAAGGCGCTCGCCGAGCGGGCACGGCGCTCCACGGCCGGCGCGGCCGCCGTGGCCTCTCCCGCCGCCCCCGGCACGGAGACCGCGCGGACCGGCGACGAGCCCGTGCTCGCCATGGTGCGGGAGACGCTGAAGGTCGGCGAGGCCCGCCCCGAGGACAACTTCTTCGACCTGGGCGGTCACTCGGTGCTCGCCGCGAAGCTGGCCAGCCGCATCCGCAAGGAGCTCGGTGTGATCGTGCCGATGCGGGCCATTTTCGAGGCCAAGACCCTGGGCGAGCTGGCCCGGATCGTGGCGGAGGCCAAGGGAGCCGAGGAGGCCAGGCCTTTCTGACGCCACCGCCGGGCCGAACGTTCCTCCGTCCCCGGAAAGCAGCAGTGCAGCAAGACGCCGGAGCCGACAGTGTGCAAGGGAGCTTGGAATGTCATCGGACAGTGCGGACCTCGGCGCGGGGGCTCCTGTCGCCACGGTGACCGGGATGGATCGCGACACCCTGCGCGGCATGGTGTCCGAGCTGCTCGGCATCGATCTGACCCCCGCGGACGACGACAGCAGCCTTTTCGAACTCGGCCTGCAGTCCCTGGAGATGATGCGTCTCGCCGGGCGGCTCAGCCGGGCCGGTACGGAGATCACGTTCACGCAGCTCTCCGACGATCCCCGGCTGCTGGCCTGGTTCGACCTGCTCGCCCCCGGCACCGGGGCCGCGCCGGCCGCTCCGTCGCCGGCCCCCGCCCCCGCGCCGGCCTCCGTCCCTGAGCACGACGACCCCGGGGACCGGCCCTTCTCGCTCACGGCGGTGCAGCAGGCGTATCTGATCGGACGCGCCGACGACCAGCCGCTCGGCGGCGTCAGCTGCCACGCCTACCTGGAGTTCGACGCCCCGCAGGTGGACGCCGAGCGCCTGGAGAACGCCGTACTGTCCCTGATCGAGCGCCACCCCATGCTGCGCGCGTCGTTCGCCGGCGACGCCACGCAGCGCATCGAGCGGGAGTCCCCGTGGCCGGGCGTGACCGTCCAGGACGTGCGCGAGCTCGACGACGAGGAGGCGACGGCGGCGGCACTGGCCTTGCGTGACCGGCTGTCGCACCGACGCCTGCGGGTCGACCTGGGCGAGGTCATGGACGTCCATCTGACCCGGCTCCCCGGCGGGGTGGACCGGATCCACTTCAACGTCGACCTCCTCGCCGCCGACCTGGCCAGCATCCGGGTGCTCCTCACCGACCTGGCCGCCCTCTACGACGACCCCGACGGCCTCGACCCCCTCACCTACACCTTCGGCCGGTACCTCGCCGACCAGGAGCGGCTGCGCTCCGCGGAACGGGAACGGGCCCGCGCGTACTGGCAGGAGCGGCTGCCCTCGCTGCCGGGCGGTCCGAGGCTGCCCCAGGCGGTCGACGCCGAGGCCGTCGCCGTACCGAGGTTCGTCCGGCGCTCCCGCGCGCTCACGGCCGGGGAGTGGCGCCGCATGGAGCGCTGGGCGGGCGAAGCCGGCCTGACGCCCTCGGTGGTCCTGGCCACGGCCTTCGCCATGGTCCTGGGACGGTGGAGCGGGGACGACCGCTTCCTGATGAACCTGCCGCTCTTCCACCGCGACCTCGACGCCCACCCGGAGATCGACCGGATCGTCGCCGACTTCACGGGCCTGGTGCTCGTCGAGACCGACCTCACCGGTGAGAGCTTCGCCGACTGCGCCCGCACCCTGCAGAAGCGGATGCACGAGGACATCGGCCACGCCGCCTACTCCGGCGTCGACGTACTGCGCGACCTCGTCCGCACCGATCCCGACGCGCCGCGCACGGCGCCGGTCGTCTTCGCGTGCGACCTCTCCGCGCCGCTCGTGCCGGACGCCTTCGAGGCCCGCTTCGGCGAGGCCACGTGGATGATCTCCCAGACCCCGCAGATCTGGCTCGACCACCAGACCTACCGCACCCGCGACGGCGGGGTGCTCCTGGTGTGGGACGCCGTCGAGGAACTCTTCCCGGACGGTGTCCTCGACGCGATGCTCTCCGCCTACGACGAGCTGGTCCGCGGCCTGCTCGCCGGCGGCTGGGACACCACGCTGCCGGAGCTCCCCCTGCCCGCCGCGCAGCGGCGTCAGCGGGAGCTGGTCAACGCGGCGACCCGCCCGCTGAGCGAGAACCTCCTGCACTCCGCCTTCTTCGCGGGGGCCGCCGAACGCGCCGGACGCCCCGCCCTGTTGTGGGGCGACGCGGACGGGATGACCCACGACGAGCTGGCCCGCCGCGCCCTGGGTGTCGCGGGCGCGCTGCGGCGGCGTGGCGTCGGCCCCGGTTCGTACGTCGCCGTGGTCGCTCCAAAGGGCCCGCAGCAGATCGCGGCGGTCCTCGGCGTCCTCGCCGCCGGTGCCGCGTACGTGCCCATCGGCGTGGACCAGCCCGCGGAGCGTCGCACCCGCATCCTCGGACTCAGCGGCGCCCGGGTGATCCTCGACGGCAGCGGAGCCCTGGACCCGGCCGACACCGGTGCCGAAGTGCTGTCGATCGACGACGCGATGCTCGCGCCGCCGCTCGACGCGCCGGTGGACGCCGACCCCGACGACACCGCCTACGTCATCTTCACCTCGGGCTCCACGGGCCTTCCCAAGGGCGTGGAGGTCAGCCACCGCGCGGCGGTCAACACGGTCGAGGACGTCAACGAGCGGTTCCACGTCGGCGCCGACGACCGCGTCCTCGCGGTGTCCGCCCTGGACTTCGACCTCTCGGTCTGGGACGTCTTCGGATTCCTCGGGGTGGGCGGCGCCGTCGTCCTGGTCCCGGAATCCGGCCGGCGCGACGCCAACGAGTGGCTCGCCCTGTGCCGCCGGCACGGGGTGACCGTCTGGAACACCGTCCCGGCGCTGCTCGACATGCTCCTGACCGCGGCCGACGGCTCCCCGCTGCCGGAGACGATGCGTCAGGCCCTGCTCTCCGGTGACTGGATCGGGCTCGACCTGCCCGAGCGGCTGGCCACCGCGTCGGGCGGCCGGTGCAGGCTGGTCGCGCTCGGCGGCGCCACGGAGGCGGCGATCTGGTCGAACGCCTACGAGGTCACCACGGTGCCGGACGGCTGGCGGTCGATCCCGTACGGAAAGCCGCTGCGGAACCAGAAGTTCCGAGTGGTGGACGGCCGTGGCCGGGACTGCCCCGACTGGGTGCCCGGCGAGCTGTGGATCGGCGGCAGCGGTGTCGCCCTCGGCTACCGGGGCGATCCGGAGCTGACCGCGGCCCGCTTTCCCGTGGTGGACGGCGAGCGCTGGTACCGCACCGGTGACCTCGGCCGCTACCGGCCGGACGGCAACCTGGAGTTCCTGGGGCGTCTCGACCACCAGGTGAAGATCAACGGGTTCCGCGTCGAACTGGGCGAGATCGAGACCTGCCTCCAGTCCCATCCCACGGTCGCCCAGGCCGTCGCCGTCCCGTTCCTCGACGGACGCCGCGAACTGGTCGCCGCCGTGGTCGAGCGGACGGCGGCCCCGGAGCGGAGCACCGAGGAGACCGGCCGCGACGGCGAGGGCGCGGACGACGCGTTCCCGCCGGCCACGACCGGCGCCGTGGACCACGCGTTCCTGCCGCCCACGACCGACCCCGCGGCGGAGCACCCCCTGCGCGTTCACGAACACCGGCTCGTGGAGGCCCTGCTCGCCGGCGTCGTCGCACCCCTGACCGGGCCCGGCGAGGCGGCACTCGTCGCCTCCGTCCACGCCCAGCAGCGTCCGGTCGTGGACATCTGGCGGGAGTACCTGACACAGCGCTCCGTCCTGGTGCGCCGCGCCGACGCGACCTACGAGCGCGGCCCCCGGTGGGGCGAGGTCACGGACGCGCTCTGGGTCAAGCAGGCGCGCGAAGCCACCCACGGCACGCCCCTCGAACCCGTCGCGACCGCACTGGAATGGGCCGGGCCGCTCCTCGCGGCCATCGTCTCCGGCGACGCCGACGCCGTCGCGCTCCTTGACGACCCGGTCCTCGCTCCGGAGGCCCTGGGCGGCCTGATGCCGGGTGCGGCCGAGTGCCTCGCCGACATCGCCCGCGACCTCCGCTCCCGCACCACCGACGCGCCGGCGGCCGTCGCCGGGTGGGACGTGGGCGGCGGCCTGGGCACCGCGCGGCTCCTCGCCGGGCTCGACGCGGACGTGGCCGAGTACACCCTGCTCGGCACCTCCAAGCCGGCGCTGGCCAAGGCCGAGGCGCTGCTGAGCGGGCAGGGACGGCAGGTGCGCACCGCCGTGCAGGGCGCCGCGGCGATCGCGGGGCAGCACGTCCACGCGTACGACGCCGTCGTCGCCGACAACGTGCTGCACCGGATGGCGGACCCGGAGACGGCCGTGGCCACCATGGCCCTGCTGCTCGCGCCCGGCGGACGGCTCTACCTGTGCGAGCGCGCCTACCCGACGCCGCTCGCCCTCGTCGCCGCCCTGCCGCTGGAGGCACGCGCGGGACGGTTCGAGGAGGGCCGACCGCAGAGCGCCTGGCTGTACGGCCCCGAGCGGTGGGCCCGGGCCTGCGCCGCGGCCGGGCTCGGCGACGTCCGCGTCGTGCGGGCCGAGGCCACCGGGGAGATCCTGCTCAGCGCCGACCGGCCCGCGGCGGCCGGAGGGATCGACGTGGAGCAGGTGCGCGCCTGGGCGGCGGACCGGCTGCCCGACCACATGGTGCCCGCCCATCTCGTCGTCCTGCCCGACCTGCCGCTCAGCGCCAACGGAAAGGTCGACCGGCGACGGATCCACACCGTCCTGGAGCACTCCGTCGAATGGGCCCGGGACGTGGGCGATCCGCCGCGCGGTGACACCGAGCTGTTCGTCGCCGAACGGTGGACGAAGCTTCTCGGCGCGGACTCGGTCGGCCGGGACGAGAACTTCTTCCTGCTCGGTGGCGACAGCCTGCTCGCGACCCGCTTCGTCGCCGAGATCCGGGAGGCGCGGGGCGTCGAACTGCCCATGCGCGAGGTGATGCGCACTCCGACGGTCGCGGGGCTGAGCGCGCTGATCGACCAGCTGGCCGTCGCCGACGGCGAGCGGCCGGCCGACGGCCGGTACGACGCCGACGACTGCGAAGAGGGTGCGGTGTGAACGCCGACGAACTGCTCGACGCGTTTCGCGCCGCAGGTATCCGCCTCTGGCGGGACGGGGACCAGCTGCGCTTCCGCGCCCCCCGCGGCGCCATGACCGACCAGCGCCTCGCCGAGCTGCGCAGCCGCAAGGGGGAGCTGCTGGCCATCGTGCCCGACAGCGCGGAGCCGCCGCCGGCAGGCCACGGCGACGCCCCGGTGTGGGAGGACCGGCCCGAGGAGCGGGAGGAGCCCTTCCCGCTGACCGACATCCAGTCGGCGTACCTCTTCGGCCGCAGCGCCGCCTTCGACTACGGCGGCGTCTCCTGCCACATCTACCTGGAGTTCGCCTACCCGGCCGACCTGGACCCGGACCGGTTCCGGCGGGCGTGGGACGGCCTCGTCCGCCGCCACGGCACCCTGCGCACGGTCATCCACGAGGACGGTACCCAACGTGTCCTGTCCGAGCCGGCCGGGACCGCCGTCGAGGTCGCCGATCTGCGCGGAGCGCCCGACGACACCGTCGACAAGGCGATCGCCGGAGTGCGCGACGAGCTGTCGCACCGGGTGCATCCCACGGGCGTTCGCCCGATGTACGAGCTGCGCCTGACCCTGGCCGCCGACCGCAGCGTGCTCCACGTGTCGGTGGACTTCATGGCCCTGGACTGGATCAGCCTGCAGCAGGTGCTGTCCGAGCTGGACCACCGCTACGCGCGGCCGGACTGCGAACTGCCGCCGGTGGACGCCACCTTCCGGGACTACGTGCTGTCCGAGCGCCGCCTGCGCGACACCGAGCGGTACGCACGCGACCGCGCGTACTGGTCGCAGCGCATCGACGAGCTGCCCGGCGCCCCGGTGCTGCCCCTGCGCGACGACCACGACCCCGCGACGACACCGCCCCGCTTCCGCCGTCTGACCGCGACGCTGGAGAGCCGGGTGTGGCAGTCGCTGAAGGCCCGCGCCACCGCGCGCGGCATCACCCCGGCCAACGCGGTGCTCGCGGCGTACGCCGAGACCATCGGCCGCTGGAGCAGCGTCGAGCGCTTCTGTCTGGGGCTCCCGGTGCTCAACCGGATGCCGCTGCACCCGCACGTGGACCGGCTGCTCGGGGACTTCACCTCGCTCAGCCTGCTCGCGGTGGAGAACGAGGGCCGGACGAGCCTGACCGAGCGGGCCCGCGCCCTGGGCGAGCGGGTCTTCGACGACCTCGACCACCGGCTGTACAGCGGTGTGGAGGTGCTGCGCGAACTCGCCCGGCGCCGTGGCCGTGACGCGGCGGTGCTCCCCGTCGTCTTCACCGGAAGCATCGGGGTCGGGAGCCCGCCCGCCTCGCCGGCCGGTCGTGATCCCCGGCCGGTGTACGGCATCAGCCAGACCCCGCAGGTCTGGATCGACTGCCAGGTCGGCGACCCCTTCGACGGCCGCCTGGACATGAACTGGGACGTCCGGGAAGGCGTCTTCCCCGACGGCCTCGTCGAGGACATGTTCGCCGCCTTCGAGGGGCTCCTGCGCCGGCTGGCCGAGCAGGACGCACCCTGGGGCGCGGTGGATCCGCAGCCGCTGCCCGACCGGCAGCGCGCCCTGCGGAGCACGGTGAACGCCACGGAGGCGCCGGCGCCCGAGTGCCTGCTCCACGAGCCGCTCGTCGCCTACGCCCGCACGCACCCCGACCGGATCGCGGTCGTCGACGGCGGCGGATCGCTCACCTACGGCCAGTGGCTCGGGCGCGCCGCCGGAGTGGCCGAACGCCTGCGTGCCGCGGGGTGTCGTCCCGGTGACTTCGTCGGCGTGCTCATCGACAAGTGCCGGGACCAGGCCGTCGGCGTACTCGGGATCCTCCTCGCGGGCGGTGTGTACGTCCCTGTCGACCTCGGGCAGCCCGCGAGCCGCCGTGACGGGATCCTCACCGCCGGCGGCACACGGTTCGCCGTCGTCGCGGGCGCCGCGACCGGCGCGCTGCCGCCCGGCGTCGAGGGCGTGGACGTGACCGGTGTGCGCGAGGTGCCGCCGGCCGAGGTGCCCGACGACCGCGCCGTGGCGCCCGGGGACCTCGCGTACGTCATGCACACCTCCGGCTCCACCGGCCTGCCCAAGGGGGTGATGATCACCCACCTCGCCGCCGCCAACACCGTGCACGACATCAACCGGCGCTTCGGCGTCGACGGCTCCGACCGGGTCCTGGGGCTCGCGGCCCTGAGCTTCGACCTCTCGGTGTACGACCTGTTCGGCCCGACGGCCGTCGGAGCCACCCTCGTCCTGCCGGATCCGGCCCGCCGCGGCGATCCGTCGCACTGGGCGCGGACGGTCGCCGAGCACGGGGTCACGCTCTGGAACTCGGTCCCCGCGCAGTTGCAGATGCTGATGCACTACCTGGACGTCGAACCCACCGAACTCGGCTCCCTGCGACTCGCGTTGCTGTCGGGCGACTGGATCCCGCTCTCGCTGCCCGGCCATGCCGGACGGCATCTGCCCGGGACCGAGCTGGTCAGCCTCGGCGGGGCGACGGAGGCGGCGATCTGGTCGATCCACCACCGGATCACGACCGTCGCCCCGCACTGGCGCAGCATTCCGTACGGAACCCCGCTGGCGAACCAGCGCTTCCACGTGCTCGACGCCGCGCTGCGCGACCGGCCCGACCTGGTCACCGGCGAGCTGTTCATCGGGGGCATCGGTCTGGCGCAGGGCTACCTCGGCGACCCCGAGCGGACCGGCGAGCGCTTCTTCGCGCACCCGGAGACGGGGGAGCAGCTCTACCGGACCGGCGACCTCGGCCGCTACCTGCCGGACGGCGAGATCGAGTTCCTCGGCCGCGCCGACCACCAGGTCAAGATCCGCGGTCACCGGATCGAGCTCGGCGAGATCGAGGCGGTGCTCGGGGAGCACCCGAGGGTCGGCACGTGTGTGGTGCTGGCCGCGGGCAGCGACGCCTTCGAGCGGGCGCTGATGGCGTTCGTCATCCCCACGCAGGGGCCCGGGTCCGTCGACCCCGCGGAGCTCGTCGGCTGGGTGGCCGCACGGCTGCCGGGGCACATGGTTCCCGCACGGGTGCGCGTCGTCGACGGGCTGCCGCTGACGCCGAACGGAAAGGTCGACCGCAAGCGGCTCCTGGAGTCGGCGCCCGCACCCACTTCCGGCGCGCCGCGTGCCGAGCGGTCCGAACCGCCGCGGCCGGGTCTCGAAGGCCGGATCGCCGAGCTGTGGGTGGAGGTCCTCGGCGGCGATCTGCCCGGCCGCGACCTGGGATTCTTCGACGCGGGCGGCAACTCGCTGCTGGCGGCGCAGTTCGTCGGCCGGGTCCGCGAGCGCGTCCCCGAGGCCGACCGGGCCCCCTTCGACGTGCTGCTGCGCGTCCTCCTGGACACCCCGACGGTCGCCGGTCTCGCCCGCTGGCTGGAGACCGCCGGGACGCCGGAGCCGGCCGTGGAGGCGACCGGGGCCCGGCGGTCCTCCCTGGTGCCGCTGGGCGGCCCCGGGGACGGACCGGTCCGCCTGCTCGTGCACGACGGAACGGGCACGCTGACCGCGTACCGGGCGCTGATCGGCGAACTCGCCGTAGACGGGCCACTGGTGGGGCTCGTGCCCCCCGCGGACGAGCCCGCCCTCGACGTCCCGGACCTCCTCGAGGAACTGGCCGTCGGCTACGCCCGCGAGGTGCGGGCCGCCGGGCACGAGGAGGTCGAGATCATCGGCCTCGGTCTCGGCGGCCCGATCGCGCTGGAACTGGCCCGCGCCCTGAGCGAGGCCGACGTGACGGTGCGCCGGCTGACCGTCGTCCCCGGCCACCGCGTTCCGTACCTGCCACAGGACGACCTCCTCGTGGACTACGCCTTCATCCGGGCGACGGGCGCGGATCCGGGCGCCCTCGGCTGGCCCGCGGACGAGGCGGCGGTGGGCCGGGCGATCGCCGCCGCGGTGACCGGCTCGCCGGCCGCCGTGACCGAGGGCGCCCTCGGCCGGCTGACGGGCGACCAGGAGCTGGCGGAGATCGCCGAACGGTTCCGCGCCCTCGGGCTGCGGGACGTGGCCGAGCGACGGACGGAGCTGTTCCGCGCCCTCGCCGGATCAGACCCGGCCCTGGGCGACCCAGGGCGGCTCGCGGCGATGCACGCCGTGTTCGCGCGGATGGTCGAGGCGGCGGCCCGCTACGCACCGGAGCTGTACGCGGGAGACCTGACGCTTCTGCGTCCTGCCACGCACGCGCCCCTCCTGCCCGGCCCGCAGGACGACGCGGCCGACTTCTGGAGCGGGGCGTGCCTGGGCGACGTGACCGTGATCGACGTCCCGGGCGACCACCCCGGCGCCCTTCGGCCGCCGCGTGTCGCGGAACTCGCGGACATGATGGCGGCGCGAGAGGCGGAGCGCCGATGACGCGGGCGACGACGGGGCCGATGCGGGTCGTGGTCTGCGGCACCCGCTTCGGTCAGGTCTACCTCTCGGCCCTCGCCCACGCGGCGCCGGAACGCTTCCAGCTCGCGGGCATCGTGGCGCGCGGCAGCGATCGGTCGGTGGCCCTCGCCAAGGAGTACGGCGTCCCGCTGTACGGCGCCGTCGAGGAGCTCCCCGACGACGTCGACGCGGCCTGCGTCGTGGTGTCGACCGCGGTCGGCGGCGGACGGGGCGCCGAGCTCTCCCGGGCACTGCTCGACCGCGGGGTCCACGTCCTCCAGGAACACCCCCTGCACCCGGACGAGTTGGCGGAGTGTCTACGGGCGGCCCGCAAGGCGGGCGTCCAGTACATGGTGAACACCTTCTATCCCCATGTGGAGCCCGTCCGGCGGTTCATCGCGTCCGCGCGCCGCCTGGTCAGGCTGCGCCGGCCGGTGTTCGTCGACGCCATGTGCGCGGTCCAGGTCTCGTTCGACCTGCTAGACGTACTGGCCGAGATCTTCGACGGGCTGCGGCCGTGGTCCATCTCCTCGGTAGGAGCGTCCGCCGGTCGCCCCCTGACCAGTCTCGACGGGCAGATCGCCGGAGTACCGCTGACGCTGCGCGTGGAGAACCGGATGCAGGCGGGGGACGACAGCACCAGTCTGCTGCTGCACCGGATCACCGTCGGCACCGACGCGGGCAACCTGATGCTGGCCAACACCCACGGCCCGGTCATCTGGAGCCCCGTGCTGCGTACGCTCTCCGGCTCGACGGGGGAGCGCCTTCCCGGCCGGGACGACCCGGAGGAGCTGTGGCCGGACGGTCTCGCCGTCACCGGCGACTACGTGGGGCCCGCCGGGACGCCCACCTGGAGGGCGGCGATGCACGACATGTGGGGTGACGGGGTGCTGACCGCCCTGGAGGTGCTGCGCGAGCGGATCGACGCCGGCGCCGACCCGTTGCGGGGCGGCCAGCGTCATCTCGCCGTCGCCCGGACCTGGCAGGAACTGACGGAGGTTCTGGGATATCCGGAGGTGGCGACCCCCGAACCCGGAGGCCCGTTGACGGCCGCGGATCTCTAGGCCGAAGCCTTGCTGCTCACCGTGTCCGCTCGCGCTACAGTGATATCGGAACGCGTTTCAAAACACAATGAGGAGTCCAATGAACGCGATTGACTCTGCTGCGGTGAGCGAGCGGTCCGCGCCGTTATCGGATACCGGTTCAGGGGCACAGCAGAGTATGGGCCGGCTCGTACGCCCCCATATCTGGAGTTTCGCGACCGTCGTCGTCCTGCAGGTGATCGGCGCCCTCGCGGGCCTGGCGCCGCTGCTCGCGGTCGTGGAGCTGGGGCGCACCCTGCTGGAGCCCGGCCCGGTCGACCGCGACCATGCGTGGACGGTCGTGATCGTCGGCGCGGTCGGCCTCTTCGTACGGCTGGTGTTCACGGCCGCGTCGTCCGGCATCGGCCATGTCCTCGACGGCAAGGTCCAGTTGACGTTCCGTCGCCGGCTCGCCGCCCAGCTGGGACGCGTGCCGATCGGCTGGTTCTCGCGACGCCGGACCGGTGAACTCGCCAAGGTGGTCGGGGAGGACGTCGGTGCCGTGCACCCGTTCATCGCCCACACTCCTGGCGAACTGGTGTCCGCATTCGTCGTCCCGCTGGCCTCCCTGGTCTACCTGTTCACCATCGACTGGCAGCTCACGCTGATCACCCTGATCCCCGTCTTCCTCGCCATCGCGCTGGTCCCCCTGATGATGACGCCCACCCGGGTGCGCGAGCAGGAGGAGTTCGACGGCGCCATGGCGCAGATCTCCAGCTCCGTCATCGAGTTCGTCCAGGGCATCTCGGTGGTCAAGGCCTTCGGCGGGTCCAAGCGCGCCCACCGCAAGTTCCTCACCTCCGCGGACGCCTTCGTCGACACCTTCAACCGCTGGGTGCACGGCATCTCCAAGATCGCCGCCGGGATGCAGCTCGTCCTGTCCCCGCCCTTCGTACTGCTGGTCGTGCTGATCGGCGGAACGATCCGCATCACCGGCGGTGACCTCGCCCCCGCCGACCTGCTGCCCTTCCTGCTGCTCGGACTCGGTCTGACCGCCCCGGTCGCGGCCCTCGGCCACGGCTTCGACGAGATGCAGACCGCCGGCCGCGCCATCGGCCGGATCAAGGACGTGCTGTCGGTGGAGGCGCTCCCCGAGCCGGCCCACCCGGTCCTGCCCCAGGGACACCGCGTCGAGCTCCGCGACGTCCGCTTCGGTTACGACGAGGGCCGCGAGGTGCTCCGCGGGATCGACCTCGTGCTGGAGCCGGGCACGGTCACCGCCGTCGTCGGGCCGTCCGGAAGCGGCAAGTCCACCCTGGTCCAGCTGCTGCCGAGGTTCTTCGACCCGAGCCACGGCTCGGTCGTCCTCGGCGGCGTCGACCTGCGCGAACTCGGCAGCCGGGAGCTCTACCAGACGGTCTCCTTCGTCTTCCAGGACGTCCGCCTGCTGCGCGCGTCGATCGCCGACAACATCGCGCTCGCCGTCCCGCACGCCGACCGTGAGGACGTCGTGCGCGCGGCCCGGCTGGCGAACATCCACGACCGCATCCTCGAACTGCCCCGCGGATACGAATCGGTGATCGGCGAGGACGCCGGACTGTCCGGCGGCGAGTCCCAGCGGATCGCCGTCGCCCGCGCCCTGCTCGCCGACACACCCGTCCTGGTGCTCGACGAGGCGACCGCCTTCGCCGACCCGCAGACCGAACAGGCCGTACGCGCCGCCCTCGGGACGCTGGAGGGCGAGCGGACCGTCCTGGTCATCGCCCACCGCCTGGAGACGATCGCCGACGCCGACACGGTGGTGATGCTGGAGGAGGGCCGGATCGTCGAGCGCGGCAGGCCCGCCGAACTCCTCGCGGCCGGAGGGAAGTTCGCCGCGTTCTGGCAGTCCCACCCATCGGTCGCCGATGACACCGAAGCCGACGGTCGCGCACTGCGAGGAGACGAGTCCCGATGATCCGAATGCTGTTGCGCGTGCTGGGGCGCGAGTACGCCCAGCCCCTGCGGCGCACCGTGACGCTGATGACGCTGACCTCGATCGTCGAGGGCCTGTCGTACGGACTGGTCGTCCCCGTCCTGAGGGAGCTGTTCGGGGACACCCCCGAGGACGCGTGGCCCTGGCTGACCGCCTTCGGCATCACGATCGCGGTCTACGCCGCGCTGCGCTACATCAGCGACCTGTCCGGCTTCCACGTCGGCACCGCGCTGCTCCGCGGCATGTACCACCGCCTCGGCGACCATCTGGCCCGGCTGCCCATCGGCTGGTACAGCGGGAGCCGTCTCGGCGAGGTCTCCGTCCTGGCCAGCCGCGGAGTCCTCGACGCGATGAGCGTCATCGCCCACCTGCTGGCCCCCTTCATCGCCGCCTCCGTCACCCCGCTGACGATCGTCGCGGTCATGCTCGCCTACAGCTGGCAGCTCGGCCTCGCCGCGCTCGTCGGCGTGCCGATCGTGGCGGCGATCCAGATCTGGACCGCACGCTCCTCCGCCGCCGAGGACGTCGAGCGGGAGGAGCGCGACCACGAGGCCACCGGCCGGGTCATCGAGTTCCTCCAGGCCCAGCCGGTGCTGCGCGCCGGCGGCCGGACCACCGAACGCTTCCGGCTCCTCGACGACGCGCTGCGGGACGTCGAGCGCGCCTCCCGCCGCTCCACCTTCTCGGCGCTGCCCGGAGCGGTGGGTCTGACGCTCACCGTCCAGGCCCTCTTCACCGCCGTCCTGGTGCTCGGGGTCTACCTCGCCCTCGACGGGGACATCGGCGTGGCCGAGGTCCTCACGATCCTGGTCCTCGCGGCGCGTTGCGCCGACCCGCTGCTCTCGCTGACGGACATCGGGGGCAAGCTGCGCGGTGCCCGGTCCGTCCTGGCGAGGCTCGACACCGTCCTGCGCACCGAGCCGCTGCCCGAGCCCGCCGAACCGATCCTGCCGGAGCGCCACGACCTGGAGTTCGACTCCGTCGTCTTCCGGCGCGGCGACCGCACGGTGATCGACGACGCCTCGCTCTCCGTACCGCAGGGCCAGCGTCTCGCCGTCGTCGGACCGTCCGGAGCCGGCAAGAGCACGCTGCTGCAGCTGCTCGCCCGGTTCTACGACGTGGACGCGGGCGTGGTGCGCGTCGGCGGCGTCGACGTACGGGACATCGACCCCGAGGTCCTGATGGCGCAGATCTCCATCGTCTTCCAGAACGTCTACCTCTTCGACGGCACGATCGAGGAGAACGTCCGCCTCGGCCGGCCCGACGCCACCGACGCCGAGGTACGCGCGGCGGCCACGGCGGCCAGGCTCGACGAGGTGATCGAGCGGCTGCCCGACGGCTGGGCGGCCGACGTCGGCGAGGGCGGCGCGCTGCTGTCGGGCGGCGAGCGCCAGCGCGTCTCGATCGCCCGCGCGCTCCTCAAGAACGCGCCCGTCGTCCTTCTCGACGAGGTCACCTCCGCCCTCGACCCGGTGAACGAGGTGGCCGTCCACGAGGGAATCGAGCGGCTGATGGCCGGGCGCACGGTGGTGATGGTCGCGCACCGGATGCGGACCGTGCAGCGCGCCGACCGGGTGGTCTTCCTGGACGACGGACACGTCGTCGAGGAAGGGACGCACGACGAGCTGCTCAGCCGCGGCGGCCGCTACGCGAACTTCTGGAACATCTCCATGGCACCGGTAGCGAGGGACTGAACCGACATGTTCGATCCAGCGACGCACGACCGTCACCTCGGCGCGTTCCGCCGCCTCACACCGCGGCCGTACGCCCGGGCCCGGGTGCTGCTCTTCCCCCACGGCGGAGGCAGCGCGAGCTACTACCGCGCGTGGGCCGCGGCGGCGCCGTGGGACGTCGAGTTCCTCGCCGCGCAGTACGCCGGCCGGGAGGACCGGTACTCCGAACCGATACCGGCGGACCTGCACGGCGTCGCCGAGGCCCTCGCGGCCGATCTGACGGCCGACGGCCCCCGGCTTCCGACGGTCCTGTTCGGCCACAGCATGGGCGCCGTCGTCGCCTACGAGGTCGCCCTCCGCCTCGCGGCGGCCGGCGAACCCCCCACGCGGCTCATCGTGTCGGGGCACCCCGCCCCGGCGCTGACCCGGCGCGGCCGGGTCCATCTCGGCACCGACGAGGAACTCGTGGAGGAGCTGCGACGCACCGACGCGACGCACCGCGACATCCTCGACAACGCCGAACTCGTCCAGGCCTTCCTGCCCGTCATCCGGGCCGACTACCGGCTGAGCGAGACCTACCGACCGGTTCCCAGCCTCGCGCTGCGCTGCCCGGTCGACGTGCTGTACGGCGACGCCGACCCCGAGATCCACGACTGGGAGGCCGAGGGATGGCGTGAGGTGACCGACGGAGGCTGCGCACTGCGCACCTTCGAGGGTGGTCACTTCTATCTGGAGGAGCACCGCGACACGGTCGTCGAACTCCTGACGGCGCAGGCACGTGCGGCCTCCGAGGAGTCGGCCGTCCCGTGGCCCTCCGCGCCGTGACGGCGACGACCGGCGCCTGCGCCGCCGTTCGGCCCCGTGGCCGGACGGCGGCACCCCCCTTCCCGACCGAGACGAGGACAGACACCGTGACCGCCGACGCCGCCGATCACCGCATAGTTGTCCGGATGAGCCCCAAGGACCTGATCGACATCGGAGTCTTCAGCGCCCTCTACATCGTGACGGTGGGCGTGTTCAATCTGCTCGAGTTCATCAGCCCGGTGATGACCCTGGTGACGAGTGCGGTCAGCATCGTCGCGGCCGGAGTGCCGTTCATGCTCTTCCTCACCCGGGTCAGGCACGCCGGCATGGTCACCGTGCTGGCCGTCATCGTCACCGGGTTCATGCTGCTGATCGGCAGCCCGCCCGTCACTCTGCTCGTCGGGGTGGTGGCGGCCCTGGTCGCCGAGGTGCTGCTCTGGGCGGGCCGATACCGCTCGCGGTATCTCGCGGTGCTCGGCTACGCCGTGTTCAGCACCTGGTTCGCCGGGCTGTTCCTGCCCATGCTCTACGCCCGCGAGGACTTCCTCTCCAGCCCGTACATGGAGGCGATGGACGCCGATTACGTGGCGCGGCTCGACGACCTGCTGTCGCCGGCCGTGCTGATCGCCTTCGACGTGTCCACGCTGGTGTTCGGCCTGATCGGCGGGGCACTGGGGCTGCGGCTCCTGGACAAGCACTTCCGCAGAGCCGGGCTGGCGTGAGCGCAGCCCCCGCGCGGCCCGGCCACCCCACCGTGCCCGGAACCGTGCCCGCCGCACCGGGAAGGCAGGCCGTACGACGGCCGCTCGACCCGCGTACCGCCGTCGCGATCCTGCTGGCCGCGAGCATCACCGTCATGGCGCCCGGCGGCATGTGGTTCGTTCCGGCGGCCCTGGCCGCCGGAGTGCTGCTCGCGCTCTCCGAGCGGGCCTGGAAACGCGCGATCGGGCTCCCGGCGGCCGCCGCCGCGGCCGCTGCGGTGGCCTATCTCCTCCCGCTCGCCGCACCATGGCCGCTCCTCGGCCTGATCGGGGTCATGGGCGAGTTCACGCTCCGTCTGGTGGCCGTGGGCGGCATCGCCGCCCATCTGATCAGGACCATCCCACCGACCCGGTTCACGGCCGCCCTGCGGGCCATGCGGGTGCCGGAGGCGTTCACCGTCTCCGGGGCGGTCATGCTGCGGTTCGTCCCCACCATCGTCACCGAGGCGCGCGCCGTGCGCGACGCCATGCGGCTGCGCGGGCTCGGCGGAGTGACGGGCATGCTGCGCCACCCCCTGCTCAGCATCGAGTACTTCACGGTGCCCCTCATCGCGTCGAGCCTGCGCTCGGCGGAGGACCTCTCGGCGTCGGCGCTGCTGCGCGGGCTGGGGTCGCAGCCCTGGCCGACGGCGATGCACCCGCCGCGGTTCGGGCGCGCCGACGCGGTCGCCGTCCTCGCCGTGGCGCTGCTGACGGCGGCCACTCTCTGGTGGAGGTCCACACGGTGATCGAGCTCAGACACGTCCGGTGGACGTACGAGGGCGGCGACTCCGCCGTACTCGACGGTCTCGACCTGCGCATCCGGCGCGGTGAGACCGTGGTGGTGTGCGGACCGAGCGGCTCGGGCAAGAGCTCGGCCCTGCGGCTGATGAACGGGCTCGCCCCGCACTTCCACGACGGCGTCCTCGAGGGCGAGATCCGCGTCGACGGTGCACCGATCACCGACCTCGCCCAGGTGGGGCGGGTGACGGGCACCGTCCTGCAGCAGCCCCGACGGCAGTTCTTCACCGACGCCGTCGACACCGAACTGGCCTTCGCCCTCGAGAACTTCGGGACGCCGCCCCCACGGATACGCGAGCGGGTCGCCCGGGTCGTCGGCGAATTCGGCCTGGCCGGGCTCGGCGGCAGGCTGCGGGAGCTGTCGGGCGGCCAGCAGCAGCGGGTGGCGTGCGCGGCGGCCGTCACCCACGGCCCGCCGGTGCTGCTGCTCGACGAGCCGACCTCCAACCTCTCCCCCCAGGCCATCGCGGACCTCACCGCGATCCTGGGACATCTCAGGGACCGGGGCACCACCCTCGTCATCGCCGAGCACCGGCTCCACTACCTCCGCGACCTGGCCGACCGGATCGTCGTCCTCCAGAACGGACGCGTCCGGAGGGAGTGGACGAGGGACGAATTCCCCGGACTGACCGACGAGATGCTGCGCGCCGAGGGCCTGCGCAGCCTCCACACTCCCGTACGGCCCCGGTCGCTCCGGACGTACGCGCACGGCCCGAGCGTCGAGCCGGGGGAGCCACCGGCGGCTCCCGGAGTCGGCCCGGGGGAGGACCCCGAGCGCGACGCCGTCGCTACGGCGACCGGACCGCACAGACCGGCCGGCGGTCTGACGCTGCGCGGCGTCCGGTGCACGTTCCTCGGACGGCCCGTGCTCGACATCGCCGAGGCCCATCTGCCCCGCGGCGCCGTCACCGCCGTCACCGGCGCGAACGGCGCGGGGAAGACGACGCTGGCCCGGATCCTCGCCGGGCTGCAGCGCCACGCCGGCCAGGTGCTTCTCGACGGTCGCCCACTGTCCCGCTCACAGCGGCAGCGCGAGGCCGTCATCGTCATGCAGGACGTGGAGCGCCAGCTCTTCACCGACAGCCTCACGGCCGAACTGCGCCTCGGCGCCCTCCCGGAGCGGGCGGAACAGGCCGCCGCCGTACTCGCCGACCTCGACCTGGACGCGTTCGGCGACCGGCACCCGCTCTCGCTCTCCGGCGGCCAGCAGCAGCGCCTGGTCGTCGCCACGGCGCGGCTGAGCGGACGCCGGATCGTCGTCTTCGACGAGCCCAGCTCCGGTGTCGACCGCCGCCACCTGAGATCGATGACCGCCGCGATGCGCGGGGTCGCCCAGGAGGGTGCGGTGGTCGTCCTCATCAGCCATGACGCCGATCTCCTCGACCTCGCGGCGGACCTGGAACTGCGCCTCCGTACCGTCCCCTGACCTCTCTCACGGATTTCCGCCGGACGGGCGGGCGGGAATGTGCATTCCTCATACAAGGACGGGTGGAGCGAACATTGTTGGGCCCGGAATCGGATTGCTACGCTCCCGCGGCGAGGGATCAATCGTCGCCGCGGACTTTCGTCTCTGCCCGGCCTGCGCCAGCCGCACTTCGAATTGCATGAGAAATGCACGGAACCGTACGGGAAATGGGGTTGTGGAATGTGTGGTATCGCAGGATGGGTCTCGTTCGACTCCGACCTGACGCGTCGGGGCGACACCCTGGACGCGATGACCGAGACCATGGCGTGCCGCGGGCCGGACGGTCGCGGCACGTACCTGCGTACCCATGTCGGACTGGGGCACCGGCGCCTCGCCGTCATCGACCTGGCCGGCGGTACCCAGCCGATGAGCGTGAGCACCCCTGCCGGTGACGTCGCCATCGTGTATTCGGGGGAGACCTACAACTTCCAGGAGTTGCGGAACCGGCTCGCGTCGCACGGGCACACCTTCCGGACGGACAGCGACACCGAGGTCGTTCTCCACGCCTATCTGGAGTGGGGCGAGAGTCTCGTCGACCACCTGGAGGGCATGTACGCGTTCGCGATATGGGACGAGCGCGAGGAGAAGCTCGTTCTCGTGCGCGACCGTATGGGCATCAAGCCGCTCTTCTACCACCCGACGCCCGACGGCGTGCTGTTCGGCTCCGAGCCGAAGGCGATCCTGGCGAACCCGGCGGTGCGCCCGGTGGTCGACACGGACGGAATGCGGGAGCTGTTCGCGCAGACCAAGACCCCGGGCTGGGCGCTCTACAAGGGCATGCACGACATGCTGCCGGGCACGCTCGTCACCGTGGACCGCCGGGGCCTGCGGCAGCGGACGTACTGGAGCCTGCGCGCGGCCGAACACACCGACGGCCGCGACGAGACCGTCGTCCGGACGCGGGACATGCTCACCGGGATCGTCGGTCGTCAGCTGATCTCGGACGTACCGCAGTGCGCCCTGCTCTCCGGCGGGCTGGACTCCAGCGCCATCACCGGCCTCGCGGCGCAGCAGCTCGCCCTGCGCGGCGACCGGCTCCGTACGTTCTCGGTGGACTTCGCGGGCCAGGAGGAGAACTTCGTCCCCGACGAGATGCGCGAGACCCCCGACTCGCCGTTCGTCCGCGACGTCGCGGCGCACGTGCGGTCGGCGCACCACGACGTGGTCCTGAACCCGGCCGACATCTCGGACCCCGAGGTGCGGCGTGCGACGGTCGGCGCGCGGGACATCCCCAACGGCTTCGGTGATCTGGACAGTTCGCTCTACCTGCTCTTCAAGGCGATCCGGGAGCAGTCGACGGTGGCGCTCTCCGGGGAGTCGGCCGACGAGGTGTTCGGCGGGTACCCCTGGTTCCACATCGAGGCGGCGCGGCACGCCGACACGTTCCCCTGGATGATGTTCATCCCGCCGATGAGCCTCTCCGCGCGGACCGACCACATCGAGCCCGGTCTGCGCAAGCAGCTCGACGTGGGGACCTACACCGCCGACCAGTACGCGACGGCGCTCGCCGAGGTCGAGCACCTCGACGGGGAGACGGGTCTCGAGCGTCAGATGCGTTCCATGTGCCATCTCCACCTGACGCGGTTCGTGCGCACGCTGCTCGACCGCAAGGACCGGCTCTCCATGGCGGTCGGGCTGGAGGTCCGGGTGCCCTTCTGCGACCACAACCTCGTCGAGTACGTCTACAACACCCCCTGGGCACTGAAGGCGTTCGACGGGCGGGAGAAGAGCCTGCTGCGCGCCGCGGCGGCGCCCGTGCTGCCGCAGTCGGTCGTGGAGCGGGTGAAGAGCCCCTACCCGTCGCCGCAGAACCCCGGGTACGCGGCGCATCTGCAGCAGCAGGTGAAGGAGCTGGTGGCGGAGCCGGACGCGCAGGTGTTCGCGCTGGTCGACCGGGCCTGGGCGCAGCAGACCGTGGCACTGGACCCGGCGGCCGTGACGGTGGCCGTACGGGCGGGCCTGGAGCGCGTGCTGGACCTGCACACCTGGATGGAGCTGCGGAAGCCCGAGCTCCAGCTGGACTGACCGCATCGCCGGGACGCCGGTTCCGACACCGCCCGGGGCGGGGCTTCCGACGGACGGCCCCGCCCCGGGCGGCCGACCGGCGCTCAGCCCGCCGTGGCCGTCCTCGTGGTCGTGTCGTCCCTGGGCGCGGGCGGTGTGCGGCCGAAGTGGCGGGCCGTGGGCACGGCGGCCGCCGCGGCCGGGACCAGGAAGCACGCCGCGGCGCAGACGGCGAGGACCGGGGTGATCCCGAACGCCGAGATCGCGGGGGCGATCAGGGCCAGGCCGACCGGCGCCAGACCGTAGGAGACCAGGAAGTCCAGCGACGAGACGCGGGCCAGCTTGTCCGGGGCGACCTCGCGCTGGGTGGCCGTGAACCAGGGGACGTTGAACAGCTCGATCCCGATGCCGGCCACGGCGTAGGCGGCGACCACGACGAGCGGGTGGACGGGCAGCATCAGGCTCAGCGGTGCCACGCCGTACGCCGCCAGTCCGGCGAAGGCCGCCCAGCCCTGGGAGCGCGGGCGCCACCGGGCGATCACCAGCGCGCCGCCGAGCGCGCCCAGCGTGTACGCGGTCATGGCCGCGGCCAGCACCCACTCGGAGCCGTAGCGGTCCCGGCTGATCAGGGGGAGCGCGACGCTCGTGGCGGAGTAGCCGAGGGCGATGACGGCGACCAGGGCGCCGAGTCCGGCGAGGAACCAGGGGTGGCGGCGCGCCTCCCGTATGCCGTCCAGGAAGTCGCTGCGGAGGCTGGGGCGATCGCCGGTGGGGTCTTCGACGCCCCCCGCCGTGGTGGTGGGCCGATGCGGGGCGCCGCCCCTGCCCGGAACCAGTGCGGCGATCAGCCAGAGCGCGCCGATGCCGAGCAGCAGCGTCCCGACGTCGAGGAAGGCCGCGAGCAGCGCGGTGAGGGCGGGCCCGGCGAGCGTGGAGCTGCGTACGGCCATGGTCATGGCGGCGTTCGCCTGCTGACGGCGTTCGGGGGCGACCGTCTCGGCGGTGAGCGCCTGGAACGCCGGCCGGCAGGCGCCCTGTCCTGCGCCGGCGAGCACGGCGGCGGCCGTCATCAGCACCAGTGAGCGGCCCAGCCCCGCGGTGAGGAGGGGCGCGGCGACCGCGGCCGCGAGGGCGGACCAGAGGACCACCGCACGCCGGGAGTGTCGGTCGGCCAGCACACCGCCGACGGCGACCGCGGCGAGGAATCCGGCGGTGCGAGCGGCGAGGACCAGGCCGAGGCCTGCCGCGCCGAGGTCGCGGTGGAGCACGGCGAGCCCGAGGACGAAGGGCAGGGCCCAGGTCGCGAGCCCGGAGGCGGTGGTGCCCGCCCAGAGCCGCAGGAACGCGGGGTCGCGGAGGACCGAACGCGGGGGCGGGGCTGGGGAGGTGGGGGCTGTGGGCGTCGGCGTGGTGGCCATGTGCGGGGTGCTCCTTGGGCGCCGTGCGGGGTGCGGCGAAGCACACCCCGAGGTGGTTAATGAAAATGATTGTCGTTACAGTACCCTTTCGAGGGCGGCGCTCCCGCACCGGTGCAGCGCCCTGCCCGCCTGTCCCACCCGCCCCCTCGGACCGGAGAACCCATGCGCCACCCCACCCGTCTCGGCGTCGCCCTGACCCTCGCCCTCGCCACCGCGGGCTGCTCCACGGCAGCCGGCGGCGGTTCCGCCGCGGACCCCGAGGCCCCGGCCCGGACGGCCTCCGTCACCAGCTGTGGCCGCCAGCTGTCCTTCGCCGAACCGCCGCGACGCGCCGTCGCCCTCGACCAGACCTCGACCGAGACCCTGCTCGAACTCGGACTCCAGGACCGGATGGCGGGCACCGCCAACCTCAAGACGAAGATCCCCGCGCGGTACCGGGCCGCGTACGCCGAGGTCCCGGTCATCGCGCCGAAGATCGCCACCGGCGAGCAACTGCGCGCCGCCACACCGGACTTCGTCGTCGGAGGCTCCGCCGACCTCTTCACCCCCGACCGGGCCGGGACGCGCGAGGAACTGGACGCCCTCGAGGTCCCCACGTTCGTCAGCGCCGTGGACTGCCCGAGCCGGAACCCGGCCGGAACGACCCCCTTCGAGCTGCTCTTCTCCGACTACGAGAAGCTCGGCACGGTCTTCGGCGTGCGGCAGCGCGCCGGTGAACTGGCCGCCGAGCAGCGCGCGGCGGTCGCCACGGCCGGGGAGAGCGCCGCCAAGGTCCCCCGGGGCGCGGACCGGCCGACCGTCGTCTACCTCTACTCCGTCTTCAACGGCATGCCGTACGTGGCGGGCGGGACCGGTCTGCCCAGCGAGATGAGCAGGATCGTCGGCGCGAAGAACGCCTTCGACGACGTCGACGAGGACTGGCCCGAGGTCTCGTGGGAGGAAGTCGCGCGGCGCGACCCGGACTTCATCGTCGTCGGCGACCTCTCCGAGCGCGGCCGGCCCGGCGACAGCGCGGCCGAGAAGCGCGCGACGATGACCGGACACCCCTTGATCTCGAAGCTGGGGGCGGTACGCGAGAACAGGATCCTCACCGTGCCGGGCATCGAACTCGACCCGTCCGTACGCTCCGTCCACGCCCTCGGGCTGCTGGCCCAGGGCATGAAGGACCTCGGGTATGTCCGCTGAACCGGAAGCCGCCCGCAGGGCGCCTGCGGTCCTGCGGCGTCCGGCCGCTCCGCTCCCAGGCGCCCGAGCCCTCCCGCTGCTCCTCGCCGCGGGCGCCCTGGTCGGTTCGGTCGCGGCCGCCGTACGCGTCGGCACCGCCGACGTCGGCTGGACGGACCTCGCCCGGGTCATCGGGGCCCGACTCGGCCTGGACGTACAGCCCCTGCCCCCGCTGCTCGACTCCCTCGTCTGGGACCTGCGCCTTCCGCGCGTCCTGATGGCCGCCCTCGTCGGCGCCTCGCTCGCCGTGTGCGGCGCGGTGCTCCAGGCCGTCACCCGGAACGCGCTCGCCGACCCCTACCTGCTCGGCGTCTCCTCGGGCGCGTCGGCGGGGGCCGTCACCGTCGTCGTCCTCGGAGTCGGCGCGAGCGCGCTCGGGGTCACCGGGGGCGCGCTCGCCGGCGCGCTGCTCTCCTTCGGGCTGCTCCTCGTGCTGCTGCGGCGGACCGGACTCGACTCCGTACGCATCGTCCTCACCGGGGTGGTGGTCGGCCAGCTCTTCACCGCGCTGACCTCGCTCGTCCTGATGGCCTCGGCGGACGCCGACACCACGCGGGCCGTCACCCACTGGCTGCTGGGCTCCATGGCGCCGGCCCGCTGGAACACGGTCGTGGTCTGCGCGATCGTCACCCCGCTCGGCCTCGCCGTCGCGTGGCTCTGCTCGCAGGCGCTCGACGGCCTCGCCTTCGGCACCGACACCGCCGCCTCGCTCGGCATCGGCGTACGGCACACGAGGACGCTTCTGCTCGTGGTCACGGCCGCGCTGACCGCGGTCGCGGTGGCCACCGTCGGCGCCATCGGCTTCGTCGGCCTGATCGTCCCGCACGGGGTGCGGTTCCTCGTCGGGCCGCTGCACCGGGTCCTCCTGCCGTACACGGCGCTCGCCGGCGCGGTGTTCCTGGTATGGACGGACACGCTCGCGCGGATCGCCTTCGCACCCCGCGAGGTCCCCGTCGGCGTGATCACCGCGCTGCTCGGCGTACCGCTCTTCCTCCTCGTCCTGCGCAAGCGGGGTGAGCTGTGAGGATCACCGCCGAGAACCTGAGCTGGTCGGTGGCCGGAACCACGGTCGTCCGCGACGTCGCCGCGGACATCGCCCCCGGTGAGACCGTCGGACTGCTCGGCCCCAACGGCTCGGGCAAGTCCTCGCTGCTGCGCTGCCTGGCCGGCCTGCGGGCCCCCGACGCCGGCACGGTCCGCTACGACGGCGAGTCCGTACGGGAGTGGAGCGCGCGCCGTATCGCCCGCCATGTCGCCTTCGTCGCCCAGGACTCGGGTGCCGACAGCGATCTGCGGGTCGCCGACGTCGTGGGCCTGGGGCGCACCCCGTTCCGGGACCGCTGGCGCGGACCGGACGCCGCCGACCGGGCGGTCGTCGCCGCCGCGCTGGAGCGCGTCGGACTCACCGCCCTCGCCGCCCGCTCCTGGAAGGCGCTGTCGGGCGGCGAACGGCAGCGCGCCCACATCGCCCGTGCGCTGGCCCAGCAGCCCCGCGCGCTCCTGCTCGACGAGCCCACCAACCACCTCGACGTCCGGCACCAGCTGGAGCTGATGCGGCTGCTCACCGGCACCGACCGAACGGTCCTGGTCGCGCTGCACGACCTGTCGCTCGCCGCCCGGTACTGCGACCGGCTGCTGCTCCTGCACCACGGTCGCCTCGTCGCCTCCGGCCCGCCCGATTCCGTCCTCACCCCCGAGCGGCTCGCCGAGGTCTTCGAGGTGGACGCCGTCCTCACCACCGACGCGCTGGGACACCCCGCCGTCACCTACCGCGGACCGCTCCCCGTCGGGGCACCGACGGCCGAACCCGCCCTCTGAGAAGGAACACCCCACCCCATGCCCCTCACCACCCCGCTCCGCTCCGTCGACGCGCTCATCGAGGCGGTCCTGGCCGGCGAGCACGGCCCGGCCCCCTCCGGAGTCCTCGCGACCAGCGTGTTCTGGCTCCACCACGGCACCCGGCTGGCCGGCGGCGACACGACGTACCTCAACCAGTACGCCCTGGTCCGCCTCGGCGGATCCTTCGGCGGATGCGCCTTCGAGGCCGGCGAGATCGCCCCGTCGGTCTGCCGCGACTTCTCCGGCGCCCCGCTCGACGTCCTGCTGCGCGAGGCCTCGCGCCCCCTCCGGATCGCCGCCCTCGACGCGTATCTCTCCGAGACCCGCCCGCACCGCGTGGCCGGGGAAGCGGGCGACGCCGAGGCGGTGACCCTGCCCGCCGGTACCCCGGAGGTCCGCGCGCGGGCCCGGGACGCGGCCGTCGCCGGCCTGCTCGACATCGAGCAGGGCGCGCGGGTCGGCCTCATCGGCGTCGTCAACCCGCTGGTCGCGGCCATCCGGGAGCGCGGCGGCGAACCGCTGCCCTGCGACCTCAACCTCAGGGCCACCCAGTGGGGCGACCCCGTCACGGCCGACATGCACGAGGTGCTGGAGCGTGCCGACGCCGTCGTCGCCACCGGAATGACCCTGAGCAACGGCTCGTTCGACACCGTCCTGGAGCGCTGCCGGGTCCGGGGCATCCCGCTGATCGTCTACGCGCAGACCGGCAGCGCCGTCGCCCGTGCCTTCCTCGGCTCGGGCGTGACCGCGCTGTCCGCCGAACCCTTCCCCTTCTCCCAGTTCAGCGCCGAGGAGACGGCCCTGTACCGCTACCGGGCGGTGGGCGGCGCGTGACCCCCACCGCGCGCCGCGACACGGGCCGTCGTACCGGCACCGGGTACGCGCCCTGCCACCACGGCGAGATCCTCCAGGGAGTGTTCCTCGACGGCGAGGGACGACGGTGCGCCGGTCTGGTCACCCTGCCCCTGGCCGGTCCCGGCAGCCACGCCGCGTTCGTCCTCCGCCCGGATACCGCACCCGACGCGCTCACCGTGGTGCCCGCCGACCGGACGAAGGCCGCGCAGGCCGCGGCACTCGCGGTCGCGGAGTGTGCCGAGCGGTCCGGACTGCCGCCCAGCGGAGGCGAGTTGAGGCTCACCGGTGACATCCCGGTGGGTCTCGGCATGGGCAGCTCCACCAGCGACGTGATCGCCACCGTGCGCGCGGTCGCCGACGCGTACGGGCTCCCCCTCGCCGCCGAGACGGTCGCCCGGCTCGCGGTGCGCGCCGAACTCGCCTGCGACCCGCTGATGTGGGACGGCCGCGCGGTGCTCTTCGCCCAGCGGGAGGGCCGGGTCCTGGAGGACCTCGGCACGGCCCTCCCGCCCCTGGTCGTCGTGGGCTGCGCCCTCGGCGGGGGAGCGCCCGTCGACACCCTCGCCCTGCCCGTACGGGAGGCCACCGACGCCGACGTCCGGGAGTACGAGCGGCTGCGCGCGCTGCTGCGCCGGGCGGTGGCCACCGGTGACGCCCGGCTTCTCGGGGAGGTCGCCACCGCCAGCGCACGGCGCGGTCAACGGCTGCTCGGCCAACCGGAGTTCGACGCACTGACCGCCGTCGCCCGGCACGTCGGGGCGGTGGGAGTCCAGATCGCGCACAGCGGCGCGGTGGCGGGCGTCCTCCTCGACCCCGCCGCTCCGGGCCTGCGGCACCGCGTACGCCGCTGTCTGCGCGCCCTGGACGCCCACGGCCTCCCCGCCACCCGGACCTTCACGACCGCCCCCACCCGCAAGGAGATCCCGCATGGACCAGCACATCGCGGAGGCCATCGGCCGACCGGACCTGATACGCCTCGACGACCGGCTCGTCTGCCTGCGCTTTGAGACGATGAAGGTCGTCTCGGCCCTCGCCGCCGTACGCCATCTGCTCGACACCGGAGCCGTACGGCGCGGGGACACGCTCCTGGACAGCTCCAGCGGCATCTACGCGTACGCCCTCGCCCTGGCCTGTCACCGGCACGGCATGCGCTGCCACATCGTCGGCTCGACGACGGTCGACCACACCCTGCGGACCCAGCTCGCCGTCCTCGGAGCGACGTTGGAGCAGATGGAACCGTGCGCCGACCTCAAGCTCGATCAGAAGCGGCGGGTGGAACGGATCCACGAGATCCTCGCCGCGCACCCCGAGTACCACTGGATGCGGCAGTACCACGACGCCGTCCACTACCTGGGGTACCGCGCGATCGCCGACCGCGTCCGCGAGGCGACCGGCGCGGACGGCCTGACCGTCGTCGGCGGGGTCGGCTCGGGTGCCTCCACCGGAGCCCTCGCCCGCTATCTGCGCGAGGCCCCGGACGGGCGTGCGGCGCCCGACGTCGAGCTCGTCGGGGTTCAGCCGTACGGCAGCGTCACCTTCGGCGCGGAGCACGTCGCCGACCCCGAGATCATCATCGCCGGGATCGGCAGCTCCATCCCCTTCGGCAACGTCGCGCACGAGCTGTACGACACCCTGCACTGGATCTCCTTCGACGCGGCCCTCGCCGGCAGCGTCGACCTCCTGCGCCGCCACGCGGTCTTCGCGGGCCTCTCGACCGGAGCCGCCTATCTCGCCGCCCGCCACGAACGCGAACGCGCCCCTGGGCGCACGGTCCTCTTCCTCGCCGCCGACACCGGCCACCGCTACGTCGACACGGTCTTCGCCCGTCACGCCGGAGCCACCCCCCTCGCGGCCCTCGCCCCCCGGGAGGTACGGGACCGGAGCGAGCTGGCCCTCCCCTGGTCCCGTATGCGGTGGAACCGGACCCCGGCCCCGGCCGTGAGCGGGTAGGTCGCGGTGTCAGGCGCCTTGCGTCCGATGACCGAGAGCGACGCAACAAACTTGCGAGACTTGCGCTAGTCTTGCGTTCATGACGCGACGACTTGCTCAAGTGGCCAAGAAGGTGGGAGTCAGCGAGGCCACGGTCAGCCGTGTGCTCAACGGCAAGCCCGGTGTCTCCGAGGCCACCCGGCAGTCCGTCCTCACCGCGCTCGACGTGCTCGGATACGAGCGGCCCACCCAGCTGCGCGGTGAGCGCGCGCGGCTCGTCGGTCTGGTCCTGCCGGAGCTGCAGAACCCCATCTTCCCCGCGTTCGCCGAGGTCATCGGCGGCGCGCTCGCGCAGCAGGGGCTGACCCCGGTGCTCTGCACCCAGACCAAGGGGGGCGTCTCCGAGGCCGACTACGTGGAACTCCTCCTCCAGCAGCAGGTGTCCGGCGTCGTCTTCGCCGGCGGTCTGTTCGCGCAGGCGGACGCGCCGCACGACCACTACCACCAGCTGGCCGAGCGCAACATCCCGGTCGTCCTCATCAACGCGTCCATCGCCGGGCTCAACTTCCCCTGCGTGTCCTGCGACGACGCCGTCGCCGTCGAGCAGGCCTGGCGCCACCTCGCCTCGCTCGGGCACGAGCGGATCGGTCTCGTCCTCGGTCCGAGCGACCACGTCCCCTCGCGGCGCAAGCTCGAAGCGGCGCGGGCTGCCGCCGAAGCGGCGGGCACCACGCTGCCGGACGAGCACGTCGTGCGGTCGATCTTCTCGCTCGAAGGAGGCCAGGCCGCCGCCACCCGCCTCCTGGAGCGGGGCGTCACCGGCATCGTCTGCGCCAGTGACCCGCTCGCCCTGGGGGCGATCAGGGCCGCGCGCCGGCGCGGGCTCTCCGTTCCCGGGCAGGTGTCCGTCGTCGGCTTCGACGACTCCGCCTTCATGAACTGCACCGAGCCGCCGCTCTCCACGGTCCGCCAGCCCATCGAGGCGATGGGGCGCGCGGCGGTCGAGCTGCTCTGCGCCCAGATCCAGGGCACCCAGACCGACCCCGGCGAGCTCCTCTTCGAGCCCGAACTCGTCGTGCGCGGATCGACCGCGCCGCCGCCCGTCGGCTGACCCTCACCCCCCCGCTCGTTCCCGGCTCCGGTGCCGGGGAGGCCTCACCGCCTCCCCGGCACCGGAGCCGTTCTGCGTTGACCTGCGGGGATGCCACACCCCAACTGCCGTTTCTGCCGGGGCTGTTGACAAAGCGGTGACCTGATAGAAACCTGACACCCCGGCGGCGCAAAAGATTAACGAAAATGCTCAATAAGTCTGTATCTCGCCGTCATTCATTGTCAGAGCTCCGCTGGGTTCCTGGCGAGTGTCCCTGTGTCGACGCATGGCCGCGGCCCGGCAGACGGAGAGGCCCATATGAGAGGCAACATCCTGAGCTGGCGGTTGACGGTCGGCATGCTGATAGCCGGACTGATCGCCTTAGGGCTCCTGCCCGTCCACGCGTACGCCGCGGCGGCCGGGCCCAACCTCGCGCTCGGCAGAACGGTCACGGCCGGCGGAGCCCACGGGGCGTACCCGGCGGGCAACGTCACCGACGGAAGCCAGCAGTCCTACTGGGAGGGCCCGGCGGGATCGTTCCCCCAGTGGGTGCAGGTCGACCTCGGCGCGAGCACCCGCGTGGACGACGTCGTCCTGAAGCTCCCGACGACCTGGGAGGCACGCTCGCAGACCGTCGGCGTCCTCGGCAGCACCGACGGCAGCACCTTCACCACCCTCGCCGCAGCCCAGCCGCGCGCCTTCGGCCCGGCCGGGGCGAACACCGTGAGCATCGCCCTCACCTCGGCCGACGCCCGGTTCGTACGGATCCAGGTGACGGCCAACTCCGGCTGGAACGCCGCCCAGTTGTCCGAGGTGGAGGTCCACGGAGCCGGCGGCCCCGTCGACCCTCCGGTCGAGGGGACCAACCTCGCGCGCAACAAGCCGATCGAGGCGACCTCGTCGACCCAGACCTACGTCGCCGCGCACGCCAACGACGACACCACGGGCACCTACTGGGAGTCCGCCGGGTTCCCGTCCAGCCTGACGGTGAAGCTCGGCGCGAACGCCGACGTACGGGCCGTGGTGGTCAAACTCAACCCCGACCAGGTGTGGGGGCCCAGGACGCAGTCGATCGAGGTACTCGGGCGTGAGCAGTCGGCCTCCGGCTTCACCTCGCTCAAGGCACGCGCCGACTACACGTTCAGCCCAGGCGCCGGCCAGAACTCCGTCACCATCCCGGTGACCGGACGGTACGCGGACCTGCGCCTGACCTTCTTCTCCAACACCGGCGCCCCCGGCGGCCAGGTCGCGGAGTTCCAGGTCGTCGGCACGGCCGCGCCCAGCCCCGACCTCACCGTCACCGACCTGACATGGACTCCGTCCTCCCCCTCCGAGACGGACGCCGTGACGGTCGCCGCCACCGTGCGCAACGCCGGTACGGCCGCCGCGCCCGCCACCACCGTCCAGGTCAGCCTGGAGGGCACCGTCGCCGGCTCCGCCCCGGTCGCCGCGCTCGCCGCCGGCGCCTCGGCCACCGTCCCGGTCACGGTCGGCAAGCGCCCCATGGGTTCGTACACCGTCTCGGCCGTGGTCGATCCGACCGACACCGTCGCCGAACAGGACAACGGCAACAACAGCCGGACGGCGGCGGCGAAGCTCGTCGTCGGCCAGAGCCCCGGCCCCGACCTGCGGATCACCGGGATCACGACCGACCCGGCCAGCCCCGCCGTCGGTTCCCCCGTCACCTTCACCGTCGCGGTCCACAACCGCGGCACCACCGGAGCCCCGGCCGGCACGGTCACCCGGCTGACGGCCGGGACCGCCACCCTGAACGGGGCCACGGGCGCGATCGCCGCGGGCCAGACGGCCACCGTCCCGATCTCCGGCACCTGGACGGCCACCGGCGGCGGGGCCACCCTCACCGCGACCGCCGACGCCACCGGGACCCTCACCGAGACCGACGAGAACAACAACGTCTTCACCCGCTCCCTCGTCGTGGGGCGCGGCGCCGCCGTGCCGTACACCGAGTACGAGGCGGAGGACGCCCGCTACGAGGGCACCCTGCTCACCGCCGACCAGAAGCGGACCTTCGGCCACACCGACTTCGCCTCCGAGTCCTCCGGCCGGAAGTCGGTGCGGCTCACCTCACAGGGCCAGTACGTCGAGTTCACCTCGACCAACCCCGCGAACTCGATCGTCGTACGCAACTCGGTCCCCGACGCGGCGGCCGGTGGCGGGGCGGAGGCCACGATCAGTCTGTACGCGGACGGCGTCTTCGTCCGCAAGCTGACCCTGTCGTCCAAGCACAGCTGGCTCTACGGCACCACCGACGACCCCGAGGGCCTCACCAACCGGCCCGGCGGTGACGCGCGGCGGCTGTTCGACGAGTCCCACGCCCTGCTGACGCAGACCTACCCGGTGGGCACGAAGTTCCGCCTCCAGCGCGACGCGGGCGACTCGGCCGCCTTCCACGTCATCGACCTGATCGACCTGGAGCAGGTGGCGCCCCCGGCCGCCAAGCCGGCCGGGTGCGTCTCCATCACCGAGTACGGCGCCGTCCCCAACGACGGCATCGACGACACCGACGCCCTGCAGCGCGCGGTGACCGCCGACCAGAACGGCCAGATCCCCTGCGTCTGGATCCCCGCCGGGCAGTGGCGCCAGGAGCAGAAGATCCTGACCGACGACCCGCTGAACCGGGGCCAGTTCAACCAGGTCGGCATCCGGGACGTCACGATCCGCGGCGCGGGCATGTGGCACTCCCAGCTGTACACGCTGACCCCGCCGCACCAGGCGGGCGGCATCAACCACCCGCACGAGGGCAACTTCGGCTTCGACATCGACCACAACACGCAGATCTCCGACCTCGCCATCTTCGGGTCGGGCCAGATCCGCGGCGGTGACGGCAACGCCGAGGGCGGCGTGGGCCTCAACGGCCGCTTCGGCAAGGGCACCAAGATCAGCAACGTCTGGATCGAGCACGCGAACGTCGGCGTCTGGGCCGGCCGCGACTACTCCAACATCCCCGAGCTCTGGGGCCCCGGCGACGGCCTGGAGTTCACCGGGATGCGCATCCGCAACACCTACGCCGACGGCATCAACTTCGCCAACGGCACCCGCAAGTCCACCGTCTTCGACTCGTCCTTCCGGAACACGGGTGACGACGCGCTGGCCGTCTGGGCCAGCAAGTACGTCAAGGACACCGCGGTGGACATCGGATCCGACAACCACTTCCGCAACAACACCATCCAGCTGCCCTGGCGCGCCAACGGCATCGCGGTCTACGGCGGCTTCGGCAACACGATCGAGAACAACATCATCTCGGACACCATGAACTACCCGGGCATCATGCTCGCGACCGACCACGACCCGCTGCCCTTCTCCGGGCAGACGCTGATCGCCGACAACGCCCTGCACCGCACCGGCGGCGCGTTCTGGAACGAGGACCAGGAGTTCGGCGCGATCACGCTCTTCGCGCAGGGCCAGCCCATCCCGGGCGTCACCATCCGGGACACCGACATCCTCGACTCGACCTATGACGGCATCCAGTTCAAGACCGGCGGCGGCGAGATGCCGGACGTGAAGATCACCGACGTCCGCATCGACAAGTCGAACAACGGTTCCGGAATCCTCGCGATGAGCGGGGCGCGCGGCAGCGCGACGCTGACGCGCGTGACCATCACCGACTCGGCCGAGGGCGACGTCCTCATCGAGCCCGGCTCGCAGTTCGTCGTCAACAGGAACTGACACTCCCCGCTCCACCCCTGTGTGCGGCGGCCCCGTTCCGACGGGGCCGCCGCCCTTCAGCCGTGCCTCGCCGCCGGTCGGGCGCGAGGCCGAGATCGAGGACTGAGAGGACAGATGACCATCCCCACCTGGAGATCACGGTTCCTGAGCGCCGTGGTCGCGACCAGCCTCCTGGCACTGGGCGGTCCGCTGATGACCGCCGAGGCCGCGGGCGGCCCCAACATCGCCCTGGGCGACCCGGCGGCGGCCGGCAGCGCCCTCGCCGAGTACGGCGCCGGCAACATCACCGACGGCAACCAGGGCTCGTACTGGCAGAGCGCGGGCAGCAGCCTGCCGCAATGGGTCCAGACCGACCTCGGCACCACCGAACGCGTGGACGAGGTGGTCCTGAAACTGCCCGCCGGCTGGGAGAGCCGTGACCAGACGCTCTCCGTCCAGGGCAGCGCCGACGGCACCAGCTTCACCACCCTGAAGAACTCCGCCACCTACACGTTCAGTCCCGGCGCGGCCAACACCGTCACGGTGACCTTCCCCGCGACCCAGACCCGGTTCGTCCGGATCACCGTCACCGCCAACACCGGCTGGCAGGCCGCCCAGCTCTCCGAGCTGGAGGTGCACGCGGCCGACGGCTCCTCCGCCAACCTCGCGAGCGGCCGCACCCTGACCGCGAGCAGCCACACCCAGGCGTACGCGGCGGGCAACGCCAACGACGGGAACCGGGCCACCTACTGGGAGAGCGCCAACAGCGCCCTCCCGCAGTGGATCCAGGCCGACCTCGGCGCCGCCGTCCGCGTCGACCGGGTCGTCCTGCGGCTGCCCTCCGGCTGGGAGACACGCAGCCAGACCCTGAAGATCCAGGGCAGCACCGACGGCACGGCCTTCACCGACCTGACCGCCTCCCGTGCGTACACCTTCGACGCGGCCGGCGGGCACTCCGCGACGGTCACCTTCGACGCGGCCACCACCCGGTACGTACGCGTCCTCGTCACGGCGAACAGCGTCCAGTCCGCCGGACAGCTCTCCGAACTGGAGATCTTCGGTCCCCGGACCGGCGACACTCAGGCACCGTCCGCGCCCGCGAACCTCGCCCTCACCCAGCCCGCCACCGACCAGATCAGGCTCACCTGGAACGCGGCCACCGACGACGTCGGCGTCACGGGGTACGACGTCTACGCCAACGGCGCCCTGCTGACCACCGTCGGCGCGGGAACCACCACCTTCACCGACACGCGTCCGGCGAACCAGACCGTGACCTACCTCGTCCGCGCCAAGGACGCGGCCGGCAACCAGTCGGCCGACAGCAACACCGTGACCCGTACCGGCGAGACCGGGGACACCCAGGCGCCGACCGCGCCCGCGAACCTCGCGCTCACCGAACCCGGCTCCGGTCAGATCCGACTGACCTGGAACGCCTCCTCGGACAACGTGGGCGTCACCGGTTACGAGGTGTACGCGAACAACACCCTGCGGGGCAGCGTGGCGGGCGGCGTCACCACGTACACCGACACCCAGCCGGCCTCCGCCACCGTCGCCTACCACGTCCGTGCCAAGGACGCGGCGGGCAACCGGTCGGCGAACAGCAACGCCGTGACCCGCGACGGCACCGGCGGCGCGGGCTCCAACCTGGCGGTCGGCAAGGAGATCGCCGCCTCCTCCACGGTGCACACCTACGCCGCGACCAACGCCAACGACAACAACACCGCGACCTACTGGGAGGGCGCGGGCGGCAGCTACCCCCAGACCCTCACCGTGAATCTCGGCTCCAACGCCGACGTCGACCGGCTCGTCCTCAAGCTCGACCCGGGCACGGCCTGGGCCACCCGGAGCCAGACCGTCGAGGTCCTCGGCCGTGAGCAGAGCGCCACCGGCCTCGGCGGCCTGGTCGCGGCGAAGAGCCACACGTTCGACCCGGCGAGCGGCAACACCGTCACGATCCCGCTCTCCGCCCGGGTCGCCGACGTCCAGCTGAAGTTCACCGCGAACTCCGGTGCACCGGCAGGCCAGTTGGCCGAGTTCCAGGTCATCGGTGTTGCGGCGCCCAACCCGAACCTGGAGGTCACCGCCCTCACCGCCACGCCCGCCGCGCCGGTCGAATCCGACCCGATCACGGTGAGCGCGACCGTACGCAACACCGGCCCGGCCGCCGCGCCGGCGAGCGCCGTCGCGCTGCGCCTCGGCGGCACGAAGGTCGCCACCGCCCAGGTCGGCGCCCTCGCCGCAGGCGCGCAGACCACGGTCAGCGCCTCGATCGGCGCACGGGACGCCGGTTCGTACCAGCTGAGCGCGGTCGCCGACGAGGCGAACGCGGTCGTCGAGCAGAACGAGTCCGACAACACCTTCACCAGCGCCACCGCCCTGGTGGTCAGGCCGGTCTCCAGCTCCGACCTGGTCGCCGCCTCCGTGACCACCTCGCCGTCCAGCCCCGCGGCCGGTGACGCCGTCACGTTCAAGGTGGCCGTGAAGAACCAGGGCACCGTCGCGAGCGCCTCGGGCAGCCACGGCGTCACGCTCACCCTGGTCGACTCCAGGGGCGTCACGGTCAGGACGCTGACCGGCGCGCACAGCGGAGCCGTCGCGGCCGGGGGCACGGCCGAGGTGAGCCTCGGCCCCTGGACCGCCGCCAACGGCTCGTACACCGTCAGGGTCGTCCTCGCCGACGACGCCAACGAACTGCCGGTCAAGCGTGCCAACAACACCTCCACCCAGCCGCTCTTCGTCGGCCGCGGCGCCAACATGCCGTACGACATGTACGAGGCGGAGGACGGCACCGCGGGCGGAGGCGCCCAGGTCGTCGGCCCGAACCGGACCGTGGGCGACATCGCGGGCGAGGCCTCGGGCCGCAAGGCCGTGAACCTCGACGCGACGGGGGAGTACGTCGAGTTCACCACCCGCGCCGACACGAACACCCTGGTCGCCCGGGTCTCGCTGCCCGACGCGCCGGGCGGCGGCGGCATCGACTCCACGATCAACGTCTACGTCGACGGGGTGTTCAGGAAGGCGCTCCCGGTGACGTCGAAGTACGCGTGGCTGTACGGCGCCGAGACCGCGCCCGGGAACTCTCCCGGCGCGGGCGCCCCGCGTCACATCTACGACGAGGCGCACATGATGCTCGGCGAGACCGTGCGGGCGGGGAGCAGGATCCGGCTGCAGAAGGACGTGGCGAACAGCCGGCCGTACGCGATCGACTTCGTCAACTTGGAGCAGGTCGCCCCGGTCGGCAACCCCGACCCGGCGACGTACACGGTCCCGGCCGGATTCACCCACCAGGACGTCCAGAACGCGCTCGACAAGGTACGTATGGACACCACGGGCACCCTCGTCGGGGTCTATCTGCCGCCGGGCGACTACCAGACGTCGAGCAAGTTCCAGGTGTACGGCAAGGCCGTGAAGGTCGTCGGCGCCGGCCCCTGGTACACGACGTTCCACGCGCCCTCGACGCAGGACAACACCGACGTCGGCTTCCGGGCCGAGGCGGCGGCGAAGGGGTCGCTCTTCAAGGGCTTCGCCTACTTCGGCAACTACACCTCGCGCATCGACGGCCCGGGCAAGGTGTTCGACTTCGCGAACGTGACCGACATCGTGATCGACGACATCTGGAACGAGCACATGGTGTGCCTGTACTGGGGCGCCAACACCGACCGGATCACCATCAGGAACTCCCGGATCCGCAACATGTTCGCGGACGGCATCAACATGACCAACGGGTCCACGGACAACCTGGTGACCAACAACGACGCCCGGGCCACCGGCGACGACAGCTTCGCGCTCTTCTCCGCGATCGACGCGGGCGGCGCCGACATGAAGAACAACGTCTACGAGAACCTGACGTCGACGCTCACCTGGCGTGCCGCGGGCGTCGCCGTCTACGGCGGCTACGACAACACCTTCCGCAACATCCACATCGCGGACACGCTCGTCTACTCCGGCATCACGATCTCCTCGCTGGACTTCGGCTATCCGATGAACGGCTTCGGCACCGCGCCCACGACGTTCGAGAACATCTCGATCGTCCGGGCCGGCGGGCACTTCTGGGGCTCGCAGACCTTCCCCGGCATCTGGGTGTTCTCCGCCTCCAAGGTCTTCCAGGGGATCAGGGTCAACCACGTCGACATCGTCGACCCGACGTACAGCGGAGTGATGTTCCAGACCAACTACGTCGGCGGGCAGCCGCAGTTCCCGATCAAGGACACCGTGTTCACGGACATCTCGATCACGGGCGCGCGCAGGAGCGGGGACGCGTTCGACGCCAAGTCGGGCTTCGGTCTGTGGGCCAACGAGCTGCCGGAGTCGGGGCAGGGGCCGGCCGTGGGGGAGGTGACCTTCAACAGCCTGGAGCTGAGTGGCAACGCGGTGGACGTCCGAAACACCACCTCCACCTTCGAGATCGACATCAACCCGTAGGGATTCGCGCGACACCCACGCGCGACGGGCCCTGTGAGGCTGGTGCAGGCGGTTTGCGGCCGCTTGCACCGGCCTTGCGTGCGTTCTGTCACCCCGCCGCCCCGGAGGCCCCTTGGAGGCCCCGTGGGGCCTCGGGATCAGGCGCTTCCCGGCCTGCGACCTCGTCATCCTTCCCTTTCTCTGTCAGGCAATTGCGAAATCAGCGCGACATATTGCGTTCACTTGTTGATGGTGGTTGAGTGTGGCGCGCCCCACAAACGCACCGGCGGTGGGGTGACGCGACCTCCACGTTCATGCCCGAAGGGGACCACCCATGAGAAGTGCCCGGTTCCGCCGTACGCGCCGCGCCAGCGCGGTCACCCTCGTCTCCGCGCTCACGCTGACCGCGCTCGCCGCCTGCGGCACGAGCAGCAGCAACAACGGCAGCGGTGGTTCCGGGGGCGGTGGGTCGTCCGATCCCTCCGCTCCGCTGGACCCGAAGACCAAGGTGACGATCACCATCGACTGCATGCCCCCGGCGGCGAAGGCGGCCGAGCTCAAGGAGTGGAAGGAGGACGTCGCCGCCTTCAACAAGACGTACCCCAACGTCACGATCGAGGGCCGCTCCACCGCCGGCCAGTGCCTCGAACCGCCCCGCTTCACCGCGATGCTCAAGGCCAGGTCGCAGCCGGACGTCTTCTACACGTACTTCACCGACCTGCCCCAGGTGCTGGACAACGACGGCGCCGCCGACATCAGCGCCTACGTCAACGACAAGAGCGTCCCGCTCCTCAAGAACATCGACCCGAACGTCCTCGGCTCGCTCAAGAAGGACGGCAAGCTGTACGGCCTGCCCACCAGCAACTACACGATGGGCCTGCTCGTCAACCGCAAGCTCTTCCAGCAGGCCGGCCTCGACCCCGACGCCCCGCCGCGCACCTGGGAGGAGGTCCGCGCCGCCGCCAAGAAGATCGCGGGCCTGGGGCAGGGCATCGCCGGGTTCGGCGAGTACAGCGCGGGCAACACCGGCGGCTGGCACTTCACCGCGCAGATGTACAGCCTGGGCGGGGACGTCGTCGACGCGAGCGGCACGAAGGCCGCCTTCAACAACGAGCTCGGCAAGCAGGTCGCCAGGAACCTCCACGCCATGCGCTGGGAGGACGACAGCATGGGCAAGACCCAGCTGCTCAAGTGGGGAGACCTGCAGAAGCAGATCGCGACCGACAAGCTCGGCATGTTCCTCGCCGCGCCCGACGACATCGCGTACATGGTCCAGCAACTCGGCGCGAAGTACGAGAACTTCGGCATGGGACCGATCCCCGGCGAGAAGGCCACCCTGGCCGGCGGCAACAACTACATGATCAAGCAGGGCATATCCGGCGACAAGATCAAGGCCGCGATCGCCTGGCTGAACTTCAAGAACCTCACCGTCGGCAAGGGCCAGTTCGACTGGTCGCGCAGCAAGCAGGACGGCCTGCCCGTCGGCGTCCCGCAGCCCAACTTCTGGCTGAACGACTCCAAGGCCCAGGACGACGCCGCCCGCACGGAGCACGCCACCATGCCGGTCGCCAACTTCAGGACCTTCATGGACAACCCCGTCGCGGGCAAGGCGGAGCCGCCGAAGGCGCAGGAGGTCTACAAGGTCCTCGACAACGTGATGTCCGGCATCCTCACCAACAAGGACGCCGACATCGACAAGCTCCTCGCGACCGCGGAGACGCAGGTGAACCAGGTCCTCGCCAACGGGTGACGGGACCGGCGGCGGGGGGCCGGCCGTCCGGCCGCCCCCGCTCCGCCCCGCCCACGGACGTCAACCCGGCACCAGCACCAAGGAGCGACGAGATGTCGGCCCCCAGCCTGACCCCGAGCACAGCGGCCTCCCGCCACCCCTCACCGCCGTACGAGACGGACCCCGTGCCGCCCGCCGGGCGGTTCGCCCGGAACCTGAAGCGCAACCTCACCGCCCACGGATTCCTGATCGGCGCGGTCGTCTGCTTCGCGGTGTTCTCCTGGTACCCGATGGTCAGGGAGTTCTTCCTCGCTTTCCAGAAGACCGAGAGCGGCGAGACCAGCTGGGTCGGTCTCGACAACCTCGTCACCGTCTTCAACGACCCGGCCTTCTGGCAGGCCTGGCGCAACACGCTCCTGTTCACCGTCCTCGCCCTGGTTTTCGGCTTCGCCGTCCCCTTCGTCGTCGCCCTCGTCATCAACGAGTTCCACCACGGCCAGGGCTACCTCCGGCTGCTCGTCTACCTGCCCGTGATGCTGCCGCCGGTCGCCTCGGTCCTCCTCTTCAAGTACCTGTACGACCCCGGCTACGGCCTGCTCAACGAGATGCTCACCTCGGTCGGACTGCCCGAACAGCAGTGGCTCCAGGACCCCGACCTCTCGATGCTCTCCGTGGTCATCGCCTCCACCTGGATGAACATGGGCGGCGCGGCCCTCATCTACCTCGCCGCGCTCCAGTCCATCCCCGGCGAGCTGTACGAGGCGGCCGAGCTGGACGGCGCCGGACTGTTCCGCAAGATCTGGCACGTCACCATCCCCCAGACCCGGCTCATCCTCTCCCTGATGCTGCTCATGCAGATCATCGCCACCATGCAGGTCTTCGTCGAACCGTTCCTGCTCACCGGCGGCGCCGGCCCCGAAGGCTCCACCACGACCGTCGTCTACCTCATCTACCAGTACGCCTTCAACTTCAACAACTACGGTGCCGCGGCGGCGCTCGGCCTGCTCCTGCTCGTACTGCTGGCCGGGTTCTCCGCCGCGTACGTGAAGCTCAGCCGCGCCGAGGACGAGTAGGACCGGGGGAGACCAGCATGTCCACACGCACACTCATCTCGCCGGCGCAGCTCGCCCGCCCCCGCGGCAGGGTCCTCTACTGGACCGTCTTCGCCGTGGTCGTCGGCGGCTTCACCCTCGCCTTCCTCGGCCCGCTGTACTGGCTGGTGACGAGCGGCTTCAAGGACGCCCAGGAGGTCATCCAGACGCCGCCGACCCTCGTGCCCGGGACCTTCGAGCCGGCGAACTACAGCCGGGCCTGGGAGGTCATGGACCTCGCCACCCTGCTCTTCAACACTCTCTACTACGCGTTCGGCGCGCTCGCCTTCCAGCTCGTCCTCGACGTGGCGGCCGCCTACTCGCTCTCCAAGCTGCGGCCCGTCCTGGGCAAGGCCATCCTCGGCCTGATGCTGGCGACGCTCATGATCCCGGCGACCGTCCTCGTCGTCCCGCAGTACCTCACGGTCCTGGACGTGCCCGTCGTGGAGCGCAACCTCCTCAACACCCCCTGGGCGATCTGGCTCCCGTCCGTCACCAACGCCTTTAACATCTTCCTGCTCAAGCGGTTCTTCGACTCGATCCCGAGAGAGCTGCTCGACGCCGCGTCGATGGACGGGGCCTCGCCGACGCGCATCCTGTGGTCGATCGTGCTGCCCGTCTCGCGCCCCATCCTGGGCGTGGTGTCGATCTTCGCCGTCGTGGGGGTCTGGAAGGACTTCCTCTGGCCGATGCTCACCCTCCCCGACCCCGCGATGCAGACACTCAACGTCGGCATCTACTCGCTCTCCAACGGCGTGCCGGTGAACGTCCTCATCGCGGCGCTCACGATCGCCTCGGTGCCGACACTGCTCCTCTTCCTGGTCTTCCAGCGCAACATCATGAGCGGTCTCACGGCGGGCGGACTCAAGGGCTGACCACGCCCGTCCCCGCCGCCTCGTCCCGCACCCCCAGACCTTCGCCGCCGGCCCGTCCACACGCCCCGCAGCACGCCGGGCCGGCGGCGAAGAACTCCGACCTGCCCGAAAGGACCGTCACGTGGCAGCCCCTCACTCGCACCGCACCGACGACTGGTGGCGCGACGCCGTCATCTACCAGGTATACCCACGCAGCTTCGCCGACGGCGACGGCGACGGCACCGGGGACCTCGCGGGCGTCCGGGCGAGACTGCCCTACCTCGCCGAACTCGGCGTCGACGCCGTGTGGTTCACCCCGTGGTACCTCTCCCCGCTGGTCGACGGCGGATACGACGTCGCCGACTACCGCACCATCGACCCCGCCTTCGGCACCCTCGCCGAGGCCGAGAAGCTCATCGCCGAAGCCCGCGGACTCGGCATCCGCGTGATCGTCGACATCGTTCCCAACCACGTCTCCGACCAGCACGCCTGGTTCCGCGCGGCGCTCGCGGCCGGACCCGGCAGCCCCGAACGCGAACTGTTCCACTTCCGGCCGGGCCGCGGCGAGCACGGCGAACTCCCGCCCAACGACTGGCCGTCACAGTTCTCCGGACGGACCTGGACCCGGGTCGAGGACGGCGAGTGGTACCTCCACCTCTTCACCCCGGAGCAGCCCGACCTCAACTGGGCCCACCCGGCGGTCCGCAGAGAACACGAGGACGTGCTCCGCTTCTGGTTCGAGCGCGGTGTCGCCGGCGTACGCATCGACTCCGCCGCGCTGCTGGCCAAGGACCCGGCCCTCGCCGACTTCGTCGAGGGCGTCGACCCCCACCCGTACATCGACCAGGACGAACTCCACGACATCTACCGGTCCTGGCGGGCGATCGCCGACACCTACCAGGGCGTCTTCGTCGGCGAGGTGTGGCTGCCCGACTCCGAACGGTTCGCCCGCTACCTGCGCCCCGACGAGCTGCACACGGCCTTCAACTTCAACTTCCTCTCCTGCCCCTGGGAGGCGGACCGGCTGCGCCGCACCATCGACGACACCCTGGCCGAACACGCGCCGGTCGGCGCCCCCGCCACCTGGGTCCTCTGCAACCACGACGTCACCCGGACCGCCACCCGCTACGGGCGCGGGGACACCGGCTTCGACTTCGCGACGAAGGCCTTCGGCACCCCCACCGACCTGGACCTCGGCACCCGCCGCGCCCGCGCCGCCGCGCTCCTCACCCTCGCCCTGCCCGGTTCGGTCTACGTCTACCAGGGCGAGGAACTCGGCCTCCCCGAGGCCGACATCCCGCGCGACCGCATCCAGGACCCCATGCACGCCCGCTCCCAGGGCACCGACCCGGGCCGTGACGGCTGCCGCGTCCCTCTGCCCTGGAACGCCGAAGCACCCTGGTACGGCTTCGGTCCGACCTCCGAGCCCTGGCTCCCCCAGCCCAGCGACTGGGCCCGCTACGCGGTCGACCGCCAGCACACGGACCCGGAGTCGATGCTCACCCTCTACCGGACGGCCCTGAGTCTGCGCCGCACGGAGGAGGGCTTCGGCGACGGCCCGCTGACCTGGCTCCCGTCCCCGGAGGGAGTCCTCGCCTTCACCCGCCCGGGGGGCCTGCTCTGCCTGGTCAACCTCTCACCGACCCCCACCCCTCTCCCCGCGCCCGCCCACGTCCTCCTCACCAGCGCCCCCCTCGACCCGGCGGGCCGCCTCCCGACGGACACGGCGGCCTGGCTCCGGATCTGACAGCGCCGGCTGCCTGCTGGTTCAGGCGACCGGGCGGGGTTCGATGCCGGTCAGGCGCTCCGGGGTGAGGAGTTCCGCGATGCGCTCCGCGGGCAGGAGTCCCTTCTCCAGGGTGAGTTCGGCGACGCCCCGGCCCGTCAGGAGGGCCTCCTTGGCGATCGCGGTGGCGGCGGTGTAGCCGATGTACGGGTTGAGCGCCGTGGCCAGGCCGATGGAGTTCTCGACCGCAGCCCGCAGCTCGTCCACGTTGGCCGTGATGCCCACCACGCACCGCTCGGCGAGAGTGAGGCAGGCGGCACGCAGCGAGGTGATGCTCTTCGCCAGGGAGTGCAGGATGATCGGCTCGAAGGCGTTCAGCTGGAGCTGGCCGCCCTCCGCCGCCATGGTGATCGTCATGTCGTTGCCGATCACCTCGAAGGCGACCTGGTTGACGACCTCCGGGATCACCGGGTTGACCTTGCCCGGCATGATGCTCGAACCGGCCTGTACGGCGGGGAGGTTGATCTCGTTCAGGCCGGCGCGCGGGCCCGAGGAGAGCAGGCGCAGGTCGTTGCAGGTCTTGGAGAGCTTGACCGCCAGCCGCTTGAGGACACCCGAGAGCTGGACGAAGGCGCCGCAGTCCTGGGTCGCCTCCACCAGGTTGGCCGAGGTCACCAGGGGCATGCCGGTGATCTCGGCGAGGTGGCGGCGGGCCGTCTCGGCGTACGCGGGCGGGGCGTTGAGGCCCGTGCCGATCGCGGTGGCGCCCAGATTGATCTCGTGGATGAGCTCCACGGCCTCGGCGAGCCGGTTGCGGTCCTCGTCCAGCATCACCGCGTACGTGGAGAACTCCTGGCCCAGCGTCATCGGCACCGCGTCCTGGAGCTGGGTGCGCCCCATCTTGAGGACGTCCCGGAACTCGATGGCCTTCGCCGCGAACGCGTCCTGGAGCACCGCGGTCGCCTGGAGCAGACCGTGCACGGCGGTGATCGCAGCGATCCGGACGGCGGTCGGGTAGACGTCGTTGGTGGACTGGCTGAGGTTGACGTCCTCGTTGGGGTGGAGGTGCTCGTACTCGCCCTTGGCGTGGCCGAGGAGTTCGAGGGCGCGGTTGGCGACGACCTCGTTGGCGTTCATGTTCGTCGACGTTCCGGCGCCGCCCTGGACCACGTCCACGACGAACTGCTCGTGCAGCTTCCCGCCGCGGATCTCCCGGCAGGCGGCGACGATCGCGGCCGTCTTCGCCGGGGAGAGCAGGCCGAGTTCCTCGTTGGCGAGCGCGGCCGCCTCCTTGACGGCGGCCAGCGCGTCGATCAGCTGCGGGTAGACGGAGATCGGCGTTCCCGTGATCGGGAAGTTCTCCATGGCGCGCAGGGAATGGATGCCCCAGTACGCGTCGGCGGGCACGTCCCGCTCTCCGAGGAGGTCGTGCTCACGGCGGGACACAGTCGTCATCGAGGTGCCTTCGAGGGGGAGGGGAGGAGGGGGAGGAGAGAAGCGAGGAAAGGAGAGAGGTGGGGAAGGAGAGAGGCGGGGTGGCTCTGCGTCAGGAGGTGCCGTTGAAGCGGGAGCCGGACGCCGTGAGGGCGGGCTCCGGGCGCGCGGGGCCGTTCAGCAGCCGGTGCAGCAGCGCCGGCCGGCGCTCCGGAGCGACGTCGGACAGGAGGGTCGCCAGGACCGCCATCCGGGCCTGCCCCGCACGCAGCGTTCCGGCCGGTACGGCTCCGGCGGCCACCAGGTCCACGGCCCCGCCGCCGGTGTAGAGCTCGGCGACCGGGCCGGCCGGCACCCGCGTGCTCAGCGCCACCAGGGTGCCCTGGGCGACCGCCGCGCCGACGGCCTCGACGATCTCCGGGGTCGCGTTGCCCGCGCCCGTACCGACGAGCACGACGCCCCGCGCGCCGGCCGCGACGGAGGTGTTCAGGAAGAGGGGGTCGCCGTCGCTGTGGTGCATCACCACGTCGACCCGCGGGAGGTCCTCGACGGCGGCCGTGGGCAGGGGGAGCGGAGCGGGCCGGTCGGGGCTGCGGCGGATGTCCACGCTGCCGAAACCGACCTTCCCGAGGCTGGACTCCGACGGGTCGGCGAACGCGTCCGCCGCCAGGGTCTGCGTCTTCACGGTGCCGCGCGCCGCGTGCACCCGGCCGTCGAAGACGACGAGCACGCCCAGGTCGCGGACCGAGGCGGCGACCTGAAGGGCGTCGTACACGTTGCCGGGGCCGTCTCCGTCCCCCGTACCGAGCGGACGCTGGGCGCCGGTGAAGACGACCGGTCGCGGGTCCGTGTGGTGCAGGTCCAGGAAGAAGGCGGACTCCTCCAGGGTGTCCGTGCCGTGGGTGACCACGACGCCGTCGACGCCGGGGTCGGCGAGCGCCGCGTGGACCGCGCGCAGCAGGGTGACCTGCCGGGCGGAGGTCATCCGGGAGCTGTTGACGTTGAACAGGTCGACGACCTCGACCGTCACGCCCTCGGGCAGTGCCGAGGTGGCCAGGACGTCGTCACCGGAGGCGTCGGCGGCGTACCCGGCGCCCTGCCAGCGGCTGGCTATGGTGCCGCCCGTGCTGATGAGGGTGATCCGGCGCGGCCGGTCGTCGCGTGTCCACTGCATGTCTGTCTGTCCCGGAGATCGAAGGGTGTCGCCTTCGCAACGATAGGTCAGCTTGTATGGAATGTGATTGCGACTTCGAGGCCGACCTTGCGAGATATGGCGTGCATAATTGCGTCATGGATCGGATCGATCGCAGTATCTTGCGTGAACTCCAGGAGGACGGTCGGCTGACCAACCTGGAGCTCGCCCAGCGCATCGGCCTCAGCGCCTCCGCCTGCCTGCGACGGGTGCGGCAGCTGGAGGAGGACGGCGTGATCCAGGGCTATCGCGCGGTCATCGATCCGGCGGCCGTCGGGCGGGGCTTCGAGGTGCTCGTCTCGATCGAGGTCCGACGGGACCGGGAGACCGTCGAGGCCTTCGAGGAAGCGCTGCGGGACATCCCCGACGTCATCGAGGCGCACCGGCTGTTCGGCAGCCCCGGCTGCCTGCTGCGGATCGCGGTCGCGGACCTCGCCGCGTACGAACGGCTGTGGATCGAACGGCTGACCTCGCTGACCGGGGTCACCGAGGTCAACTCGCAGATCATCATGAAACGGATCAAGGAACCGCGCGGACTGCCGGTCGAACGCTGAGCGCACACCCGGGTCGGCTCGTGTCGCTGTTGGGCCGAACGGGTGAGTAACGGGAGGATGGGTGCATGAGTAGGTACGAGAGGTACGACGTCACCGACGAACAGTGGGAGGGCCTGGCGCAGGTCCTGCCCCTGCGCGGGCGTGACGAATGGCCGTCCAGGGTCGACCACCGCGCGGTGCCCGACCCGTACGAGGCGGCCGAGCAGCGCCGCATGATCGTCCTGCGCGTGCAGGTCTTCGCGGACGCGCGCGAGGTCGCCGACTACCTCATCGCGCAGATTCCGGTGCTCCTCGACCTGACGAGCGCCGACACCGACGTCGCCAAGCGCATCCTGGACTTCAGCAGCGGCGTCGTGTTCGGGCTCGGCAGCGTCATGCACCGGGTCGACCGCAACGTCTTCCTTCTCGCGCCCGCCGGCACGGAGGTCGAGGGCGCGTCCGACGCGGAGGCGGACGAGGACGTGGCGGGAGTCGCCGTCCCCCGATCGTAGGAAGATGGTCAGGGCGTAACGGTTCGTCATCCGCGGTTCTGCGTACGGTCCGATCATGGACTCCACCGGCGGCCCGACGCCCGACCGAATGCCTGATTCCGTCCCCTCCCCCCGCGCCGCCGGGTCCCTCGCCTGTACGACCCAGGCACGGAGCACGCAGGCTCGGAGCCCGGTCCGGGCCCCCTTAGGCGGTGGCACAGCGGCGGCCGGCCCGTCAGCGGGTCCGGCGGCCGGCTCGTCGACCGGCCCGTCAGCCGGTGCTGTCCGGACCGTCCGGACCCCACGGCCCGCCGTCACCGAACTCCGGCTCTCCGCCTTCGCCGCGCACCGCGCCGCCGTCCACCCGCTCGGTCCCGTGACCCTCTTCACCGGGGCCAGCGGCACCGGAAAGTCCACCGCCTTGCGGGCGTACGAGGCGCTGGCCCGGCTCGGCGCGGGTGAGGACCTGGCCGCCGCCTTCCCCGACGCCGTCGCCTGCGTGCCCGAGCGAGCTCGGCCCGACGCCCAGGGGAGGCGGGGATTCCGGATCGGCTGCACCGTCGACGGCCCTGCCGGGCCGGTCCGCCTCGACCTCGCCGTCCAGGTCGAACCCTCCCTCCGTATCGTCGGCGAACGACTCACCTGCCGCGGCCGCACGCTGCTCACCACCGCCCTCCGCGACCCCGGGCGCAGCACCGTCCAGGCCGAATGGCACACCGCGGGCACCACCCCCGTCACCCGCGCGCCGTTCCCCGACGGCCGGCTCGGCACCGCCCTGTTGCCCCTGCGCGTGGCCGGGAAGACGAAGGGGCAGCTGGAGGTCCTGGCCGCCGCCGAGCAGGTGGTCGTCGCCCTGCGCTCGGTCTTCCCGTGCGACCCCCGGCCGTCGCGGATGCGGGCTCCCGTGCCGAAGGGCGAGGGGCGGCTGCGGCGCGGCTGCGACAACCTGGCGGAGGTGCTGCACCGCACCGCGACCGAGTGCGCGCGGCGCCATGCCCGGCTCGCGGCGGTCGCGGGCGCCGGCTGCGCGGGTGTCGTCACGGGACTGCGTGTGGAGGAACTGCCGGACGCGACGGTACGGGCGTTCCTCGAGCGCGGTCCGAGGGGCGCGGCGGGCGGGTCGGCGGGTGGGCCGGCCGGCGGGTCGGTGGGAGGGTCGGCGGGAGGGCCGGCGGGAGGCGTACTGGGCGGGGTGCCGGGCGTCGCGCCGGGCGGCGTCGTGGTTCCGGCGCCGCGCGGCGGCGTGCCGGTCGTGACCCCGCTGGGCCGGCTCGGCGACGGCGAGCTGCGCTACCTCGCCCTCGCCCTCGTCCTGCTCACCGGACCCGGCGTGCTGGCCATGGACCAGCTCGCCGAAGTGCCCTCCGCCATGCGGACGCTGACCGTCCTCGCCGACGGCCTGGACGGATGTCTGGACGGGCTCCAGCTCCGCGCGCTCCTCGACCTCGCCGCCGGCATCTGTGCCGACGGGCACATCCGGCTCGTCGGCACGGTCGGAGAGGCGGCGGCGGACTACGCACGTGAGACACCTGGGGTGTCGGTGGTACACCTGGGGCGTGAGTGAACTGGATGTAGCGGGACTGCAGCGCAGGTTGACCGAGTTCGCGGCGGCGCGGGCCTGGCAGCCGTACCACACGCCCAAGAACCTGGCGGCGGCGCTCAGCGTCGAGGCCGCCGAACTCCTGGAGATCTTCCAGTGGTTGACGCCGGAGCAGGCGGGGCGGGTGATGGACGACCCGGACAAGGCGCACCGGGTGGAGGACGAGGTCGCGGACGTACTGGCCTATCTGCTGCAGTTCTGCGCGGCGCTGGACGTCGACCCGCTGGCCGCGCTGTCGGCGAAGATCGACAGGAACGAGCTCCGTTTCCCGGCGGTACGACCGCCGGAGGAGACGTAAACGCCACTGAAAACGGTGATCGTCACTCTTCGGAGTGATCGACTTCTCCCCATCGAGCTTCCTGTCCACAGATTTCCGAATTCCTCTGGCGTTTGGGCTCAGGCGCCTTCACTCTGGGTAATGGATTCAGTGGGCAGTAAGTCGTACGAACGGGGGCGGCGTCCATGGAAGCGGAGCGACTGATCGCGGCGGGCCGGCACGCGCTGGCGGAGAGCCGGACGGCACTGGACATCGTGGCGGAGGCCTGGCAGGCCCAGGCCCTCGCACAGGCGATAGGGAGTCATCTCGCGCTCTGCGGGCCGCAGGAGGTGCGGAGCGAGGCGCGGGGGCTCAGTGAGATCGGCGGCGGGCGCGGGGTGGCAGAGCACCCGGTGCTGCGGACGGGCGGGCCGAGAGCCGCCCTGCTGACCGAAGTGACGAACGAGCGCGTGGCGTTGACCGCGCTCGGCGCGCTCCTGGGAGAGGTGGGCATCGCCCTGGTCGGCGTGGCCTGCGCGACCGACGAGGAGGGGTTGTACTGGCAGTGCATCGAGGCGATCGACGCCGCCGACGAGTCGAACGACCGGGTGCGCGGGATGCTGCGACGACTCGCGATCCGGGAGCGGGACCGGCCGCCCGATGCCGCCCGGGGCCGGGCGGGCCCGGCGGCGCCGCGATGAACGGCGACCGCGGGAGCGGGCATGGGGGAGACGGCTGGAGGGCGGCCGGGGTGCTGTCAGCCCGCGCCGGGGGCGTCCCCGGTGCGGGGCTCCTGGCGGTCCGCCGAGGACTGAAGTTCGGCGTCGAGCTGCGACAGGTCGGCGTTGAGCGCCGCCATCAGTTCCTCCATCTGCTGCAGCAGGCCCTTGGGGGCGCCGGAGCCCTTCTGCTCGGGCACGGACTGCGACTGCTGTACCGGCTGCTCGGGCAGCGCCCTTTCGGGCGCGGCTTCCTGGGACATGGCGGCCTCCTCGGCCCAGGCCCGTCCCGCGAGGGAGGGCCACACGTGAGAACGACGCACCGGCAGCGGCCGCCGGCACGCGGGCCGGGCGGTCCGGCTCCGCCCGAGCCAACGACGGTGCCGGGCCCCGGTCACTGGCCCAGCGGACCGCGCACCGCCGGAGGTCCGGATATTCACCCGACCGAGCCGCGGCGTCCGCGGGGCTGACGGAGAGGTTGACGGCCGCCCCGAGGTGCAGGATGGAGGCATGGATCTTCGAATCTTCACCGAGCCCCAGCAAGGGGCCGACTACGACACCCTGCTCACGGTCGCCAAGGCCACCGAGGACCTCGGCTTCGACGCCTTCTTCCGGTCCGACCACTACGTCAGCATGGGCTCCGCCGACGGGCTGCCCGGGCCGACCGACGCCTGGATCACCCTGGCCGGCCTGGCCCGGGAGACCCGGCGGATCCGTCTCGGCACACTGATGACCGCCGGCACCTTCCGCCTCCCGGGCGTCCTCGCCATCCAGGTCGCCCAGGTCGACCAGATGTCCGGTGGCCGGGTCGAACTGGGCCTGGGCGCGGGCTGGTTCGAGGAGGAGCACCGGGCGTACGGGATCCCGTTCCCCAAGGAGAGGTTCGGCCGGCTCGAGGAGCAGCTGGCGATCGTCACCGGGCTGTGGGGCACGGAGCTCGGCAAGACGTTCTCCTACGACGGCGAGTACTACCAGCTCACCGACTCGCCGGCGCTGCCGAAGCCGGCCCAGGACAGGGTCCCGGTGCTCATCGGCGGACACGGTGCGAGCCGCACGCCGCGCCTGGCCGCGCGGTACGCCGACGAGTTCAACATCCCCTTCGCCTCCCTGGAGGACAGCGAGCGGCAGTTCGGACGCGTCCGGGCCGCCGCGGAGGCCGCGGGCCGCGGCGCCGACGCGCTGGTGTACTCCAACGCCCTGGTGGTCTGCGTCGGCAAGGACGACGCCGAGGTGGCCCGCCGGGCGGCGGCCATCGGGCGCGAGGTCGAGGAGCTGAAGGCGAACGGCCTGGCCGGCTCGCCCGCCGAGGTCGTGGACAAGATCGGCCGGTACGGAGCGATCGGGGCGTCCAGGATCTATCTCCAGGTGCTCGACCTGGACGACCTGGACCACCTGGAGCTGATCTCCGCCCAGGTCCAGTCCCAGCTCGGCTGAGCGGAGGCGCGCGATGAGGCCCGTCTGTACGCTCGCCGAGGCGCTGGCCGACGAGGTGCTCGTCCTCGACGGCGGACTCGCCCACCAGTTGGAGGCGCAGGGGTGCGATCTCCGTGACGAGCTGTGGTCGGCGCGGCTGCTCGTCGACGGACCCGAGCAGATCGGCGCGGCGCACACGGCGTACGTACGGGCGGGCGCCCGGGTACTGATCACCGGCAGCTACCAGGCCACCTTCGAGGGCTTCGCCCGGCGCGGTGTCGGACGGGCCGAGGCCGCGCGGCTGCTCGCGCGGAGCGTGGAACTGGCCCGGGCGGCGGCGGAAGGCGCCGCGCAGCCGGTCTGGGTGGCTGGTTCGGTGGGACCGTACGGGGCGATGCTCGCGGACGGGAGCGAGTACCGGGGACGGTACGGGCTGGGTGTGCGCGAGCTGGAGCGGTTCCACCGGCCCCGGATCGAGGCGCTCGCGGCGGGGGGACCGGACGTGCTGGCGCTGGAGACGGTGCCGGACGCCGTCGAGGCCGAGGCGCTCCTGTGGGCGGCCGAGGGGTGCGGGGTGCCGGTCTGGCTCTCGTACACGATCGAAGGGGAGCGGACGCGCGCCGGGCAGGGTCTCACGGAGGCGTTCGGGCTCGTGGCGGGGAACGACCAGGTGATCGCGGTAGGGGTCAACTGCTGTGCGCCGGACGATGCCGCGCGGGCCGTGCGGATCGCGACCGAGGCCACTGGAAAGCCGGTCGTCGTCTACCCCAACAGCGGGGAGGAGTGGGACGCGGGCGCCCGGTCCTGGAGCGGCGGCGGATCCTTCGACCCGGAGCGCATGCGGGACTGGCCCGCCGCCGGCGCGCGGCTGATCGGCGGGTGCTGCCGCGTGGGACCGGACCGGATCGCCGCGCTGGCCGCCGCCATGCCCGCGGCGCCGCGGCGCCCGCCGGGGTGACGACCCGCCGAGCGAAGGGGGGCCACCGCGGGCCGACCGAACGGGAGCACCGCGGTGCGCGGCGCCGATGCACCCGAAAATGCCTGGTCGCAGTAGGGATCCCCGACCATACTCGGACGTGTGTTCCTGACGATCAGTACCACCGGCACCCCCGAACGTCCCGCGACCGATCTGGGCTTTCTGCTGCACAAGCATCCCGACAACGCGCAGACGTTCTCGACCTCGCACGGCACGGCGCACGTCCTCTACCCCGAGGCGACCGCCGAGCGGTGCACGGCCGCGCTCCTCCTCGAAGTGGACCCCATCGCGCTGGTGCGCCGCGGCAAGGGCAAAGGCAGGGGCGGCGCCCCCGACTCGGCGCTCGCGCAGTATGTGAACGACCGGCCGTACGCCGCGTCCTCGCTGCTCGCCGTCGCGCTCGCCACCGTCTTCAAGAGCGCCCTGCGCGGTGCCTGCAAGGCGATGCCCGAGCGTGCCGCCGCGCCCCTGCCGCTGCGTATCGAGGTCCCGGCGCTCCCGGCGCGCGGCGGTGCCGAGCTGGTCGGCAAGCTGTTCGGGCCGCTGGGCTGGGACACGGTCGACGCCGAGCCGGTGGCCCTGGACACCACGTTCCCGGAGTGGGGCGACTCGCGTTACGTACGGCTCGTCCTCGAAGGGGAGCTGCGGCTCGCCGACGCGCTCAACCAGCTGTACGTGCTGCTGCCCGTCCTCGACGACGCCAAGCACTACTGGGTCGCGCCCGACGAGGTCGACAAGCTGCTGCGCGCCGGTGACGGCTGGCTCGCCGAGCACCCCGAGCAGAAGCTGATCACCAGCCGCTACCTCTCGCGCCGCTGGGGCCTGACCCGCGACGCCATGGAACGCCTGGAACTGGCCCGGCTCGCCGAGTCCGACGGGCTGGAGGCCGAAGACCTCGACAACGCGGTCGACGCGGACGAGACGGCGGACGAGTCGACGGACGGGACGACCGGCCGGACGGCGGACCGGACGACCGGCGAGGCGACGGACACCCCGGAGAAGCCGGTGCCGCTCGCCGAGCAGCGCCGCGAGGCGATCCTCGCCGCCCTGCGCGCCGCCGACGCGAGCCGTGTGCTCGATCTCGGCTGCGGACAGGGCCAGTTGGTGCAGGCGCTGCTCAAGGACGTGCGCTTCACCGACATCGTGGGCGTCGACGTCTCCGTACGGGCCCTGACCATCGCCGGGCGGCGGCTGCGCCTGGAGCGGCTCGGGGAGCGCCAGGCCGGCCGGGTGAAGCTGATCCAGGGCTCGCTCGCGTACACCGACAAGCGCCTGACCGGCTACGACGCGGCGGTCCTGAGCGAGGTCATCGAGCACCTCGACCTGCCGAGGCTGCCCGCGCTCGAATACGCGGTGTTCGGTTCGGCGCGCCCCCGGACGGTCCTCGTGACCACACCGAACGTCGAGTACAACGTCCGCTGGGAGTCCCTCCCGGCCGGGCACGTCCGGCACGGCGACCACCGCTTCGAGTGGACCCGCGAGGAGTTCCGCGCGTGGGCCGCACGCGTCGGCGAACAGTACGGGTACGGCGTCGGGTTCACCCCGGTCGGCCCGGACGACCCCGAGGTCGGCCCGCCCACGCAGATGGCCGTCTTCACCCAGCAGACCCCGACCCCGAAGGAGGAGCAGGCATGACCACCGAGACCACCGCCACCGGGACCGCCACGGCCGGCGGCCGCCGGCTGCCCGTCACCGACCTGTCCCTCGTGGTCCTGATCGGTGCGAGCGGCTCCGGCAAGTCCACCTTCGCGCGCCGCCACTTCAAGCCCACCGAGGTCATCTCCTCCGACTTCTGCCGCGGTCTGGTCGCCGACGACGAGAACGACCAGAGCGCCAGCAGGGACGCCTTCGACGTCCTGCACTACATCGCGGGCAAGCGCCTGGAGGCGGGCCGGCTGACCGTCGTCGACGCCACCAACGTGCAGCAGGAGGCCCGGCGCCAGCTGGTGCAGCTGGCCCGGCAGTACGACGTCCTGCCGATCGCGATCGTCCTCGACCTTCCCGAGGAGGTCTGCCAGGCACGGAACGCTGCGCGTCCCGACCGTTCGGACATGCCGCGCCACGTCGTCCAGCGCCACCGCCGTGAGCTGCGCCGCTCGCTGCGCGGACTGGAGCGCGAGGGCTTCCGCAAGGTGCACGTCCTGCGCAGCGTCGAGGAGGTGGAGGCGGCCGAGGTCGTCCTGGAGAGGCGGTTCAACGATCTGCGTCACCTCACCGGCCCGTTCGACATCATCGGTGACATCCACGGCTGCCACTCCGAGCTGGAGACCCTGCTCGGCAGGCTCGGCTATGTCGACGGGCATCACCCCGAGGGACGTACGGCCGTCTTCGTCGGCGACCTCGTCGACCGCGGTCCCGACAGCCCCGGCGTCCTGCGCCGCGTGATGGGGATGGTCGCGGCCGGCGACGCGCTCTGCGTGCCCGGAAACCACGAGAACAAGCTCGGCCGCTGGCTCAAGGGCCGCAAGGTCCAGGAGACCCACGGCCTCGCCGAGACCATCGAGCAGCTGGGCCGGGAGAGCGAGGAGTTCCGGGCCGAGGTCGGCGCGTTCATCGACGGGCTCGTCAGCCACTACGTCCTCGACGAGGGCAGGCTCGTCGTGTGTCACGCCGGTCTGCCAGAGAAGTACCACGGCCGGACCTCCGGCCGGGTGCGCTCGCACGCCCTGTACGGGGACACGACCGGGGAGACCGACGAGTTCGGCCTTCCGGTGCGCTACCCGTGGGCGGAGGAGTACCGCGGCCGGGCCACCGTCGTCTACGGTCACACGCCCGTCCCGAACACCTCGTGGGTCAACAACACGATCTGCCTGGACACCGGTGCCGTCTTCGGCGGGAAGATGACCGCGCTGCGCTGGCCGGAGCGCGAACTCGTCGACGTACCGGCGGAGAAGGTCTGGTACGAGCCGTCCCGGCCGCTCGTCACCGAGGCGCCCGGCGGCCACGAGGGACGCCCGCTCGACCTGGCCGACGTGCACGGTCGCCGGATCGTGGAGACCCGGCAGATGGGCAACGTCTCCGTGCGTGAGGAGAACGCGGCGGCGGCCCTGGAGGTCATGAGCCGTTTCGCGGTCGACCCGCGACTGCTCGCCTACCTGCCGCCGACCATGGCGCCGACCGCGACCTCGAAGGAGGACGGCTACCTGGAGCACCCGGCGGAGGCCTTCGCCCAGTACCGGGCGGACGGTGTCGAGCGGGTCGTGTGCGAGGAGAAGCACATGGGCTCGCGGGCCGTAGCCCTGGTCTGCCGGGACGAGGACACGGCGCGCGAGCGGTTCGGGGTCACGGGAGTGACCGGCGCCCTGCACACCCGCACCGGACGGCCCTTCTTCGACGACCCCGAGGTCACCGAGCAGGTCCTGGAGCGGCTCCGTACGGCGATCACCGCCGCCGGGCTCTGGGACGAACTCGCCGCCGCGAACAGTGCCTCCGGCGCGGGGGACTGGCTGCTGCTCGACGGCGAACTGATGCCGTGGTCGCTGAAGTCGGCCGGGCTGCTGCGCTCGCAGTACGCGGCGGTCGGCGCGGCCTCCCGCGCCGTCTTCCCCGGCGCGCTCGGCGCACTGGAGCAGGCGGTCGCGCGGGGTGTGAGCGGGGTGGGCGCCCTCCTCGCCGAGCAGCGCGAACGGGCCGCGGACGCCGAGGCGTTCACCGAGGCGTACCGCCGTTACTGCTGGCCGACGCAGGGTCTCGAGGGCGTGCGCTTCGCACCGTTCCAGATCCTCGCCGCGCGGGGGCGCTCGCTCGCGGCCGTGCCGCATGACGAGCAGCTCGGGTGGCTCGACCGGATGACCGACGCCGACCCGACCGGTCTGCTGCAGCGCACGCGACGGCTCGTGGTGGACACGGGCGACGAGGCGTCGGTACGGGCCGGTGTCGACTGGTGGCTGGAGATGACGGAGGCGGGCGGCGAGGGCATGGTGGTCAAGCCGCTCTCCGCGCTCGTACGCGGTGCGGCCGGCCGGCTCGTCCAGCCGGGCGTGAAGGTCCGTGGCCGTGAGTACCTGCGGATCATCTACGGCCCCGAGTACACCCGTCCGGAGAACCTGGAGCGCCTGCGGAACCGCTTCCTCGGGCACAAGCGTTCGCTCGCTCTGCGTGAGTACGCGCTCGGCCTGGAAGCGCTGGACCGGCTGGCCGAGGGCGAGCCGCTCTGGCGGGTGCACGAAGCCGTGTTCGCCGTGCTCGCACTGGAGTCCGAGCCGGTGGATCCGCGCCTCTGACCGTGGCACCACGGGGGCGCAGGGGGCTGATTTATACGCTCCCCTGCGCCCCTCATGCTCGTTGACGGGCCTCTTCGTCACCCCTGGCGCTCTTCCGCAGCGCCACCGTCACGGCGCTGGGCCGCGTAGAGGCCGTGGCGGTCTCCGGCGACCGCTTCCGCCACTTCCTCGCCACCCACCCGCACGCCACCGCGCTGAACATGCGCCAGCTCTCCGCCCGGCTGCGCAGCTCCGACGTCGAGCGCCGCTCCCTCGCCTCCGAGGCGGTGCTCCAGCGACTCGCCGCCCGCCTCGTCGAACTGGCCGAGAGGGCGGGTCGGCGCGCCGACGCCGGCACCGTACTCGAACTCCCGCTGCCGCAGCACGACCTGGCGGCGGCCATAGGAGCCACCCGGGAGGCGGTCGCCAAGGCGCTCCGGCTGCTGCGGGAACAGGACGTCGTCCGTAGTACTACCCGCCGCCGCCCGCCGCCCGCCGCCCGCCGCCCGCCGCCCGCCGCTCCCGTACCCCCGCCCCCCGCTCCCCTACGCCCCGCTCCGGCGCCCCCGCGCGAGGCCTCCGGCAGTGACGCCCGGCTCGTCGCCCTGACCCTGGTCGCCGTGATCGTCACCCTCCTCGCCGTCATCGTCGCGTACTCCGTGACGTGACCTGACGTGACGTGAGGGGAGAACCAGGCGCGAGCCGCCCGGCTCCGTCAGGATGGGCGCATGGGATTCCATGTCGATTCCGAGACCGGGCGGCTCCGCCGCGTCATACTGCACCGGCCCGATCTGGAGCTGAAGCGGCTGACACCCTCCAACAAGGACGCTCTCCTCTTCGACGACGTGCTCTGGGTGCGCCGCGCCCGCCAGGAGCACGACGGGTTCGCCGACGTGCTGCGCGACCGGGACGTCGAGGTCCATCTCTTCGGGGACCTGCTCGCCGAGTCCCTCGAACTGCCCGCCGCCCGCAAGCTCGTCCTCGACCGCGTCTTCGACGAGAAGGAGTACGGCCCCCTCGCCGCCGACCACCTCCGCGCCGCCTTCGACTCCCTGGACGCCACCGCGCTCGCCGAGGCGCTGGTCGGCGGCATGACGAAGCGTGAGTTCCTGGCGGCCCACCGAGAGCCCACCTCGGTCCGGTTCCACGTCATGGACCTGGACGACTTCGTGCTCAGGCCGCTGCCGAACCACATCTTCACCCGGGACACCTCGGCCTGGATCTACGACGGCGTCTCCATCAACGCGATGCGCTGGCCCGCCCGGCAGCGCGAGACGGTCCACTTCGAGGCGATCTACAAGCACCATCCGCTCTTCACCGGCTCCGAGGCGGGCGACTTCCACCTCTGGTCCGAGGGCCAGGCCGACTACCCGTCCACCATCGAGGGCGGGGACGTCCTCGTCATCGGCAACGGGGCCGTCCTGATCGGGATGAGCGAGCGGACCACCCCGCAGGCGGTCGAGATGCTGGCCCGGGGGATGTTCGCGGCCGGTTCGGCCCGGACGATCATCGCCCTCGACATGCCGAAGCGGCGCGCGTTCATGCACCTCGACACGGTGATGACGATGGTCGACCACGACACCTTCACCCAGTACGCGGGGCTCGGCATGCTCCGCTCGTACACGATCGAACCGGGCGACGAGGGCCAGTCGCTGCGGGTCACCGACCATCCGCCCGAGCACATGCACAGCGCGATCGCCGCCGCGCTCGGCCTCCAGGACATCCGCGTCCTCACCGCCACGCAGGACGTCCACGCGGCGGAGCGGGAGCAGTGGGACGACGGCTGCAACGTCCTCGCCGTCGAGCCGGGGGTGGTCGTGGCGTACGAGCGGAACGCGACCACCAACACCCATCTGCGCAAGCAGGGCATCGAGGTGATCGAGATCCCGGGCAGCGAGCTGGGGCGGGGGAGGGGCGGCCCGCGCTGCATGAGCTGTCCGGTGGAGCGCGACGCCGTGTGAGGGAGGAGGAGGCACGGGCAGAGGGCGGGGCGGTGAGTGTGCGGCGTCACTGTATAGCCATACTGATATACGTATAGACTTCCAGTCGCTGACATGTTCGCCGTCCCCGACCGTATCCAGGAGCGTCCCATGGCCACCGATCTCATCGGCCGCCACTTCCTCAAGGAGCTGGACTTCACCGCCGACGAGTTCCGCGGTCTGATCGACCTGGCCGCCGAGCTGAAGGCGGCCAAGAAGGCGGGCGCCGAGGTCCAGCGGCTCCGGGGCAGGAACATCGCGCTGATCTTCGAGAAGACGTCGACCCGGACGCGCTGTGCCTTCGAGGTCGCTGCGGCCGACCAGGGCGCCTCCACCACCTACCTCGACCCCGCCGGCTCGCAGATCGGCCACAAGGAGTCGGTCAAGGACACGGCCCGCGTCCTCGGCCGGATGTTCGACGCCATCGAGTACCGCGGCGACAGCCACTCGAAGGTCGAGGACTTCGCCACCCACGCGGGCGTGCCCGTCTTCAACGGTCTGACGGACGACTGGCACCCCACCCAGATGCTCGCCGACGTCCTCACCATGACCGAGCACACGGACAAGCCCCTGGACGCGGTCACCTTCGCCTACCTCGGCGACGCCCGCTTCAACATGGGCAACTCCTACCTCGTCACCGGCGCCCTCCTCGGCATGGACGTGCGGATCGTGGCACCCGAGGCGTACTGGCCGGGCGCGGGGATCGTCGCCGCGGCCCGCGCGCTCGCGGAGAAGAGCGGAGCGACGATCACCCTCACCGAGGACGTGGCCGGAGGCGTCCGGGGCGCGGACTTCGTCGCCACCGACGTCTGGGTCTCCATGGGCGAGCCCAAGGAGGTCTGGGACGAGCGGATCGCCGACCTCGCGCCGTACTCCGTGACCATGGACGTCCTGCGCGCGACGGGCATCGCGGGTGTGAAGTTCCTGCACTGCCTGCCGGCCTTCCACGACCTCGGCACGGCCGTGGGCCGGGACATCCACGCCCGGCACGGTCTGACCGAGCTGGAGGTCTCCGACGAGGTCTTCGAGTCCGAGCACTCCGTCGTCTTCGACGAGGCCGAGAACCGGATGCACACCATCAAGGCGGTCCTCGTCGCCACCATGGCCGGCATCGAATAGCGATACGCCCGATTGGGGGTATATGCGCTCCCGTGGTTACCATCGGATCGAATGGTGGGGTTCGAGCTCGCACGCTCGGGCCCCACTCGCACGTCCGCGCCCGGCGCCCTGCACATCCGCGCCCGGTCCGCCCTGCTCGACCAGAGATGAGAACCCCCGCATGTCCCCGTCCGCGCCGCGGATCAAATCCCCCCAGCAGCTCATCGCCGAATCCGGCGCGGACCTCGAAGGCCACGGCCTCAAGCGCACCATGGGCCTCTTCCAGCTCGTGTGTTTCGGCATCGGCGCCATCGTCGGCACCGGCATCTTCGTCGGCCTCTCCGACAGCGTCGCGGAGGCGGGTCCGGCCGTCGTCGTCTCCTTCGTCCTCGCCGCGATCACCTGTGTGTTCACCGCCTTCTCCTTCGCCGAGCTGGGCGGCGCGATACCGGTCTCCGGCTCCTCCTACTCCTTCGCGTACGCGAGCCTCGGCGAGCGGGTGGCCTTCCTCGTCGGCTGGTGCCTGCTCCTGGAGTACGGCGTGTCGGTCTCCGCGGTCGCGGTCGGCTGGAGCCAGTACCTGAACGAGCTGCTCGACAGCCTCGTCGGCCTGCGGCTGCCGGACGTGGTCTCCGCCGGGCCCGGCGACGGCGGCGTGATCAACCTGCCCGCGGTGATCGTCATCGCGCTGGCCGCCGTCCTGCTGGTGCGCGGCGTCCGGGAGAGCGCCCGGGCGACGGCGGCGATGGCCGTCCTCAAGATCGGGATCCTGATCGTCTTCCTCGCGGTCGGATTCTCCGCCTTCAAGGACGGCAACCTCGCGCCGTTCGCGGCGCACGGCGCCGCCGGGATCACCGCGGGGGCGTCGCTGGCGTTCTTCTCGTACATCGGCTTCGACGCGATCACCACCGCCGGCGAGGAGGTCAAGAACCCCCGTCGCAACATCCCGATCGCGATCCTCGTCTGCCTCGGCGTCGTCACGGTGCTCTACGGTGCGGTGGCGCTCTCGGCGATCGGTGCGCTGGGCGCCGACGACGTCGCCGGCCGGCCTGCCGCGCTCTCGCTCGTCGTCGACCAGGTCACCGGGTCGGCGATCGGCGGCGGGATCATCGCCTTCGGCGCGGTCGTCGCGATCGCGTCCGTCGTCCTCGCGGTGATGTACGGCCAGACCCGCGTCCTGATGTCGATGTCCCGCGACGGACTCGTCCCCCGGGTCTTCGAGCGGGTCTCCCCGAAGAGCGCGACCCCCGTCGCCAACACCTGGATCGTGGCCGCCGTCTTCGCGGTCCCGGCCGCGTTCTCCTCGCTCGACGTGGTGGTCGGTCTGACGACCATCGGCACGCTCGCCGTCATGGCCGTGGTCAACATCGCGGTGATCGCGCTGCGCCGCCGGAACCCGGAGCTGTCCCGCTCCTTCCGGGTGCCGCTCTACCCCCTGAGCCCGGTACTCGGCGTCGGTTTCTGCCTGTACCTGATCTGGGGCACGGGCTGGCAGACGTGGGTGCAGTTCGCGGTCTTCCTGGCCGTCGGCGCGCTGGTCTACACGCTCTACGGCCGCCGCAACTCCCGCCTCGCCCCGGCCGCCGCGGCCGGTACGCCGGCGACCGACGACGCCCCGGCCGACAGGGTCCCGGCCTAGACGGCCCCGGCGGGCCGGGGCCGTCTAGGGCCGCCCCGCGGCCGCGGCGGCGCCGCCCCGGCCCGCTACGGCCTCGATCGCCGCTGCGCCGGGAGCGCCGGGAGGGTGAACCAGACCGCCTTGCCCTGCGCGGTGGGGCGGTGGCCGCAGTCGCTGCTGAGCGCGCGGATGAGGAACAGGCCGCGGCCGTGCTCCTGCCAGGGGTCCGGCGCCTCACCTCGCTCCGGGCCGATCAGCTCCCCGGGGCCCGCGGGCCGCCCGTCGTGCACCTCGACCTGGCAACCGCCCGGCAGCACCTCGACGACCAGTGCGATGGGGCCCTCGCCCGCCGTGTGCTCCACCGCGTTGGCGACGAGCTCGGCCGTCAGCAGTTCGGCGGTGTCGCCGTCGGCCGGCGCGTCGACGTCCGTGAGCGCCGTACGGACCAGCGCACGGGCCATCGGCACGGCGGCCGTGCTGTGGGGAAGCTCGATGCGCCACGAGGTGGGGGCGGTGGCTTCGAGCATGGCGGAGGTCCGTTCGCGGAGAGCTGGGGGAGGGGGCGGGGAGTGCGTGTCCCGAGGCGTCCTGCTTTCCACCCTACGAAGCCCCCACGCGAACTCCATGGGCACCCCCTCCCTCATCGGCGGGGCCAGGGTCACCAGCCCGCCGGGACCTTCGGCAGCGGAACCGGCCACCCCTCGTCCTATCGCGTACTCGTGACGACAGTCACAACACGGTGATACGCTCCAGGGAGGAGGAAGGGAGGGCGTCCCGTATGAGCCCCTTTACCGGCTCCGCACCCCGTACCGAGCGCTGGCGCCATCTGCGACTGACCGTCGACGACGGCGTCGCCACCGTCACCCTCGACCGACCCGAGAAACTCAACGCGCTCACCTTCGGCGCCTACGCCGACCTGCGCGACCTGCTCGCCGAGCTCTCCCGCGAGCGTGCCGTCCGCGCCCTCGTCCTCGGGGGTGAGGGGCGCGGCTTCTGCTCCGGCGGCGACGTCGACGAGATCATCGGCGCGACCCTCGCCATGGACACCGCCCAGCTGCTCGACTTCAACCGGATGACCGGACAGGTCGTCCGGGCGATCCGCGAGTGTCCGTTCCCCGTGATCGCCGCCGTCCACGGCGTCGCGGCCGGCGCGGGCGCGGTCCTGGCCCTCGCCGCCGACTTCCGGATCGCCGACCCCAGCGCCCGGTTCGCCTTCCTCTTCACCCGCGTCGGGCTCTCCGGCGGCGACATGGGCGCGGCCTATCTGCTGCCCCGGGTCGTCGGCCTCGGCCACGCCACCCGGCTCCTCATGCTCGGCGAACCGGTACGCGCCACGGAGGCCGAACGCATCGGCCTGCTCAGCGAACTCACCGACGAGGGCGGCGCCCCCGCCCGCGCCGCCGAGCTCGCCCGCCGCCTGGCCGACGGACCGGCCCTCGCCCACGCCCAGACCAAGGCCCTGCTCACCGCAGAGCTGGACATGCCGCTCGCGGCCTCCGTCGAGCTGGACGCCGCCACCCAGGCGCTGCTCATGAACGGCGAGGACTACGCGGAGTTCCACGCCGCGTTCACCGAGAAGCGTCCTCCGAAGTGGACGGGGCACTGACCATGCCCGACCAGAGGCCGGCCCCGCCGGCGTCCGAGGGGTCCGAGGGGCCGGAGAGGCCGGGGGCGTCCGAGGCGCCGGGCCCGGTCCCTCCGGGGCGGAGCTCCGCTACCGCGCGAAGCCTCCGTGTCGCCGTCGTCGGCGGCGGGCCCGGCGGGCTCTACGCCGCCGCCCTGCTCAAGCGGCTCGATCCCGCGCGCGAGGTCACCGTCTGGGAGCGCAACGCCCCCGACGACACCTTCGGCTTCGGCGTCGTCCTCTCCGACGAGACACTCGGCGGCATCGAGCACGCCGACCCCGCCGTGTACCGGGCCCTCCAGGACGAGTTCGTCCGGTGGGACGACATCCACATCGGCCACCGGGGCCGGCTCCTCACCTCCTCCGGCCACGGCTTCGCCGCGCTCGGCCGCCGCCGGCTCCTGGAGATCCTGCACACGCGGTGCGCGGAACTCGGCGTACGGCTCCGCTTCCGTACCGAGGCACCGCCCGCCGCCGAGCTGGCCGCCGCCCACGACCTCGTCATCGCCGCCGACGGCGTCCACAGCGCCACCCGGGAGGCGCACGCCGACGTCTTCCGCCCCCGCGTCACCACCCACCGCTGCCGCTACATCTGGCTCGCCGCCGACTTCGCCCTCGACGCCTTCCGCTTCGAGATCGCCGAGACCGAGCACGGCGTGATGCAGCTCCACGGCTACCCCTTCTCCGCCGACGCCTCCACCGTCATCGTCGAGATGCGCGAAGAGGTCTGGCGGGCCGCCGGATTCGACGAGATGGACGAGGAGGAGTCCACCGCCCGCTGCGCCAAGGTCTTCGCCGACGTGCTCGGCGGACGTACCCTGCGCTCCAACCGCTCCACCTGGACGGCCTTCCGTACGGTGGTCAACGAGCGCTGGTCGCACGGCGCCACCGTCCTCCTCGGCGACGCCGCCCACACCGCGCACTTCTCCATCGGCTCCGGCACCAAGCTCGCCGTCGAGGACGCCCTCGCGCTCGCCGCCTGCGTCGAGGAGCAGCCCACACTGGCGGAGGCGCTGGTCGCGTACGAGACCGAGCGCAGGCCCGTCGTCGAGTCCACCCAGCGCGCGGCGGCGGCCAGCCTGCGCTGGTTCGAGGAGCTGGACGGCTACCTGCACCAGCCGCCACGGCAGTTCGCGTTCAACCTCCTCACCCGCAGCCGCCGCGTCACCCACGACAACCTCCGGCTGCGCGATCCGCGGTTCACCGACGCCGTGGAACGGGACTTCGGCTGCCCGCCCGACACCCCGCCGATGTTCACGCCCTTCCGGCTGCGCGGACTCACCCTGCGCAACCGGGTCGTGGTCTCGCCGATGGACCTGTACGTCGCCGAGGACGGCCTCCCCGGCGACCACCACCTCGTCCACCTCGGCGCGCGGGCGCTCGGCGGCGCCGGCCTCGTCATGACCGAGATGGTCTGCGTCAGCCCCGAGGGCCGAATCACCCCCGGCTGCACCGGCCTCTGGACGGACGAGCAGGCCGAGGCCTGGAGCCGGATCACCGCCTTCACGCACGCCCAGGCGTCCGGCACGGCGATCGGCGTCCAGCTCGGCCACTCCGGCCGCAAGGGCTCCACCCGCCGTATGTGGGAGGGCATCGACCAGCCGCTCCCCGACGGCAACTGGCCGCTGACGGCCGCCTCACCGCTGCCCTACCGGCCGGGCGTCAACCAGGTCCCGCGTGCCCTGGACCGGGCGGGCATGACGGCCGTACGGGAGGAGTTCGCCGCCGCCGCCCGGCGCGCCGCCCGCTGCGCATTCGACCTCCTCGAACTGCACTGCGCCCACGGCTACCTGCTCTCGGGCTTCCTCTCCCCGCTGACCAACCACCGGGACGACGCATACGGCGGCCCGCTGGAGAACCGGCTCCGCTTCCCGCTCGAAGTCTTCGACGCCGTACGGGAGGTGTGGCCCGACGACCGGCCGATGACCGTGCGGCTCTCGGCGACCGACTGGGCGGAGGGCGGGACCACGGTCGAGGACGCGATCGCGATCGCCCGTGCCTTCGTCGCCCACGGCGCGGACGCCCTCGACGTCTCCACCGGCCAGGTCGTCCCCGACGAACGCCCCGAGTACGGCCGCTCCTACCAGGTCCCGTACGCCGACCGGATCCGCAACGCGCTCGGCGTCCCCGTGATCGCGGTCGGCGCGATCTCCTCCTGGGACGACGTCAACTCCCTCCTCCTGGCGGGCCGAGCCGACCTCTGCGCGCTGGCCCGCCCCCACCTCTACGACCCGCACTGGACCCTGCACGCGGCGGCCGAGCAGGGCTACCAGGGCCCGGCGGCACCCTGGCCGGACCCGTACAAGGCGGGCAGCCGCACACCCCCCACGGGCCGCACGGACGCGCCCAGACCCCGCCTCACCCTGAACTGAGGCCGCACCGCCCGGGACGCGGACGCGTCACGCCGGTTCGCCGGCCGGCGGGCGCGCGAATTCCGCGCCCCGGTCCCGCAGCCGTTCGTGGAGCTCCGCGAAGACCGCCGCCGAGCGGGCGCCCGGCCAGTCCTGCGGCAGCAGTTCGGCCGGCAGGACCGGGTCCTCGTAGGGGAGGCGGCGCCAGGAGTCCAGGGCGAACAGATAGTCGCGGTAGGCGTCCTCCGCCGAGGCGGGGGACGCCCTCCAGGCCCGCAGGACCGGCTCGTGGGCGGCGAGGAACTCCTCGTGGAGCTTGGCGATCGACGGCAGGTCCCACCAGCGGGCCACCGCCTCCGCCGTCGGCGCGTACCCCAGGTGCTCGCCGCGGAAGAGGTCCACGTACGCGGAGAGCTCCAGACGCTCCAGGGTGTGGCGGGTCTCCTCGTACAGCCGTGCCGGGGCGATCCAGACGCCCGGGGACGCCGTGCCGAAGCCCAGCCGGGCGAGCCGCGAGCGCAGCAGGTGCCGCTTGTGGCGCTCGGCCTCGGGCACGGTGAAGACGGCGAGCACCCACCCGTCGGAGAGCGCGGGACGGGTACGGGCGTAGATCCGGCGGTCCCCGTCCTCCAGGAGCTGGCGGGCGTCGTCCGACAGGGTGTACCCGGCCGCCCCGTCCGCCGTCCGGCGGGGCAGCAGCAGGCCCCGCCGCTTCAGCCGGGACACCGACGAGCGCACCGACGGCGCGTCCACGCCCAGCGCCGCGAGGAGGCGGATGAGCTCGGCCACCGGCAACGGGTCCTCGCCCGGCGCGAGGCCGCGGCCGTACGCGCCGTACAGCGAGACGATCAGGGAACGGGGGGTGTGCTGCTCGACCACGTGATCACTCTAGCGAGCCACCCCCTGGGGGGTGGCTGTGCCGTCGGGGTCGGCGCGCAGCCGGAAGCGCTGCAGCTTCCCGGTGGCCGTCCTGGGCAGCGCGTCCAGGAAGACGACCTTCCGGGGGCTCTTGTACGGCACCAGCCTGGCCCGTACGAACGCCCGCAGCGCCGCGGCCGTCTCCGCGTTCCGCGCCACCCCGTCCCGTACCACCGCGTACGCCACCACGATCTGGCCGCGCAGCGCGTCCTCGTGCCCCACCACCGCGGCCTCCACCACGTCCGGGTGGGCGAGGAGCGCCTCCTCGACCTGGGGTCCGGCGATGTTGAAGCCCGCCGAGATGATCATGTCGTCGGCACGGGCGACATAGCGGAAGTAGCCGTCGGCCTCACGGACGTACGTGTCGCCCGTGACGTTCCAGCCCTGGTGGACGTACTCACGCTGGCGCGGATCGGCGAGATACCGGCAGCCCACCGGCCCGCGCACCGCGAGCAGCCCCTCCACGCCGTCCGCCACCTCGGCTCCGGCCCGGTCCACCACCCGCGCCTGCCAGCCGGGGACCGGCCGCCCGGTCGTGCCGGGGCGGATGTCGCCGTCCGCGGCCGAGATGAAGATGTGGAGCAGCTCCGTCGCGCCGATGCCGTTGATGAGCTTCAGGCCGGTGCGCTCGTACCAGGCGTTCCAGGTCGCGGCCGGCAGGTTCTCGCCCGCGGACACGCACCGGCGCAGGGAGCGCAGTACGTCCACGTCGGGGCCGTCGGGCCGGTCCAGCTCCTCCAGCATCACCCGGTACGCCGTCGGCGCGGTGAAGAGCACCGACACCCGGTGCTCCGGGATCGCCTCCAGGAGCTGCTTGGGGCCCGCCTGTTCGAGCAGCAGGGCACTGGCTCCGGCGCGCAGGGGGAAGAGGACGAGCCCGCCGAGCCCGAAGGTGAAGCCGAGGGGAGGGGAGCCCGCGAAGACGTCGTCCGGATCGGGCCGCAGGACGTGCTGCGAGAACGTGTCGGCGACGGCGAGCACGTCACGGTGGAAGTGCATGCACCCCTTGGGCCGCCCGGTGGTGCCCGATGTGAAGGCGATCAGCGCCACGTCGTCGGCGGCGGTCGGCACGGCCTCGTACGTCTGCGGCCGGCCGGCGGCGAGGGTGAGCAGGTCGTCCGGGGCGTCTCCGCCGAAGGCCGCGATCCGCAGCCCCGGCACCTCGGCCTTCGCGAGGTCGTCGACCGTACGGATGTCGCAGAGCGCGTGGGTGCAGCGGGCCATCTCGCACATGACCGCCAGTTCCTGGGCGCGCTGCTGGGCCAGAACGGTGACGGCGACGGCGCCCGCCTTCATCACCGCGAGCCAGCAGGCGGCCAGCCAGGGGGTCGTCGGGCCGCGCAGGAGTACCCGGTTGCCGGGCAGGACGCCGAGGTCGGAGGTGAGGACGTGGGCGATCCGGTTCACCCGTTCGCTCAGCTGTCCATATGTCCAGACATGGCCGTCGCCGTCCAGGAACGCCGGGCGCTCCGTGCCGAACCGCTCCACCGTGCGGTCGAGCAGCTCCGCACCGCAGTTCAGCCGCTCCGGGTAGTCGAGTCCCGGCAGATCGAAGAGGAGCAGCGGCCACTGGTCCGGCGGCGGCAGCTGTTCGCGCGCGAAGGTGTCGTGGTGGGCCGAGGGGGTCAGCTCCATGAGTTCGTCCCCTTGTCGTCGTGGGGTCGCCCATCGAGCGTATCGTGATGGTGACGACAGTCAACGGTGCGCGATAGAAGTGATGTCGGCGAACGGGACAGGGGTCCGAATGTCCGTATTCTCACTCGATCCACAGCAGACCGCCCGCTGCGCGGAGCTCCGCGCCCTCGCGGCCGACCGGCTGCGGCCACTCGCCGAGAAGGGGGAGCCGGGCCGCGTCAACCGCCCCCTGGTCGCCGCCCTCGGCGAGCTCGGCCTGCTGGCCGGGCTCTTCGACGCGGGCGCCCTCGACCTCTGCCTGCTCCGCGAGTCCCTCGCCCACGCCTGTACGGAGGCCGAGACGGCCCTCGCCCTCCAGGGCCTGGGCGGCCACCCCGTCGCCGCCTTCGGCACCCCCGGACAGCGCGACCGCTGGCTCCCCGAGATCGTCGCGGGGCGGGCCGTCGCGGCCTTCGCGCTCAGCGAGCCCGACGCCGGCTCCGACGCCGCCGCGCTCGCCCTGGAAGCCCGCCCGGACGGCGCGGGCGGCTGGCGCCTGCACGGCGAGAAGCGCTGGATCTCCAACGCCCCCGAGGCCGACTTCGCCACCGTCTTCGCCCGTACGATCCCCGGCGCCGGGGCCCGCGGCGTCACGGCCTTCCTCGTCCCCGCCGACCGGCCGGGCCTGACCGGCAGCCCCCTCGACATGCTGGCCCCGCACGCCATCGGCACCCTCGTCTTCGACGGGGTCCCGGTCGGCCCCGCGGACGTCCTCGGCGAGCTCGACCGCGGCTTCCGGGTCGCCATGACCACCCTCAACCGCTTCCGTCCCAGCGTCGGCGCGTTCGCCGTCGGCATGGCCCAGGCCGCCCTCGACGCCACGCTCACGCACACCGCCGCCCGCCCGGCCTTCGGTGGCGTACTCGGCGACCTCCAGGCCGTCGCCCACCAGGTCGCCGAGATGGCCACCCGGACCGAGGCCGCGCGCCTCCTCGTCTACGCGGCGGCGGCCGCGTACGACGCGGGAGCGGAGGACGTGCCGCGCCGCGCGGCGATGGCGAAGCTGCTCGCCACCGAGACCGCGCAGTACGTCGTCGACGCCGCCGTCCAGCTCCACGGCGCCCGCGCGCTGCAGCGCGGACACCTCCTGGAGCACCTGTACCGGGAGGTACGTGCCCCCCGCATCTACGAAGGCGCCACCGAGGTCCAGCGCACGATCATCGCGAAGGAGCTGTACAAGGCGGAGGCACGACGGGCCCCGGCAGAGCCGTCGCCGTGGCCCCCGGACCGGCCTTCGGGGCAGCCGTCGCCCCTCCCGTACGAGAAGCTTGTCGAGACGTCTTCCGCGCCGTCACAGGAGGCCACGTCATGAGCCTGCACCGGCACAACCCCGCCGAACTCTCGCCGCCCACCGGCTTCTCCCACGCCGTGACCGCCACCGGCTCGCGACTCGTCCTCCTCGCCGGGCAGACCAGCCTCGACCGTGACGGCAAGGTCGTGGGGGAGTCGCTGCCCGAGCAGTTCGAGACCGCCCTCACCAACCTCCTCACCGCCCTCCGGCACGCGGGCGGTTCCCCCGCCGACCTGGCGCGCGTCACCGTCTACGCCACCGACATAGCCGACTACCGCCAGCACGCGCACGAACTGGGCCGCATCTGGCGGCGGTTGGCCGGGCGCGACTACCCGGCGATGGCCGTCATCGGAGTCGTACGGCTGTGGGACGAGCAGGCACACGTCGAACTGGACGGACTCGCCGTCCTGGAGTGACGGGACCCGCTTGATCAACTGGAGAGTCGCCGAACCCGGGCTTAGTGTCGAAAGGTGGACTGACCGGCCCACGCCTCCTCAGAGAGCGAGGACGCGACGCGCCATGAGTACACCCAAGCCGACAACCCCAGCGGGGACCACGGCGGAGAAGCACAAGGGCGACGGCAAGGGCATCGCCCTCTTCGTCATCGCTTCCTGTCAGCTGATGGTCGTTCTCGACATCACGATCGTCAACATCGCGCTGCCACACATCCAGAGTTCGCTGGACTTCTCGACGACCAGCCTGTCCTGGGTGGTCAACGCCTACACGCTGACCTTCGGCGGACTGCTGCTCCTCGGCGGGCGTGCCGGGGACATCCTCGGCCGCCGCCGCGTCTTCATGTTCGGCATCCTGCTCTTCGGATTCGCCTCCCTGCTCTGCGGACTGGCCCAGAACGACTGGCAACTCCTCGCCGCCCGTGCCCTCCAGGGCGTCGGCGGTGCCATCGCCTCCCCGACGTCGCTCTCTCTGATCACCACGAACTTCGACGAAGGTCCGGAACGCAACCGGGCCTTCGGCGTGTTCGCGGCCGTGTCGGCGGGCGGCGGCGCGATCGGCCTCGTCGCCGGCGGGCTGCTCGTCGAATGGCTCGACTGGCGCTGGATCTTCTTCGTCAACGTACCCATCGCGCTGCTCATCGTGTTCCTCACGCCCCGCCACATCAAGGAGTCCGAGCGGCACCCCGGACACTTCGACTTCACCGGTGCGTTCACCTCCACCCTCGGCATGGTGGCTCTGGTGTATGGGTTCATCCGCGCCGCGCAGGAGGGCTGGAGCGACCCGCTGACGCTCGCCTCGTTCGGCGCGGCGGTCGTCCTTCTGCTCCTGTTCATCCTGGTGGAACGCCGCTCCCAGCAGCCGATCACCCCGCTGCACATGTTCGCCGACCGCAACCGGGCGGGCACGTACGCGATCATGCTCTGCCTGGCTGCGGCGATCTTCGGGATGTTCTTCTTCCTGACGCTCTGGGTGCAGGACGTCCTGCACTTCAGCCCGTTGAAGACGGGTCTCGCGTTCCTGCCCGTCAGCGCGATCATCGCGGTCGGCGCGGGGCTCGCCTCCCAACTGCTGCCCAGGTTCGGGCCGAAACCCTTCATGGTCGTCGGCTCGCTCCTGTCGGCGGCCGGCCTCTCGTGGCTGACCCTGACCAGTGTCGACTCCACCTACCTGGGCAGCATCCTCGGCCCGATCCTCGTCTTCGGCATGGGCATGGGCCTGATGTTCGTCTCGCTGACGATCATGGCTCTCTCCAACGTCGAGCCGCAGGAGGCTGGCGCCGCTTCCGGACTGCTCAACGCCACCCAGCAGGTGGGTGGTTCGCTGGGCCTGTCGATCCTGGTGACCGTCTTCGGCACGGCCAGCCGCAACGAGGCAAAGGTGCAGATCCCCGCCTTCCTCTCCCAGGCGGGCCCCTTGGAGAAGGCCGAGTTCGCGAGGACCGGACAACTGCCCCCGCCGTACGCCGACGAGGTCCTGACGTCCGGTGTCTCGTCCGGCTTCATCACGGCGGCGGTGTTCGCCATCGTGGCGTTCTTCATCGCCCTCTTCGTGATCCAGGTCCGCCAGTCGGACATCGACCGCCTCAAGGGCGGTATGCCGCCGCCCGGAGCGGGCTGACCGACGCCGACTGCCCCGACTGGTCCGCCGGCCGGACCGCCGGCCGGACCGCCGACCGGCCGACGGGGGCCGGCCGGCGGGCGGTCCCGTCGAGGCGTCCCGCTTGTCAGAGGCCGCGCGTACCGTCGGTGTCATGATCGTGAAAGCGCTGGCAGCCTCCACCCTGACCGCCTTCGCCGTCCGCGACCTGCTGGCGCTCCCCGCCATGGCACCCGTCCAGGACGACGACTTCCTCGACCACAGCACCGACGCCCTGGGCTGGGAGTTCACGGCCCTGGTCTGCGATGCGGACCGCACCCGCCACGGCCATGTCCTCTCGTACGACGAGGACAATCCCCTCGGATCCGAGAAGGCGACGTTCAACCTGGTCTTCGCCGAGGCGTATCCGTACGACCCCGAGGAGGAGGCCAACGTCCAGTGGCTGACCGACGAGGTCCGCGGATGGGCGGACGAACTCGGCTGGCGCTTCTCGACGGACGCGACGCCCGACACCTGCGAGACCCTGCTCGCAGAGGCGTCCGCGACGGTGAGCGGGGTCCTCGGCGGCGAGCCCGCCCGGACGGTGCGCTCCGACGGGCAGTTCGGCATGGGCCCGTTCGCGCTGTGCCGGATATGGCGCACCGGCACGCACGCCGTCGTCGTCACTCCCCTGCAGGACCACGGCCCGTACGGCTACCTCACCCACTTCGTCCTGGTCCTGACGCCCTGTCCGGCCGAAGAGGAGCTGCCGGCCGACGACACGGCCCTGCGGGCGTGGGTCCTCGACCGGATCGACTGGTAGCGGCCGAGCGCCGGCGGTACGTGCCGCGCAGCTCTCGCGACGTACGATCGATCACGTTGTCGGTACCACTACCCAGGGAGAAACCCCATGGCCCAGATCGCGTTCAAGGGCAACCCGGTGCAGGTCAACGGCGTGCTGCCCGCGCCCGGCACCGTCGCTCCGGCCTTCTCGCTCGTCGCCAAGGAACTGACGGACAGCTCCCTGGAGCAGTTCGCCGGTCAGCGCAAGGTGCTGAACATCTTCCCGAGCGTCGACACCGGCGTCTGCGCCGCCTCCGTCCGTACGTTCAACGAGAAGGCTGCCGACCTGGAGAACACCGTCGTGCTGTGCATATCCGCGGACCTGCCCTTCGCGCAGGCCCGTTTCTGCGGTGCCGAGGGGCTGGAGAACGTGAAGACGCTCTCGACCCTGCGCGGCCGGGAGTTCCACACCGATTACGGCGTCGAGATCACGGACGGCCCGCTGGCCGGTCTGACCGCCCGCGCCGTCGTCGTGCTGGACGAGAACGACGAGGTGCTCCACTCCGAGCTCGTGGGCGAGATCGCCACCGAGCCCGACTACGAGGCCGCCCTCGCCGCCCTGAAGTGACCGAGCCGGTCCGGACGGGCGGCCCGCCGGGCGCCCGTCCGGACCCGCACGTGACGCGCTCGCCGACCGTTGGGTGAACTCTGGCGGAAGCTTCGTCGCCCGGCGCCTCCGGAGGTGTCCGGCCGGGGATAGTGATCTGGTCAGCTGGTTTCCCGCCGTGAACGGCAGGGCCGTGCATGTGTGGGGGTTCGATGACGAGATGGGACGCGGTCCGGGTTCGGCAGGGGATCGTCGAGAGCTGTACCTCCGCGGAACAGGCCGGTGATCAGGCCGTGCGGCGGGGCAGGCACCGCGAGGCCCGGCGCCACTACGAGCGCATGCTGGCGGACGCCATCCGCCTCGCCGAACAGTTCCCCGACACCGCCGGCCGCAGGGACCTGGCCGTGTCGTTCACCAAGTACGGCGACTTCTGGATGGACGCGCACCACCTCGACCAGGCCGCGCAGGCGTACGAGGAGAGCCTGGAGATCGTCGCGCGGCTGCACGACGAGAACCCGGGCGACCCCCGGCTGCTGCGGGACCTGAGACGCGGCGAGTTCAAGCTGGGCGAGGTCGCCGTGGCCGCGGGCGCCGCCGCTACCGCCGCGGAGCGCTATGCATCGGCACTGTCGTACGCGGAACGCCTGACCGGGACCGAACCGCACCACCGCGGGGACCGGCGCGAACGCGGCGTGATCCAGGAACGGCTCGGACTGCTGGCGAAGGACCGTGGCGAACCGGCCGAGGCCGCCGAGTGGTACGCCCGCGCCCTGGCCGTACGCCGTGACCTGGCGGCCGAGACCCCCGACGACCCCCGGGCCCGCCGCGACCTGGGCGTCCAGCACGAGCGACTCGGCGACCTGGCCCTGCACCGCCGCGAACTGGAAGCCGCCCGCACCCACTACGACGAGGCGCTGACGATCCGGCGCACCCTCCTCGGCGACGACCCTCGCGACCTGTCGAGCCAGCGGGCCCTGAGCCTCCTCTGCGAACGCCTCGGCGACGTCGCCCTCCTCGCCGAGGGCCCCGAGGGCGCCCGCCAGTGGTACGACGACAGCTTCGCCATCCTGGACGCGGCCCTGGGCCCGAAGCACCCGGAAACCCGCACGCTCCGCAAGAAACTCCGCAACCACCCGGCCACCCCGGCCTAGGTCTTCCGTGGGGCGTCAGTCAGGCTCGGTGGGCCGATCCATATCTGTCAGCACCCTCTCCAGCGTCCTGCGCAGGCCGAGCTTCCGGCCCTCTCGGTACGCGCGTCCGTACTCAGTCTCACCGAGTGCCTGGCGGGCCTGTTCGAGGCCGCGCTGACGGTGTGCGGCCATGGCGGCGAAACCGAAGAGCTGAGGAACGCCGGACGGGTGCCAGACGCGATCGGCGGCTCCCAGCACGAGGGCCGCCGAGCGGGCGCCGCCGCACGAGGCGAGCACCCAGGCCAGTGTCTCGCTCAGCACCGCCTCACCCATCTGCTCATCGATCTCCCAGACGTGCCGCAGCGCACGCCGGAGGAGTACGAGAGCCTCCTTGGCGCGCCCCGTCTCCCCGCGCTCGATGGCGAGCGCCCACAGCAGATAGCAGCGGTGCCAGGTGTCTCCTTGTGCCTCGGACATGGCCAAGGCCTGTTCGAGCAGTGAGACGGAGCGCGCGTGGTCTCCTTGGATGTTGGCGGAGAAGCCGAGTTGGGCGATGCACTGCGCCCGCGTCAGCAGCATCTCGGACCAGTGCCCCGTCTCCAGTGCGGACAGCGCGTAGCGTGCGGCGTTCTCGGTGTCCTCGTTCAACAGTGCCGCGAGGCCGCGCAGCTGCAGGAAGGCTGCGCTGAGCTCGGCCCGTGGCACCTCGTACGCCGTGACGTCTGCTGCGGGCATGTCGGCCAGAGCCTGTTCGCCCCGCCCGATCATCTCGTCGGAGCCTCTGTGGTCCGCGTGGAGGAGCAGGAGGAAGCCCGCGACCCAGACCGCCCGACACCACGTCAGGGTGGTTCCGGAACGAGGCGGGAGCGGGTACCGCTCGATGATCTTTCCCATCCAGTGGGCGCCCTCTCCCACATGGCCCGAGGCCAGGCAGTGGAGCCAGAAGCCGACAGACGCGCGGAGCACGCTCTCCGCCGGCTCACCGGGCGCCGGGGCCGTCGTCACGATCTGCCGCAGATTCGCGTGCTCGGAGCGCAGGCGCCGCAGCCAGTCGGCCTGTTCGGCTGTGCCGTAGGCGGCCCCCGCCTGCGCGGCGAGATCGAGGTACCAGGCGCGGTGGCGGCGCAACGCGCGCTGTGCCAGATCGTTCTCCGCGAGGCGCTCCTGCCCGTAGGCGCGGACGGTCTCCAGCATGTACAGGCGGCTGCGACCATCCGTCTCCACCCTTGTGAGCAGTGACTTGTCCACGAGCCCCGCCAGGGACTCGAAGACCTCGTCAGGAGACACGGAGCACTGTGCCCCGTCTGCCGTGGTGCGCTCGCAGAGGTGTTCGGCATCGGTGAGCAGCACTCCGGCGGAACAGAGCGACAACTGCTGCCAGGCGGTTCGCTCGGCATCGGTGCACAGTTCGTAGCTCCAGTCGAAGAGCGCGCGTAAGGCATGGTGACGAGGATGAGCCGTGCGGTCGCGGCCACCGGGGCCGAGGAGCCGCAACCGGTGATCGAGCCGTTCCAGGAGTTCGTCGAGCGTCAATGTGCGCAGCCGCCGTGCCGCGATTTCCAGGGCGAGGGGCAGGCCGTCCAGTTTCCGGCATACGCGGGCGACCGTGTCCCGATTCGCCTCGGTCACCCCGAAACCGGGAGAAGCGGCGACGGCCCGGTCGACGAAGAGGGTCACAGCCGGTGACACCGCGGGAAGCCCGTCCCTCGCCCCGGCCACGTCGGCCTGCCCGCTCCCCGGAGCGGGCAGGCCCAACGGCTCCACCTGCAGCACATGCTCCTCGCCGAGATCGAGCGGTTGCCGGCTGGTGGTGATGACGTGGAGCTCGGGCAGCCGTGTGAGCAGGGCTCGGACGGTTCGAGCACTCGCGTCCAGGACGTGCTCGCAGTTGTCGAGCAGGAGGAGCACGCTCCGGCCCTGCAAAGCTGTGGCGAGTTCGTCCAGAGGGTCCTGCTCGGTAGCGGTCAGCACGCCGACCGCTGCGGCGACTTCTGCCGCGACGGCATCGTCGCCGTTGACGTCGGCCAGCTCCACGCAGTAGTGACCGTCCTTGAAGCGACCGGCCACCTGGCGGACGAGACGCTTGGCCAGCCGTGTCTTCCCCACACCGCCGATTCCGGCCAGCGTGACCAGACGACCGTGCTCGATCAGTCTGCTGCCTGCGGCAAGTTCGGCCTCTCGCCCCACGAAACTGGTGACGTCCTGCGGGCCCGAGCCATGTGGGGTGATGGTGGCGGCTCCCCGCTCATCCTGCTCCGGACCGAACACGTCATGCCGCACATGCTCCCAGCGCTCCACCCAGGGGGCCGGGTCTGCGCCACAGGCACGGACGTAGGCCAGGAGGACCGGACGGGTCGGGAGCCGATGCCCGGCAGCGGCCTGCGAAAGGGTGCTGGCCGCGAAATGCGCCACGTCGGCCATCTCCATGTAGGTCAGGCCGGCCGATTCTCGTAGTTCACGCAAACCCAGCGCGAAGCGTTCGAGCGGGCCGGCCTGCGGGTCGAGCGGCCGCTCCGGACGTCCCGTCTTGGCTGCCAACTCGCGTCACCTTTCAGGACGTTCCATTCGATGATTCGTTGATTATGGCTGCCTGTGACACATGGCGAACATCCCGACCGCCGTCAAAGCTCAAGGTTGACCGGTCGGGCCCACTCGAGGGGTCCGCCAGCGCGCCCTGCCGGTAGGGCAGGGACTCGAATCGTGAACGGTTGGTCGCGTGCGCGGGGAGAAGAGATGTGGAGACGCGTTCTTTGTTGGGTCCTGGTATGTCTGGGAACAGTGGTCGCAGTGGGGCTCGCCTCCTGGGCGTTCCTCGGAGAACTGGACCGAGTCGATCAGGTCGCGAGTGTCTGCGGAGCGATTGCGGGCATCGTCGCAGCTGTGGTGCCGCTGGTGATCGTCCTGAGGACTCCGAGCAGTCCGGCCCCGGTGATCACCATGCGCTCCGGGAACGGCTCACTCCTCGCACAGGGAAGTATCGAGCGTTCACACGCGCGTGTGCCTCGTGGAGGCTCGTCGCGGATCGACGCCGGTGAGGACGTGCACATGGCGGGAGGAGACGGATCCGTTCTCTCCGGTGGTGACCTTCGAGATGTGACAGCAGGAGAGGACGCCATCAACTCATGACAGGAGAAACGGAATTCAATCGCGGCGTAGAACGGAAGCCGCCGGTGCCGCCCCCTCCGCCGCATCCTCCCTCCACCATGTTCACCGCGGGCGACGGCGCGCTGCTGGCCGGCCGGGACATCACGGACCTGGTGACCGGCCCGTCGATCGGTCGCGACAACTCGGGCACCGTCGTAGGCCGGGACATCAACAACACGACGAAGAAGGGCGGGCGCTGGTGGATCGCACTCGCGGCCCTGCTCCTGGTCGGAACGGGCGGCGGTGTCTACTGGGCCGCGCAGGGAGACGGAGACTCCGTCCTCGGTGTCGGGGCCCGGCCGGGCGAGGCCGGTGTGCGCGACACGTGGGCCGCAACGTCCGAGGCGGTACGGAAGGGAGACGGGGAGACCCTCTGCGGCCTCATGACGATGGAGTACCGCAGGAAGCTGGAAGACACGGTGCCTGACACGTGTGTCGAGACTGCGGCGGAGTTCTTCGCCGGCTCGGAGTCCTCGACGCTCGACGAAGCGGCATCCGGCCGCCTGGAGAAGGTGACCGTGCTCGACGGCTCGGCCGAGGTCGTCGAGGTACGGCCGGGCGACACGGAGCCGACCTACGGCTACATGGAGCGCATCGGGGACCGATGGCGCTGGTCGCATCGGATCTTCTACGCCGAGTTCCACCCTGACGAGTGTCCAGCGGGCCACTGGAGCGATCCGCGATCGCCGAACCCCAGATGTACCGCAGAGACGCTGTTCCCCGCCGACGGTTCCGGGCCGTAGCTGTCCGGCCCCTCCGGTTCGGCGACCGCGGTAGTCCTGGCGGCCCCCACACCCTCCCGGCGCGCGTGAAAGAGGCCGGCGGGGGTGTGGTGGGCCGTTTCCGTTGACGCTCAGATATCCCGGAAGATCTCGATCTGCGCGCCCACCGAGTTCAGGCGTTCCGCCAGTTCCTCGTAGCCTCGGTTGATGACGTAGACGTTCCGGAGGACCGACGTCCCCTCGGCGGCCATCATCGCCAGGAGGACCACGACCGCCGGGCGCAGGGCCGGGGGGCACATCATCTCGGCCGCGCGCCAGCGGGTCGGGCCCTCGACCAGGACGCGGTGGGGGTCCAGGAGTTGGAGGCGGCCGCCCAGGCGGTTGAGGTCCGTGAGGTAGATCGCCCTGTTGTCGTAGACCCAGTCGTGGATCAGCGTCTTGCCCTGTGCCGTCGCCGCGATCGCCGCGAAGAACGGGACGTTGTCGATGTTCAGGCCCGGGAACGGCATCGGGTGGATCTTGTCGATCGGCGCCTCCAGCTTGGAGGGGCGGACCGTCAGGTCGACCAGGCGCGTGCGGCCGTTGTCCGCCGCGTACTCCGGCGAGCGGTCGTGGTCGAGGCCCATCTCCTCCAGGACCGCGAGCTCGATCTCCATGAACTCGATCGGGACCCGGCGGATCGTCAGCTCCGACTCGGTGACGACGGCCGCGGCCAGCAGGCTCATCGCCTCGACCGGGTCCTCCGAGGGGGAGTAGTCCACGTCCACGTCGATCTGCGGGACGCCGTGGACGGTCAGCGTCGTCGTGCCGATGCCCTCCACCCGTACGCCCAGAGCCTCCAGGAAGAAGCAGAGGTCCTGGACCATGTAGTTGGACGAGGCGTTGCGGATGACGGTCACGCCGTGGTGGCGGGCCGCGGCGAGCAGCGCGTTCTCCGTCACGGTGTCGCCGCGCTCGGTCAGGACGATCGGGCGGTCCGGGACGACGGACGACTCGACCTGCGCGTGGTAGAGGCCCTCGGTGGCCGTGATGTCCAGGCCGAAGCGGCGCAGCGCGATCATGTGCGGCTCGATCGTCCGCGTACCGAGGTCGCAGCCGCCCGCGTACGGCAGCTTGAAGCGGTCGAGGCGGTGCAGGAGCGGGCCGAGGAACATGATGATCGAGCGCGTGCGGATCGCCGCCTCGGCGTCGATCGAGTCCATGTCCAGCTCGGCCGGCGGCACGATCTCCAGGTCGACCCCGTCGTTGATCCAACGGGTGCGCACCCCGATGGAGTTGAGGACCTCCAGGAGCCGGAAGACCTCCTCGATGCGCGCGACGCGGCGCAGGACCGTGCGGCCCTTGTTGAGGAGCGAGGCGCAGAGCAGCGCGACACACGCGTTCTTGCTCGTCTTGACGTCGATGGACCCGGACAGCCGACGGCGGCCGACGACCCGCAGATGCATGGGGCCGGCGTAACCCAGGGACACGATCTCGCTGTCGAGTGCTTCGCCGATGCGTGCGATCATCTCAAGGCTGATGTTCTGGTTGCCACGTTCGATCCGGTTCACGGCGCTCTGGCTGGTGGCCAGGGCTTCGGCGAGCTGCGTCTGTGTCCAGCCCCGGTGCTGACGGGCGTCACGGATGAGCTTGCCGATGCGTACGAGGTAGTCGTCTGCCATGCGCGTCACGCTATCTCAGATATGAGATGGGGCTTGCGCCGGGGTGGGCCGTCAGGGTGACGAACCGTGAGCGGTCGGGTGTCGTGGTTCATACAGGGACAGTTCGGACCCGCTCGGCATGCGCGCGGTGGCCAGCAGCCCCCACCCCTGGTCGCTGGGCTCCGACGTCTCGACCCCGCGGTCCCGCAGCGTGGCGAGCGTCCGGGCGATGTCGTCGCACATCAGATAGAACTCGTGCTTCGGCGCGCCCTGCGTGGGGTGGACGGCGACCTCCGCCGGCGGCAGCTTGAAGATGAGCCAGCCACGACCCGCGTCCACGTGTTCAAAGCCCAGCACGTCCTTCAGGAACGCCCGGTCGGCGTCCGCGTCGGTGCTGTAGAGAATCACATGCGCGCCGCTGAACATGGTCCGATCCTCGATCCGCCGTACGGCCGCGGCAACCGCTCCGCGCCCGTACGGGGGGAGAGGCGGGCTCAGGCGGCGGTGGCCGCGGCCACCGCGCGGTGGTGGCTTGGGCGGGTCCCGTACACGCGGTGGAAGGCGACGCTCAGCCCGAAGGCGCTGCGGTAGCCGACCTGTCGGGCGATCGACTCCACGGTGGCGTCGGTCCGCGCCAGCAGGTCGGCTGCCAGCGCGAGCCGCCAGCCGGTCAGATACGCCATGGGCGGCTCGCCTACCAGCTCGGTGAAGCGGCGCGCGAGCGTCGCCCGCGACACTCCCGCCTCCTCGGCGAGCGCCGCCACGGTCCACGCCCGCGCCGGACGGTCGTGCATCGACCGCAGCGCCCGGCCCGCGACCGGGTCGCCGAGCGCGCGGTACCAGCCGGGCGGATCGGCCTCCGGGCGGGCGAACCATTCGCGCAGCGTGGACAGCAGCAACAGGTCCAGGAGTCTGTCCAGCACCGCCTGCTGCCCCGGGTCGTCCCGGCCGATCTCCGCCACGGTGAGGTCCAGGATCGGGCCCGGCCCTCCCTCGGGGCGGACCGTGACCACCCGGGGGAGCGCGCTCAGCAGCCGCTCGGAGACCCGCCCGCCCACGTGGTAGCTGCCGGTGAGCAGCACCGTCGGGCCGTCCAGCGCGTTTCCGCAGGTGCGCAGCCCCAGCACGACGTCCTCGCAGACCTCCCGGCCGTCGGCCGCCGTGCACCGGTCGGGGCCTTCCAGCACGTACAGCGGCGGCGTCCCGGCGCCGGGATCGTCGGTGACGGAGAACGGCTCCGGGCCGACCACGACCGCCACGTCACCCCGGCCGAGCGGCACGGCCGGCTCGCCGCCGCCCGGGAGCAGCCAGCCCTCGCCACGCACCATCGTGACAAGGGTGAGCTGTGTGCGGTCGGCGAAGCGGATCGACCACGGCGGCGCCAGGATGTTCCGGCTGAACAGCGCGCCGTCGGATCTCACCTCGTACAGCAGGCTTCCCAACGCGTCCATGGCGCAAGGCTAGACGCCGGCCCGCCGTGGCGCACCGACCTTCTGAGACGCTGAGACATCGACCTGAGCGCTCATGCCATTCCCTGCCTCACGCGCTCCGCGTTCGATGTCTCTCATGACGACTTCTCACATGACCACCGAGCCGATCCTCGTTCTCGGCGGTACCGGCAAGACCGGGCGCCGTGTCCTCTCCCGTCTCCGCCGGCGCGGCCTGGACGTCCGCGCGGCCTCCCGGAAGGGGCCTACCCGCTTCGACTGGACCGACGAGAACACCTGGGCGCCCGCCCTCGCGGGCGTCGGCGCGGTCTATCTGGTCGACTCGCAGCGCGAGGATGCCGCGATCTCGATGCGCGCCTTCGCCAAGCTCGCCGCCGACGCCGGGGCCGAGCGCCTCGTCCTGCTCTCCCACAGCGACTGGGTCGCCCCGGAAGGCGAGGAGAAGCTGCCCTGCGAGGGCGCGGTACGGGAGTCCGGCACGGCGTGGACGATCCTGAAGCCGGCCTGGTTCGCACAGAACTTCAGCGAGGACCCGCTCTTCCGTGGGCAGATTCTCGACGGCGAGGTGGTCACGTCGACGGGGGCGGGCGCCGAGCCGTGGGTCGACGCCGAGGACATCGCCGACGTCGCCGTGGCCGCCCTCACCGAGGCCGGTCACGCCGGGCAGACGTACTCCCTGTCGGGGCCGCGCCTGCTCACGATGGACGCCGTGGCCGACGAGATCGCCCGCGCCACCGGCCGGGACATCACCCACCGCGCTGTCTCGCCGGAGGAGTTCGCGGCCCACGCCGCGGGCCGTGGCGTGTCGCAGGAGCACATCGCCCTGCTGAACATGCTCTACGGCTGGATCAGGGAGGAGCGCTTCGCCAGGCTCGCGGACGGTGTCCAGCGCGCCCTCGGCCGCGAGCCGCGCGACTTCGCCGACTACGTCCGTACGGCAGCGGTGACGGGCGTCTGGCACGTCTGACCGCGCGCGTGGCGCGGGATCCCGGGTGCATCCGGCCGTGCGCCGCGCGGGATCCCGGGTGACGCCCGCCGCTCGTTCCTTGGCGCCCGGGCCTCCCCGGGGTCAGGGGGGAGTGAGGGTGTCGAGCCGGGCGGCGAGGTCGGGGTGGGCGGCGGCCAGGTGGGGGCGGGTCGCGGTCAGGGGGACGATGAGGTCGGCGGGGTCGTCGTGGGCGAGGGCCGCGTGGAGCTCATCGAGCGGGCGGCGGGCGGCGTGGGGAAGGTCGGTCAGGGCGGTGATCTGGCCGGCGAGGCGGCGCAGGTCGGCCGCATTGTTGCGGGCCCAGGTGGCGGTGTTGCGGTCGGCGGCCCGGGCCTGACGGGTGGCCGTCACGCGCTGTTCGCCGGTGGTCCCGGCCGGGCCGGGGCGGCCGCGCAGGTAGCGGCGCTCGGCGGCCTGGCGGCTGGCGACACCCAGGGGAGAGGCGAGGTCGGCCCAGCTGGCGCCTGCGTCCCGGGCCGTTTCGATCAGGCCGGTCTCCCATCCGGCGAGCCGCTCACGTACCTGCCGCAGCAGCATCAGCGAGGCGAGGGCCTGCTCCGGGGCCGGCCCGGCGCCGAGGGTGTCGGGGGTCTCGTGCTGGGCGTCGCGCAGGGCGTCGTCTATGGCTTTCAGGGCCGCCGCGGCGGCGATGAACGACGCCGGGCTGTGGGCGTCGGCGTCGGTGGAGACCGGCTGGTCGGGTGCGGTCACGGGCACCTCCCTCGGGTTGTCATCATGTAGACGACATCGTGTTTGTCATCCATTGGATGACATGTTACAACGGTGTCAGTGAGGCGCATTGGCAGTATCTGCCTGAACCTGCTGGAGGTGTTTTCACGATGTTGATGCGCACTGACCCCTTCCGTGAGCTGGACCGGCTGGCGCAGCAGCTGATGGGCCCGGGCACCTGGTCGAAGCCGTCGGCGATGCCGATGGACGCCTACCGTGAGGGTGACGAGTACGTGGTGGCCTTCGACCTTCCCGGTGTCAGCGCGGACGCGATCGACATCGACGTCGAGCGGAACATGCTGACGGTCAAGGCGGAGCGCCGGCCGGTGGCGAGGGTCGACGACGTGCAGATGGAGCTGTCCGAGCGGCCGCTGGGCGTCTTCTCCCGCCAGATCGTGCTCGCCGACACCCTCGACACCGAGCACATCAAGGCCGACTACGAAGCGGGCGTGCTGACCCTGCGCATCCCGATCGCCGAGCGTGCCAAGCCCCGCAAGATCTCCATCGGCGTCGGGACCGGCCACAAGGAGATCTCCGGCTGACGCCGGACAGGTGCGGAGGACGGGCACCTGATCTCCCCCTCACCCCGTCCTCCGCACCCCATGGGCAGGCCGAAGAACAAGAAGGGGTGGCGGCGAGATGACCCTGCGACGCGAAGCCTTCCTCGACCACGTGAGGGAGCGCGGCGAGTACGGCACTGTGGAGGAAGCCGAGCGCGCGGCCCGTGTGGTGCTGGCCCTGCTCGGCGCGCATCTGGTCGGCGTGGTTCGCGCCCAGCTCGCGGCACGTCTCCCGGAGGAATTCGCCCTGATCCTGCTCAACCCGCTGCAGAGCGCCGAACCGCTGCCCCCGGAGCGGTTCGTGCGGGCAGCCGCGGCCTGGATCGACGGCGCCACCGAGCAGACCGCGACCTGGGACGTCAGCGCCGTGCTGTCCACGGTCGCCGACACGGCCGGCGAGGACCTGCTGGGGCAGATCCTGCTCCAGCTCCCCGCAGGCTACGACCTCCTCTTCGGCCGCCCCCAGCCCACCTGACCCCTACCTCGGTGCCACACACCCGCACCGTTCTACGAAAGGCATGCACTGCAGTGATCACCGACGTGCGCGTACCGGCTGAGCACCAGCAGCCGTACTCGACGGCGTACGAGCAGATGCTGGAGAAGGTCCGCTACGAAGGCGCCTACCCCACCCGCGAGAGAGCCGAGGAAGCCGTACGCCTGGTTCTCGCGGGGCTGGGACGCCAGCTGACCGGCGACGAACGCGTCGACCTTGCCGCCTGCCTGCCCCTGGAAGCCGCACGTGTCCTGACCGCACAGATCCCCGACACCCAGCCGCTGACCGGCTGGGCCTTCGTCAAGGACCTCGCCGCGCGCTCCGGCGCATCCCTGGCCACCACCCGCTGGGACACCGGATCCGTCTTCGCGGCCGTCGCCGCCCACGCCGGCCCTGACCTCATCACCCGCATCCTCCACCAGCTCCCCACCGGCCACGCGCTGTTGTTCGGCCGCGCCGAACTCACCTCCGCCGCGTAACCGGCACCGGCACCCCGGGGCCGCAAGAGGATCCTCCGGCTGCCCTTGGCGAAGTCCCCGATCGCACGGATCGGGGACTTCCGCCTTTCAGCCACCGGACATTCGCCGGCAGCACCGGCTCCGACACCCCGACCCGCTCGACCATCAGTGGACGCCGCTGCCGCTGACGTACGGCGTCCACGTACGACAGCTCGACGTACGGCCCTGCAAGATCCACCCCGGCCGGTACGGCCACCCAGCACCCCCAGTGCGATCACCCGCACGACTGGGTTCACTGAGACGGAAGGCCGAACGACCGGGTTCGGTGAGTACACGCCTCGATTGGATGAGGGCGGTCAGGCATGCCGGGCATGACCGGGCGGCGGGGATGCACTAGAGTTATCTCGACATCGAGATAACTGCTTACGGCGCACCGCGGCCGCCCGCCCGGTAAGGGTTACCTAACTAAGTCTTACCTTAGCGGATCGGCGAGGAGTCGTGGCGGCAGCATGGCGGTAATACGCGCACATTGATGAAGGAGACTGTCGTGTCGGCGAACAGCTTCGACGCCCGCAGCACGCTGCGCGTGGGCGACGAGTCGTACGAGATCTTCAAGCTGGACAAGGTCGAGGGCTCCGCGCGCCTTCCCTACAGCCTGAAGGTCCTTCTGGAGAACCTCCTCCGCACCGAGGACGGCGCGAACATCACCGCCGACCACATTCGGGCCCTCGGAGGCTGGGACTCGCAGGCCCAGCCGAGCCAGGAGATCCAGTTCACGCCGGCCCGCGTGATCATGCAGGACTTCACCGGCGTTCCCTGTGTCGTCGACCTCGCCACCATGCGCGAGGCCGTCAAGGAGCTCGGCGGCGACCCGGCGAAGGTCAACCCGCTCTCCCCGGCCGAGCTGGTCATCGACCACTCGGTCATCGCCGACAAGTTCGGCACGAAGGACGCCTTCGGCCAGAACGTCGAGCTGGAGTACGGCCGCAACAAGGAGCGCTACCAGTTCCTGCGCTGGGGCCAGACCGCCTTCGACGACTTCAAGGTCGTCCCCCCGGGCACCGGCATCGTCCACCAGGTGAACATCGAGCACCTGGCCCGTACGGTCATGGTCCGTAACGGCCAGGCGTACCCCGACACCCTCGTCGGCACCGACTCGCACACCACCATGGTCAACGGCCTCGGTGTGCTGGGCTGGGGCGTCGGCGGCATCGAGGCCGAGGCCGCCATGCTCGGCCAGCCGGTCTCCATGCTGATCCCGCGCGTCGTCGGCTTCAAGCTGACCGGCGAGCTCCCGGCCGGCACCACCGCCACCGACCTCGTCCTCACGATCACCGAGATGCTGCGCAAGCACGGCGTCGTCGGCAAGTTCGTCGAGTTCTACGGTGAGGGCGTGGCCGCCACCTCCCTCGCCAACCGCGCCACCATCGGCAACATGTCGCCCGAGTTCGGCTCCACCGCCGCGATCTTCCCGATCGACGGCGAGACCCTGAACTACCTCAAGCTCACCGGCCGCTCCGAGCAGCAGGTCGCGCTCGTCGAGGCGTACGCCAAGGAGCAGGGCCTCTGGCTGGACCCGTCCGCCGAGCCCGACTTCTCCGAGAAGCTGGAGCTCGACCTCTCCACGGTCGTCCCCTCCATCGCCGGCCCGAAGCGCCCGCAGGACCGCATCATCCTCGCCAACGCGGCGGAGCAGTTCAAGCAGGACGTCCGCAACTACGTCGACATGGTCGACGAGGCGGGCCAGGAGTCCTTCCCGGCCTCCGACGCCCCGGCCGTCAGCAACGGCGTCCCGTCGAACCCGGTCCAGGTGACCGCTCCCGACGGCACCACCTACGAGCTGGACCACGGCGCCGTCACCGTCGCCGCGATCACCTCCTGCACCAACACCTCGAACCCGTACGTCATGGTCGCCGCCGCGCTCGTCGCGAAGAAGGCCGTGGAGAAGGGCCTGACCCGCAAGCCGTGGGTCAAGACCACCCTCGCCCCGGGCTCGAAGGTCGTCACCGACTACTTCGACAAGGCGGGCCTCACCCCGTACCTCGACAAGGTCGGCTTCAACCTCGTCGGCTACGGCTGCACCACCTGCATCGGCAACTCCGGCCCGCTGCCGGAGGAGGTCTCCAAGGCCGTCAACGAGCACGACCTCGCGGTCACCTCGGTCCTCTCCGGCAACCGGAACTTCGAGGGCCGTATCAACCCCGACGTCAAGATGAACTACCTGGCCTCCCCGCCGCTGGTCGTCGCGTACGCCCTCGCGGGTTCCATGAAGGTGGACATCACCAAGGACGCGCTCGGCACCGACACCGAGGGCAAGCCGGTCTACCTCGCGGACATCTGGCCGTCGGAGGCCGAGGTCAACGACGTCGTCGCCAACGCGATCGGCGAGGACATGTTCAACAAGTCCTACCAGGACGTCTTCGCGGGCGACGCCCAGTGGCAGGCGCTGCCGATCCCGACCGGCAACACCTTCGAGTGGGACACCGAGTCCACCTACGTCCGCAAGCCCCCGTACTTCGAGGGCATGACGATGGAGACCACCCCGGTCACCGACATCGTCGGCGCGCGCGTCCTGGCCAAGCTGGGCGACTCGGTCACCACCGACCACATCTCCCCGGCCGGCGCCATCAAGGCCGACACCCCGGCCGGCAAGTACCTCACCGAGCACGGTGTGGAGCGTCGTGACTTCAACTCCTACGGCTCGCGTCGTGGCAACCACGAGGTCATGATCCGCGGCACGTTCGCCAACATCCGCCTGCGCAACCAGATCGCGCCGGGCACCGAGGGCGGCTACACCCGCGACTTCACGAAGGACGGCGCCCCCGTCTCCTTCATCTACGACGCCTCCCGCAACTACATCGAGCAGGGCACCCCGCTCGCGATCCTGGCGGGCAAGGAGTACGGCTCCGGCTCGTCCCGCGACTGGGCCGCCAAGGGCACCGCGCTGCTCGGCGTCAAGGCCGTCATCGCCGAGTCGTACGAGCGCATCCACCGCTCGAACCTCATCGGCATGGGCGTCCTGCCGCTCCAGTTCCCGGAGGGCCAGTCGGCCGAGACCCTCGGCCTGACCGGCGAGGAGACCTTCTCCTTCACCGGCGTCGAGGAGCTCAACAACGGCGTCACGCCGCGCACGGTCAAGGTCACCACCGACACGGGTGTCGAGTTCGACGCGGTCGTCCGCATCGACACCCCCGGCGAGGCCGACTACTACCGCAACGGCGGCATCATGCAGTACGTGCTGCGCAACCTGATCCGCGGCTGACGCATCGGGTGACAGAACGAAGCGGGCCCCGCTCCTCGGAAGAGGAGCGGGGCCCGTTCGTCTGGTGTCCGTCGGACGCCGAGGGCGTCGGTCAGAACATCAGGCGGTACGTGTTCCAGCCGGCGCTGCCGATCAGCACGCGGGACTTGAACGGGGCGGCGGCGTTGCCGGTGCCCGAGTAGCGGTACAGCTTGCCGGTCGTGTCGCGGGCGACCATGTCGGCGATCCCGTCGAAGTCCAGGTCGCTCACGGCCGTGAGGTTGTTGAACATGTTCCAGCCGGTACCGACCTTGGTACGGGCCGAGAACGGGGCCTTCTGGTCGCCGGTGCCCTTGTACAGCCACAGCGTGCCGGAGCCGTCGCGCGCGACGATGTCGGCCTTGCCGTCACCGCTCAGGTCGCCGACGCCGGTGATCTGGTTGTACTGGCCCCAGCCGGAGCCGACCAGGGTACGGCCGGTCAGCTTGCCGTTGCCGTAGCCGAGGTAGATGTACAGCTTGCCGGACGTGTCACGGGCCAGCAGGTCAGGAGCGGCCGCGCCACCGAGGTTGCCCGGGACGAGGACCTTGTTGTAGATGTTCCAGCCGCCGCCGACGTTGATGCCGTCGTCCGCCGTGTCGCCGTCGGCGTAGCCGAGGGTGCCATCGGTGGTCCACACCCAGATGTCGTCGGCGACGCCGTCGCCGTCGTTGTCGGCCTGCTGGGCGTTCTTGACGTCGCCCCACGTGTCGGTCTGCCACGAGCGGGCGTCGTAGCCGCCCGTGCCGTTCGGCGAGTACCAGTACAGGGTGTTGCCTGTGACGGCACCCAGCCAGCGGTAGTCGGCCTCGGCGGTCGTGGAGGCGATACCCGCCTTCGGCGCCTGCACGGGCTTGGTGGCCGCCGCGGCCGCCTTGTCGGCACCCTTCGGGGCGTCGGCCGCGACGGCCGACGTGGTCGTCGCCACCAGGGCCGCGGTGATCGCCGCGACCGTGACACGGGACAGGATGCCCGTGGTGTTCAGGCCAGAGTTGGCCACGTCAGTCTCCAGTGTCGGTGGTGAAAGGGGTCGTCAGAAGCGAAGGGCCCCGCTCCCCGGAAGAGGAGCGGGGCCCGTTCGGCTGTTCGCCGTTCTGCCGGACGTCGAGGACGTCGATCAGAACATCAGGCGGTAGGTGTTCCAGCCGCTGGTGCCGATCTTCACGCGCGGCTTGAACACGCCCGCGGCGTTGCCGGTGCCCTTGTACAGGTACAGCGCGCCGGCGCTGTCACGGGCGATGAGGTCCGTGATGCCGTCGAAGTCGATGTCGCCGACCGAGACGAGGTAGTTGAACATGTTCCAGCCGCTGCCGATCTTGACGCGACCGGAGAAGGGGGCCGTGGAGCTGCCCGTGCCCTTGTACAGGTACAGGTTGCCCGAGCCGTCGCGCGCGACGATGTCGGCCTTGCCGTCACCGGTGAGGTCGCCCTTGCCGGTGATCTGGTTGTACTGGCCCCAGCCGCTGCCGACCAGCTTGCGGCCGGTCAGCTTGCCGTTGCCGTAACCCAGGTACAGGTACAGCTTGCCGGAGGTGTCCCGCGCGAGCAGGTCGTCGGCGGCCGCGCCACCGAGGTTGCCCGCGGAGGTGACCTTGTTGTAGATGCCCCAGCCGCTGCCGATCTTGACCGGGTCCCCACCCCACGGCAGGTGCTCCAGGTTGCCGTTGGTGACGGCCCAGACGGCGTCGGAGCTGCCGTCGCCGTCGTGGTCGGCCTGCGTCATGTGCTTGGCGTAGTTCCAGCCGAAGCCGGTGTACAGCCGGCTGTCGAGGCCGCCCGAGCCGTTGGGCACGTAGCCGTACAGGTCGCCACCGCTGGTCACGCCGTACAGCGCGTTGACCGGAGCGTCGGCCGCGGCCTCCGTGTTGAACGCGGAGGCGGACGGCGCAGCCTGGGCGCGGTCGGCGCCCTTCGGGGCGTCGGCCGCGAAGGCCGACGTGGTCGTCGCGACCAGAGCCGCGGTTATCGCCGCGACCGTGACACGGGACACGATGCCCGTGGTGTTCAGGCCAGAAGTCTTGGCCACGTATTTACTCCCGTTTTTGGTGGAAATGGGCCCGCCGCGCCCCGAGGGACGCGGCGGGCCACTCACTTCCAGGAATCCTCGCACAGGATCTTCACGGGTCAATTCGTTTGTGACAGAACTGTTTCGGTAAGGAGCTCCTGTTTACCGGGTGTCAGTGGAGCAGTTCCACCTCCGCCAACTGTGCCTCCGTGGCGAGCACTAGGCGGTAGGTCGTGTACGAGCCCGGCGTCCGGACCGTGAAGGCGCGGGTCTGGCGGTCCCAAGTGAAGGTCTCTCCAGACCTCTTGTCCAGGTCCGTCCACTTCTGTCCGTCCTTCGAGCCCTGCAACACCCAGCCCGTCGGCGCCGATTCCGCCGCCGACGACGTCAGCGTGTACTGCACCGCCCGCGTCTTCTCCGCGACCGGCAGCTCGACCGAGGTCACGGCCGCAGACGTGGACGAGGTGTCGTCGACGAGCGGGCCGGTGCCGGTGGTGGCGTCCGTGCGGGGCGACGGGGTCTTGCCGGCCGGGGTGATCGAGACCGGGCCCGCCTGCGCGCCCGTGCCCCAGGCCGAGGGCTCGGAGCCCATCTCGAACGACAGCGTGCCGCCGCGTGCCAGCAGGTCGTGCGGCAGTGCGGTGGAGTTCCAGCGCTTGCCGTTCAGCTTCACGCCCTGGACGTAGATGTTCTTCGCGCTGTTGCGCGGGGCCTCCACGACGAGCTTGCGGCCGTCGTCCGTCCGGACCGTCGCCTTGGTGAAGAGCGGCGAGCCGATCGCGTACTCCCCGCTGCCCATCACGAGCGGGTAGAAGCCCAGCGCCGAGAAGAGGTACCAGGCCGACTGCTCGCCGTTGTCCTCGTCGCCGTGGTATCCCTGCCCGATCTCGCTGCCCGTGTAGAGCCGGGAGAGCACCTCGCGGACCTTCTCCTGCGTCTTCCAGGGCTGCCCGGCCGCGTTGTACATGTACGGGACGTGGTGGGCGACCTGGTTGGAGTGGCCGTACATGCCCATCCGGACGTCACGCGCCTCGGTCATCTCGTGGATGACGCTGCCGTACGAGCCCACGAACTCCGGGCTCGCCGTCTCCGGCGTGGAGAAGTACGTGTCCAGTTTCTTGCCCAGGCCGCTGCGGCCGCCGTACAGCGCGGCGAGTCCCCGCGAGTCCTGCGGGGCCGTGAAGGCGTAACCCCAGCCGTTGGTCTCGGTGTAGTCGTGGCCCCAGATCCTCGGGTCGAAACTCTCCGAGGGAACCCGCCACTCGCCCTTCAGGTCGCGGCCCTGGAAGAAGCCGGCCTTCTTGTCGAAGAGGGAGACGTAGCTCTGCGCGCGGGAGAGGAAGTACGCCGCCTCCTCCTTGTACCGCTTCTTCCCGGTCTTCTCGTGCAGCGCCTGCGCCATCCTCGCGATGCCGTAGTCGTTGAGGTAGCCCTCCAGCGACCAGGAGAGACCCTCGTGGGTCTCGGTCGACGCGTAGCCGAGGAAGGGGGAGGTCTCCATCCCCTTGCGGCCCACACCCCGGCTCGGCGCCACGACCGTGGCGTTCTTCAGCGCCGCCTCGTACGCCGCCTCCGCGTCGAAGTCCACGCCCTTGACGAAGGCGTCGGCGAACGCCACGTCCGAGGAGGTGCCGGTCATCAGGTCGGCGTAGCCGGGGGAGGACCAGCGGGAGATCCAGCCACCGTCCTTGTACTGCTGCACGAACCCGTCGACGAGCTCGCCCGCCTTGTCCGGCGTGAGGAGGGAGTACGCCGGCCAGGTCGTGCGGTAGGTGTCCCAGAAGCCGTTGTTGACGTACACCTTGCCGTCCACGACCTTCGCCCCGGTATGGGTGGGGGTGTCCGGACCGGTCATGGGGGAGAACGGGCTGGCGTACCGGTGCTTCGAACCGACCTTCTCGAATCCGGAGTTCGGGTAGAGGTAGAGCCGGTAGAGGCTGGAGTAGAGGGTCACCAGCTGGTCGTGGGTGGCACCCTCGACCTCGACCCGGCCCAGGATCTCGTCCCAGGCGTCCTGAGCCCGCTCCTTCACGCTCTCGAAGCGGCTGCCCGCCGGGAGCTCGTCCGCGAGGTTCGCCTTCGCCTGGTCGACGGAGATCAGCGAGGTCGCGATGCGCAGGCCGACCGTGCGGTCCCCACCCGCGTCGAAGCGGAGCAGACCTCTGACGCCCTCGGCCGTGGAGGAGGTGACCGGCGCGTCGAAGACGCCGTACACGAACATCCTGGTGGCGCCCGTCGACAGACCGCTCTTCACGTCGGAGAAGCCGGTGAAGGAGCTGCTCGCCGCGTCGAGGGTCAGACCGCCCTCCGCCGTGACGTTGTCGAGGACGACGCTCGCGTCGTCGCCCGGATAGGTGAAGCGCATCAGCGCCGCGTGGTCGGTCGGGGTGATCTCGGCCTTCAGGCCGTTCTCGAAGGTGACGCCGTAGTAGTGCGGCCGGGCCGTCTCCTTCTCGTGGCGGAAGGCCAGCGCCCGTCCGACCCGGTCCGTCGCCGGGGTGCCCGCCGCGGCCGACGGCATCACCTGGAAGGTCTGCCGGTCTCCCATCCAGGGGCTCGGCTCATGGCTCGCGGCGAACGCCTGCACCGTGGGCAGGTTGTCCGCGTTGTTGCCGCGCGCGTACTCGTACAGCCAGCTCTTGGAGGCCGCGTTGGTCACCGGCGTCCAGAAGTTGAAGCCGTGCGGGACGGCGGTCGCCGGGAAGGTGTTGCCGCGCGAGAAGGAACCGCTGGAGTTCGTCCCCCGGGTGGTGGAGGCGTAGTCGGAGAGCCGGTCGAGCCGCTTCTCCGGGGCCTTGGCCCTCAGCGCGACGTCGTCGATCCAGCCCTGGAACTTCGCCGGACCCTTGGGGGAGTCGTACGCCACCAGGATCCGGTCGACGGTCCGGCCGGCCGCGACCGTGCCGATCCGCGAGGTCACCTGGTTCCACTGGTTGACGTAGAGCCGCTTGGCCGCGCCCTGGCCCCCGGGGGAGAGGAGGCCTCCGTGGGAGTCGGTTGCCCCGAGGTCGCTCAGATAGGTGCCGTCGGTGAAGGCCAGGTCCACCGACACGTTCGTGGCGGGATAGTTGAGGTCCGTCTCGGGGAGGGACGGGAAGATCCGGTACGACAGCTCGGTGTCCCGGGCTATCCGGGTGTCGACGTCGAAGATCTTGTTGTACGAGTACGCCCGCCCGTCCGGCTTGTGCGTGCCGGCATAGCGCAGGGCCCGCGTGCCGGTGAAGCCGGCGTTCGCCTTGGCGGTCGGCGAGCCGCCGGGGCCGCGGTCGACATGGCTGCGCATGTCCTCGGGCACGGGGGTCGAGGTGTCCCCGTTCGAGAACTGGACGTCGGCCAGCTGGGTGAGGCCCGCGCCGGCGTTCTTCGTGAACTCGAGCCGGTAGTGGCCGTACGCCGTGTCGTTGGCGGCGTCGTACGTCTTCGTCTCGAAGCGCTTGGTGAAGCCCTGTCCCTCGCGGGTGTCGAGGACCTTCCACTCCTTGCCGTCGGCCGAGCCCTTCAGCGTCCAGTCGCGCGGGTCGCGCTCGGCCGCGTCGTTCGCCGACGTCAGCGCGTACGTGACCACCTTGACCGGCTCGTCCAGGTCGAACTCGATCCAGGCGGTGGGCTCGAAGACCAGCCATTTCGTGGAGGGCTGAAGATCGACCAGGTTCTCCTTGGTCTCTCCCGAGCCGGCGTTCTCGCCGCTGGCGCGCAGCGTCACCACCTTGTCGGTGACATTGCCCGGTATTCCACTGGCGAAGCCGCCGTCGACACCCGACGCACGCTTGGCGCCGTCCGATCCGACGTCCACCGTGTTACGCCAAGTGGGCTGAGTTTCGTCCGATTCGAAGGAGGTGGTGAACTCCCCGGAGGATATGTCTTTTTGGCCGGGAAGTGCCTGTGCCACCGAGGGGGCCGAGCTCAGTACCAATGCCGTCGACGCGACCAGCGCGGCGGCTCTGAAGCGGGGGTTCCGGGACCGTGATCGGGTGCGAATTCTGGGCTCCATGCCGTGTCGCCGCTCCTGCCACTGGATTTGGACAACGTTGTCAAACCGAAGACGCAGGCTCCAGTAGGGGGTCAAGTGTGTGATGGTGTCAAGGGTGTTGACGGCAAGTCGGGGGATGAAACGGCATAGATACGCCTGCATAATCCGCGAGGTCTCAACTCGGGAAAGACTGCCGCGCAAACCTGCTTTCGATCTTGCTCAGGAGAAGGGAAGTGGACTATACCTGTCGGCGTCCGGACCGTCGTACCACGCGATCGACGGCACGACGCCTGCACGTGTACGACCCAAGCTGCATTCGAATGCGGTGGCGGGGCCCTTCGCCTGTGGCGAGCAGATAACGGGCGACCGGTACACCGCCTGAGTCCTGAATGAAGGCGAGGACTTGAGCATGGGATCCACCTCCGCGCACAACGACGAGGGCCTCGGCCGCCGCGATCTGATCAAGCGCTCCGCCGCTCTCGGTCTGATCTCGGTGCCGACGATGAGCTTCCTTTCCGCCTGCGCCAGCGGCGGCACCACCGACGGCGGCGACAAGGTCGAGAAGGGCACCAAGACCGAGAAGAACCCGCTCGGCGTCAACGGGTCGGCTCCGCTCGACTTCGTCCTCTTCGACGGAGGCTTCGGCCAGCAGTACGCCAAGGACGCGGTGAAGGTCTACGAGACCACCTATCCGCAGGCCAAGGTCAAGTTCACCGCCACCCAGAAGATCACCACCGAGCTGCAGCCGCGGTTCAACGGCGGCAACCCGCCGGACCTCATCGACAACTCCGGCGCCGAGCAGATGGACATGGGCGTCCTCGTCGGCCAGAAGCAGCTGGCCGACCTCACCGCCCTGCTCGACGCCGCCTCGGTCGACGACCCGAGCAAGAAGGTCCGCGACACCCTGCGCCCGGGCATCGTGGAGATGGGCCAGTTCGACGGCGCCCCGGTCTGGATCCTGTACTACGCCTACACGGTCTACGGCGTCTGGTACTCCCAGAAGCTGCTCGACTCGCTCGACGCGAAGTACCCCGAGACCTGGGACGAGATGCTGGCCGTCTGCGAGAAGGCCAAGAAGAAGGGCATCGCGGGCTGGACGTACGCCGGCAAGCACCCGTACTACGTCCCCTTCTCGCTCTACCCGATGATCGGCAAGGTCGGCGGCCGCGAGGTCCTCGACGCGATCGACAACCTGGAGCCGAAGGCCTGGGAGCACCCCGCGGTCAAGGCCTGTTTCGAGGCGTACTACGAGCTCCAGCGGAAGGGCTACATCCTCCAGGGCACCCCGGGCCTCGACCACATCCAGTCGCAGACGGCCTGGACCGAGGGCAAGGCCCTCTTCATCCCGAACGGCTCGTGGGTGGAGAACGAGGCGGCGAAGACCATGCCGGCCGACTTCAACCTCGCCGTCTCCGCCCCGACCGGCATCGACTCCTCCGACAAGATGCCGTTCGGCACGATCTGGGCCTCCGGCGGTGAGCCCTTCATCGTCCCGGCCAAGGCGAAGAACATCGAGGGCGGCATGGAGCAGCTGCGCATCATGCTCAGCGAGGCCTCCTCGAAGAACTTCACCAAGTCCGTCAAGTCGCTGACCGCGTTCAACGGCGGCACCGACGGGATCGAGCTGACCCCCGGTCTGAAGTCCGGTGTCGCGGCGCTCGACAAGGCCGGACAGAACGTGGTCAACCCGCGCCTGCAGGACTGGTATGTGGCGCTGCAGAAGGAGAAGATCGGTGTCGCCGGCATCGGCGAGATGATGGCAGGCCGGGCGACCCCGGCCGAGACGATCAAGAAGATCCAGAAGTTCGCCGACGAGGCGGCCAAGGACTCCTCCATCAAGCACTACAAGCACCAGTGAGCTGTGCCGGGGCCCCTTCCCGCCGACCGGGAGCGGGCCCCGGCTCCTTGCGTACGGCACTCACCGCACGCACGGCACCAGCGGCACTTCCGCGGGAAGATCGGGGTCGGTAGGAATGCAGCACGGCAAGTACCGTTTCATCGTGGGGTTCCTGGCGGTTCCCCTGGCCATGTACGCGTTGTTCGTCATCTGGCCCTTCATCCAGTCCATCTACTACTCGTTCACGGACTGGAGCGGTCTCAGCCCCGAGTTCCGGATGGTCGGATTCGACAACTACAGCCGCATGCTCGACGACGAGGTGTTCTGGAAATCGCTCCAGCACAGCCTGACCTTCGCCGTCGTCCTGCCGCTGGTCACCGTCGGTCTGGCACTGTTCTTCGCGTTCATGCTCAATGTCGGCGGTCGGCGCCGCCGGGGAGCGGCCGTCGCCGGAGTGCGCGGTTCGTCCTTCTACAAGATCGTGTACTTCTTCCCGCAGGTGCTGTCCATCGCGATCGTGGCGCTGCTCTTCCAGTTCGCCTACAACCCCAACAGCGGAGCCATCAACTCCGTCCTCAAGGGGGTGGGGCTCGGCAGCATCCAGCCCGACTGGCTGGGCGACCCGAACCTGGCCCTCATCTGTGTGATGGTCGTCCTCGTCTGGTCCACGGTCGGCTTCTTCGTCGTCCTCTTCTCGGCGGGCATGGCCTCCATCCCGAAGGACTTCTACGAGGCGGCGCTGCTCGACGGCGCCAACCGGTTCACCACCTTCTTCAAGATCACCCTGCCGCTGCTCTGGGACACCGTGCAGTCCGGCTGGATCTATATGGGCATCCTGGCGCTCGGCGCCGAGTCCTTCGCGGTGGTCCAGATCATGACGGTCGGCCCCAACGGCGGCGGGCCGGACTACTCCACCATCGTGATGCCGCTGTACGTGTACCAGAAGGCGTTCCGCGACGGTCAGGCCGCCTACGCGACCACGATCGGTGTCGCGCTGCTCGTCGTCACGCTGCTCTTCGCGGCGGTCGTGATGCGGCTCGGACGGCGCGAGCGGCTGGAGTACTGATGCTGTGTCTTCCCGGGGGACAGCTCCCGGACCCCCAGCAGGAAACCAGCTCGGTCGCGGTGGCCGGCACGACAGCACGAGGTGACCTCCGGTGAAAGCCATCGACACCCCTCCCGCCGGCGCGGCGCTCCCCGAGCCGCCCGAGCCCGGCGCCGCCCAGGTGACGAAGAGCGCGCCTCCCGTCACCCGCAAGGAGAGCAAGTCCGAGGGAGCGACCCTCAACGTCTTCTCCCACGGCATCCTGATCATCTGGGCGATCATGGTGGTCATGCCGCTGCTGTGGGCGGTCATGACCTCGTTCAAGACCGACCGGGCGATCTTCACCTCGCCCTGGTCGCTGCCCGACAAGCTGCACTTCGAGAACTGGTCGCGCGCCTGGACCGAGGCGCACATGAGCGACTACTTCCTGAACACCATTCTGGTGGTGGGCGGCTCGCTGATCGGCACGCTGCTCTTCGGTTCGATGGCGGCCTACGTGCTGGCCCGGTTCGACTTCCCGGGCAACCGCTTCATCTACTTCCTCTTCATCGGAGGAATGAGCTTCCCGATCATCCTGGCGCTCGTACCGCTCTTCTACGTGCTGCAGAACATGGCCCTGCTCAACACGCTGCACGGCCTGATCCTGGTCTACATCGCGTACTCGCTGCCGTTCACGGTCTTCTTCCTCACCGCCTTCTTCCGCACGCTGCCGACCTCGGTGGCGGAAGCGGCCTTCATGGACGGCGCCTCGCACACCCGGACCTTCTTCCAGGTGATGCTGCCGATGGCCAAGCCCGGCCTGATCAGCGTGGGCATCTTCAACTTCCTGGGCCAGTGGAACCAGTACCTGCTGCCCACCGTGCTCAACACCGAGCAGGACCAGAAGGTGCTCTCCCAGGGCCTGGTCCAGCTCGCCGTCAGTCAGGGTTACAAGGGCGACTGGTCGGGCCTGTTCGCCGGTCTGGTCATGGCGATGCTCCCCGTCCTCGCCGCGTACATCATCTTCCAGCGTCAGGTGGTGGCCGGCCTCACGGCCGGCGCGGTGAAGTAGCGGCGCCGGACCCTCCGGAGGGCGGCCCCCGCACAGGGGGGCCGCCCTCCGCCGTGCCTGGCCAGGGTCGGTCGCCATCCGCCGTGCCTGCCGCCGGGGGGCCGCCCTCCGCCGTGTCCGGGTCCTGGAGTCGCCCTCCGCCGGGCTCCGACACGCAGGGCGGGCGGCCGGTGTCACGGCGACGTCTCGAACCCGGCACGAACCGGACGCGGGCCCGCCCCGGCCCGAGACCCCGCCGAGGGCCGGGACACAGCCCTCGCGGACACCGCCCGTACCCGCTCCGACCTGTATGTTCACCCCGAAGCCGGGTGGCCCGAGGCGTCACCGGAAGCGCCTGTTCCCGCCCGTTTCCGGCCGGGCCGGGCCCCCTGTCGCCGTCGAGCTCATCTGAGCCTGCTCTGGCTCAAGGTCTTGACGGGGGACAACCCCAAAGGCTCAGCTTAGAGTTCACAAGTTGGAGAACAAGCCGGGGTCTCACAGCCGCGACCCCGGCCCGGGGGCGGTGATCGCACCGTCCGGCGCAGGCGGGAGTGGATGAGTCGATGGAGACTCCGGGGTCGCAGACATCTCTGCACAAGGCCAATCTCGAACGGGTCGTCCGTGCGGTACGCATGGCGGGCTCGCTCACCCAGGCGGAGATCGCCCGGTCCACCGGGCTGTCCGCCGCCACGGTCTCCAACATCGTGCGGGAGCTGAAGGACGGCGGAACCGTCGAGGTCACGCCCACCTCCGCGGGGGGCCGAAGGGCCCGCAGCGTCTCGCTCTCCGGCGACGCCGGCATCGTCATCGGCGTCGACTTCGGCCACACCCACCTCCGGGTCGCCGTGGGCAACCTCGCCCATCAGGTGCTCGCCGAGGAGTCCGAGCCGCTGGACGTCGACGCCTCCGCCGCCGAGGGCTTCGACCGGGCGGAACGCCTGGTCATGCGGCTGATCGAGGCCACCGGCATCAGCCGCGACAAGGTCGTCGGCGTCGGCCTCGGCGTCCCGGGGCCGATCGACGTCTCCTCGGGCACGCTCGGCTCCACCTCGATCCTCCCGGGCTGGAGCGGCATCAACCCGGCCGAGGAGCTCTCGGGCCGTCTCGGCGTCCCCGTGTACGTCGACAACGACGCCAACCTCGGCGCGCTCGGCGAACTCGTCTGGGGCAGCGGCCGCGGGGTCAAGGACCTCGCCTACATCAAGGTCGCCAGCGGCGTCGGCGCGGGCCTGGTCATCGACGGACGGGTCTACCGCGGGCCGGGCGGCACCGCCGGCGAGATCGGCCACATCACGCTCGACGAGTCCGGCCCCGTCTGCCGCTGCGGCAACCGCGGCTGCCTGGAGACCTTCACGGCGGCCCGGTACGTCCTGCCGCTGCTCCAGCCCGGCCACGGCCCCGATCTGACCATGGAACGGGTCGTCCAGCTCGCCCGCGAGGGCGACCCGGGCTGCCGGCGGGTCATCGCCGACGTCGGCCGCCACATCGGCAGCGGTATCGCCAACCTCTGCAACCTGCTCAACCCCAGCCGGGTGGTCCTCGGCGGTGACCTGGCCGAGGCGGGCGAGCTCGTGCTCGCCCCCATCCGCGACTCCGTCTCGCGGTACGCCATCCCCAGCGCCGCCCGCCAGCTCTCGCTCGCCCCCGGGGCGCTCGGCGGGCGCGCCGAGGTGCTCGGCGCGCTGGCTCTCGCCCTGAGCGAGATGGGCGATTCGACCCTTCTTGAGAGTGCCCTGCCGGGTGCCGCGCAGGTCTCCGCGCCTGCCTTCACTTAGATAACGGATGGCACCGTTGTCATCTCGTTAAGGATTTACTCCTTGACGGCGACCCGGCGGCCGAGTTGACTTCCAGCCACCTCGGCCGCAACGTCGCGGCCTCGTCAGGGAGGCACACCCACATGAACGCAGTGACGCGACGCGTCGTCATAGGCACGGCCGCGGTTTCCATGGCCCTCTCCCTCGCCGCCTGTGGCAAGGCGGGCGACAGCGGCTCCGGCTCGGACGGCAGCACCGGTGGGAAGGGCGGCGACGGCAAGACCATCGGTCTGCTGCTGCCGGAGAACAAGACCACGCGTTACGAGACCTTCGACCGCCCGATCATCGAGGCGAAGATCAAGGCCCTCTGCTCGGACTGCGAGGTCAAGTACAACAACGCCGCGCAGGACACCGAGACGCAGAAGAAGCAGTTCGACGCGCTGGTCACGCAGGGCGTGAAGGTCATCATCCTGGACTCGGTCGACTACAAGGCCACCAAGTCCTGGGTCCAGCAGGCCAAGGAGCAGGGCGTCGCGGTCGTCGCGTACGACCGTCTGGCCGAGGGCCCGATCTCCGCGTACGTCAGCTACGACAACGAGAAGATCGGCCGTCTGCAGGGCGAGGGCCTGGTCAAGGCGCTCGGCGACAAGGCCAAGGAAGCCAACGTTGTCATGATCAACGGCTCGCCGACCGACCCGAACGCCCCGCTCTTCAAGAAGGGCGCCCACAGCGTCCTCGACTCGGCCGTCAAGAAGGTCGTCTACGAGCAGGACATCCCGGACTGGTCCCCCGACGAGGCCAACAAGAAGATGGGTGCCGCCATCGACTCGCTGGGCAAGGACGGCTTCCAGGGCGTCTACTCGGCCAACGACGGCATGGCCGGCGGCATCATCACCGCCCTCTCCAAGCAGGGCATCAAGGTCCCGGTCGGCGGTCAGGACGCCGAACTCGCCGGTCTGCAGCGCATCCTGAAGGGCGACCAGGCCTTCACGATCTACAAGCAGATCAAGCCCGAGGCCGAGACCACCGCCGAGATCGCCGTCCGTCTGCTCAAGGGCGAGAAGATCGACGACCTGGTTCCCACCAAGGTCACCAGCCTCACCGGTGAGTTCAAGGACATCCCGGCGAAGCTGTACGACGCGCAGGTCGTGACCAAGGAGAACATCGGCTCCACGATCGTCGCCGACGGCGTCTACGAGGCCGCGGCCATCTGCGCCGGCGAGTACAAGGCGGCCTGCGACGCGGCGGGCATCAAGTAACACCCGCTGCCGGAACGCCCTTCGGACCCGCTGACCCCTTCCGAACGGCCCCCGGTCCGGTCCGGCGCCCCCCGCCCCGTTCAACGCCCCGCAAGCGGGGGCGGGGGGCGCCGGACTCTCTCACAGCCCCTCACAGCCCCCCTCTGTGCTCTCTCGCACCACCCACCATCCCCGCCGGTCAGGCGGCGAAGGAGATGATTCACGTGTCCGCTACGCCCGTGCTGGCGTTGCGCGGAATCTCCAAGCGGTTCGGCGCCGTCCAGGTGCTCACCGACGTAGAACTGGAGATCCACGCCGGTGAGGTCGTCGCCCTGGTCGGCGACAACGGCGCCGGCAAGTCGACCCTCGTCAAGACGATCTCGGGTGTTCACCCGATCGACGAGGGCGTCATCGAGTGGGACGGCCGCCCCGTCCAGATCACCAAGCCGCAGGACGCCCAGAACCTCGGGGTCGCGACCGTCTACCAGGACCTGGCGCTCTGCGACAACCTCGACGTCGTCGCCAACCTCTTCCTCGGCAACGAGCTGAGCTCCGGCTCCGTCCTCGACGAGATCGCCATGGAGAAGCGCGCCAAGGAGCTCCTGGACACGCTGTCCATCCGGATCCCGAGCGTACGCATCCCGGTCGCGGCGCTCTCCGGCGGTCAGCGCCAGGTGGTGGCCATCGCCCGCGCCCTGATCGGCGACCCGAAGATCGTCATCCTGGACGAGCCCACCGCCGCCCTCGGCGTCGAGCAGACCGCACAGGTGCTCGACCTCGTGGAGCGGCTGCGCGAGCGCGGCCACGGAGTCATCCTCATCAGCCACAACATGGCCGACGTCCGCGCCGTCGCGGACCGCGTCGCGGTCCTGCGCCTGGGCCGCAACAACGGTGACTTCCCCGTCGCCGAGACCAGCCACGAGACGATCATCGCGGCCATCACGGGCGCCACGGACAACGCCGTGACCCGTCGCCAGGCGCGCCAGGCCACGAAGGAGGACGCGAAGTGAGCGACCTCGCCAAGACCCCCCAGCCCCGTTCCCCCGAGGCCCCGGCGACCACCGCCGCCCCCATCCCCGCCGTCGACCCGCGCCTGCTGGTCCGCGAGCAGGGCCTCAAGGGCTACTGGACCGAGTTCAACCGCAAGATCCGCGGCGGCGAGCTCGGCTCCCTGCCCGTCGTCCTCGGCCTGATCGTCATCGCGATCGTCTTCCAGGCCCAGAACAGCAACTTCCTCTCCGCGAGCTCGGTCGCCAACATCGCGGTGTACTCCTCCGGCCTCGGCATCATGGCCGTCGGCATCGTCTTCGTCCTCATCCTGGGCGAGATCGACCTGTCGATGGGCTCGGTCGCGGGCGTCGGCGCCGCCGTCTGGGCGGTGCTCAACGTCAGCAACGGCATGAACGACCTGCTGGCCGTCGGCATCGCCGTCCTCTCCGGCCTCGGCATCGGTCTGCTGCACGGCTTCTTCTTCGCCAAGATCGGCGTCCCGGCCTTCGTGGTCACCCTCGCCGGCTTCCTCGGCTGGAGCGGCCTGCAGATCTGGCTGATGGGCAAGGAGGGCTCGATCAACGCGCCCTCCGGCTCGTTCGTCGAGAACCTCACCGCGTACTACTTCGAGGACAAGGCCGCCGCGTACGGCCTGGCCCTCGTCGCGGTCCTCGCCTACGCCGTCTCCCTGCTGCTCGACCGCAAGCGCCGCAAGGCCGCCGCCCTGCCCGCACGCCCGGTCAGCGAGATCGTGCTGCGTACGGCCGTCGTCGCCGTCCTGTGCTTCGTCGTGGCCTACGTCCTGAACGAGCCCGAGGGCGCCCGCGGCCTGCCGCTGGCCCTGGTCCTCTTCCTGGCCGTCCTCGTGACCGCCGACTTCGTCGCCCGCCGCACGCGGTTCGGCCGCAAGGTCTTCGCGGTCGGCGGCAACGCCGAGGCCGCCCGCCGCGCCGGCATCAACGTCGACCGGATCCGGATCGTCGTCTTCGGCGTGTCCGGCATGCTCGCCGCCTTCGGCGGTCTCTTCGTCGCCAGCCTCTCGGGCGGCGCCACCAAGAGCCTCGGCAGCGGCAACACCCTGATGCTCGTCATCGCGGCGGCCGTGATCGGCGGCACCAGCCTCTTCGGCGGCCGCGGCAAGGTCTGGTCGGCACTCCTTGGAATGATCGTGATCCAGTCGATCCAGCAGGGCCTGAACATGATCGGCATGGCCAACGAGATCCAGTACATGATCACCGGTGCGGTGCTCCTCGCCGCCGTCGTGATCGACTCGGTCTCGCGTCGCACGCAGAAGACCGCAGGCCGCGCGTAACGTTTCGGCGTTACCAAGCCCACAGTGTCCGGCGCCGGAGAACCGGTGCCGGGCACTGCTGCGTCTGGCCCTGTGCACCGCCCGTAGGCTCAGCGGTGTGTCGGCCATCAGCGTGACGCACAACCCGCCGCCCGATGACCAAGGCCGGGGGCGGAACATTAGACTCGACAAATCGGCAAGCTCGACCAGCTCAATGGCAAGGAGGCACGGGTGGCATTGCTGACCCGTATCAGGGGACCGCGCGATCTGGACCGGCTCTCCCCGGAACAGCTGGACCAGCTGGCCGAGGAGATCCGGACGTTTCTCGTGGACGCCGTCTCCAAGACCGGCGGCCACCTCGGCCCGAACCTCGGCGTGGTCGAGCTGACCATCGCCCTGCACCGAGTCTTCGACTCCCCGAAGGACAAGGTCCTCTTCGACACCGGCCACCAGAGCTACGTCCACAAGCTGCTCACCGGCCGTCAGGACTTCTCGAAGCTGAAGATGAAGGGCGGCCTTTCCGGCTACCCCTCGCAGGCCGAGTCCGAGCACGACGTGATCGAGAACTCGCACGCCTCCACGGTCCTCGGCTGGGCCGACGGCCTGGCCAAGGCGAACGAGGTCCTGAAGAAGGACGACCACGTCGTCGCCGTCATCGGTGACGGAGCCCTCACCGGCGGCATGGCCTGGGAGGCGCTGAACAACATCGCCGCCGCCAAGGACCGCCCGCTCGTCATCGTCGTCAACGACAACGAGCGCTCGTACGCGCCCACGATCGGCGGACTCGCCAACCACCTGGCCACGCTCCGTACGACCGACGGCTACGAGCGATTCCTCGCCCGCGGCAAGGACATCCTGGAGCGCACCCCCGTGGTCGGGAAGCCGCTCTACGAGACGCTGCACGGTGCCAAGAAGGGCCTGAAGGACTTCATCGCCCCGCAGGGCATGTTCGAGGACCTCGGCCTGAAGTACGTCGGCCCCATCGACGGCCACGACATCGAGGCGCTGGAGTCCGCGCTGACGCGCGCCAAGCGCTTCGGCGGCCCGGTCATCGTCCACTGCCTCACCGAGAAGGGCCGCGGCTACCAGCCCGCGCTCCAGGACGAGGCCGACCGCTTCCACGCCGTCGGCAAGATCCACCCCGACACCGGTCTGCCGATCGCCTCCTCCGGCGCCGACTGGACCGGCGTCTTCGCCCAGGAGATGGTCGAGCTCGGCAAGGAGCGCGAGGACATCGTCGCGATCACCGCGGCCATGCTCCAGCCCGTCGGCCTCGACAAGTTCGCCAAGGCCTTCCCCGAGCGGGTGTACGACGTCGGCATCGCCGAGCAGCACGGCGCGGTCTCCGCGGCCGGCCTCGCCACCGGCGGCCTCCACCCCGTCTTCGCGGTCTACGCGACCTTCCTCAACCGCGCCTTCGACCAGGTGCTCATGGATGTGGCCCTGCACAAGTGCGGTGTCACGTTCGTCCTGGACCGGGCCGGCATCACCGGCACCGACGGCGCCTCCCACAACGGCATGTGGGACATGTCGATCCTCCAGGTCGTCCCCGGTCTGCGGCTCGCCGCGCCGCGCGACGCCGACCAGGTCCGCGCCCAGCTGCGCGAGGCCGTCGCCGTCACCGACGCGCCGACCGTCGTCCGCTTCTCCAAGGGCGCCGTCGGCCCCGCCGTACCGGCTCTGCGCCGCGTCGGCGGCATGGACGTGCTCCGCGAGCCGGGCACCGACACGCCCGACGTCCTCCTGGTCTCCGTGGGGGCGCTCGCGCCGATGTGCCTGGAGATCGCCGGCCTGCTGGACAAGCAGGGCATCTCCACGACCGTCGTCGACCCCCGATGGGTCAAGCCGGTCGACGAGGCGCTCGCCCCGCTCGCCGAGCGGCACCGGGTCGTCGTCACCGTCGAGGACAACAGCCGGGTGGGCGGTGTCGGCTCGGCCGTCTCGCAGGCCCTGCGCGACGCCGGCGTGGACGTACCGCTGCGCGACTTCGGCATCCCGCCGCGCTTCCTCGACCACGCCTCCCGCGCCGAGGTGATGGCCGAGATCGGTCTGACGGCCCCGGACATCGCCCGTCAGGTCACCGGCCTCGTCTCACGTCTGGACGGCAGGTACGAGGAGAGCGGCCGAGCCGTGGAGCCCGCCCGCGACTGACGCCGTCGCACCGTCGACATTGGGCCGGTCGGACCACCCCGTGGGGTTGCCGACCGGCCCATTCGTGTGAAACCTGTTGCTTCGACAGGCGCTACCCCTTCGGGGTCTCGATCATGGGTGTCGGGACCGACGGTACGGAGGTACGACGGTGAGTACGGACCAGCAACAACCACGAGCGAGCTCCGGGATGTTCCGGACGAAGACGGTCGAGCAGTCGATCCGGGACACCGAAGAGCCCGAGCACGCGCTCAAGAAATCGCTCTCTGCCTGGGACCTGATGGTCTTCGGCGTCGGCGTCATCATCGGCACCGGCATCTTCGTGCTCACCGGCAAGGTGGCCAAGGAGAACGCCGGCCCCGCCACGGCCCTGGCCTTCGTCGCCGCGGGCATCGTCTGCGCGCTCGCGGCCCTGTGCTACGCCGAGTTCGCCTCGACGGTGCCCGTCGCCGGATCGGCGTACACCTTCGCGTACGCCTCGATCGGCGAACTGCCGGCCTGGATCATCGGCTGGGACCTCGTCCTGGAGTTCGCGCTCGGCACGGCCGTCGTCGCGGTGGGCTGGTCCGGCTACGTACGGTCCCTGATGGACAACGTGGACTGGCATCTACCGGCCGCGCTGGAAGGGCCCGACGTGCCGGGCGGCACCTTCGACATCCTGGCCTTCCTGCTGGTCCTGGTGCTGACCGTGGTCCTCGTCCTCGGCATGAAGCTCTCCGCCCGCATCACCGCGCTCGTCGTGGCCATCAAGGTCACGGTCGTCATGATCGTGATCATCGCGGGTCTCTTCTTCATCGTGGGCGACAACTACGACCCGTTCATCCCTCCCGCGGTCACCCCGGAGGGCGGCGGCTCCGCCTGGGACGCCCCGCTGGTCCAGACGATCTTCGGCTACGACGCCACCAACTTCGGCGTCATGGGCATCTTCACCGCCGCGTCCGTCGTCTTCTTCGCCTTCATCGGCTTCGACGTGGTCGCCACCGCCGCCGAGGAGACCAAGCTTCCGCAGCGCGACATGCCGCGCGGCATCCTGGGCTCGCTGTTGATCTGCACCGTGCTCTACGTGGCCGTGGCCCTGGTCGTGACCGGCATGCAGAACTACACGGAACTCTCCGTCAGCGCCCCGCTCGCGGACGCCTTCAAGGCGGTCGGGCACCCGTTCTACGCAGGTGTGATCAGCTTCGGCGCCGCCGTCGGTCTCACGACCGTCTGCCTGATCCTGCTGCTCGGCCAGACCCGGGTGTTCTTCGCGATGAGCCGCGACGGCCTGCTGCCGCGCTTCTTCTCCGTCACGCACCCGCGGTTCCGGACCCCGTACCGCCCGACCATCCTGCTCGGCGTCGTCATCGCGATCGTGGCCGGCTTCACCAGCATCAACGAGCTCGCGACCCTGGTGAACATCGGCACGCTCTTCGCCTTCGTCGTCGTCGCCATCGGTGTGATGGTGCTCCGCCGCACGCGCCCCGACCTGCACCGCGCCTTCCGTACGCCGTGGGTGCCGTTCCTGCCCATCCTCTCGATCGCCGCCTCGGTCTGGCTGATGCTCAACCTGCCGGGCGAGACCTGGTTCCGCTTCGCGGTCTGGATGGTCATCGGCATCGTCGTGTACTTCCTGTACGGCCGCTCCCACAGCCGTCTGGGCAAGGCGGGACAGAGCGCGCAGTACTGAGACGCCGCACCGAAGCGCCGTGACGGCGGAAGGGGTGCGAACCGGCGAGAGACGGTTCGCACCCCTTCCGCACGTCCTGTGTGCCGCTGCGTCGGCCGCCGGTGGCGGAGCGGCGGCATCAGGCACTCCCGGCACCCACTAAAGTCGACGAACAGCAGTCCGAGCGGACCTGCTCATTCCGATGCTGACCTGTCGACCGGAGCGCTGGACCCCATGGCATATCGATCCGAGGACCCGACCCGCCGTCCGAAGGGGCCGTTCAGCGTCCCGACACTGAACGGGGGCTGGCTCACCCGTGGCACGGAGGGCCGCTTCAGCGCGTACCTGCTCAGGGACGGCGAGGTGGTGCGCTGGACCGAGGGAACCGACGGCCGCTGGAGCGACGCGGTCTCCCTCGGCGGCGGCGGACTTCTGCCGGTGCTCGCCGTCGGACAGGGCGCCGACCGCTATGTCCACCTTGTCGGGCTGCGTCCCGTTCCCGACACCGAGGACCACGTCGAGCTGGTGCACAGCACCCAGTTCCAGACGGGGCGTCCGGCGGTGGAGTGGCGCTCCATCCAGCACTCCAACGGCAAGAGCTTCAAGCGGACCGGCAACCCGAGCATCGCGGTCGACGCCGAGGGACGCGCGTACGTCTTCACCCGCAACGGCGGCGGCGGACTCAGCGTCCGGGCCCAGAAGCAGGGCGGCGGCTGGCACCCCTGGTGGGACCTGATGGGCAGCGGCACCGACCCCTCGCCGGTCGCCGTCACCAACGGCGAGGGCCTCGTCGAGCTGTACACGGCCACCGCCAAGGGACTGCTGCGGTACGTCCAGGAGGAGCCCGGCGGCAAGCCGGTGCGGCAGGACGTGGTGCCCGCCGAGGTGACCCTCGGCACGCTGGCCGCGGTGACCGGGCCCTCGGGGCACGTCACGCTCTTCTACCTCGACAAGGACGGGCACGTCTGCGTCTGGTCCCCGGGACGCTCGCCCGAGGCGACGCAGTTCGTCGACGCCGTGGGGACGGGACCGCTCGCGGCCTCCTCCTGCCGGATCGACGGCTTCGACTGCACGGTGCTCGCCCAGCAGTCCGCCGACGGGCGGCTCGCGCTCGCCGCGTACCCCGCCGAGCAGGAGACGGCCGGAGCCAAGTGGACGGAGACCGGCGCCCCGCAGGGCCCGCTCGCGACCACCCTCACCCAGGCCCTGGACGGCGGCCTCGTGGCCATGACGGTGGCCGACGGACCGGTCCTGCTCACCATGCGTCAGAAGGCGGCGTCCGAAGGCTTCCAGCTGGGCGCCTGGCACTCGGTGGTCTGATCCTCGCCACCGCGAAGCACGAGCGGCCCCGGCACCAGAAGGTGCCGGGGCCGCTCGTGTACTCGGCACTACGCCGGGACGCTCGCCACGCCCTGCGCGAGGAACGGCTTGCCGTTCACCCGCTGGGAGACACCCTCACGGTCCAGGTACGGCGTGATGCCGCCCAGGTGGAAGGGCCAGCCGGCGCCCGTGATCAGGCAGAGGTCGATGTCCTGCGCCTCGGCGACGACACCCTCCTCCAGCATCAGGCCGATCTCCTGCGCCACCGCGTCCAGGACGCGGTCGCGGACCTGCTCCTCGGTCAGGACGACATCGCCCTGCTCGAGCAGCGCGGCGACCTCGGGGTCCAGCTCCGGCTTGCCGGAGTCGTAGACGTAGAAGCCGCGCTTGCCGGCCTTGACCACGGCCGCCAGGTTCGGGGAGACGGTGAAGCGCTCCGGGAAGGCGCGGTTCAGGGTCTCGGAGACGTGCAGACCGATGGCCGGGCCGACGAGCTCCAGAAGTACCAGCGGGGACATCGGCAGACCGAGCGGCTCGATGGCCTTCTCCGCCGTCTCGACCGAGGTGCCCTCGTCGATGACGTTCTGGATCTCGCCCATGAAGCGGGTCAGGATGCGGTTCACGACGAACGCCGGGGCGTCCTTGGTGAGGACCGCGGTCTTCTTCAGCTTCTTCGCGACACCGAACGCGGTGGCGAGGGAGGCGTCGTCCGTCTTCTCGCCGCGGACGATCTCCAGGAGCGGGAGGATCGCGACCGGGTTGAAGAAGTGGAAACCGACCACGCGCTCCGGGTGCTGGAGCTTGGAGGCCATCTCCGAGACCGACAGCGAGGAGGTGTTGGTGGCGAGGATCGCGTGCGCAGGAGCGACCGCCTCGACCTCCGCGAACACCTTCTGCTTGACGGACATCTCCTCGAACACGGCCTCGATGATGAAGTCCGCGTCCGCGAAGCCCTCGGCCTTGTCCAGGACACCGGAGACCAGGCCCTTGAGACGGTTGGCCTTGTCCTGGTTGATCCGGCCCTTGCCGAGCAGCTTCTCGATCTCGGCGTGGACGTAGCCCACACCCTTGTCGACGCGCTCCTGGTCGATGTCGGTCAGGACGACCGGCACCTCGAGGCGGCGCAGGAAGAGCAGCGCGAGCTGGGAGGCCATCAGACCGGCGCCGACGACACCGACCTTGGTGACCGGGCGGGCCAGCGACTTGTCCGGGGCACCGGCCGGGCGCTTGGCTCGCTTCTGCACCAGGTTGAAGGCGTAGATGCCGGAGCGGAGCTCGCCACCCATGATCAGGTCCGCGAGGGCCTGGTCCTCGGCGTCGAAACCGGCCTGCAGGTCGCCGTCCTTGGAGGCGGCGATGATGTCCAGGGCGCGGTACGCGGCCGGGGCCGCGCCGTGCACCTTGGAGTCGGCGATGAACCGGCCCTTGGCGACGGCCTGGTCCCAGCCCTCACCGCGGTCGATCGCCGGACGCTCCACCGTGACCGAGCCGTTGAGGACCGAGGCGGTCCAGATCAGCGACTGCTCCAGGAAGTCCGCGCCCTCGAAGAGCGCGTCGGCGATGCCGAGCTCGAAGACCTGCTTGCCCTTGAGCTGACGGTTCTGGTTCAGCGAGTTCTCGATGATGACCGAGACGGCCTTCTCCGCGCCGATCAGGTTCGGCAGGATCGTGCAGCCGCCCCAGCCGGGGACCAGACCGAGGAAGACCTCGGGCAGCGAGAAGGCGGGCAGCGCCTTGGAGACGGTGCGGTAGGTGCAGTGCAGACCGACCTCGACACCGCCGCCCATCGCCGCGCCGTTGTAGTACGCGAAGGTCGGCACGGCCAGCGCGGACAGACGCTTGAAGACGTCGTGGCCGCCCTTGCCGATGGCCAGCGCGTCCGAGTGCTGCTTGAGCAGCTCGACGCCCTTGAGGTCGGCGCCCACCGCGAAGATGAACGGCTTGCCGGTGATGCCGACGCCGACGATCTCACCGTTGGCGGCCTCGGCCTCGACCTGGTCGATCGCGGTGTTGAGGTTGGCCAGCGACTGCGGACCGAAGGTGGTCGGCTTGGTGTGGTCGAAGCCGTTGTCCAGCGTGATCAGCGCGAACCGGCCCGCGCCCGCGGGCAGTTCGAAGTGCCGTACGTGGGCGCTGGTGACGACCTCGTCCGGGAACAGCTCGGCCGCACCCTTCAGAAGCTCGGCGGTGGTGCTCACTTGCCCTCCCAGTGGGGGTTCTCCCAGATGACGGTGGCGCCCATGCCGAAGCCGACGCACATCGTGTTGAGGCCGTAACGGACCTGCGGGTTCTCCTCGAACTGGCGGGCCAGCTGCGTCATGAGGCGGACGCCGGAGGAGGCGAGCGGGTGACCGTAGGCGATGGCGCCGCCGTACTGGTTGACCCGGGCGTCGTCGTCGGCGATGCCGTAGTGCTCGAGGAAGGCCAGGACCTGGACGGCGAAGGCCTCGTTGATCTCGAAGAGGCCGATGTCCTCGATGGACAGACCCGCCTGGGCGAGGGCCTTCTCGGTGGCCGGGATCGGGCCGTAGCCCATGACCTCGGGCTCGACGCCGGCGAAGGCGTACGAGACGAGGCGCATCTTCACCGGGAGGTCGTTCTCGCGGGCGAAGTCCTCGGAGGCGATGATCGAGGCGGTGGCGCCGTCGTTGAGACCGGCCGCGTTACCGGCGGTGACGTTGCCGTGGACGCGGAACGGCGTCTTCAGGTTGGCCAGCGACTCCAGGGTGGTGCCCGGGCGCATCGGCTCGTCGGCGGTGACCAGGCCCCAGCCGGTCTCGCCGGCCTCGGCGTTGGTGCGGCGGACCGAGATCGGCACCAGGTCCTGCTGGATCTTGCCATCGGCGTACGCCTTGGCGGCCTTCTCCTGCGAGCGCACCGCGTACTCGTCGGCGCGCTGCTTGGTGATGCTCGGGTACCGGTCGTGCAGGTTCTCGGCGGTCATGCCCATGAACAGGGCGGACTCGTCGACCAGCTTCTCGCTGACGAACCGCGGGTTCGGGTCGACGCCCTCGCCCATGGGGTGACGGCCCATGTGCTCGACGCCACCGGCGATGACGGCGTCGTACGCCCCGAAGGCGATGGAGCCGGCGACCGAGGTGACGGCGGTGAGGGCACCGGCGCACATGCGGTCGATGGAGTAGCCCGGGACGGACTGCGGCAGCCCGGCGAGGATGCCGGCGGTGCGGCCGAGGGTCAGACCCTGGTCACCGATCTGCGTGGTGGCGGCGATGGCGACCTCGTCGATCTTCGCGGGGTCGAGGCCGGGGTTGCGGCGCAGCAGCTCCCGGATGGCCTTCACGACGAGATCGTCGGCGCGGGTCTCGTGGTAGATGCCCTTCGGGCCCGCCTTGCCGAACGGGGTGCGGACGCCGTCGACGAAGACGACGTCCCTGACGGTACGAGGCACGATGGCTCTCCTCCAGGGTGCGGGATGGCACTGCTGCGGCACGCGGCTAAGCGCGCGCTTGCTCCCCCCATGCTACTTGCGGGTAACCGGGCTGCCCAGTCCCGGGGGCCGGAGCGGCGAAGGTCACACTGGCGGGAGGGGCGCGCCGAAGCCCCCGGCGAGGTGAAGGGGCGCATGTGTGCGCCCGGCGCACGCCCGTCCGATCGGAGTGCCATGGCTACCCGATCGTGTTGACGGCGAGGTCGAGACGGTCACGTCAACCATCCGGGGTGCGGTTCCGGGCGGACGCTGCTCGCACCCGGGCGACCGTCCCGGGCGCGACCACAGAACGGAACTCCATGCCCATCGTCAACAAGGACCACGCGGTTCCCCACGAGTCCAGCGTCCCCGCGAACAAGGGCGAGATGGTCAACCTCTTCGTACGGGAGAAGGTCGACACGTCACCGGGGCACGGCCCGGAGCGCAAGGCCGTCCTCATGCTGCACGGCCGGAGCGTCCCGGTACTCGCGGGCTGCGATCTCCAGCACGCCTCGTACAGCTGGGCCGAGGCACTGGCGAAGGCCGGCCACGACGTCTTCATGATGGACCTCCAGGGCTCGGGGCGGTCGCCGCGCCCGAAGATGGACGACCCGCGGAACGTCAACCCGGCCAACCAGAGCCTCCTGAAGCCGCGACCACCGGGATTCACCCCCGGCCCGGTGAACTACGCGTTCCAGCTGAACAACTCGGACAGCGACCGCGACGAGCTGCACACCGTCGTGGAGTGGATCCGCAAGGAGCGCAAGGTGGACAAGGTCGCCTTCATCGGCTGGTCCGCGGCGGCGTTCACCATGGGGCCGTACGCGGTGAACAACCCCAACAAGGTGGAGAGCCTCTTCCTGCTGGCGCCGATCTTCCCGCCCGACGGCACGTCGACCCCGCCGAGCACGCTGCCACAGCCCGGCTTCCCCATGTCCCTGAGCACGAGATGGGGCGTGGAGTCGGGGTGGAACGCGGAACTGCGCTGCCCGGACCAGCGTGAACCCGGCATGGTCGAGAGGGCCTGGGCCGCGATCATGGACAACGACCCGGTGGGCAGGACCTGGGGACCGCCGGAGGGGCTCAACCGGATCCGGAACTTCGTCCGATGGGGCTGGAACCGGACGAAGGCGGCGCAGGGCGGTGTCCTCGGCGGCAGCGTGCCCGTACTGATCGTGTACGGGGATGCCGACACGCAGGTCAACACGTCCCCGCCCAGCACGAACCCGGAGCTCAACTTCTCGGTTCCCGCGCTCTACGACGCCGTCACGGGTGCCCACAAGCTCATGGTCAAGCTGGCCTGCGCGGGCCATTCGGTGGTGTGGGAGCAGCAGCACAAGAACGTGCACGCGCTCTCGAAGCACTGGCTCAAGCACCTCAAGGTCGACGGCAAGACCCAGGGCGTCTTCGACATGGCCGTCGACGGTGTCCTCAGTCCGGTCCCGTAGGACGGCGTAGCCCCCGGCCGCACACGGCCGGGGGCTACGGGTCACTGCTCGGCGCCCGCCAGGGCCGTCACCAGCAGCGGCGTCACCAGCTCGATCTGCCAGGGGCGCGCTCCGTACCCGGCGAGTGCGGCGGCCACCGAGTCGGCCGTCGATCCGGCGGGTGGCTCCCAGCAGACGCGGCGGACGGTGTCCGGGGTGATCAGGTTCTCCTGGGGGAGGTTCAGCTCCTCCGCGAGGGCCGAGACCGCGGTACGGGCGGCCGAGAGCCGGGCGGCCGCCGCCGGGTCCTTGTCCGCCCAGGCGCGCGGCGGGGGCGGGCCCGCGACCGTCTGGCCGGGCTGCGGGAGCTCGCTGTCCGGGAGCGCCTTCGCCCGGTCCACGGCCGCCTGCCACTGCTCCAGCTGGCGTCGGCCCATGCGGTGGCCGAAGCCCGGCAGCAGGGTGAGGGCGGCCACGTTCGCCGGCAGCGCGAGCGAGGCCTCCACGATGGCCGCGTCGCTCAGCACCTTGCCCGGCGAGACGTCCCGCCGCTGGGCGATCCGGTCCCGGGCCGTCCACAGCTCCCGTACGACGGCCATCTGGCGCCGGCGCCGCACCTTGTGCATGCCGGACGTCCGCCGCCACGGATCCTTGCGCGGCGGGGCGGGCGGGGCCGAGGCGATCGCGTCGAACTCCTGCAGCGCCCACTCCAGCTTGCCCTGCCGGTCCAGCTCCTTCTCCAGTGCGTCACGCAGGTCGACGAGAAGCTCGACGTCCAGCGCGGCGTACCGGAGCCAGGGCTCGGGCAGCGGGCGGGTGGACCAGTCCACCGCGGAGTGCCCCTTCTCCAGGGCGTAGCCGAGTACGGACTCGACCATGGCCCCGAGCCCCACCCGCGGGAAGCCCGCGAGCCGGCCGGCCAGCTCGGTGTCGAACAGCGTGGTCGGCGTCATGCCTATGTCCCGCAGGCACGGCAGGTCCTGGGTCGCGGCGTGGAGGATCCACTCCGTCCCCGTGAGCGCCTCGCCGAGGCCGGACAGATCGGGGCAGCCCACCGGGTCGACGAGCGCGGTACCCGCGCCCGCGCGGCGGAGCTGGACGAGGTAGGCGCGCTGGCCGTAGCGGTATCCGGAGGCGCGCTCGGCGTCGACGGCGACAGGGCCGTGGCCTGCGGCGAACGCGGCGATCACCTCGGCGAGCCCCTCGGCGGTGGTCACGACGGGCGGAATGCCCTCACGGGGCTCCAGCAAGGGGATCGGCAGCCCATTCGCAGGGACGTCGTCGTCCGGGGGAGCGCCCCCGGTGGTTCGCAGTGCTGTGTCTGCTGCGGTCTCTTGGGCGTCGGTCACGTGTCAAGGGTATCTGTGAATCGGCAAATGCCTGTCGACAGAACGCCGGAACGTTCCGTCGACAGGCGCCGATCTTTCGTCAACCGCGCGGGATGCCCGTTCGGGGACTCGTTGGACTCAGTGGATGATTCCGGTGCGCAGCGCCACCGCGACCATGCCGGCCCGGTCGCCCGTGCCCAGCTTGCGCGCGATGCGGGCCAGGTGGCTCTTGACGGTCAGGGCGGAGAGGCCCATGGACACGCCGATCGCCTTGTTCGACTGGCCTTCGGCCACCAGCCGGAGCACCTCGACCTCACGGCCGGAGAGCTCGCGGTAGCCGCCCGGGTGGCTCGGGGCACCCGGGGGGCGGCGGTGGCCGAGGCGGGCCGCCGCGGCGCCGATGGGGGCGGCCCCGGGGCGGGAGGGGTGCCCGATGTTGGTACGCGTACCGGTGACGACGTAGCCCTTGACGCCGCCGGCCAGTGCGTTGCGCACCGCGCCGATGTCGTCGGCCGCGGAGAGGGCGAGGCCGTTGGGCCAGCCCGCCGCGCGGGTCTCGGAGAGCAGCGTCAGGCCGCTGCCGTCCGGGAGGTGGACGTCAGCCACGCAGATGTCGCGGGGGTTGCCGACGCGAGGACGGGCCTCGGCGATGGACGACGCCTCGATCACGTCGCGTACGCCGAGGGCCCACAGGTGGCGGGTGACGGTGGAGCGGACGCGCGGGTCGGCCACGACGACCATGGCCGTCGGCTTGTTCGGGCGGTAGGCGACCAGGCTTGCGGGCTGCTCGAGGAGAACGGACACACGGCCTCCTGGGGAGATGCGGGACGGAGCCGGCTCGGGGAAGAAGCCGGGGGCGAACCCGTGGGGTGAAGGGGTCATTGACCTCTTCGGCAGCTGGGCCGCCCGCCTTTAGGGAAAGATCACGATTTGGTGAGTAACAATTGGGGCAATTCGGACGCGTGATCGATCATCCTACGAGTGAGCCTCCGCCGGCCGCCGCCGAAAGCCCCTGGCCGGGGCCCCGCCGGGCCCGTGCCGGAGCCGCCCTCACGCCTGCTGCGGGCCTCTGCGCTGGGGGAGGGAGACGACCCCCGCGCCCGAGATCGTGCCCGCCCCCGGGTCGGGGAGCGACGGCGGGAGCCCCGCGATCTGGCAGAGCAGGTCCGACCAGGCCGCCAGATGCGCCGCGGTGTCCGGCGCGCCGCCCAGGGCGTCCTGCGGTGTCCAGGAGGCCCGGATCTCGATCTGGGTGGCCGGACGGCGCTCGGCGAGCCCGCCGAAGTAGTGCGAGCCCGCCTGGGTGACCGTGCCGCTCGCCTCCCCGTACGCGAGGCCCCGCGCCTCCAGCGCACCGGTCAGCCACGACCAGCAGACCTCCGGCAGCAGCGGGTCCGCCGCCATCTCGGGCTCCAGCTCCGCCCGTACGAGCGTCACCAGCCTGAACGTGCCCTTCCAGGCGTCGTGCCCGGCCGGGTCGTGCAGCAGCACGAGCCGCCCGTCGGCCAGATCGTCCTCGCCCTCGACGACGGCCGCCTCCAGCGCGTACGCGTACGGGGCCAGGCGCTGCGGCGGCCTGGTCGGGTCGATCTCCAGCTCCGGCCGCAGCCGAGCCGCCCGCAGGGCGTCGACCGCCCGCCGGAATGCGGGGGGCACCGCGTTCGCCTCCGTGTCGCCCGTACCTCCGTCACCGTCGGAATGATCGGAAAAATGTCCCTGAGCCGCAGCCATGCGGGGAAGAGTAGGCGGAACGGGGGCCTCGCGCAGGGAGGGACACCCGGCCCGGGCGAGCGGCTTCCCGCCACATGCGAAGATTCTGGTCGTGAGTGCCAATGAAAGCCCCGTGGGCCAGCAGACGAAGCAGCAGTCGCGGACGCACGACTCCGCGTTCCTCAAGGCGTGCCGACGGGAGCCGGTGCCGCACACGCCGGTCTGGTTCATGCGGCAGGCCGGGCGCTCGCTTCCCGAGTACCTGAAGGTCCGCGAGGGCATCCCGATGCTCGAGTCCTGCATGCGGCCCGAGCTGGTCACCGAGATCACGCTGCAGCCCGTGCGCCGCCACAAGGTGGACGCGGCGATCTACTTCAGCGACATCGTGGTCCCGCTCAAGGCCATCGGCATCGACCTCGACATCAAGCCCGGCGTCGGCCCGGTCGTCGCCGACCCGATCCGTACCCGCGCCGACCTCGACCGGCTGCGCGACCTCACCCCCGAGGACGTCCACTACGTCACCGAGGCCATCGGGATGCTCACCGAAGAGCTGGGCTCCACCCCGCTCATCGGATTCGCGGGCGCGCCTTTCACTCTTGCGAGCTACCTCGTCGAGGGCGGTCCGTCCCGCAACCACGAGCACACCAAGGCGCTCATGTACGGCGACCCGCAGCTGTGGGCCGATCTGCTCGACCGCCTCGCCGAGATCACCTCGGCCTTCCTCAAGGTCCAGATCGAGGCCGGCGCCTCCGCCGTCCAGCTCTTCGACTCCTGGGTCGGCGCCCTGGCCCCCGCGGACTACCGCCGCTCCGTGATGCCCGCCTCCGCGAAGGTCCTGGAGTCCGTCGCCTCGTACGGCGTCCCGCGCATCCACTTCGGTGTGGGCACGGGTGAGCTGCTCGGCCTCATGGGCGAGGCAGGCGCGGACGTCATGGGCGTCGACTACCGGGTCTCGCTCGACGAGGCCGCCCGGCGCGTGGGCCCCGGCAAGGCCCTCCAGGGCAACCTGGACCCGGCCGTGCTGTTCTCCACCCGCGAGGCCGTCGAGGCCAAGACGGACGAGGTCCTGGCCGCCGCCGAGGGTCTCGAGGGGCACGTCTTCAACCTGGGCCACGGAGTGCTGCCGACGACCGACCCCGACGCGCTGACGCGCCTGGTCGAGTACGTCCACACGAAGACGGCCGTCTGAGCGGACGCCGGACGTCTCGATGTGACGGCGCCGTCGTCCCCCGCCCGGGGGACGACGGCGCCTTTCGTCGTCGGCGCGCCCGGGCCGTCGGCGCCCCGGGCCGTTCGCGCTCTCAGCCCGCCGCGCGTACCGCCGCGACCGCCTTGCGCGCCGCGACCAGGACCGGGTCCCACACGGGCGAGAACGGCGGCGCGTACCCCAGGTCCAGTGCCGTGATCTGCTCCACCGACATCCCGGCCGTCAGCGCCACCGCCGCGATGTCCACCCGCTTGCCCGCGCCCTCACGGCCCACGATCTGCACGCCGAGGAGCCGGCCCGTACGCCGCTCCGCGATCATCTTCACCGTCATGGGAGCCGCCCCCGGGTAGTACCCCGCCCGGCTCGTCGACTCCACCGTCACCGTGACGTACCGCAGGCCCACCTCCCGGGCCTCCTTCTCGCGCAGACCCGTCCGCGCGATCTCCAGGTCGCACACCTTGGACACCGCGGTCCCGACCACGCCGGGGAACGTGGCATAGCCCCCGCCCACGTTCGAACCGATGACCTGGCCGTGCTTGTTGGCGTGCGTGCCGAGCGCGATGTGCCGCTCCCGGCCCGAGACCAGGTCCAGCACCTCCACGCAGTCACCGCCCGCCCAGATGTTCTCGTGGCCCCGCACCCGCATCGCGAGATCGGTGAGCAGCCCGCCGTGCACGCCCAGCGGCAGCCCGGCCGCTTCCGCGAGGCGGGTCTCCGGCACCACCCCCATCCCGAGGACGACCACGTCCGCCGGGTACTCGGCGTCGTCCGTCGCCACCGCCCTGACCCGGCCGTCGTCCCCCGTGAGGATCTTGGTGACCGCCGCCGAGCCCACCGTCCTGATCCCGAGGCCGTCCATCACCCGGTGGACGAGGCGGCCCATGTCCGGGTCGAGCGTCGCCATCGGCTGTTCGCCGCGGTTGAGGACGGTCACCTCGTAGCCCCGTTTCAGGAGCGCCTCGGCCATCTCCACGCCGATGTACCCGGCGCCCACGACCACCGCGCGCCGGCCCTCCGTGCGCTCCAGCGAGTCGATCAGGGCCTGCCCGTCGTCCAGCGTCTGCACACCGTGCACACCCGGGGCGTCGATCCCCGGCAGCTGCGGCCGCAGCGGGCGCGCGCCGGTCGCGATCACCAGCTTGTCGAATCCCGTCCACTCCTCGGCGCCCGACTCCAGATCCCGCGTGCGCACCCTCTGCCCCGGCACGTCCAGTTCGACGACCTCCGTGCGCATCCGCAGATCGATGTCCCGCGCCCGGTGCTCCTCCGGGGTACGCGCGATCAGCTCGTCGCGCTCGTCGACGTCGCCGCCGACCCAGTAGGGGATGCCGCAGGCCGAGTACGAGGAGAAGTGCCCGCGCTCGAAGGCGACGATCTCCAGCTCCTCGGGGCCCTTGAGCCTGCGTGCCTGCGACGCGGCGGACATGCCCGCCGCGTCGCCGCCGATGACCACCAGTCGTTCGCTCATGCCTCTATTCTTCAGCGCCCGCCCCGGCTCCGGGGGCTTGGCGCCCGACCGGCTCGCCAGGCACCTCGGGCTCCGGGGCGGGGGAGCGTTCCGCCCGGCGCGCCCGCGAGCGCACGAGCAGGCGCCACACCAGATATCCGAGGAGGGCCACCGCGAGCCAGGGAGCCGCTGCCGCCAGGACGATCCCGGCCCAGGCCAGTGCCGCCACGAGCGCGTTCCAGCCACCCGCGAGAGCGTCTCCGAAGCCCGGCCGGTCCTCGGAGTCCGGCGCCCGCTCCGTCTCCTCCATGAGTTCGAGGGTGATCGTGGCCATGGTCGTACGGTCCTTCAGCGAGGCCTGCTGGGCGAGCAGCGACTCCAGGTCGGCCTGACGGCGGCTCAGCTCGCCCTCCAGGGTGACCACGTCGCTCAGCCGCGTCGCCCGGTCCATCAGCCCGCGCACCCGGTCGACGCTCGCCCGCTGCGTGGCGATCCGGCTCTCCACGTCCACCACCTGCTCGGTGACGTCCTTCGCGTCCGCCTTCCTGGACAGCAGCCGGCCCGCGCCGGCGAGCTCCCCGAGCACCGCGTCGTACGCGTCCTGCGGCACGCGCAGCACGACCCGCGAGGTCATGTGCGTCTCGTCGATCCGCTCGGTCGACTCGTTGGCGACATGACCGCCCGCACCCTCGGTCACCCGGCGGGCGGTGGCCAGCGCCCCGGCCGCGTCCTCGACCTCCACGGCCAGCTCGGCGGTACGGATGACGTGCTGGCGCTGGAGCGCGGGGGCCGGCTTCTCCGTGGTCGCGGCCCCCTTGTCCGCCTCGTAGCCCCGGTCGGCGGCGCCCGCGCCCTCGGCGCCCTCGGCGGGCTTCGCCGCGCTCAGCCCCTTGCTGTCCGCGCCGCTGTCCGACGCGCCCGCGGCGCAGCCGGTCAGCGCCAACGAGACCGTCAGCAGCGCCACGGCCGCTCTTCGTGCTCCACTCATGGAATCCCCCCTGGGACGGTGGCGAATGTCGCCGGTTCGACGTGGGGGAGGGGCGCCCGGGTTTCGCCCGGGCGGTAGCGATGCGGTCACGTTCCGGCCTCGGAACGGGTTTGAGAGAGTGGAGCCATGAACGCGGACACCAGGACCAGGCATGTCGTCGTCGTCGGAGGCGGTATCGCCGGTCTCGCGGCGGCCCACCGGCTGGTCTCGGCCGGGATCCGGGTGACGCTGCTCGAAGGCGCCGACCGGCTCGGCGGCAAGCTGCTCGCCGGGGAGATCGCCGGCGCCCCCGTCGACCTCGGTGCCGAGTCCCTGCTCGCCCGCCGGCCCGAGGCGATCGCGCTCGCCCGTGCCGTCGGCCTCGGCGACCGGCTCCGGCCGCCCGCCACGACCACCGCGTCCGTCTGGACCCGCGGCACCCTGCGTCCGATGCCCAAGGGCCACGTCATGGGCGTCCCGGGCGATCCCGCCGCGCTCACCGGACTCCTCTCCGACGAGGGCCTGCGCCGGGTCGCGCACGAGCGCGACCTGCCGCCCGCCGAGATCGGCGAGGACATCGCCATCGGCGCGTACGTCGCCGAGCGGATGGGCCACGAGGTCGTCGACCGGCTCGTCGAACCGCTGCTCGGCGGGGTGTACGCCGGGGACGCCTACCGCATCTCGATGCGGGCCGCCGTCCCCGCGCTCTTCGCCGCCGCCCGCACCCACCCCACGCTCACCGACGCCGTCCGGGCCGTCCAGCGCGCGGGCGCCGCGACGCCGTCCGACGCCGCGGGCGCGGCCACCGGCCTCGGCGGCTCCGCCTTCCTCGGCATCGAGGGCGGCATCGGCACCCTCCCCGAGGCCGTCGCCGGAGCGGTCCGCGCGGCGGGTGGCGAGATCCTGACCCTCATGCCCGTGACCGGCCTGCGCCGCGTGGCGGACGGCGGAGCATGGCGGGTCGACGCCGGCGGCCGGGAGTTCCTCGCCGACGCGGTCGTCCTCGCCGCTCCCGCCTGGGCCGCCGCCGAACTCCTCGCGACCGAGGCGCCCGTCGCCGCCGGCGAACTCGGGGCCGTCGAGTACGCCTCGATGGCGCTCGTGACCCTCGCCTTCCGGCGGCAGGACGTGCACGCGCTGCCCGGCTCCGGCTTCCTCGTGCCGCCCGTCGACGGACACACCATCAAGGCGTCCACCTTCTCCAGCCAGAAGTGGCAGTGGGTCGCCGACGGCGCGCCCGACCTCTTCCTCCTCCGCACCTCCGTCGGCCGCTACGGCGAGGAGGAGCAGGTCTTCCGCGACGACGCCGACCTCGTCGAGGCCTCCCTGAAGGACCTCGCCGCGGCCGCCGGGCTGACCGCGCGGCCCGTCGACACCACCGTCACCCGCTGGACCGGCGGCCTGCCGCAGTACCCCGTCGGCCATCTCGCCCGCGTCGCCCGCATCCGCGAGTCCGTCGCCCGCGTCCCCGGACTGCGTGTGGCGGGGGCCGTGTACGACGGCGTCGGCATCCCCGCCTGCATCGCCTCGGGCACCCGCGCCGCCGACGAGATCGCAGCCGGTCTCGCCGACGAGATCATCGCCACGTCCTCAACCACCCACCCTGGTGCAGGGCACTGTCCGTGACGGGCGAGAATAGGCGTATGAGTGCGCCCGAAAAGATCCCGAACGCCGGTAAGAAGGCGAAGGACCTCAACGAGGTCATCCGCTACACCCTGTGGTCTGTGTTCAAGCTGCGCGACAACCTGCCCGAGGACCGCGCCGGCTACGCCGACGAGGTCCAGGAGCTGTTCGACCAGCTCGCGGCCAAGGACATCACCGTCCGCGGCACGTACGACCTCTCCGGTCTGCGCGCCGACGCGGACGTCATGATCTGGTGGCACGCCGAGACCAGCGACGAGCTCCAGGACGCGTACAACCTCTTCCGCCGCACCAGGCTGGGCCGCGCGCTGGAGCCGGTCTGGTCGAACATGGCGCTGCACCGCCCCGCCGAGTTCAACAAGTCGCACATCCCGGCCTTCCTGGCCGACGAGACGCCCCGCGACTACGTGAGCGTCTACCCCTTCGTGCGCTCCTACGACTGGTACCTGCTGCCGGACGAGGACCGCCGCCGGATGCTCGCGGACCACGGCAAGATGGCCCGGGGCTTCCCCGACGTCCGCGCCAACACGGTCGCCTCGTTCTCGCTCGGCGACTACGAGTGGATCCTGGCCTTCGAGGCCGACGAGCTGCACCGCATCGTCGACCTCATGCGCCACCTGCGGGCCTCCGAGGCGCGGATGCACGTCCGCGAGGAGGTGCCGTTCTACACCGGCCGCCGCCGTTCCGTGGCGGACCTGGTGGCGGGCCTGGCCTGACGGCCGCCCTACCGACTCGGTGACGGCCCGGCTGCCTGCCGGGCCGTCGCCTCTCGACCCGGAAGATCAGACGGCGGACGGAGTTCCGTACGCCGCTCCAGCGACACCGGGTCCGGCTCCGGGTGCGGCGCGCACGACGCGCGCCGCACCGGCGTCCCTCCGGCGGTCTCCGGCACGGCCCCCGTCAGCAGATAGCTCTCCAGGTACCCGTTGACGCAGGCGTTCGCCCCGCCCCCGATCCCGTGCGTACCGGCCTCCCGCTCGGTCACCAGCGCCGAACCCGCCAGCCTGCGCTGCAGTTCGAGGGCCCCTGCGTACGGTGTGGCCGCGTCCCGCTCGGCGGCCAGGATCAGCACCGGCGGCAGCACCCCGGGACCGGTCCGCACGTCCAGCGGCCTCTGCCGGGGCGCCTTCCAGTACGCGCAGGGCAGGTTGGCCCAGACGTTGTCCCAGGTCTCGAACGGCGCGACCCTCGCCAGCCGGGTGTTGTCCCGGTCCCAGACGGCGAAGTCCTCCGGCCACGGCGCGTCGTTGCACTCCACCGCCGTGTAGACGGCCGCCCCGTTGCCCGTGGACTGCGTGACCTTCTCGCTCGGCGCGGCCTGCTCGATCAGCGGCTTCGGGTCGCCCTTCAGATACCGGGCGAGCGCCGTGGCCCGCAGCGGCCAGAAACCGTCGTGGTACCCGGCCTGGAGCATCGCCCCGTGCAGCTGCCCCGGCCCGACGCGCCCGCCGGCCGGCCGTGCCGCGAGTTCGGCGCGGACCTTCTCGTAACTCTGCTGGACCTCCTCGACGGTGGCGCCCAGGCCGTACACCTTGTCGTGCCGGGCGACCCATCTGCGGAAGTCGGTCCAGCGGGCCTCGAACGCGCGTGACTGGTCGAGGTTGTTGGCGTACCAGATCTTCCCCGGCGCGGGGTGGACCGGAGCGTCGAAGACCATGCGGCGCACCCGGTGCGGGAAGAGCGTCGCGTACAGCGCGCCGAAGTACGTGCCGTAGGAGGCGCCCATGTACGTGAGTTTGGGCTCGCCGAGCGCGGCGCGCAGCACCTCCAGGTCACGGGCGTTGTTGAGCGAGTGGTAGTGCCGCAGCGCAGCGCCGGTGCGGTTCGCGCAGCCCTGCGCGTACGTCTTCGCGCGGGCGATCCGCTCCCGCTTGTAGACCTCGGAGGGGTGGGTGGGCGCCGGGGTGGGGCCCTTGGGACGGTCGGCGGGGTCCTGGCAGGAGACCGGGGCGGAGGCGCCCACGCCGCGCGGGGCGTAGCCGACCAGGTCGTACGCGGCGGCGATCCGCTTCCAGGCCGGGAGTTCGGCGACCAGGGGGAAGTACGTCGACGAGGCGCCGGGGCCGCCCGGGTTGAAGACGAGCGTGCCCTGCCGGTCGGCGGACGGCCCCGAGGCCCTGAGCCGGCTGACGGTGAGCGGAATCCGGACACCGTCGGGGTCCGCGTAGTCGAGGGGGACCCGGACGGTGCCGCACCGGACGGACGGCGGCAGCTTCTCGGCCGCCGGGCAGCCGCCGAAGCGGATTCCTTCGGCGGCCGCGCGGCGGGCGGCGGCCACGGTGCCGCCGGTCTCGGCGGGCGGGGCGTCCAGGGCGGGGGCGGGTGCGGCGGTGAGGGAGGTCAGCAGCAACGACCCGACGGTTCCGGTCAACGCGAGGGCTTTCACGGCAGGATCGTGGGCACGGCCGCCACCCCGTTGTAAAGCTTCTCGGGCCGGTGTCGCGGGAGTCGACCCGGTCAGCCGCTGGAGCTGGAACAGCTGGAACCGCTGGAGCTCGAGCAGCTCGAACCACTGGAACTGGAACAGCTCGAACCGCTGGAGCCGGAACACGAGCTGCCGCCGCCGGAGCTCGAACAGCTCGACCCGCCCGACGAGCCGCCGGAGCAGGCGTTCGCGGAACAGCCGCCGCCGAACCCGCTGTCCGTCCCGCCTCCGCCGCCGGAGCCTCCCGTGTTGCCGGAAGCGCCGCCGCAGCCGCCCGGGCTGCCCGGAGTGCCCGCGCACCAGAGCACCGGGATCAGGACCGCGTCCCCGCCGGACGTGCCGTGCGCGTGGTGCGTGCCGTGCGGGCGCGACGCGCCGGGCGCGGTGGCGGGCCGGGTCCTGGCGACGGGCATACGGGCCGCCGCGATCAGCTGGGTCCGCAGCTCGGCATCCTGCACCCCGCGCAGTCCGCGCAGCGCCACCTGGTGCCCGGCGTCGGCGTCGTACACGTGGTCCCGGTGGTACTCGGCCGACGCCCGCCGGCCGCCTCGGGTGGCGCGGTTGGCGTTGTACGCGGCGCAGACCAGGGCAGTGACGATGCCTGCGAAGAGGACGAAGATCACCTTGACGAAGAACGGCACCTCGAACGCCTCTCGGTCGGCGCTCGCGGTCAGGATGATCGAGGTGACGAGCAGCGCGAGCGACCCGATGCCGAGGGCGAGGCACGCGCGCCCGCCGGCGCGCCGGGCGTCCGGGGCCACCATCAGACCCCGCGCGGCGAGGCCGTCGCCGATCTCCTGGACGGCGGGGCTGCGCATCACCGCGAGGCGCAGCTCGTGCAGGGCGCCGCTGGGAGCGGCCGCGAGCTGCTCCAGTACGGCACGGCCGACATGGTCCCGGGCCCGCAGGTCGGGACGGAGGACGACGACGAGGCCGGGGCCCCCGACCCCGATCAGCCCCTCGGCGTGCAGGGTCGCCAGGGCCATGTCCACGACCCGGGGCGGGCCGCCGGCCAGGAACGCCGCCTCGGCGGCGTCGTGGACGGAACCGCCGCGGTCCGCGCGGGCGGACCGGAGGCTGACGATGAGCAGGGTGCAGCCGGTGATCACGGTGGCCCAGAAGATCAGTGCGATCAGGTTCATGAGGGCGTCACCTCCGTACGAGTGCGGCGCGGGCAGCGCGGATGAGTCGGGTGGCGGGGCCGGGCGGGCGCGTGTCGGTGCGCTCCTGCCACCAGCGGGTGAGGCGGCGCCGGGCGTCCGGGTCCTCGGGGCGTCCGGCGACGAGCAGGTGCTCGACGAAGGCGAGCGCGTCACGGCGGTAGCCGCCGGTCATGGGGCGGGACCTGGCGTACGCGCGGAACCAGGGCCGGTAGTCGTCGCCGAGGATCCCGGGGAGCTCGGGCGCGATCTTGGCGATCACGTCGGCCCGCTTCCCTACGAGGGCCCGGCTCTGCACCCCTACCCGCACCGGGTCGAACCCCTCGGGCACGGGCGTCCCGGCGACGAGCGCGGACAGCAGCGCGGCCTGCGCCACGGCGACCCGTTCCCGTGCGCCCGCGCCGCGCGGGCTGCCGGGACTCTCGGCCGGTGCGGTGACGCGGACCGCTCCGGGCTCGACGGCGGCGGGCCGCCTGTCGGCGCCCCCGGGTGCCACGCCTCCGCGTGCCGCGACCGCAGACCCAGCGACCACGGACCCAGTGACTGCGGACCCCGCGGCCGCGGATGCCGCCGACGCGGACTCCGCAGGCCGGGGCTGCGGCAGCGGCGCGCCCGACGACCGCGGCAGCTGACCACTCGACGGCTGCGGCATCGGACCGCCCGAGACCCGGGCGCCCGCGCCGATCAGCAGCGCGTGCTCGGGCGCGGGTGCGGTAGCGGCCGTCGCCGCCTCGGCGCCGGCGGTCCCGGCCAGGGAGAGCCGATCCCTGATCGTCGTCAGCTCCGACGCCAGCTCCTCGGACGCGGGGAAGTTGTCGTCCCGTTCCAGCAGGACGCCCGGCGGGGAGACCCGGGACGCCAGTTCCGCCAGGATGTCCAGGACGGGCTCCGGAACCGGGTGGGCGTGGGTGTCGTGCCAGACGCCGTCGCGCATGAGGCCGCCCGCCACGTGGACGTACGCGATCGCCTCCACCGGGAGCTCCGAGAGCGCCTTCGACGGGGACTCGCCCCGGTTGACGTGGTTCGTGTGCAGGTTGGCCACGTCGATCAGGAGCCGTACCCCCGTACGCTCCACCAGCTCCGCCAGGAACCGGCCCTCGGTCAGCTCCTCCCCCGGCCAGGAGATCAGCGCCGCGATGTTCTCCAGGGCCAGCGGGACCGGCAGCGCGTCCTGGGCGATCCGGACGTTCTCGCACAGCACGTCCAGCGCGTCCCGTGTGCGCGGCACGGGCAGCAGGTGGCCCGCCTCCAAGGCCGGCGTCGCGGTGAGCGCGCCCCCGCCCCGGACGAACGCGATGTGCTCCGTGACCAGCGGCGCCCCCAGCGCCGTCGCCGTCGCCGCCAGATCGGCGAGCCGTCCCGCGTCCGGCCGGTCCGCGCCGCCGAGGCCCAGCGAGACGCCGTGCGGGACGACCGTGACCCCGCGCGAGCGGAGCCGCGTCAGCGAGTCGGGCAGATGGCCCGGGCAGACGTTCTCCGCCACGACCTCCACCCAGTCGACGCCCGGGAGCGCCTCGACCGCTTCCGCGATCTCCGGCCGCCAGCCGATGCCGATGCCGAGTTCCGTCATGTCCCCCTCCTTCAGTCCCCCACGTGATGGCCCCGCCGGGCACGTTCGAATCCAGTCAGGGGGACGTTCAGAGGTTGATTTGAGGTTTCGGCGGCGCTACGGCTCCGAGTGCGGCGTCACGAGCCCGCCCTCCGGCACCGGACGTGAGGTGAACGACTGGTCGGTCCCGGACGGCCCGACCGGCGAGGGGGTCGCGGGCGAGGACACGACCGGCGGGCCCGTGGGCGGCGCCGTCTTCCGGCCGGCCGCCTCGTTCGCCAGCGCGTCGTGGTCGACCATCCCGGTGGCCTCCAGCATGGTGATGTGGTCGAGGACCGTCTGGTTCGCGTCGCTCGCCAGCTGGCGGATGAGCGTGTTGCGTGTGGTGTGCCGGACCTCCGCGATCAGCGCGAACACCTTGCCGTGCGCGTTGCGCAGGAGGTTCGCGAACTTCCGCTCGTACTCCTGGCCGCTCGCCGCCGTCAGCTCGTCCAGCCACCCCTGCTGCTGTTCGGTCGGCTGGTTCGGCAGCTCGACGCCCAGCTTCGCCGCCACGGTGCGGGCCCGCCGGTCCAGGTCGGTGTGGCCGACGACGAGATGGTCGCCGCAGTCCACCATCGCCTTGCTCGGGGCGCGCTGAATGGCCTGCTGGCCGGCCGGGAGCTCCCAGAGGCCGGCCAGCCGCACCTTGACCAGGAAGTCGCGGTCCGTGGCCGACAGCGGCCCCCACTGCGTGGCGACGCTCGACGCGTTGAGGTTCGCCTGGCCGGTTCCGGAGCGGTCGGCGTAGGACCAGACGGGGAAGGCGAGCGCGCCGACCGTCGCGACCAGCGCCGCGATGATGAGTGCCGTCCCATTGACGCGTAGCGACAAGGTGTCTCTCCCGTACGTTCGAAATATCGGTCACCGGAACTGAACCGGCAACGAGGGTTCCGTTCAACCCCCTTGGCGGTATCGGGAGATACGTACTACGGGACGGGCGTGTTCAGTCGCCGAGCGAACCGAGCGCGGGGAATTCGGACACGACCGTGCACGAACCGGGAGCGATCTCCGTGAATCCGGCGTCCCGCACCACCGGCAGACCGCTCGCGGTCAGCTCCGCCCAGCGCGCCGGATCGGCCGTGCGCACGGCCAGCGGGAACCCGGCCTCGCGCCACGCCTTGCGGTCGGACTCGGACATCTCCCACCACAGCAACTGCGCGCCGTGCCCCGCCTGGGCCATGGCCTTGCCGGCGGACATGTCCAGTTCCGGGTTGAGCCGGAGCAGCGCCGCGCCCGGGCGCGGGGCACCCGGGGCGGCCGGGTCCTCCAGATCGGTGCCCGACACCTGGAGCTTGGCCAGTTCCTTGGGCCAGCCGTCCAGCGGGACCGGCGGGAACACCCGTACCTCCGCGGCCTCACCCGTCACCGTGATGCCCGGGAGCGCCTCCGCGCGCCGCCACTCCGCGCCGCGCGCCCGGCGCACGACCTTGCGGATGCGGGCGTCCTGCCAGTCGGTCATGATCCGTGCCCACACGCCGTCTCCGGACGAGCGCTCGTCGGCGAGGATCTCCAGGACGGCGCGGGCGGCCGTCTCCAGGGCGTCGGTACGGGCCGGGGGCTCGGCCCGCTCGATCCGTACCACCAGGGGGAGGACGAACTGGGGCTTCTCGTCGCGGATGTCGGTCTCTTCGCTGCTCACCTGGCAAGTCTGCCACCGTCCGCAGAGACGCTTCTTGGAGGAATGGACGGTTCCGGGACAGGATGCCCCCATGAAGAGCGACCTTTTCGCCGGCGAGAACCTTGCCGAGACCGCCACGTTCCCCGGTATGACCCTGCAGAACGCCAAGTGTGTCAAGTACGCCGTCAACGGCGAGATGCAGGCGCGGCAAGGCTCGATGATCGCCTTCCGCGGCAACCTCCAGTTCGAGCGCAAGGGCCAGGGCATCGGCGGGATGCTCAAGCGCGCCGTCACCGGCGAGGGCCTGGCGCTCATGGCCGTGCGCGGTCAGGGCGAGGCCTGGTTCGCGCACGAGGCGCAGAACTGCTTCATCGTCGACATCGAGCAGAACGACGCGTTCACCGTGAACGGCCGCAACGTCCTCTGCTTCGACTCCACCCTCAGCTACGAGATCAAGACGGTGAAGGGCGCCGGCATGACCGGCGGCGGACTCTTCAACAGCGTCTTCACCGGCTACGGCAAGATCGCCCTGATCTGTGAGGGCAACCCGATCGTCATTCCCGTCACGTCGCAGTTCCCGGTCTTCGTGGACACCGACGCCGTCGTCGGCTGGAGCCACCAGCTGCAGACCTCGCTGCACCGCTCGCAGTCCGTCGGCTCGATGATCCGCGGCGGTTCGGGCGAGGCCGTCCAGCTGAAGCTGGAGGGCGAGGGCTTCGTCATCGTCCGGCCCAGCGAGCTCACCCCGCAGAAGACGTCGAACTGAACCTGGCGCGGGTGGGACGCCGGTACGGCCTGCGCGGCCCGTGGGTACTGCGCGAGGTCGAACTCGGCCTGTCCGCGGGCAGCCTCGTCAGGATCACGGGCACCAACGGCACCGGCAAGTCGACGCTGCTCCGGCTCGTCGCGGGCATCGACGCGCCGACGGAGGGCCGGATCATTGGCAGGCCGCGACGCACGGCGTACGTTCCCGAGCGCTTCCCGGCCACCCTGCCCTTCACCGCGCGCGGTTTTCTGACCCACCTCGGGCGCGTCCAGGGGCTCGGCAGGACGGAGGCGGCCGGGAGGGCGGGGGAGTGGCTGGAGCGGTTCGGCGCGGCCCGTTTCGCCGACACCCCGCTCGCCGAACTCTCCAAGGGCAGCAGCCAGAAGGTCGCCGTCGCCCAGGCCCTGCTCGCCGGCCCCGGCCTCCTGGTCCTCGACGAGGCGTGGACCGGCCTCGACACGGGCGCGCGGGAGCAGTTGGACCGTGCCGTCCGCGAGCGGGTCACGGCGGGCGGGACGGTCGTCTTCGTCGACCACGACCCGAGAAGGCTCGCGGGGGAGGCCGACGCCGCGTTCACGGTGGAGGCGGGACGGGTACGACCCGGGACCCCGCGACACGACGAGGGCCCGCGGACCCGGGCGCGGATCGTGGCCTCCGGCGGGCGCCCGCTCCCCGACGGACTGCCCGGCTCGCCCTCGTACGAGCCCGGACCCGACGGCACGACGGTGTACGCGGTCGACGCGGCGCACTCCGACACGACGCTGCGGGCCCTGCTCGAAGCCTCCTGGCACATCCACGAACTGGCGACCACCGAAGCCCTCCGGTCGGGACGGGTATGACCGCACTCCTGCGCTACCGGACCGACCTGCTCATCCGCTCCCAGCGCTGGCTCGCGCCCGTGCTGCTGTACGCGGTGTTCCTCGGCGTCGGCGTCCAGGCCGGGGAGCCCGTGCTCGGCGCCCTCGGCTACACGGCCGCCGCGCTGCTCCCCGTGACGGCCTGGCTCGTACGGATCTGTCTCGGTCAGGAACCGTCCGCCGCCCGCCACGTGGTGGCCGCCGCGGCCGGACGTGAACGGGCCCATCTCGCGTCGGTCCTGGCCGCCGTGGCCTGCGCGGCGCTGCTCGGCTTCGTCGCCGTCCTCGGCGTGACCGCGGTGAGCGACCTCCGCCGCGTCGACCCGGTCCGGGCCGGGACCGCCGGTCTCCTCGCCACCACGGTCTGCGTCCTGACGGGCGCCGCCGTGGGCGCCCTGACCACCCGGCCGCTCGTCCGCTCCCGCGGCTGGTCCCTGACCGCCCTGGTCCTCGGCTCGCTCCTCGCGCTCGTGACGCCCGGCTCACCGGCGCGCCACGCGGTGACGGCCCTGGTCACCGGCTCCCGCACCGCGACCGTCCCGCTCCCGTGGCCCGCCCTCGCGGCCGCCCTGGCCCTCGCCGCTGCTGCGGCGGCCGTGAGCACCAGAGCCACGGCGTGGCGGGAATGAGCGTTCGACGACGCGGACGAGGCCGGTCCGCAGGGTGAGCCCGCCCGCCTAGGACTCCCGTTCCGCCATCAGCTCGGAGACCTTCACGAAGCGGTAGCCCTTGGCCCGGAGTGCGGGGACGATCCGGCGGATGGCCTGTTCCGTGACGGGGGCCGCGCTGCGGGTGCAGTGCATGACCACCAGCGAGCCCGGTCTCACCCCGTCGAGGACCTGCTCGGCCACCGCGTCGCCGTCCTTCGCGAAGGCGTCGCCGCTGACCACGTCCCACTGAACGGCCGTGACCTTCGCGGGCGCGAGCGCGCGCAGCGCCCGGTCGTCGTAGCAGCCGCCCGGGAAGCGGAAGTACGGGACGACGTTGCGCGCCCCGGCCTTCCGGAACGCCACGAAGGCCCGCTTCACATCGGCGGCCATGTCCTGCTTCGCCACCGTCGGCAGGCCGTAGCAGGGTGCGGCGAAGGCGTAGTGGCTGTACGAGTGGTTGGCGATCTCGAATCGGGGGTCGGTGCCGATGGACCGGGCCTGGTCCGGGTACTCCTCGGCCCACCGGCCGGTCATGAAGACCGTCGAGTCGACCTTCAGCCTCCGCAGGGTCTCGATCAGCTGCGGATTGTCGAAGCGCTCGCCGCCCGCCGCCCGCGGCCCCTGGTCGGCCGTCATGTCGGCGTCGAAGGTGAGCGCGACGACCTTGTCCGTGCTGTCGCCTCCGGTTCTGGGGGCCCGCTCGAATACCGGGGTGAGCCCTCCCGGCCCCGGCGCCATCGTCGGCGGCGCCTTGCGCGCGACGGCCGGCTGCCCGGGAGCGGCACCGGCGCTCGCGCTCGGGCTCGGGCTCGCCCCGGACGACGAGCTCGACGGTGAGGCGGACGGGCGGTCGGGAGCCGCCGCCGTGTCGGCCGCGCCCCCGCCGCAGCCGACGAGTACGGCCCCCAGCACAGCAAGTGTCGACATTTTTCGTACAGAAGTGGTCACGAACGGAAGTTATCCGATCGCCCGGGCTCAACGCCGACGGCTCGACACCAACCGGGCACGAGTCCACCGCGAGCGGAAGCTCAGCTCGCGAGCAGCAGCCTCCGGCTCTCCGACACGTCGAAGTCGCCCGGCGGGTAACGGGGGTCGAGGGCCTCCAGGTGTTCCAGGAGCAGCGCGCTGATGGCCCAGTTGCGGTACCACTTGCGGTCGGCCGGGACCACGTACCAGGGTGCCGCCTCGGTCGAGCAGCGTTCCAGGGCCAGTTCGTACGCCTCCTGGTACGCGGGCCACAGCGCGCGCTCCTCGATGTCGCCCCTGTTGAACTTCCAGTGCTTCTCGGGGTTGTCGAGGCGCTCCAGGAGCCGGGTGCGCTGCTCCTCGTACGAGATGTGCAGGAAGACCTTGACGACCGTCACGCCGTCGTCGACGAGGGACTCCTCCCAGCGGTTGATCTGGCCGTAGCGGCGGCCGAGGTCACGGCGCGGCACCAGCTCGCGGACGCGGGCGATGAGGACGTCCTCGTAGTGCGAGCGGTCGAAGATGCCGATCTCGCCCGGCACCGGCAGGGCCCGCGCGATCCGCCAGAGGAACGGGTGGCCGCGCTCCTCCGCCGTAGGCGCCTTGAACGCGCGGATGCGGCAGCCGGAGGGGTTGAAGTGGCCGATCACATGCTTGACCGTGCCGCCCTTGCCGCTGGTGTCCATGCCCTGGAGAACGAGCAGCAGCCGGCGGCGGTCGCCGGCCGTGCTCGCCGCGTACAGACGCTCCTGGTACGAGGCGAGGCGGGGTGCGAGCAGGGCGGTCGCCTCGATCCCCGCCGCCTTCCCCGCCGGTCCGGCGGGGATGCGCGAGGCGGAGTACGCGGAGAGGTCGACGTGCTTCCCGACGGGCACGCGCAGGAGGTCACGCAGGACCGGCTGCTTCTGCGGCCGGAGCTGTCCGGATCCGTGCTCCGACGCGCCGTTCCTCGACCCGTCCGTCCTCGACGCGCTCTTCTTCGACCCGTCCTTCTTCGACCCGTCCTTCTTCGACCCGTCCTTCTTCGACCCGTCCTTCTTCGACCCGTCCTTCTTGGCCCGGCTCTTCCGCTTCTCGCCGGGCTCCTTCTCCTGCTTCCGGTCCTTCTTCGCCACCTCGCCACCCTTCCCGTCCACCCCGCGCCTTCCCCCCGATCCTGCGACGGAACGGGGGGACGCGCGACCGCTGGCCCGTGGCTACGTCAGCACCACGGGCCGGTCACCGCGAACGTCGTGCCGGGTGTGTAGCAGTTGACGTACATCGTCCGGCCGTCCGGGGAGAAGGTGACGCCCGCGAACTCGCCCCACTCCGGCGCCTCAGGGCTGCCGATGTTCTGCGCCCCGCGTGCCACCGCGTACACCTCGCCCCGGCGGCTCAGCCCGTAGACGTGCTGGGCTCCGTTGCCGTCCTCGCAGACCATCAGCCCGCCGCTCGGGGCGAGACAGATGTTGTCCGGCGACTCGCCGGGCAGCTGGATGTCGGTGCTCGGGCCGAAGACGACGACGAGCGTCAGACGGCGCCGGTGCGGCTCGTACTTCCACACCTGGCCGAAGTGGGTCCCGCCGGATCCGTCGCCGGTGCGGGCGAAGGACGAGACGAAGTAGACGGACCGCCCGCCCCAGTAACAGCCCTCCAGCTTCTGCGCGTGGGTGATGCCCTTCGGCCCGAAGTCCTGGTGTCTGATGGCGGTCTCGACGGCCAGGGGGTCCGGCACCGGCACCCACTCGACGCGTTCGAAGCTCGCCCCGGTCTCCTGGATCACGGAGAGGTCGGGCACTCCCGGCACCCGCATCGCCTGCAGCTCCCCGCCCGCGCGCAGCGAACCGTGGCCGCCCATCGGCACCTCGGGCAGGAAGCGGTAGAAGAGCCCGAAGGGCCGCTCGAACGCGTCCTCCGTCTCGTACACGATCCCGCTGTGCGGGTCGACGGCGATCGCCTCGTGCTGGAAGCGGCCCATGGCCGTGAGCGGTACGGCTCCGGTGCGGTGCGGGTCGGCTCCGTCGACCTCGAAGATGAAGCCGTGGTCCTTGGTGTACCCGTTGGTCCCGGCCCTGTCCTCGGTCTCCTCGCAGGTGAGCCAGGTGCCCCAAGGGGTGGGCCCGCCGGCGCAGTTGACCGCGGTGCCCGCGATCGCGACGCGCTCGCCGAGGACGTTGCCGCGGCCGTCGAGCGTGAGCGCCGTACAGCCGCCCTTTCCCGCGGGGTCGTACGTCAGCCCGGCGACGGTCGGTACCCCGATGCGGCCGGTCGCCCGGTTCTCGTGGTTGCGGACCAGATGGACCCGCCCGCGGCGGCCGGCGAAGGCGCTCATGCCGTCGAAGTTGCTCGGGACGGGGCCCTCGCCGGAGCGGAGGAGGTCGCCCTCGCGGGAGAGGACGGTGTAGCGGAAGCCCTCGGGGAGGTCGAGGAGGCCGTCGGGGTCGGGGACCAGCGGACCGTAGCCGGAGTGACCGCGAGCGGCCGACGTACCGGCGAAGAGTTCGGTGAAGGAGCCCGCGAAGGCGATGCCGGCGACGGACGCGCCGGTGCGGGACAGGATCTGACGTCGTGTTGCGGACATGAGGCAACCCACTGTTCCTGTTGGCGGACAGGTGTGTGCTGTGACGTGTGACCCGCATGTGTGTACCACGCAAGGTGGTGACAGGAGAACCATGCGGGCCACAACGGCCTCATGTGGCGCGGGTGATCAGCGTCCGACCGGTCTGCGACCGGTCGGACGCCGGCGTGCGATCGGCGTGCGATCAGCCCCGGGCAGGCAGGGCGCGATCAGGCGAGATCGGCGTCCAGCGTGATCGTCGTGCCGGTGAGCGCCTGGCTCACCGGGCAGTTCTTCTTGGCGTCCTCGGCCGCCGCCTTGAACTGCTCCGCGTCCAGGCCGGGGACCTCGCCGCGCACGGTCAGGTGGATGCCCTTGATGCCCTCGCCGGGCTGGAAGGTGACGTCGGCCTTGGTCTCCAGGCGGGTGGGCGGGTTGCCCGCGCCGGCCAGGCCGTGGGACAGCGCCATCGAGAAGCAGGAGGAGTGCGCGGCCGCGATCAGCTCCTCGGGGCTGGTCCTGCCGTTCGGCTCCTCGGCGCGGGAAGGCCAGGAGACCTGGTACTCGCCGAGGCCGGAGGAGTCGAGGGTGACGACGCCCTTGCCCTTGAGGAGGTCGCCCTCCCAGATGGTGTGGGCGTGACGGACGGTGGCCATGGTGTATCCCTTCGATCGGGTATGGCCCCCAACCTACTGCTCGACCAAGGCCTTCGCGTCTCGTGCCAGGGCCGTGAGCCGGGAGATCGCCCGGAAGTACTTCTTGCGGTACCCGCCCTTCAGCATCTCTTCATTGAACAGACGGTCGAAGGGGAGCCCGGAGGCGAGCACCGGGACCTCGCGGTCGTACAGACGGTCGGCGAGGACGACGAGCCGCAGCGCCGTCGACTGGTCCGGGACCGCCCGTACGTCCGTGAGGCAGACCGCCGTCAGGTCGTCGGTGAGCGCGCCGTAGCGGCTGGGGTGGACCTTGGCCAGGTGGTCGAGGAGGTGCGGGAAGTCGTCGAGCGAGGCGCCCGGCGTCGCGTACGCCGCCTTGGTCACCTGCTCCTCGGAGTACGGGGCGGGCGCCTCGGGCAGCCCGCGGTGGCGGTAGTCCTCGCCGTCGATCCGCAGCGGACGGAAGTGGGCCGAGAGGCCCTGGATCTCGCGCAGGAAGTCGGCGGCGGCGAACCGGCCCTCGCCCAGCTTGCCCGGCAGGGTGTTGGAGGTCGCGGCGAGCGCCACACCCTCCTCGACGAGCCGGCTGAGGAGCGAGGAGACGAGGACGGTGTCGCCCGGGTCGTCCAGTTCGAATTCGTCGATGCAGAGCAGCCGGTGGCCGCTGAGCGTGCGCACGGTCTGCTGGAAGCCCAGCGCGCCCACCAGGTTGGTCAGCTCCACGAAGGTGCCGAAGGCCTTGAGCCCGGGCTCGGCGGGCGTGGCGTGCCAGAGAGAGGCGAGCAGGTGGGTCTTGCCGACGCCGTATCCGCCGTCGAGATAGACGCCGCGCGGCCCGCTGGGGGCGGCCGGCTTCTTCGCGAACCAGCGGCTCAGGGCCGGGCGCTTGCCGGCGCCGGTGGCGTGGGCGCCGCCGAGCCCCTCGGCGAACGAGCTCAGGGCCTTGACCGCGTCGGTCTGGCTCGGCTGGTTCGGGTCCGGGATGTACGTGTCGAAGCGCACCGAGTCGAACCGGGGCGGCGGAACCATCTCCGCGACGAGGCGGTCGGCGGGGACGCGGGGCTCCCGGGCACAGAGGGAGACCGGGGCGGCTTCGGTGGAAGCCGCTTCGGCTATGGCGCGGGAGGTGTGGGAGGCACGGGTCGACACAGTTCCCCACTCTATGCGCCGTGTCAGACTGCGAGGATGCGACGCCTGTTCCCTGTGACGGACATGACAGCCACCGACGACGCCGGTCCGCACGCGCTCGGTGACAGTGAGTGGTCACTCGACGAGCTCGCCGACGCCTACGCGTACCCCGGTCTCGCCCCGGGTGAGACCTGGCTGCGCGCCAACATGGTCTCCTCCCTCGACGGCGCCGGACAGCACGACGGCCGCTCCCAGCCCCTCTCCTCCGACAGCGACATGCGGATCTTCGGCACGCTGCGGGGTCTTGCGGACGTGATCGTCGTCGGGGCGCAGACGGTACGGCAGGAGGGGTACCGCCCGGCACGCGCGCGTGAGGCCTTCGCGGCTCGCCGGGAGGCGGCCGGGCAGGGCCCCGCGCCGGTGATCGCGGTGGTCAGCGCCTCGCTCGACCTGGACTTCTCCGCGCCGCTGTTCACCGAGCCGCTGGTACCGACCCTCGTCCTGACCGGTGCGGTGGCACCCGCCGACCGGGTGGCCGAGGCGGGGAAGGCGGGGGCGGAGGTGGTGATCGCGGGGGACGGGCCCGGGGTCGAGCCGGCCCGCGCGGTGGCGGCGCTCGCGGAGCGGGGCCTGCGGCGTCAGCTGACCGAGGGCGGTCCCCGGCTCCTGGGGCAGTTCGTGGCGGCCGGGGTCCTCGACGAGCTGTGTCTGACGGTGTCGCCGACGATGACGGCGGGCGCCGCGCAGCGCATCGCCGGAGGGCCTTCGGTGGCCGTGCCGCAACGGTTCGCCGTGGCGTCCGTGCTGGAGGAGGCCGGGTTCCTTTTCACCCGCTACCGTCGGATCTGACAATCGGCGGAATTTGTCGTTCCGGTTAGCTTCCGCTGGGCACACTTACCCCCGTAGACCCCGTGCGGGCACGGGGAAGGATGGTTTCCGCAGAAGGGCTCCTGAGGTGTTCACAAGCGTTCTGATGATCGAGAAGCCCCTCACGTCCGTCGACGTGGAGTTCGTCACCACCCTGCACGGCGAGGAGAACGTGTCGTTCATCGTGCTGATGCAGCCCCGGGGTGACCAGGCCGATGTCCTGCTGCGCGCCATCGACGACGTCGCCATGGGCGAGCTCAAGGAAGCGACCCGCGAGGGCGGGGAACCGGAGGGCAAGGCGGCCCGTGTCCCCGCCGAGCAGGCCCTGGAGTACTCGCTGCAGGCACTGCGGAACGCCGGCTGCGAGGCGGTCGGACAGGTGGTCGAGGACCACCCCCTGAACAAGATGAAGTCGGTGGTCGAGGAGTCCGAAGCGGACGAGGTGATCGTCCTGACGGCACCGCACTACGTGGAGGAGTTCTTCCACCGGGACTGGGCGTCGCGGGCCCGCCACAAGGTCGGCGTGCCGGTCCTGAAGCTGTTCGCCCACAGTGAGGCGGAGCCCGCCTGAGGACGGCGGGAGGGGGCGGCGGCCCGGCCGGGCCGCCGCCCCCACCCGCCGTCCTCAGGGGGGGCCCCCCACACGGGGGGGGGGGGGGGGCGTCGGGGGGGCCCCCCCCGGGGGGGGGCCCCCGGGGGGGGGGGGGGGGGGGGGGGGGGGCCCCGGCCGGCCCCCCCCCCCCCTCCCGCCGTCGGCGTCCTGCCGTGGCGTCGCCGGCCCCGGGCGGACCATGCGCGCCGACACTGTCACGCCGGGGCCCGGAGGTGTCGTAGGGAGCCACTAGGCTGGGGACCTCCTGTACGTCGTCCCCCGGGGAGAACACTCATGGCACCCGCCATCCCTGCCGCCATGGAACGGCCGCACTTCATCGGCATCGGCGGTGCCGGAATGTCGGGCATCGCCAAGATCCTTGCCCAGCGCGGAGCGAAGGTCGCCGGCAGCGACGCGAAGGAGTCCGCGACCGCCGAGGCGCTCCGCGCGCTCGGGGTCACGGTGCACATCGGGCACGCCGCCGCCCACCTCGCCGACGACGCCTCCGCCGTCGTCGTCTCCAGCGCCATCCGCGCCGACAACCCCGAGCTGGCCCGCGCCGCCGAGCTCGGCATCCCCGTCGTCCACCGCTCCGACGCACTCGCCTCCCTCATGGACGGCCTGCGGGCGATCGCCGTGGCCGGCACGCACGGCAAGACGACGACCACGTCCATGCTGGCCGTCGCGCTCACCGAGCTCGGCCTCGACCCCTCGTACGCCATCGGCGGCGACCTCGCGGGACCGGGCACGAACGCCCGCCACGGCGACGGGCAGGTCTTCGTGGCCGAGGCCGACGAGAGCGACCGCAGCTTCCAGAAGTACGACCCCGAGGTCGCGATCGTCCTCAACGTCGAGCTGGACCACCACGCGAACTACGCCTCCATGGACGAGATCTACGAGTCCTTCGAGGCCTTCACCGCCAAGATCCGCCCCGGCGGCACCCTCGTCGTCGGGGAGCACGCGGGCGCGCGTGAGCTGGCCGCCCGCGTCTCCGGCAACCGCGACCTGCACGTGATCACCGTCGGCGAGTCCGAGACCTCCGACGTCCGGATCCGCTCGATCGTCCCGAACGGCATGACCAGCGAGGTCGTCGTCGTCCTCGACGGCGTCGAGCACACCTTCACGGTCTCGGTGCCCGGACGCCACTACGCCCACAACGCCGCCGCGGCCCTCGCCGCAGGCTCCCGCGTGGGCATCGACCCGGCGGAGCTGGCCCAGGCCCTCACCGCGTACACCGGTGTCGGCCGCCGCCTCCAGCTCAAGGGCGAGGCGGCCGGTGTCCAGGTCATCGACTCGTACGCCCACCACCCCACCGAGATGACGGCCGACCTGGAGGCCATGCGCGGCGCCGCCGGTGCCGCCCGCCTCCTCGTGGTCTTCCAGCCCCACCTCTTCTCCCGCACCCAGGAGCTCGGCACGGAGATGGGCGACGCCCTGGCCCTCGCCGACGCCTCCGTGGTCCTGGACATCTACCCGGCGCGTGAGGACCCGATCCCCGGCATCACCAGCGAGCTGATCATCGACGCGGCGCGCGCGGCCGGCGCGGACGTCACGCCGGTCCACGACAAGGCCTCGGTGCCGGACGTCGTCGCGGGAATGGCCAGGCCCGGTGATCTCGTTCTGACGATGGGCGCGGGTGACGTCACGGACCTCGGTCCTCTGATCCTGGCCCGTCTTTCGAGCTGAGGAGCATGTGATGACGGCGTACGAGGTCGAGAAGCCTGACGAGCAGTGGCGCGCGGAGCTGACCCCGGCGGAGTACCAGGTGCTGCGGCAGGCGGGCACGGAACCCGCGTTCCGCGGTGAGTACACGGACACGAAGACCCAGGGTGTCTACTCCTGCCGGGCGTGCGGCGCCGAGCTCTTCACGTCGACCGAGAAGTTCGAGTCCCACTGCGGCTGGCCGTCCTTCTACGACCCGAAGGACAGCGCGGCGGTCGAGCTGATCGAGGACCGCTCGTACGGCATGGTCCGCACCGAGGTCCGCTGCGCGCGCTGCGGTTCGCACCTGGGCCATGTCTTCGAGGGCGAGGGTTACCCGACCCCGACGGACCAGCGGTACTGCATCAACAGCATTTCGCTGAAGCTGACGCCCGACGAGGGCTGAGCGGGCGCCGCCGGATAACCGGTGGAGGTCCCGGCGAGGCGGTGACAGGGTGTGACGCATGACGTCGCACCACGCCGAGCGGCTCCTGAGGGAGCTGCACGCCTCGCTGGGACTGCGGAAGCGTCCGGAAGACGTGGCACAGCTCGTGCTCGACCTGTTCACCGCCCAGGGAGCCGAGCTCGGCCCGGCCACCGAGCGCGCCCTCGGCAAGGCCACCGAGAACTCGCTGCGCAGCCTCTGGCACGGATACACCTCCATGCGGGAGGAGTTCGCCCGGCCCGTCGGCGCGCAGCGCCAACTCGGCCGCGCCGCCGCGCTGTTCCCGAGCGTTCCGGAGCTGCCCGAGGACGCGGGCGACGACCCCGGACGGATCGAGGCGGTGATCCGCCGGGCGGGCCGGGAGATCGGCCGGGCGTACGGCGAGAACGACTTCGGCAGGGACCGGCTCAACCGGGCCGAGCGCACCGACGCGGGCATCGGCGAGCTGTCCAAGCGCCAGTACAACAAGCGCTTCCGGCTGTTGCGCCGCATGGAGGCCAAACTGGCGAGGATCGTCCACGAACAGCGCCGCTACGAGGTCGTCATGACCGGCAAGGGCGCGATCGCCCACACTCTGCCGTACGAGCGGTTCGCCACCGACGCGGGAACCGCGGCCTTCGTCGCGTACCTCACCGCGCGCGGATACATGCGCAGCGTCTTCACCAACGGCACGCAGCGCCGGCCGCACGACGAGGTGGCCGACGCCCTGTTCCAGCGGCTGCGCGCCGAACCCGAGCGCACCGACTGGTACGTGGTCGCCCACGCGCACCCCACCGCGGAGGTCCTCGGACACCTCTCCGACGAGGAGCTCTCGCTCCTGCTCGCGTGCTGGAGCCGCTTCCTGCGGACCGTCGCCGAGCTGCTGGAGGCTGCCTGGGACAGGTGCGCCCTGGAACGCGAGACCATGATCGTCCGGCCGGGGAACGACTCGTCGACGTGGAACCAGGCGGCGCAGGCCTGGAGCACGGCCCGGGCGCACTGGTTCGCGCTCCTCACCGAGCTGGGGCGGGAGGACTTCCTCGACCGCGTCTGCCCGGGGAAGGTGCCCCGGCTGATGGCGGCCGACGTCGCCTACTGGCACCGGAAGAGCGGCGGCGGCCTGCACCCCGACACGTACGTCTGGGCGGAGCTTCCGCTGCCCTGGAAGGTGCTGCGCGGAGAAGAGGAGTGCACGCGCTCCCTCGTCGAACAGGTCTGCGCCCGCCACGGCGTGGATCCGGTTGCGGGCGGCTGGACCGCGCCGCGCCCCGCAGCCGAACCCGTCGGCTACCGCCGTACACCGGAGCTGGTGCACGGCGTCCAGGTCGTGGATCCGCTCATGGCGAGCGCCCTGCGGTCCGCCGGCGTGTTCTCGGGCAAGGGCCAGCGCGCGGCGGCGGGGGAGTGGCTCTGAGGGAGGTCGGTGGTGCCCGGCCTTCCGGGGCCGGGGAGCGGGGCACAGCCGGGGAGTGGGCCACGGCCGGGGAGTGGGGCGCCGGAATCGAGTTGACCGGTGCGGTGCCGGCTGATGAGGATGGACCCAGGCGGCGAGGAAGCTCTGTGGAGGAGCGCCCGGCTCGATCTCCGGGTGGACGTAGGTTCGAATCCTGCCCTTGCCGCCGCCCTTCTCTCCCTCAGCGGGTCTTGGCGGTCGTCGGCGCCTCTTCGGTGGCGGCGACCTCCTCGGCGGCAGCCGGCGGCGGCTCCTCGGGGTGCTTCCCGCGCCGGGCGAGATCGGCCACCGCGAGGGTGAGGACGCCCGCCAGAAGCCCCCAGAACGTCGAGCCGATACCGAAGAGCGTGAACCCGGAGGCCGTCGCGAGCAGGGTGACCACGGCGGGCTCGCGGAGGCGGTCGTCCTTCAGGGCGGAGGTGAGGGAGCCTCCGATCGTGCCCAGCAGGCCGATGCCCGCGATCCCCAGGACCAGGGCGGGCGGCATCGCGGTCAGCAGCCAGCCGACCGTTCCGCCGAAGAGGCCGACCAGCAGGTAGAAGACGCCCGTCCAGACACCGGCGACGTACCGCTTCCGCGGATCGGGGTGAGCTGCCTCGCCGCTGCAGATCGCCGCGGTGATCGCGGCCAGGTTCAGGCCGAAGCAACCGAAGGGCGCGAGAACGGTGTTGACCGCGCCCGTCCAGGTCAGCAGCGGTGAGACCGGCGTGGAGTAGCCGGCGTTGCGCAGCACCGCGACCCCCGGCAGGTTCTGCGACGCCATCGTCACGGCGTAGAGCGGCAGACCCACGCCGACGAGGACCTGCCAGTCGAACTCGGGGCGCACGAAGGACGGTTCGGCCAGGGTGAGGGCGAAGCCGTCCAGCTTCCAGGACCCCTGCCACGCCGTCGCGGCGACACCGGCGGCGAGCGCCGCGACGACCGCGTACCGGGGGAACCAGCGCCGGCCGACGAGATACGCCAGGAACATGGGGACGGCGATGGCACCGCCCTTCTCCATCTGCGTGAACAGCTCGGTGCCGAACTGGAGAAGGACTCCGGCGAGCAGCGCCGAGGCGAGCGGCACGGGAATCCGGTTCATGATCCGCTCGAACCAGCCGGTGACCCCGCTGATCACGATGAGGACGGCGGACAGCAGGAACGCCCCGACCGCCTGTGCCATCGTCACGCCCTGCAACCCGGTGGCGAGCAGGGCGGCGCCGGGGGTGGACCACGCCGTCACGACCGGAGCCCGATGGCGCAGGGACAGACCGATGCAGGTGACGCCCATGCCGATGCCGAGGGCGAAGACCCAGGAGGTGAGCTGGGCGGACGTCGCCCCGGCCGCCTTGGCCGCCGTGAAGACGACGGCCACGGAGCTGGTGACGCCGATGAGTACGGCGAGGAAGCCGGCGGCGACGGCGGAGACCGGCGCGGCGGACTGGACGTGTCGTAGGAAGGCCATGGCCAGGGAATCGTGGCACATCGCGCGTTCCCGGCCACAGTGAGTTTTCCACAGGCCTTGTCCCGTGGGCCAGGATGGCCGCAAGATCCAGGAGTGATCCATTTTGGGGAGGGGAAATGATCAAGGGAGGCAACGCCTTCGTTCCGACGGTGCCGCTGCGGATCGCGGTGCGGAACGGGGTCGACGTCGCGGTCCTGCTGCTGACGGAGCAGGGCCGGGTCCGGGGGGACGGCGACATCGTGTTCCATGGGGCGCCGGTCCATCCTTCGGGCGCGGTGCGGCTGTTGGGGGAGGAGAGCGGCACGGTCTGGCTGGAGGCCGGGCTCACGGCGGTCGAGGGGGAGATCACCCGGGTTCTGGTGGTCGGGTCGACGGAGACCGGTTCGATGCGGGACCTGCCGGGGCTGTCGGTGGAGGCGTTCGCTCCGGACGGCACCTCGGTCGCGCGGTACGAGGTGACGGACGCCGGCGGTGAGACGGCGATGGTCCTGGGGGAGCTGTACCGGCGGGCGGGGGGCTGGAAGTTCCGCGCGGTGGGCCAGGGTTACGTGAACGGTTTGGCGGGCCTGGCGACGGACCACGGCGTCGACGTCGCGGACCACGCCCCGGCGGCCCCGGCCCAGGCCCAGCCCCCGCAGGCGTTCCCTCCGGCTCCGGTGCCATTCCAGCCGCCGGTGGGGGCCCCGGCTCCCGTGCCCTTCCAGGCCCCGGCTCCCGTGCCTTTCCAGGCCCCTGATCCTGGGTCTCCGGGGCCCTCCGCGCCGGTGCCGTTCCAACCGCCGGTCGGCGTGCCGCCCGTCGTGGCCCCGCCGGCCTTCACGCCGCCTCCCGCGCCCGCACCGGCACCCGCTGCGGCGATTCCGCAGCCCGCGCCGCAGCCTGTGCCGCAGCCCGCGGCTCAGCCTCCCGCGCCGGACTGGACCTTCGGTCCCGTCTTCGAGCCGTACACGCAGACCGGCCGGGACGGCGAGGTGATCACGGTGAACGGGCTCCCGCCGGGCCCGGTCGTGGTCGACCTGGCCGTCGACGCGAAGGACGCGTACACCGGCCTGTGGCCCCTCACTCGGTTCAACAAGGAGGAATCGAGCCTCATCAACAGCACCGAGGACAACTTCCGGGGCCGGGTGATCGCCATGGTCCCCGACAGCGGGCGGCTCAGACTGAGGCTCAGGGCCGACGGACCCTGGCGGCTCCAGGTGCAGCCGCTGGCGGCGGCCCGGCGTCTGACGGAGGCGGACATGGAGGGCTTCGGCCCCGACGTCCTGTTGCACACCGGTGGGACGGCCGATTTCGCCATCCGCTACCGCGGCAGCGAGAACCTCATCATCTACCTCTACGAACTGGCCGGGCACGACGACCCGACCACGCTTCCGGACGTGGGGTCCTCCGTCAACGAGATCGGCAAGCGGCGGGAGACGGTGCCGCTGCCGGAGGGGCCGGTCGTCGTCCACCTGATGATGGCGGACGGTCCGTGGCAGGCGCGCCTGAAGGATCTTGAGCCGCACAGCGCCGGGCCGTCGTACGGCGCAGGCGGCCCGGCGAGGTTCCCCGAGGTGCTTCCCGAGCCCGGCAAGGTGCAGAACTGGCTGCGGAGGGGCAGACGCTGACCTTTCCTGCCGCCCCCGGCCGTGCGGCCGTTCCTTACAAAGTTGTGGGTACCTGACAAAATTGTCAGTACTTGTCCGCCGGTTCGCGCCCCCGCAGCATGGAGCGGACCTCGCACCGAGGTCGCACCGACACCGCGGACAGGAGCGACACATGGCCGGGCAGCACCACCCCACTTCCGTGACCGTCGTCGGGCTCGGCTCGATGGGCAGCGCGCTCGCCGACGCGTTCGTCGATGCCGGGCACCCGACGACCGTGTGGAACAGGACCGCGTCGAAGGCCGCACCGCTCGTGGCCAAGGGGGCCGTTCACGCGCGGACGGTCGAGGAGGCGGTCGCGGCGAGCCGGCTCGTCGTCGCCTGCCTGACGACCTACGAGGACACCGTCGCCGCCCTCGAGCCGGCCACCGCCGTCCTCGGGGGGCGGGCGTTGGTCACCCTCAACAGCGGCTCCCCCGCCGGTGCCCGCCGGACGGCGGCGTGGGCCGAGGCCCACAGGGTGCGGTACCTCGACGGGGCGATCAAGAACGTGCCGTCGGCCGTCGGGGCGGAGGGAACCCTCCTCTACTACGGCGGCGACAGCGGTGTCTTCAAGGAGTTCGAGCCGACCCTGCGGGTGCTGGGCGGCGACACCGTCTACCTCGGCGCCGAGCCGGACCTCGCCGCGCTGTACGAGATGGCGGTGGGCGGCACGCTCCTGCCCGCGCTCGTCGGATTCTTCCAGGGCGCGGCCGCGCTCCGGGCGCGGGGGCTCGAGGTCTCCTCGATGGTGAGATTCAGCGTCAAGTGGTTCGAGATGATCAATTCGGTGCTGCCCCTCTTCGCCGACGAGATCGACCGTGGCGACTATGGGGCATCGGGGTCCTCGGTGAACATCTTCCTCGCCGGAGCAGCCGACGACGCCCGGTTCGGGGAGGAGGCGGGCCTCGACGTGGAGTGGCACAAGCCCTTCCACGACCTGCTGACACGGGCGGTCGAGGCCGGCCACGGCGACCACAGCATCGCGGCCCTGACGGAGGTGCTCACCAAGGCCCGCACGAACGCCTAGCCGACGGGCCTTGGACGGCGGACCCTGGTCGGCGGGCCCTGGTCGGCGGGCCCCCCGCTTCGTCAGCCCTTCGGCTGCAGCAGGTCCCAGCGGTTGCCGTAGAGGTCTTCGAAGACCGCCACCGTGCCGTACGGCTCGTGGCGGGGTTCCTCCAGGAAGCTGACGCCGGCGGCGGTCATGCGGGTGTGGTCGCGGCCGAAGTCGTCGGTGTGGAGGAAGAAGCCGACCCGGCCGCCCGCCTGGCGGCCCACGGCGGACTCCTCCTCCGCGCTCTTCGCGCGGGCCAGGAGCAGGCCCGTGCCGGCGGCGGCTCCGGCGGGGCGGACGACGATCCAGCGGGAGCCGTCGTCGCGGGGGGTGTCCTCGACGAGGTCGAATCCGAGCGGGCCGGTGTAGAAGGCGAGGGCCTCGTCGTAGTCACGGACGACGAGGGTGGCGAGAGCGATGAGGGACATACCTCAAGGTTATACGTATGACCAGCGGAGCGCCACGCGGTGCGACAATGCACCGCATGGACGCCCAGCTGCTCGCCGAGCTCACCGATCGCGCCCTGCTCCTCGCCGTCCCCGGCGAGCGGCGGATCCTGGGGCTCGCCGGGGCGCCCGGAGCCGGGAAGTCCACGCTCGCGGCCCGGCTCGTCGCCCGGCTCGACGGGCTCGCCGCCCTCGTGCCGATGGACGGCTTCCACCTGGCCCAGGGGGAGTTGGAGCGGCTCGGCCGCGCGGAGCGCAAGGGGGCGCCGGACACCTTCGACGCCGCCGGGTACGCCGCGCTGCTCCACCGGCTGCGCACCCCCGAGCGCGGCACCACGGTCTACGCCCCGGCCTTCGACCGAGCCCTGGAGGAGCCGGTCGCCGGAGCGATCCCGGTCGCGCCGGAGGTCCCGCTCGTCGTCACCGAGGGGAACTACCTGCTCCACGACGAGGGGGCGTGGGCCGGTGTGCTGCCCCTGCTCGACGAGGCCTGGTTCCTGGAGCTCGACGACGACCGCCGGGTTCCCCGGCTCGTCGAACGGCACGTCCGCTTCGGCAAGGACCCCGCCCATGCCGAGCGCTGGGTCCGCGACTCCGACGAGTCAAACGCCCGTCTCGTCGCCCGGGGCAGGGGCCGCGCCCACCTTCTCGTCCCCATGAGCTAGCGGGAAGACCGGCGGGCGTGGTCCGTGGCCGCCCTCGCCAGTGCCCGAACGATCGGGTGCGGCTGCGTCCCGTCGCTCGCCAGTTCCGGCTGGAAGAGCGTGGCCAGGAAGAAGGGGTGGCCGGGCAGTTCCGCGATGCGGACCTGGCCGTCCTCGTCCTCGCCCGTGAACCGCAGGCCATGGGCGTGCAGGGTCTGCAGATGCCGGCTGTCCGGACCGTAGTCGCAGTGGTAGCGCTCCGTCGTCCGTTCGGCGCCGAGCACCGACTCCGCGAGCGATCCCGGCGTCACGCGCACCGGCCCCTCGTGGCCGACCAGCGAACAGGCGAGGGGCGCGATCAGCAGGTCGTCGCCCGCCGCCGCCGGATCGTTCTCGGCGTGCGCGGCGGCCGTCAGACCGCAGACGTCCCGGGCGAACTCCAGGAGCGCGTGCTGGAATCCGGCGCAGGTGCCGAGGAACGGGATGGCGTCCTCACGGGCGGTGCGGATCGCCGCCAGCGCGCCCGCCTCACTCGCGTACGGACTCCCCGGCAGCACCCAAACCGCGTCGAAGTCCTTCACCGCGCCCGGCGCCTCCGCGTCGCCCGTCGGGATCCAGTACGCGTCGAGCACGAGGCCGTCCCGCTCGGCCAGCGCGTCGAGCAGGGCGGGAATGCGGACATGGGACTTCACATGGGGAGAACGGTCGCCGACGAGGGCGACGCAAGGGGTGTGCGTCATGCCGACCATGCTGGTCGGAGCCGGGGGTTCACGTCCAACGATGATTCCTGCACTCCCGATCGCGATCGCTTATGAGGGGTGGCGGCGTGCGGATGCGGCCGCCGGCGGTTCGGCTCCCGGCGCCGGGCACGTCTACGCTCGGAACCCCATGGACCCCCACCACCTCCGAACCTTCGTCACCGTCGTCCGGCTCGCCTCCTTCTCCGAGGCCGCCCGCGCGCTCGGCTACACCCAGTCCGCCGTCTCCCAGCACATCGCCGCCCTCGAGAACGACCTCGGCCGGCCGCTCCTCGGGCGCCGGCCCGTCGTTCCCACGGCGGCGGGAGAGCGGCTGCTCGAACACGCCGGCTCGCTCCTCCTCCGGCTCGACGCCGCCCGTGCCGACCTCGCCCGGTTCGCCGCCGCGCCCCGCGAGACGCTGACCCTCACCGCCTCCCCGCTCGCCCTGCACCCCCGTACCCTCGCCGCTCTGCCCGCCGCCGGAGTCACCCTGCGCACCCTGGCCCGCGACGAGGTGCCCGTCGCCGTAGCGACCGGAGCGGCCGACCTCGGCCTCGTCGACGGACTCGCCGCCCCCAGCGACCCGTTGCGGCTGCCCGACGTCGCGCCGCTCACCGCCGTCCGCGTCGCCGAGGAACCGGTCGCCGTGGTCCTGCCCGCCGGGCATCCGCTCGCCGGCCGCCCCGGCCTGCGGCTCGCCGACCTCGTCGACGCCCGCTGGCTCGACGCCCCCGACGCGGGTCTCCCGCTCGACCGGCTGCGCTCCGCGCACGGCGGTCCCTCCGGCCACGGCTTCCGCACCGCCCTGCGCCACGAGGGCGTCGACTCACGACTCCTCGGCGCGCTGGCCGCCGCCGGACACGGGCTGACCCTGCTCCCCGTCTCCCTCGCCGCGACGATCGCCGGAGCCGTCGCCGTACCACTGAGCGCGCCGCGTCTCGTCCACCGCGTGGAACTCCTCCACACCGGGCCCGAACCCTTCGGTCCGGCCGCCGAGTTGGCCGGACAGCTCGCCCCATGACCGCGGACACCCCCTAGGCTGGACCCACGGCGAGCAGGAAGGCGGGCAGACGTGGGGCTGTTCCGGCGAGGACCCAGGCGTGACGGTGACGAGGCGCCCAGGGACCCCGAGTTCTCGTACTTCTCGCAGCGCGAGGCCGCTCTCTTCCGCAGCCGCGTCCGCGAGGCCTTCGCCGAACTCGGGCTCGAAGTCACCGTCTACGCCGACTCGGTGCGCGACTCCGACGGCCGTGCCTTCGGTCTCGGCAACCTCGCCGCCGTCTGCCACAACGACCGGCGCGGACCACGCGTCTGGCCCACGCTGATCCGCCGCCATGTCGGCCTGGTGCTGCGCACCATGGACGGCCCCTCCGCGCTCGACACCCTCCGGCCGGAACAGATCCGGGCCCAGCTGTACCCACGGGTGGTCAGCGGCGAAGGCATCGACCCGGGGACCTTCGGGTACGCCCGCAGCGTCGCGCCCGGACTGTACGAGATCCTCGCCCTCGACCTCCCCGAGAGCGTCATGATGCTGACGGACGAGGCGCTCGAACCGCTCGGCGATGTCGGGGAGCTGCGCGACCGGGCGCTCGCCAACCTGCGCGGGCTGCCCGTCGAGGGCCACGAGACGGTACGGGACGCCGACGGCATGTGCTTCGAGGTGATCCTCGGCGACTCCTTCTACACCGCGAGCCGCGTCCTCGACCTGGATGCCGTGGTCCGGCGCGTGACCGGGCGGCCGCTCGGCGAGCACGGAGCTCTGGTCGCCCTCCCGTTCCGGCACCAGCTGGCCTTCCACCCGATCCGGGACACCACGATCGTCCCCGCGCTCGGCGCCATGGCCTCGTTCGCCGCCTCGGGCTACGAGGACACCCCCGGCGCCATCAGCCCGTACGTCTTCTGGTGGCGCGGCGGCAGGCTCACCCAGCTCAGCGACCACGACGAGGACGGCGGAGAGCTGCGGATCGTCGTCGGCGAGGACTTCCAGGAACTGCTCGAACGCCTCATCGCCCAGGGGCCGGGACACGGCGGCCAGGAGCCGCGCTGACCGCTCGCGTCCCCAGTCCCACGGGCCGGCGGTCAGGTCGTGCGCGTACCGCCTGCGTCGCACGGGAGTACGGCCCCCGGCCGAGGTCTCCGCCCCGCCCGGCGCACCCGCCCCCGCTCAGCCGTCCGTCAGTACCACCGCGCACTCCGCCGGGAGGCGCAGCAGGCCGTCGGGGCCCGGGGCGTCGACCGGGCTCCAGGCGGCCAGGACACGGTCGCGGCCGTTCGTGCCGAGCGGGATCTCCGCCGGCTCCTTGCCCAGGTTGACCGCGATCCGCAGCACCCCGCGGCGGAACGCCAGCCAGCGTCCCTCCTCGTCGAAGGCGACCCGCACCGCGGCCAGGTCCGGGTCGGTCAGGTCCGGCAGCGTACGGCGCAGCGCGATCAGCTCACGGTGCCAGGCCGCGAGCCGGTTGTGCGGCGCCCGCTCGCGTTCCGTACGGTCGAGGACCGAGCGGTCCCGGGTGGCCGGGTCCTGCGGGTCGGGGATGTCCTCCTCCGCCCAGCCGTGCTCGGCGAACTCCCGCCGCCTGCCCTGCCGTACGGCCTCCGCCAGCTCGGGGTCGGTGTGGTCGGTGAAGTACTGCCAGGGCGTGGTCGCGCCCCACTCCTCGCCCATGAAGAGCATCGGCACCGAGGGCCCGGTCAGGACGAGCGTCGCCGCGCAGGCGAGCAGCCCGGGGGAGAGGGTCGCCGAGAGCCGGTCGCCCTGCGCCCGGTTGCCGATCTGGTCGTGCGTCTGGGCGTAGCCCAGGAAGCGGTGCGCGGGAGTGCGGACCCGGTCCACCGGCCGCCCGTGGTGGCGGCCCCGGAAACTCGAGTACGTGCCGTCGTGGAAGAAGACATGGGTCAGCGTCTTGGCGAGCGCGGCCAGCGGTTCGCGCGCGAAGTCGCCGTAGTAGCCCTGGTCCTCGCCGGTCAGCGCCGTGTGCAGCGCGTGGTGGAAGTCGTCGTTCCACTGGGCGTGGACGCCCAGCCCTCCCGCGACGCGCGGGGTCGTCGTCCGCGGGTCGGCGAGGTCCGACTCGGCGATCAGGAAGTGCTGGCGGCCCTGCTCGCGGGCCAGCTCGTCCACCGCCTCGCTCAGCTCCTCCAGGAACGTCAGCGCCCGGTCGTCGACCAGCGCGTGCACGGCGTCCAGGCGGAGTCCGTCGATCCGGTAGTCCTGGAGCCAGGCGAGCGCGCTGTCCAGCAGATAGCGGCGGACCTCGTCCGAGCCCGGCGCGTCCAGGTTCACCGCCGCGCCCCACGGAGTGTGATGGGTGTCGGTGAAGTACGGTCCGTAGGACGGCAGATGGTTCCCGGACGGGCCGAGATGGTTGTGGACCACGTCCAGGAGCACGCACATCCCGAGCCCGTGCGCCGTGTCGACGAACCTCTTCAGCGCAGTCGGCCCACCGTACGGTTCGTGGACCGCCCACGGCGCCACGCCGTCGTATCCCCAGCCGTGCCGCCCCGGGAACGGGCAGAGCGGCATCAGCTCCACATGGGTGATCCCCAGCCCCGCCAGCTCCCCGAGCCGCTCCGCCGCCGCGTCGAGGGTGCCGTCCGGGGTGAAGGTCCCGACGTGCAGCTCGTACAGGACGGCGGCGCGCAGCCGCAGCCTCGGTGCCTCGTTGAACCAGACGTACGCGGAGTGGTCGACGACCGCGCTGAGACCGTCCGGGCCGTCCGGCTGACGGCGGGACCGGGGGTCGGGGAGTACCGGCCCGCCGTCCAGGGAGTAGCCGTACCGGTCGCCGTCCCCGGCCGCTACGACTCCCGTCCACCAGCCGTCCCGCTCGGCGTCCCGCTCCAGCGGATGTCCGGTTCCGTTCAGCTCCAGCGTCACCCGGTCACGGGCCCTTGGGGCCCACACCTCGAACAGCACCGGCCGATCCCCTCGTCGATGGGTACCACACGCAACGTGAGCCGCGACCCTGGCGCAGCGGCTACGGCGTCCATCCTGGCAGTCAGGAGGGGGCCGCGCCCGGCGTGTCCCAGACGAAGTCGATCGCCCGCTGGAAGGTCGCGTACCCCGTCCGGGCGAAGGCCCTCGCCATGGGTACGTTGCCCAGATCGGTCGCCGCGCGGATGCGCGGCACGTCCTGGGCGGCCAGGATGCGCGTGCCCTCGGCGAGGATGTCGTCGATGTAGCCCTGGCCGCGGTGCGCCGGGAGCACACCGATGTAGGCGATCGTGTGGTTGTAGTTGTTCCGGGCGGGCACCACGAAACCGACCGGCTCGCCGGTCTCCGGCAGCTGGGCGACCTGCCACCACTCCCGGGGCGAGGCGTAGTGCGCGAACTCCTCGTCGTAGTGCTGCTCCGCAGCCTCGCGGGGCGTGAGACCGGACGCGAGGTCGGCCTGCCCATGCGCGTCGAGCGTGCCCTCCATGACCGGGGTCATCAGCGCGACCAGGTCCTCGCGGTCCCGCACCGGCCGGAACTCCAGCCGGCCCGTCTGCTCGGGCACGGGCGTGCCGGGGAGCCACTCCAGGCGCAGCCGCTCGACCAGCGGGCGGGCGCCCGAGGCCTCCAGGACGCCGAAGAGCGTCTCCAGTCGGGCGCGGGTCTCGGGAACCTCGCGCCAGTCCGCCGGCAGGAAACGGCCGAACTCCGGGCGGGCCGCCCCCGCCGGGACGACCGCCGCGGTCGCCGCCTCCAGCAGGCGCAGTCCGGTCTCGGCGCGCTCCTGCTCGGGCAGCTCGGGGTCGAGGTCGAAGAAGTCGAGGAAGAGAGGTTCGCCGCCCTCCTGCTTCGTCCACCAGGCGATCCTGGCCAGGACGCGGCCGCCGCGCAGGGCGACCCACATCCACGAGGGCAGGCGGCGGCCGGTGGCGAGGTCGTCCTCGAGTTCGTGGTCGAGGACGTAGCTCAGCCGGCGGAAGAGGTCCAGCTCCTCCGGTCCGGAGAGCGGGCGCAGGGTCACGCCGTCGGGCGTGCGGGTCGATGACGTGGTCACGTCGTGGTTCCCCCCGGGAGTCGAGTCCGCAGACCGTAGCAGCGATCTCGGCCGGGCCGGTAAGAGGTTTCTCCGGGCGGGTCCGGCCCAGGTCACACGTGGTGGGGCGGGTGTCCGCGGGGCCTCCGCGGCCCGCTGTGGCCTCGTTCTGGACACTTCGGGCCCGTCGGACCGACAATCACGGTGTGACGACGCCTTTCGAGTTCTCCACGCACCCCGCTCGGCTCTCCGACGCCGAGCGGGACCGTGCGCTGGTGCTGCTCCGTGAGGGTGCCGCCCAGGGCAGGATCTCGCACGACACCTTCGTGTTCCGTATGGAGCGGGCGCTCGTCGCCCAGAGCCCGGACGAACTCGCCCTCCTCACGGCCGATCTGAGGACCGAGTCCGGCTGGACACGGCGGGTGGTGGGCGCGGTGGAGAAGATGTCCGCGTTCACGGCCAGGCTCGGCCGGGCCTGGCACGCCGAGCGGCTGCCGAAGCTGCTGCTGCCCGAGCCGGGTCCGTATCCGCTGCGGATCGGCCGTGATCCGGTGAACGGGCTCCGGCTCAGCCACGAGACGGTCTCCCGGATGCACGCCGAACTCTCCCTCCAGGACGGGTTCTGGGTGCTTCGCGACCTCGGTTCGACCAACGGCACCGTCGTGAACGGACGCCGGGTCACGGGTGCGGTGGCCGTCCGTGCCGGGGACATGGTCGGCTTCGGACAGATGTCCTTCCGGCTTTCCGTGCGCTGACGGTCGCAGCCCGTCCGGACCTCCTCCGCCCCTGAACTCCGCGCTGTCCGTGGGGAATTCCCCTACGGGTGGGGCTAACCCCCCTGCGGTCCACCGGAGTCCACCAGTGACCGCACGGCACCTCCGACGGGAGGCTGACCACCATGAGAAGAACAGGTCAGCAGCCCCCCACAGCATCGAGGGCCCAGGGCGGCACGGTGCCGGTCACGGTCCGGACCGCCCGGTGGTGTGCGACGCACCCGGGGAAGGCGATCGCCGGCTGGGTGCTCCTCCTCGCCGTCTGCATCGGCGCCGGGGCGGTCGTGGGCACGAACAAGGGGACGTTCGCCGACTTCTGGATCGGTGAGGCGGGCCGGGCGGAGGCGATGGCCTCGGGCAGCGGACTGACCCCGCCGCCGGTCGAGCAGGTGCTGATCGAGCGCACGGCCCGGACGGCCGGGGACGAACCCTCGGCCGCCGCCGGGGAGATCCGCCGGCGGATGGAGGCGCTCCCGGCCGTCGAGAAGGTCGACGCGCCGGTCGCCTCGCGCGGCGGCGAGGCGGTACGGGTGGCGGTCACCCTGCGCGGCGACCGGGAGACCGCGAAGAAGGACGTCGAGTCGCTCCTCGCACAGACCGCAGAGGTCCGGCGCAACCACCCCGGTCTGACGATCGAACAGACCGGCAGCGCCTCCGTGTCCGTCGCGGTCAACGACCGGCAGGGCCAGGAGCTCCGGCGGACCGAGATGATCAGCCTCCCGGCCACCTTCCTCATCCTCCTGGTCGTCTTCGGCGCGGTCCTCGCCGCCGCAATCCCCGTCCTCCTCGCGCTCTTCTCCTTCGCCGGCGCGGTCGGTCTGTACGGGATCGCCTCCTGGGTCTTCCCGGACGCGGGCGGCGCGGCGCTCAGCGTCATCTTCATGATGGGCATGGCGGTCGGCGTCGACTACTCGCTCTTCTATCTCAAGCGGGCCCGTGAGGAGCGCGAGCGCTCCGGCGGCACGCTCTCGCACGCCCGGGCCGTCGAGCTTGCCGCGGCGACCTCGGGGCGCGCCGTCGTCGACTCCGGGTTCGCCGTGGCGCTCTCCCTCGCGGGGCTCTACCTCGTCGGGGACGTGATCTTCTCGTCGATCGCCACGGGGGCCATCCTCGTGACGCTGGTGGCGGTCGGTGGCTCGCTGACCGTACTGCCCGCGCTGCTCGCCGCGCTCGGCCACCGGACGGACGGCGGCCGGCTCGCCCGCCGCCGTCGCGGGGGCGGCGAAGGGCGCGTGTGGGCGGCGCTGCTGCGCCCGGTCGTGCGCCGCCCGCTCGTGGCGCTGCTGGCGGGCGTCGCCGCGACCGTCGCGCTGGCCGCGCCCGCGCTGGGCATGCGGCTCGGCACCGAAGGCAAGGAGACGTTCCCCGACAGCGTCCCGGCCGTCGCCGCGTACGACCGGCTCGTGCGGGCCTTCCCGTCCGAGGGGCCCGCGCATCTCGTACTCGTACGGGGTGAGGATCCGGCCGCGCCCCTGCGGAAGCTGGGCGCGGCGACGCGCGGCGACGCACTCTTCGCGCAGGACAGGGCGCCGGTCGTACGGATCGCGGAGGACGGGCGTACGGCGCTGCTCGCGCTGCCCGTCCCGTACGCGGCGAACTCGCCCGAGGCCGCCCGGTCGCTGGCCCAGGTCCGCGACCGCCTGCTGCCGGCCGCCGTCGACGGCACGCCCGGGCTCCAGTGGGCCGTCTCGGGAGAGATCGCGGCGGGTGCCGACTACGCGGCGCACCAGGAGCGGCGGCTTCCCTGGGTGATCCTCTTCGTCTCGCTCGCGACGCTGGCGATCATGTACGGCGCGTTCCGCTCGGTGGTGGCGGCGGCGCTCGGCACGGTCCTCAACCTGGCTGCGGTCCTCGTCGCCTGGGGCGTGCTCACCCTGGTCTTCCAGGGGACGTGGGCGGAGGGTCTGCTGGGCTTCGAGTCGCTGGGCTTCGTCGGCTCCCGTACACCGCTGATGGTCTTCGCGATCCTGGTGGGACTCTCCACGGACTACCAGATCTTCGTCGTGAGCCGGATCCGGGAGGCCGCTCGGCGGGGTGTGCCGACCAGGGAGGCGGTCGTCGACGGGATCGCCGGTTCGGCGGGCGTGGTGACGAGTGCGGCGGTGATCATGGTCTCGGTCTTCGCCGGCTTCCTCTTCATCGACCGTGTCGAGATGAAGCAGATCGCGGTGGGTCTGACGGTCGCGGTCCTCTTCGACGCCATCGTGCTCCGCGCGGTGATCCTCCCGTCGGCGATGGCCCTGCTCGGCGACCGCGTGTGGTGGCCGAAGCGGCCGGCCGGGGCGTCGGTGCCGACGCCGCCGCCCAGCGCGGTGGCGGAGGGGAAGGTCCTCGTCCGCGCCCCGGGCACCTTCGTGCGGGCGCACCTCGGAGAGTGACCGGCCGGCCTCGTGCGGTGATCGCGGGCAGGTGTGCGAGAGCGGTCCGGGGCCGCCGGTGTGACCATGGACAGCGTGGAGGACGCGCAGCCCTCTCCACAGAACGGTGCGGGGCGAGCGCGCTCCACGGAGAGGCGCGGGATGAGCGAGCCGAACCCGGTCGAGGCGCTCGTCAGCGGCGCGGCCCAGAACGCCGGAGGCTGGCTGGGCGCGCTGCCCGTGGCACAGGTGGCCACCAGTGCCGACGGGACGATCGTGCGCTGGAACCGGGCTGCCGAAGAGCTGCTCGGCTTCAAGCCGCAGCAGGTGATCGGACGGCACATCGCCGAGCTGCTGCACCCGGGCGCGGACAGGAGTCTCGGCCGGTCCCTGTGGGAGGCAGCCGCCGGCGGGCGCGGGGTCATGGGCACGGTCACCGCCTGGCACCGCGACGGGCACCCGGTGGAGGTCGAGATCTGGGCGAGCCCCGTCCCCGACCGGCACGACGACGCCTCCGCGGTCCTGCTCTTCGCCGCCGAGGCCCACGCCGCACGGCGGATCCGGGGATCGTCGGCCGTCTGGGACGGGCTGTTCGCACGTTCTCCGGTGGGCATCGCCGTCCTGGACACCCAGCTGCGGTTCCTGCGCGTCAACCGGGCTCTGGAGAGGATGAACGGCCTGTCGGAGTCGGCTCATGTCGGCCGGCGCCTGTCCGAGCTGCTGCCCCAGGTGAACGCCGAGGACATGGAGGCGGCGATGCGGCAGGTCCTGGACAGCGGGGAGCCGGTCCTGGACCGCCGCCGCATCGGCCGCACCCCGGCCGGCCGCGACCGGGACCGGGTGTGGTCATGCTCCTACGTGCGCGTGGAGGACCCGGCGGGCCGGCCGATCGGAGTCATCGCCTCCCTGCTCGACATCACCGACCAGCAGCGCGCCCACACCGAGGCCGAGGCGGGGCGGCGCAGGCTCGCCCTCCTGAGCGAGGCGTCCGTCCGGATGGGCTCCAGTCTGGATCTGGAGCGCACCGCCCAGGAGCTCGCCGATCTCGCCGTTCCCGGCCTCGCCGACGCGGTCACCGTCGACGTCCTGGACTCCCTCGCCCGGGGCGACGACCCCGGCATGGGCCTGACCGGCGGTGTCGCCCTGCGCCGCCTGGGCAAGGCCCCGCTGACCGGATCCGCGGTCACCGACGTCCTCGCCCCGCTGGGCCGCACCCTCGAATTCCCCGGCGCCGCGCCCTACACCCAGACCCTCGCCAGACGTCAGCCCTTCCTGCTGGCCGTCCTCGACGAGGCGGCCATCGCCCCTGCCGCCCGCCATACGAACAGGCCCGCGCAGCTGCTGCGTCTCGGCGTGCACTCGTTCATGATGGTTCCGCTCTTCGCGCGGGACCTGGTACTCGGCGTGGCGACCTTCTACCGGACCCGTCCGGTCGGCCCGTTCACGTCCGACGACGTGAGTCTGGTCGGCGAGCTCGCCACCCGGGCTGCCCTCAGCATCGACAACGCGCGGCTCTACCACCGCGAACACGACACCGCCCTGACCCTGCAACGGAGCATGCTTCCCCAGCACATCACCCCGCCGCCGGGGATCGAAGTCGCCCACCGGTACCTGCCGGCGAGCGATGTCAACGAGGTCGGCGGCGACTGGTACGACGTGCTCAGCCTGCCGGACGGGAAGGTGGCCCTGCTGATCGGCGACGTCATGGGCCACGGCACCCCGGCAGCCGCGGTGATGGGACGGCTCTCCGCCAGCGTCCGGGCGCTCGCCAGGCTCGACCTCGAACCCGAGGAACTGCTCCACCAGTTGGAGGCGGCGCTCGACGACCTCGCGGAGCCGATGCTCGCCACGTTCCTCTACGCCGTGATCGACGTGGCGACCGGCCGCTGCCGCGTCGTCCGCGCCGGCCACCCGCCGCCCGCCGTGGTCGGCCCCGACGGCACCGCCGCCCTCCTGGACCTGCCGCCCGGCGCCCCGCTCGGCGTGGGCGGCACGCGCTTCACCACCAGCGAGACCACCCTGGAACCGGGCAGCGTTCTCGTCCTGTACACGGACGGCCTCATCGAGTCCCGAGGCAGCGACATCGACGAACGCCTCGCCGAACTCGTCCATCTCCTCGCCCAACCACACCCGTCCCTGACCGGACTGTGCGACAGCCTCCTCACGATGCTCGTGCCGGGCTCGGCCGACGACGACATCGCCCTGCTGGTCGCTCGCCTCACCGGGCGGTGAGGCCGAATTCACCCGTACGGCGGTATGCGGGCTGCGACGGGGCCCACTCGGTGGTGGGGTGGGGAGACGCACTCACGGTGGACCGACAGGGGACGCGATGAGCGACGAGTCGAACTCGGGGATACGGCGTCACGCCTGGGCGAAGCTGCCGCCCATGGAACCGGGGCCCGCACCGCGCGCCCGTGCGGAGGCGCCCGGCGGACGCGCGCGGGCGACCGCGCAGCCCCCCGCCGGGCCGTCGCGGAGCCGCACCGTCGCGCCCAGCCCCCTCGACCCGGGCGCCACCCGGGACCCGTACCGCGTCCACCGGGTGCTGCGCGAGGAGTTCCCGCTCACCTTCGACCCGCTGCTGCGCGCCTGGGTCCTCAGCCGGTACGCGGACGTGGCCACCGCCCTCACCGACACCCGTTTCACCCACGGCCACCGGCCCGGCGACCCGCCCTGCGCCCAGACGCACGTCGACGTCGACGAGGCCGAGCTGCGCAGCGTCACCGCGCGCACCGCCCATGTCCTCGCCCGCCGGATCGCCGACCGGCCGAACGCGGACCTGGTCGCGGACTTCTGCCACTGGCTTCCCGCCGGTACCGTCGCCGCCGCCGTCGGTGTGCCCTACCGGGACATGATGCGCCTGGTCCGCGGCCGCGCCGCCTCCGCGCTCGCCGGCCAGTGCACCAGCCAGATCTCCGTACGGGAGAAGGCCCTCGCCTCCTTCCTCGCCCACGTCCTCGCCGACCCGGAGCGCGCGAGGGAGCTGCGCGACGCGCCCTCGGAAGAGATCGCCCGCGCCTGGACCGAGTCCCTCCGCCACGACCCGTCCGTGCAGATCGCCGTCCGCCGCACCGCCGCCGAGGTGCGCGTCAGCGGCGGCACGATCCCGGCGGGGGAGCCCGTGGCCCTGCTCATCGGAGCCGCCTGCCGGGACCCGGAACGCTTCCGGGACCCCGACCGCTACGACCCGCTGCGCGACGACCCGGGCCAGCTGACCTACGGCAGCGGCGCGTGCCCCGCCGTCCTGCTCGCGGGGCTCGAAGCCGAGTACTCCGTGCGGGCGCTCCTCGAAGCCATGCCCCGGCTGCGGCTCGCCCACGGCTTCCGGCCGGAGCGGACCGGCCTGATCAACCGCGCCCCACGGAGCCTGCTCGTCCGTCCCGGCGGCTGACCGCCGTAGCGGTCCGGCTCACTCCTCCCGCGCGGGGCTGCGGCCCAGGAGCGCCACCGGACGCGCGTCGAAGAGCTCGGCAGGCTTCACCGCCCCGCCGGTGAACCGCCGTACGCCGTCGAGGAGATCGAACCAGGTGCCGGGCGGCAGGATCAGCTCCGTGTCCTGCCAGCCGCCCGTCTCCGCCAGCCGCAGCGGCAGCCGCGTGACCGCGGTGACCGCCTCCGCCGACGACCCCTCGCCGCGGGCGAAGGCCAGACAGTGCGGCGCCGCGGTCCCGGTCACCGTCAGCGGGATGTACGAGTCGGGCGCGGCGAAGGCCTCGGGGTGCAACCGTCGCAGCGCGAGCGCCGCGCGGACCACCGCCGTCTTCTCGTCGTCCTCGCCGGCCGCGAAGGGCACCCGGTTGTCCGGGTCGACCAGTGCCCGGTACTCCCGCTCCGTCCCCTGGTAGAGCTCCGGCACCCCCGGCATCGTCAGCTGGACCAGCGTCGCCCCCAGCTGGTGGGCCCGGATGTGCGGCTCCAGGGCGAACGCCGCCTCCGAGGCCGCCCGGAGCGGAATCCGGCCGGGTCCGGCCGCCACGAACTCGGTGACCGCCCGCTCGTACGCCGGGTCCGGCTCCGTCCAGCTCGTGTGCAGCCCCGCCTCCCGTACCGACTTCAGGACCGCGGGGCCGAGCCGCACCGGGTCCGGTGTGCCGAAGCCGAACGCGGTCTGCCACGCCGTCCACGCCAGGTGCGGATCCGGCGCCGGAACGCCGGCCACCTCCTCCAGCAACTCCAGCCACACGGACGGACATTGGGAGAGGACCGCGATCCCGGCCCGGATGTCCGCGCTGCGCTTGGTGTCGTGCGTGGACAGCACGGTCCCGGTCGCGGGCCAGTCCCGGGAGAGCCGCAGGCAGTACGCGTGGAAGTCCTCGGGCGCGATCGCGGGACGCCCGGGGTCGCCGCCCACCTCGTTCGCCGACAGGAGCGGGGTGTAGCGGTAGAAGGCGGTGTCCTCCACGGACTTGGCGCGCAGCGCCGAGGAGGTCTGCGCGAAACGGTCCCGGAACGAACGGTGTTCGGGGCCGTCGCCGAGCCGCCCCAGCGCCAGGTCGCGCACGGTGTCGACGGCCGCGGCCTCCTCCGGCACGGCGAATGCGGCGGTCGCGCCCCGGGCGGCCTCGGGGGTCAGCACCGTCTCGTCGCCCACCTGGTAGTAGCGGTAGACCGGGACACGGACGAGGAGTTCACGGATCGCGGTCGTCAGAGCCCAGGGGGCGTGGTCGCGCAGGCCGGGATCGGCGGCGCAGATCCGCTCCGCGATCCGTGTCAGCGCGGCGGTCTCCGCCGCCAGATCGTGTGTCACCACCTCGTACGCGGCCCGGCGGGCCGTCGCCTCCCAGGCGCCGCCCCGGTCCGCCGCGCGACCCGCGAACGTCCGGTAGACATCGGCGAGTTCGGCCGCTCCCACACCGTCCACGAAGACGCCGTCCACCTGTCGCAGCGCGTCGTAGCCGGTGGTGCCGGCGACCTGCCAGGTGGACGGCAGCGGCTCCGGGCCGGTGAGGATCTTCTCCACGACCGTCCAGCACCGTCCGCCGGTCGCCTCCCGCAGGCGCCGCAGATACCCCTCGGGATCGGCGAGCCCGTCCGGATGGTCGATCCGCAGCCCCTCGATCACCCCGTCCCCGACCAGCCTCACGATCGTGCCGTGTGTCGCGTCGAAGACCTCGGGGTCCTCGACGCGCACCCCGATCAACTCCGAAATGGTGAAGAAGCGGCGGTAGTTGAGCTCCGTACGGGCCAGCCGCCACCAGGCGAGCCGGTACCACTGGGCGTCGAGCAGCTCGGACAGAGGCAGCCCCTCCGTACCCGCGCGGAGCGGGAAGGCCTGGCCGTCCAGGTGCAGTGCGCCGTCGGCGACCCGCATCCGCTCCCGTACCTCCGGGAGCCGGTCCGGCAGCACGGGCAGCAGGAGCCGGCCGTCCCCCGCCTCCCAGTCGATGTCGAACCAGCGGGCGTACGGCGACCGGGGACCCTCGCGGAGCACCTCGCGCAGCGCGCGATTGTGCGTGGGCGAAGCGGCCATGTGGTTGGGCACCAGGTCCACGACCAGGCCGAGGCCGTGCGCCCGGGCGGTGGCTGCCAGGGCCCGCAGCCCCTCCTCGCCGCCCAGCTCGGCGCGGATCGCACGGTGGTCGGTCACGTCGTAGCCGTGCGTCGAGCCGGGCACGGCCTCCAGGACAGGGGAGAGATGGAGGTGGGACACCCCGAGTCCGGCGAGATACGGGACGGCCCGCTCGGCGGCCGCGAACGGGAACTCCGGCTGGAGCTGGAGCCGATAGGTGGCGGTGGGGACGGTCCGGGCGGTGGGCGGGAACGGGAGCGAGGACGTCATGCGAACGTACGTACCCGGCTCGGAGCCTTCTGTGTCATCGCCTCATGCGTCCGTTCGGGTGCATCGCGTTACGTTCAGGCGATGCTCCGTATGTATCGCGACACCTTGTCCCTGCTCGGGCCGGTGCTGCCGGTCGTCTCGTTCCTGGGGCGGCTGCCCACCGCCATGTGTCAGCTCGGCAGCCTGATCCTGGTCGCCGAGACGAGCGGATCCCTGCCGACGGCGGGGCTCGCGGGCGGTGCGCTCGCGGCGGGGCAGACGGTCGCGGGGCCGGTCATCGGCAGGCTCGCCGACCGGCGCGGACAGCGCGGGGTGGTCCTGGCGGCGTCCCTCGCCAACGCGGTCGCCGTCGCCGCACTGGTCCTCGCGGCGCTCGCGCACGCGGCGACCGGTTGGCTGACAGCCCTCGGCGCGCTCGCCGGCGCGACCGTGCCCCAGGTCGGACCGCTCGCCCGGACCCGTTCGGTCGCCCTGGCCCGGCGCTCCGGCGCCGACGACCGGCTGGTCGGCACGGTCCTCTCGTTCGAAGGCACCCTCGACGAGGTGTCCTTCGTCCTGGGCCCGGCCCTGGTGGGCCTCGCCGCCGCCCTCACCCACCCGGCGGCGGCGCTCCTGACCGCCTCGGCCCTCCTCGCGACCTGCGGCACGGCGTTCGCGCTGCACCCGTCCGCGCGCGTGGCCGAGGGCGGAGACACGGCCGTCACCACTCGTACGGGCGCCGCCGAACGGGCTCGGCTGCCGAGGTCCGCGTACGCCCTCCGGATCACGATGGTGCTGCAGGGCGCCATGTTCGGGGCGTCCCAGGCCGGCATCACCGCGCTCACCGAGAGGCTCGGGGCGCCCGCGCAGGCGGGGCTCGTCTACGCGGCCATGGGCGTGATGAGCGCGGCCGTCGGCCTCTCGATGGCCGCCGTCCCGGCGCGGATCGGCCTGCCGACCCGCTGGCGGACCGCCACCGCCGCGCTGGTCGTGCTCTCCGTGCCCCTGCTGTTCGTCGACTCGCTCGTGGCGCTGTACGCGGTCGTCGTCGTCCTCGGCGCGGCCTACGCGCCCCACCTGATCACGGTCTTCGGCCTCACCGAACGGACGGTCCCGGCGACCCGGCTCGCCGAGTCCATGGCCTTCCTGACGAGCGGCATCGTCGGCGGTCAGGCGCTGGCCCTGGCGCTCGCGGGGAACCTGGCGGAACGTCACGGCCCGGGCGCGGCCTTCACGGTGATGGTCGCGGCGGCGGTCCTGTGCGCGGTCCTGTCCTGGTCTGTGCGCACCCGGCTTCCGGCGGCCGGTCCCCGTCCGGCCGTGACGGAAGCCGGTGTGAACGTCTGACGACCGGCGTGCAGGCCCGACAGAGGTGCCGGGCGGGGGCCGTACGACCCCCGCCCGGCACCGATCCGCCGTTCCCGGCTACGCGGGCCGCTTCAGTACCGTCAGGCTCAACGGCGCCAGCGTCACCCGTTCACCGGCCGCGACCTTGGGCCCCTCCTGGGGTGGGATGCCCTCCGGGTGGGAGGTGTCGACGACCACCCGCCAGCTCTCGCCGTGGTTGATCGGGACCTCGAAATCGAGCTCCTGCGCCGAGGCGTTGAACATCAGCAGGAACGAGTCGTCCGCGATCCGCTCCCCCTGCAGCCCCGGCTCCGAGATCGCGTTGCCGTTCAGGAAGACCGACAGCGCCTGCGCGTGCGCCGCCTGCCAGTCCCGGGCCGTCATCTCCTCACCCTCGGGGGTGAACCAGGCGATGTCGGTCAGCTCGTCGTGCGTGCCCTCCACCGGACGCCCGTGGAAGAAGCGGCGGCGCCGGAAGACCGGATGGTCCCGCCGGAGCCGGACCATCGCCCGGGTGAACTCCAGCAGGGTGCCCTCCTCCGAGGCGCCCGGCTCGGGCCAGCGCACCCACGACACCTCGTTGTCCTGGCAGTACGCGTTGTTGTTGCCGCCCTGCGTCCGGCCGAACTCGTCGCCGTGGCTGAGCATCGGCACGCCCTGCGAGAGCATCAGCGTCGCGAGGAAGTTCCGCATCTGCCGGGCCCGCAGCTCCCGGATCCCGATGTCGTCCGTGTCGCCCTCGGCCCCGCAGTTCCAGGACCGGTTGTAGCTCTCGCCGTCCCGGTTGCCCTCCCCGTTTGCCTCGTTGTGCTTGCCGTCGTAGCTGACGAGGTCGCGCAGCGTGAAGCCGTCGTGGCAGGTGACGAAGTTGACCGAGGCCAGCGGCCGGCGGCCGTCGTCCTGGTACAGGTCGGACGAGCCGGTGAGCCGGGACGCGAACTCGGCGAGCGTGCGCGGCTCGCCCCGCCACAAGTCGCGTACGCAGTCCCGGTACTTGCCGTTCCATTCGGTCCACAGCGGGGGGAAGTTGCCCACCTGGTAGCCGCCCTCGCCGACGTCCCACGGCTCGGCGATCAGCTTGACCTGGCTGACCACCGGGTCCTGCTGCACCAGGTCGAAGAAGGACGACAGCCGGTCCACCTCGTGGAACTGGCGGGCCAGTGTCGCCGCTAGATCGAAGCGGAAGCCGTCGACGTGCATCTCCGTCACCCAGTACCGGAGGCTGTCCATGATCAGCTGCAGCACGTGCGGCGAGCGCATGAGCAGCGAGTTCCCGGTGCCGGTGGTGTCCGTGTAGTAGCGCTGGTCGTTCGCGAGGCGGTAGTACGAGGGGTTGTCCAGGCCACGGAAGGAGAGGGTGGGGCCCAGGTGGTTGCCCTCGGCCGTGTGGTTGTAGACGACGTCGAGGATGACCTCGATCCCCGCCTGGTGCAGGGCCCGTACCGCCGACTTGAACTCCAGGACCTGCTGGCCCCGGTCGCCCCAGGAGGCGTAGGCGTTGTGCGGGGCGAAGAAGCCGATCGTGTTGTAGCCCCAGTAGTTGGACAGCCCCGCGTCCACCAGCCGGTGGTCGTTGACGAACTGGTGCACCGGCATCAATTCGAGCGCAGTGACGCCCAGTTCCTTCAGATGTCCGATCACCGCCGGGTGCGCCAGCCCCGCGTACGTCCCGCGCAGCTCCTCCGGCAGCTCCGGGTGGAGCATGGTCAGGCCCTTCACATGGGCCTCGTAGATCACCGTCCGGTGGTAGTCGGTGCGGGGGCGCCGGTCGTCGCCCCAGTCGAAGTAGGGGTTCACCACGACCGAGGTCATCATGTGCGGCGCCGAGTCGAGGTCGTTGCGGGAGTCAGGCCGCCCGAAATGGTAGCCGTACACCGCCTCGCCCCAGCCGATCGAACCCGAGACCGCACGGGCATAGGGGTCCAGGAGCAGCTTCGCCGAGTTGCAGCGCTGCCCGTGCTCCGGCGCGTAGGGACCGTGGACCCGGAACCCGTAGCGCTGACCCGGCATCACTCCCGGCAGATAGGCGTGCCGGACGAAGGCGTCCGTCTCGCGCAGCTCCACCGCCGTCTCCGAGCCGTCGTCATGGATCAGACACAGCTCGATCCTGTGGGCGGCCTCCGAGAAGACCGCGAAATTGGTTCCGGCGCCGTCGTAGGTGGCGCCCAGGGGATACGCCTGTCCCGGCCAGACCTGCATAGGTAAGACTCTTCCATTCTGATCCGGGTGTGGGGGTGCACTCCGGCCAGATCCTGCCCGAAAGTGGGGCGACGTCCTAGGACTTCGCCCCGGCCCTGCCGGGTGCGCGTTCATCGGTAATGTGTTCGAACTCGGCTCGGATGTGTGACGTGTCGAAGGTTTACGGCGAGCTCGCCGCCCCTGCCCGCCTCCCGGTCAACCTGGGGTTCCACCCCACCGCCCCGGACGGGGTCCCGTGCCCGCGGGTGCTCCTCCGGCGGGGACGCGTACGCGCGCGCAGGGGCCTCACCGGTATGAATCCGCTCACTCCGGTCCATCACGTCGAGCGGAACGACGCTCGGATCGGGGGGAGTTGAGCAAGCAGCCTGCCGATCCTGCTGCACCGCCTCCCGCTCGGGGAGTACCCTTCCTTGATCGTCGACAGACGGTGGGATCGGGCGTCCAACAGCAGAAGGCGGTGCGCGGGTGAGCTCGGGAGGTCTGGAGCTGCCCCCAGGTGACGCGGGTCACGAGGGGGGTTCGCCCGACCCCGTGGACGTACCGCCCGGAGCGGTCTCCGTCGCCAGGCCGATGGAGATCGGGGCGGAGCTCGACTGGGGCGCCGAGGCCTGGAGCGAGGTGCGCACCCGCGCCCAGCGGGCCGGGCGGGCCTATATCTGGCTGAATCTCGTCGAGCAGCGGCTCCGTGCCGTGGTGGCCGCCGTGCTGCGGCCCGTGTACGAACCGGTGCACGGCGAGGACTGGGTCGTGGCCGCGGCGGGGCCCGCGGGGCAGGAGTGGGTGCAGAGGGCCGTCGCCGTCCGTGAGGTCTCGCGGCGCAAGGGCTACCTCCTCGACCCTGCCGACGACAACGTCCTCAGCTTCCTCACGCTCCCGCAGCTGCGGGAGCTGATGGTGCAGCACTGGCCGTGCTTCGAGCCGTACTTCGACGACCGGCGCGAGGTCGAACTCGCCCTGGACGAGCTGGAGGTGACACGCAACGTCGTCTCCCGCAACCGAGCCCTGTCGAGCACCGTCCTCGCTCAGTCCGAACGCGCGTCCGCGCGGCTCCTGGAGATCCTCGGCAGCGGGGCGGGCGTGCCGTCCGCCGACCGGCTGCCGGTCGACGCGGTCGAGGACCTGGTGGGCGACCGGTACGCGGACGTGGTCTCCGTCCACCCCGACCGGGTGCGGCTGCAGCGCCAGCTGCCGGCCGAGGACCTCTTCGGCGGGGCGCGTCGCCTCGACGCCACGGGCATAGGCCTGAACCTCCTCGTACAGAACTTCTCCGGGCGGCGGCTGGTGCGGCTCGCCGAGTCCGGCTGCCGCATACGCCTGCTGTTCCTGAATCCCGCGAGCAGTGCCGTGAAGCGCCGCGAGCGGGAGCTGGGTCTGAAGAAGGGCGAGTTGAGCCGCTCGGTGGAGATGAACATCCTCCACATGCGGCGGGTGCGGGCCCGGCTGCGCGACCCGGACGCCTTCCAGATCCATGTCTTCGACGAGACGCCGCGCTTCACGGCGTACCTGGTGGACGGGGACGGCCCGGACGGGCTCGCCGTCGTCCAGTCGTATCTGAGGAAGGCGCGGGGGATGGAGGCGCCGGTGCTCGTGCTGCGCGGGGGCGGCCGGAACGTGGTGCGTTCCGGGCAGGTGGCGCGTGACGGTGAATACGGACTTTTCGCAACATATCGCGAGGAGTTCGAGTCGGTCTGGCTCGACTCCCGCCCGGTCTCCTGAGGGCGGGGCTCGCTGCGCGAGGGGCGTTGTCAGTGGCCCGTGCGAGGGTGTTCAGCACCACGGGGGAGATCACGTAAGGAGGACCCGATGGCTTGGCACGGGGAAGAGCTGGTCGGATTCGACCTGGAGACGACCGGCACCGAACCGCTGGAGGCGCGGATCGTCACGGCTTCGGTCGTCGGCGTCCACGGCGGACGGGTGGTGCGGCAGCGGGACTGGCTCGCCGACCCCGGGATCCGCATCCCGGCGCAGGCGTCCGCGATCCACGGCATCAGCAGCGAGCGGGCGGCCGCCGAGGGCCGTCCGGTCGTCGAGGTGGCCGACGAGATCGCCGAGACGCTCACCGGCTACTGGACCCAGGGCGTCCCGGTCGTGGCGTACAACGCCTCGTTCGACCTCACGCTCCTCTCCGCCGAGCTGCGCCGCCACGGGCTGCCCTCGCTGAGCGAGCGGCTGGGCGGCGCCCCGATAGGCCCCGTCGTCGATCCGTACACGATCGACCGGGCCGTCGACCGGTACCGACGGGGGAAGCGGACCCTGGAAGCGGTCTGCGCCGAGTACGGCGTCGTCCTCGACGCTGCCCACCAGGCGGCCGCGGACGCGCTCGCCGCCGTGCGGGTGGCGGTCGCGATAGCCGAGCGGCACGCGCGGGTGGCCGCTCTGACTCCGGCGGAGCTTCACGAGCGCCAGATCGACTGGTACCGCGTCTGGGCCGAGGACTTCCAGGACTTCCTGCGCCGCAAGGGCACCCCGGAGGCGGTCGTAGACCCGTCCTGGCCGCTGCGCGAACTCGCGCCGGTGGCCGGCTGACGGACCTCCCGGCGCGACCGGGCCCGTCAGCCGATCGGGTTCTCCGCCAGGAAGTCCAGGAGCAGGCTGTTGACCAGGTCCGGGCGGTCCAGCTGGAGCCAGTGGCCCGCGCTCTCCATGCGCTCGTAGCGCCAGGTGCCGTCCACGTGCTTGCCGGTGCCCGACATCGACTGCTCCGTCATGAAGCGGTCGTCGGTGGACCAGACGCCCAGGACGGGGCCCGGCAGCGGCGGGAGAGGGAAGGCTGGACCGAACTGGACCTCGGCGGGCAGGCCCGCCCGGTAGATGTTCAGGGCCGCGGTGAGCGCGCCCGGCTCCCGCAGTGGCCCGATGACCGCCTCCGCGTCCGGGTGCTCGGTCAGCATCTCCCGGAGGTTGGCGAAGTCGTCGCGTGCGAGCCAGTCCTCGGCGAGCCCCGGGAACTGGAAAAGGATCATGTACCAGGACCGCTGCTTCTGCTCGAAGCCCGCGTCACGGATCGCGCCGAAGTGCCCGACCGACAGGATGCTCAGACTCGCGACCCGCTCGGGCGCCGCCTGCGCGAGCCCCTGGACCACGCCCGAGCCCCAGTCGTGCCCGACGAGATGGACCCGGTCGATCTCCAGCCGGGCGAGCAGTTCCAGCAGATCGCCGACGTGCTTGGCCGGGTGGTACGCCTCCGCCCCGCCCTCCGGCCGCCCGGAGGCGCCGAAGCCCCGCAGGGTGGGAGCGACGCACCGGTAACCCGCCGCGGTCAGGGCCGGGACCTGGTGGCGCCAGAGACGGTGGCTGTCGGGGAAGCCGTGTACCAGCAGAACGGCCGGACCCTGGCCGCTCACCTCGACGTCGAGCGTCACCTCGGACAGTTCCACACGCATCACAACACCCCGATCGTGAGTGGGAATTCGCGTGGTGGGGCCCCTGAGGTCAGAAGGGGTACCACCGCACCTCGGTGTCACCCTCTCGCAGCGACGCCACCCGCCGCTCGAATTCGGCCAGAGCCTTGGGGTTCGTCGGCGCGTGCTGGGCGACCCAGGCGCAGCTCGCGGTCTCCCGGGCCCCGCGGAGCACCGCACACCCCTCCCACTCCCCTACGTCCCAGCCGTACGCCTCGGTGAAGGCGTCGTGGGCGGCGGGGTCGAGCCCGTACCGGTCGCGGGAGAGGGCGAGCACCACCAGGTCGTGTTCGCGCAGATCGGAGGAGAAGGTCTCCAGGTCGACCAGGACGGGCCCGTCCGGGCCGACATGGACGTTGCGGGGGAGGGCGTCGCCGTGGATCGGGCCGGGCGTGAGGTGCGGGGTGAGCGCGGCGGCCGCGGGGGCGAAGGCGTCGCGCCGCTCGCGCAGGAAGGCCGCGTCGGCCGGGTCGACGGCGTCGCCCGCGAGCCGTAGCCACCGCTCGACCCCGCCCAGCAGGTCGCGGCGCGGCAGGGTGAAGCCCTCCGGCTCCGGCAGGGAGTGGATCCGCCGCAGCAGGGGCGCCAGGTCCCGCGGTTCGGCCGGGCGCACGGCCTCGGGGAGACGGTGCCAGAGGGTGACCGGGTGGCCGTCGACCAGACGGGGCTTCGGCTCCGCCGCCCGTACGGCCGGAATGCCGGTCTCCGCCAGCCAGTCCGCGAGCGCGAGCTCCCGCTCGGCGCGGGGGAGCAGGTCGGCGTCCCGGCCGATCTTCACCACGAGCTCGTCCAGGGCGAAGACCGCGTTCTCCCCGAGGGCGAGGAGCCGCGCGCCGGACCTGTCCGGGCGGCCGCCCGGGGCGCCGTCGGCGGCGTCCGTCGACAGCCCCGCGGCGGCCAGGATCTCCCGTGCCCGCGCCTCGTCCATCCGTCACTCCCAGCTGTCCCCGATGCCTGTTGCGAATCAGCCAAAGTCTCGCATCCCCGCAGGTTGTCTTGACGGACCGACGGCCTGTCAGGACCATGACTGAGGCCGGTTCAGCGTGGCAAAAGGCGCACAAGGGGTCGAACTGTGAGTGTGGCGACCGCGGTGAAGCGGTCCGGCGGAACAGCGGCCGCCGGCAGGAGACCCGGAGCCGGGAGGGACCGCGGCGCCTGGTTCCTGGTACTGCCCGCGCTCCTGCCCATCCTGGTCCTCAGCGTCGGCCCCCTGCTCTACGGCATCGCGCTCGCCTTCACCGACGCGCAGTCCGGCCGGACCCAGGCCACCCGATGGGTCGGCACGCTCAACTTCCAGGACCTGCTCCACGACACGCTCTTCTGGGACTCGTTCCGGATCGGCCTGCTCTGGGCCGTCGGCGTCACCGTCCCGCAGTTCCTGCTCGCCCTCGGCCTCGCGCTGCTGCTCAACCAGAACCTTCGCTTCCGCTGGCTGGCCAGAGCGCTCGCGATCATCCCCTGGGCCATGCCGGAGGTCGTCGTCGGCATCATGTGGCGGCTCGTCTACAACCCCGACGCCGGCATCCTCAACGAGACCGTCCGGGATCTCGGCCTCGGCGACGGCCGCGACTGGCTCACCGGACTCGCCACCGCCCTGCCCGCCGTGATCCTCGTCGGCATCTGGGCCGGAATGCCGCAGACCACGGTCGCCCTCCTCGCCGGCCTGCAGAACACCCCGCACGAACTCCACGAGGCCGCCGCCCTCGACGGCGCGGGCGCCTGGCGCCGCTTCCGTACCGTCACCTGGCCCGCCCTCAAGCCGGTCGCCCTCGCCATCACGGCTCTCAACTTCATCTGGAACTTCAACTCGTTCGCCCTGGTCTACGTGCTGACCAACGGCGGGCCCGGCGGCCGCACGCGGCTCCCCATGCTCTTCGCCTACGAGGAGGCCTTCCGCTACGGCCAGTTCGGCTACGCCGCCGCGATGGGCTGCGTCATGGTCGCCGTCGTCTCCGTACTCCTCGCCCTCTACCTCGTCGGCCGGCTGAAGGGGGACCAGGACCGGTGAGCACGCTCCGTACCCGCGGACCGGCGCGGTTCGGCCAGTACCTCGCGCTCCTCGCGTACCTGGTCTTCCTCGCCTTCCCGTTCCTCTGGCTGATCTCCACCGCCTTCAAACCGGCGACCGAGCTCGGCTCGCTCCACCCGACCTGGATCCCCGAAGATCCGACCCTCGCCAACTTCCGGCAGGCGTTCGACGAGCAGCCGTTGCTCAGGGCCGCCGCGAACAGTCTGATCGCCGCCCTCGCCGCGGCCCTGATCGCCGTCGTCATCGCGACGCCCATGGCCTATGTGATGGCCCGGCACCGCGGCCGGCTCTCCACCGCCGCGACCGGCTGGGTCGTGGTCAGCCAGGCGTTCCCGTTCGTCCTGGTGATCATCCCGCTGTTCCTCGTCCTGAAGAACCTCCACCTGATCAACAGCCTCCTCGGGCTCGTCCTGGTCTACGTCGTCTGGTCGCTGCCGTTCGCGCTCTGGATGCTGACCGGCTACGTCCGGGCCGTGCCCGCCGAGCTGGAGGAGGCCGCGGCCGTCGACGGCGCCGGGAGACTCCGTACGCTCGTCTCGGTCACCGCCCCGCTGCTCGCCCCCGGCATCGTCGCCACCGCGCTCTTCGCCTTCATCACCGCGTGGAACGAGTTCTTCTTCGCGCTCGTCCTGCTCAAGACCCCGGAGAAGCAGACCTTGCCGGTCGTCCTCACCCACTTCCTCGGCGCGGAGGGGGTGGCCGACCTCGGGCCCCTGGCCGCGGCCGCCTTCCTCGCCACGATCCCCTCGCTCGTGATCTTCGCGATCATCCAGAAGCGCATCACGGGCGGGATGCTGGCCGGGGCGGTGAAGTCCTGATGCGCGTACGGACGTTCACGGCCGCCGTCGCCGCCGTCGCACTGCTCCTGACCGGCTGCTCGGCGGGGGAGGAGCCCGACGACGGAACCGTACGGCTGCGGTTCCAGTCCCTGGCCTGGCAGAAGGAGTCCGTCGACGCCAACAGGGAACTGGTCGCGGAGTGGAACGCGGCCCACCCCGACATCCAGGTCGACTACGTCCAGGGCAGCTGGGACTCCGTCCACGACCAGCTCCTCACCTCCTTCGAGGGCGGCGAGGCGCCCGACATCATCCATGACGCCTCCGACGACCTCGCCGACTTCGCGTACGGCGGCTATCTGGCCGATCTGACCGACCTCCTGCCCGGGCGGCTCAAGGCCGACATCCCGGCGCGCAGCTGGGAGACCACGACCTTCGGCGGCGGGATCTACGGCGTGCCGTTCCTCCAGGAGCCGCGCGTGATCATGGCCAACAAGCGGATCCTGGAGTCCTCGGGCGTCCGCCTCCCGACGCCCGACCGGCCCTGGAGCTGGCAGGAGTTCCGGCAGATCGCCAAGGACCTGACGGCCGCCATGGGCAAGGGGCGGTACGCGGTCGCCTGGCCGCTCAAGGAGCCGGTCTCGGTCAGCCTCAACCTGGGCCTCTCGGCCGGTGGACAGCTCTTCCACCGCGGCAAGGACGGCAAGGTGACCGTCCGCTTCACCGAGCAGGACGAGATCGTGCCCGGGACCGTCCACGACCAGGTCAACACCGACCTCAGCGCGTCGCGTTCGACGCTCGGCACCGGCGGCTCCGACGCGCTGCCGGGATTCTTCGGCGGCAAGTACGCGATGGTGCCGCTCGGCTTCTCGTACCGCCAGCAGATCACCCAGCAGGCGCCGAAGGGCTTCGAGTGGATCGTCCTGCCCGCGCCCGCCGGTGCGAGCGGACTCGCGCAGGGCGTCAGCCCGCAGACGCTCTCCCTCGCCGAGGACAGCCCGCACAAGAAGGAGGCGGCGCGGTTCCTCGACTTCTTCCTCCAGCCGGCGAACATGGTCCGCCTCGCCCGCGGCGACTGGATGCTGCCCACCGGGACCGCGGCCCTCGCCGACCCCTCGCTCCACACCCCGAAGGACGGCTGGGCGACCGGCGCCGCCGTGGCCGAGCATCTGCGCTCCGCGCCCGCGCAGTCGGTCCGCGGCTACCCGGAGTGGAAGGACAAGGTCGCCACCCCGGCCTACCAGGAGTACTACAGCGGGGCGATCGACGCGGCGGAGCTGCGCGAACGTCTGGAGGAGGACGGGAACCTCGTCCTCGCCCGCTACCAGCGCGATTGAGCCGACTCCTGGCCCGAGGGCGTCCTTTCGAGTCACCCCTGACCCTGAGATGCCTCCTTGCGCCCTACAGATTGGACGAGACGTCTCGTCTCGCTTAATGTGAGTGCATGACCACGACCCCGCGTCCCGCCCACATCGCCATGTTCTCGATCGCCGCCCACGGCCATGTGAACCCGAGCCTCGAAGTGATCCGCGAGCTCGTCGCCCGCGGGTACCGCGTCAGCTACGCCATCCCCGCCTCCTTCGCCGACAAGGTCGCCGCCACCGGTGCCACCCCCGTCGTCTACACCTCCACGCTCCCGACCGACGAGGACCCGGACGCATGGGGCACCGAACTCATCGACAACATCGAGCCCTTCCTCCGTGACGCGATCCAGGCGCTGCCCCAGCTCGCCGCCGCCTTCGACGACGACCGGCCGGACCTCGTCCTCCACGACATCACCGCCTACCCGGCGCCCGTCCTCGCACACGGGTGGGGTGTGCCCGTCGTGGGACTCTGGCCGAATCTCGTCCCATGGAAGGGGTACGAGGAGGAGGTGGCCGAGCCCATGTTCGCCGAGCTCAAGGCCTCCGAGCGGGGCAGGGCGTACTACGCCCGCTTCGAGAAATGGCTGGCCGAGCACGGTGTCGACACCCACCCCGACCGGCTCGTCGCCCGCCCCCGCCGCGCGCTCGTCCTCATCCCGCGCGCCCTCCAGCCGCACGCCGACCGGGTCGACGAGTCCGTCTTCACCTTCGTCGGCGCCTGCCAGGGCGACCGTGCCGACCAGGGGGAGTGGCGGCGGCCGGCGGGCGCGGAGAAGGTCCTCCTGGTCTCGCTGGGGTCGGCCTTCACCAAGCAGCCGGACTTCTACCGGGCATGCGTCGCCGCGTTCGGCGACCTGCCCGGCTGGCATGTCGTGCTCCAGGTCGGCGCGTTCGTCGACCCGGCCGAGCTGGGGGAGCTTCCCGTCAACATCGAAGTGCACTCCTGGGTACCTCAGTTGGCGATCCTGAGGCAGGCGGACGCCTTCATCACCCACGCCGGGGCGGGTGGCAGCCAGGAGGGGCTGGCCACCGCCACCCCGATGGTCGCGGTTCCGCTGGCCACCGACCAGTTCGGCAACGCCGACATGCTCCAGTCGCTGGGCGTGGCGCGGCACCTGCCGATGGCGGAGGTGACTCCCGAGCGCCTGCGCGAGGCCGTCCTCGCCCTCGTGAGCGATCCCCATGTGGCCCTCCGTGCCCGGGAGGTCCAGGAGCGAATGGCGAACGAGGGTGGAACGCCGCGTGCGGCGGACCTGATCGAGGCCGAACTGCCGTGACGAAATCCTGATGCAGGCCCCTGGGAAAGTCCCAGGGGCCTTACGTGTGGGCCGAGTTGGGGCGAGATGCCCCATTGATTATTACGAAGACTTGTTGTGTAAATCACAGATGTATGAAGGTCTTGATTTGCACTCGTCAATGAGCAAGGGTTTCGAGGCAGCCGCCGGAGAGTTTCCTTCCGGAGGCTCGACCCCCCACAAATCCTGACGAGGAGACCCCTCTTCATGGCAATACACAAGCGTGTCCGCCGGACCAAGCTCATCGCCGTCTCGACCGCGATCGCAGCAGCGGCCGGAGTCACCGTCATCGTCAGCCCGTTCGCCGGCGCGGCCCCCGCACCCGCCCTCGGAACGGTCCACGGACTCGGCGTCGAAGGCGCCGTCGCAGGCAGCTACATCGTTCTGCTGGACGAGAAGGCCGACAAGGGCGATCTGGCCGAGGAGTACGGCGGCACCCTGCGCCGCAGCTACGACTCCGCCGTCAACGGCTTCTCGGTGAACGGCCTTTCGGAGACCGAGGCCAAGCGCCTCGCCGCCGACCCGGCCGTCGCCAAGGTCGTCCAGAACAAGAAGTTCACCATCAACGCGACCCAGGACAACCCGCCGTCCTGGGGCCTGGACCGGGTCGACCAGGCCGACACGGCCGGCGACTCCAAGTACACCTACCCGGACGGCGCGGGCGAGGGCGTCACGGCCTACGTCATCGACACCGGGGTCCGCATCACGCACAAGGACTTCGAGGGCCGCGCCGCCTCGGGCTTCGACGCGGTCGACAACGACGACGACGCCTCGGACGGCAACGGCCACGGCACGCACGTCGCCGGCACCATCGCCGGCGCCGCGCACGGTGTCGCCAAGAAGGCGAAGATCGTCGCCGTCCGTGTCCTCGACGACAACGGCTCGGGCACGACCGAGCAGGTCGTCGCCGGCATCGACTGGGTCACCAAGAACCACCAGGGCCCGTCCGTCGCCAACATGAGCCTCGGCGGAGGTGCCGACCCGGCCCTCGACGAGGCCGTGCAGAAGGCCATCGCCGCCGGTGTCACCTTCGGTGTCGCCGCGGGCAACGAGTCCTCTGACGCCGGCCAGGGCTCCCCCTCCCGCGTGAAGGAGGCCATCACGGTGGCCTCCTCCACCAAGGAGGACCAGCAGTCCGACTTCTCCAACTTCGGCTCCGTGGTGGACCTCTACGCCCCGGGTTCGGACATCACCTCGGCGTGGAACGACAGCGACGAGGGCACGAAGACCATCTCCGGCACGTCGATGGCGACCCCGCACGTGGTCGGCGCCGCCGCCGTCTACCTCGCGGCGCACAAGGACGCCACGCCGGACCAGGTCGCCAAGGCGCTGGTCGACGGCGCCACCGCGGACAAGATCAGCAACCCGTCCGCGGGCACCGCGAACAAGCTGCTCAAGATCGTCGAGTAGCCGGGCCACCATGCCGCTGCCGGGCCGCGTGATCCAGCGGCCCGGCAGCGGCGGCTCCGCATACCGGCGGCCGCCGTGCCCTCCCCCACGGGGCGCGGCGGCCGCCCTATCGTGGGGCCATGACGACGACGTACGCCGTGCTGCTGCGCGGGATCAACGTGGGCGGGCACCGCAAGGTACCGATGGCGGACCTCCGTTCACTGCTCGAAGAGCTCGGCCACCGCGATGTCCGGACCTATCTGCAGAGCGGCAACGCCGTCTTCACCACCGACACCGACCGGCCGACCGAGCAGGAGCAGACCACCGCGATCGAGGAGGCCGTCGAGAAACGGTTCGGCTTCCGCGTCGACTGCCTCGTCCGCGACGCCGACTACCTCGCCGCCGTCGTCGACGCCTGCCCGTTCCCGGCCGCGGAGCTCGAAGGCAAGCAGCTCCACGTGACCTACCTCTCCGAGCCGGTCACCCCCGAGCGGTTCGCCTCGATCGACCAGGACGCCTTCCTGCCGGAGGAGTTCCGGCTCGGCGACCGGGCGCTCTACCTCTACGCCCCCGAAGGGCTCGGCCGGTCCAAGCTCGGCGAGGTGCTCTCCCGCCCCGCTCTCTTCAAGGGGATCGTGGCCACCAGCCGCAACTGGAACACCGTGGTCAAGCTCGCGGAGATGACCCGGGCTTGAGCCCGTCCAGGAGGGCTCGGCCACCGGCCGAAATGGCCCGGTCGGACGGGCCCCGAATGGCCCGGACCGTGCCGCCGACGGCTGGCTAGGCTTCCCGGCATGACCACCGAGACCGAGCCCAAGCCCGTCGTCGACTTCTACTTCGACCCCGCCTGCCCCTTCGCGTGGATCACCTCGCGCTGGATGCTGGAGGTCGAGCGGCACCGCGACATCGAGCTGCGCTTCCGGGTGATGAGCCTGTACCTCCACAACGTGGGCAACGAACTCCCTCACTGGTACCGGGAGCTGGTCGACGCGTCCCTAGGGCCTGTACGGGTGGCGGCAGCGGCGGCCGAGCGGCACGGCGAGGAGGTCCTGCGCGACCTCTACACCGCCTACGGCACCCGGATCCACCAGGAGAAGAACACGGACTTCGACGCCGTGATCGCCGAGTCCCTCGCGGTGACCGGCCTCTCCGCCGACCTCGCCGCGGCGGCCCACGACCCGTCGTACGACGAGGCCGTCCGGCGCAGGCACGACGCCGGGAAGGACCCCGAGGCGGAGGGCTACGTCGGCACGCCGACCCTGCACGTCGACGGCACGGTCTGGTTCGGACCGGTCCTGCGGGCCATCCCGCGCGGCAAGGAGGCGGCCGACCTCTTCGACAGCTTCCGGCTGCTCGCCGGCCACTCCGACCTCTTCGAGATCAAGCGGACCCGGACGGGCGGGCTCGACTTCGGCTGACCGGGGAGCGGGTGGCCTCCTCGGCCGCCCGGCCGTCGTCGAGCAGCCGGCGCGCGACGAGCGCGATGCCGGCCCGGGTCCGCCCCGACGCCGTGGTGAGGTCGATGCCCAGCGTCCGCCCGATCTGCTCGATCCGGCGGGCGACGCTGCTGTGGTGCAGATGGAGCAGGTCGGCGACCTGACGCAGCGAGCCGGTGGCGAGGTACGCCTCCAGGGTCTCCACATCGTCCGCGTTGCCCGTGATGCGCGCCATCGCGGCCACGTCGGCGTTGCCGCGGGACGCGTCCTCGGGCACCTCCGCCAACAGCGCGAGGGCGCCCAGGTCGTCGTGGTGGACGACGGGTTCGCGCGCGGTGGTGAAGCGGAGGGCGGTGCGGGCCTCCCGCCAGGAACGGGCCGGGCTCCCGGCGCCGCCGATCCCCGCCCGTACCCCCTCCGGAAACCGCTCGGGGTCCACGGTGGTGGCCAGGACGACGCCGACATCGGCGAGCGGGGCCGCCTTCACCAGGCGGGCCGGGCAGACCAGGCTGCCGATCCGGTCGAGCGGAAGCCGGGACCGTACGGCGGCGACGCGCACGGGCTGATCGGCGGCGAAGCCCAGGAGACGCAACGCCCGTGCCCGGGCGGCCTCGTCGGTGTCCGAGCTCACGACCAGTTCGACGAGGGCCGGGTCCGCCATCGTGGTCGTGGCGGGGCCGTACCGCTCGACGACCGCCGCGGCGGCGAGGGCGAGCCGGTCGAGCAGGACCGCGTCGAGCGGTCCGGGCGGGCCGGGCCGCTCCAGCCAGACCACGCCGATCTCCTCCCCGTCGAGGGTGATCGGCACCGAGGCGGAGGCGGGCACGGGCCGGGCGGACGCCTCCGCGCCGTCGGGCGCGACCCTGATCGTCCGGCCCGTACCGTGGAGCCGTACGCCCGCCACACATTCCGCCAGGCCGGCCGAGGCCCGGGCGAGGGCGGGGAGATCCACCCGGCGGCGCATCAGCGTGTCGTAGAACGCGACGACCCTGAGCGCACCCTCGACGTACGGATCAAGTCCTGACAGACGAACGGCCAGTGCCTCCATGGGAGAAGGATAGGAGGACGGGGTGCGCCGATCGGCGCGCGAAGGGGACCGGAAGCGCGACGACAGGCGCTGACGCCCGGCGGGGTACGGCCGCGAGGATGGCCGTCATGGATCCCGAACTCGAAGCGTTCCTCCCGTTCATCCCGAAGCCGGACTACTCCGATCCGGTCGCCGCGCGCAAGGACTTCGCCGAACGCGCCGCGGCGTTCCCGGTGCCGGACACCTCCGGCATGGAGATCGAGAACCGTACGGTGCCCGGCGATCCGGACGTGGCGATACGGATCTACCGCCCGCACCAGGCACAGGGCGCCGTCGTCTGGCTGCACGGCGGCGGATTCGTCTTCGGCAGCCTGGACACCGAGCACCCGTGGGCCGCCCGCATCGCGCTCGGCTCCGGCGCGACGGTGATCTCGGTCGACTATCGCCTCTCTCCCGAGCACCCGTTCCCGGCCGCCCTGGACGACGCGTACGCCGTCCTGGCCTGGACGGCCGAGCACGCGGCCGACTTCGGCATCGACCCGGAGCGGATCGCCGTCGGCGGGCACAGCGCAGGTGCGTGTCTCGCCGCCGCGACGGCGCTACGGGCACGTGACGAGCAGGGCCCGCAGATCCGCTTCCAGCTCCTCAACCAGCCCGCGCTCGACGACCGGCAGGAGACGTGGTCGCAGCGGAACTTCACCGACACCCCCTGGGTGGACCGGGGCACGCTCTCCACGGTGTGGCGCTACTACCTCGGCACCCAGGACGCCACTCCGTACGCCGCCCCGACACGCGCCACCGACCTGTCCGGCCTGCCGCCGGCCTACGTCACCACCGCGGAGTTCGACCCGGCCCGCGACGAGGCCATCGAGTACGGGCTGCGCCTGCTGCAGTCGGGCGTCCCGGCCGAGATCCACCACTATCCCGGTACCTTCCACGGATCGCAGACGATCCTCTCCGCCGAGGTCTCGCAGCGCCAGATCGCCGAGGTCGCCGCCGTCCTGCGACGCGCGCTGGCCGCCTGAGGGGACCGTCGACCGAGCGTCGACGACGCGCCCCCCGCAGCCTGTGCGGGCCAGGCAGGGGCGGACCGCCCCTGCCTATCCCGCGGCCCGGGTCGCGAGGCGCGTCCGAGCCGACGCGTGGCACTCCTCGTACCGGTCGACGAGCAGGCGGGCGAGTTCCGGCGACGGGCCGAGGACGTCCGCCAGGACGTCCGCGTCCGCCGCGCCGGCCGCGATGCGGTCCGGCAGGCGGCCGGGGGCGATGACGTAGGGGGCCACCGCCACCCGGCGTACGCCGTCGGCACGCATCGCGCGGACCGCGTCCTCGGTCCGCGGGAGAGATGCGGAGGCGAACGCAGGCCGCACGGAGCACCAACCGGTGCGCCGCAGCTCCCGCGCCGTTTCTGCGATCGCTGCGATCGCCTCCGGGTCTGTAGAGCCCGCCGAGGCCAGGACGACCCCGGTGGTGCGCTTCATCTCGTCGACCGCCCGGCGCCACGCGGTGGTCGCTGCCGGATCCGTGGAGCCCGCCGAGGTCGGGACGAGGCCCGTCGAGCTTCTGTCGGCGGCCTTCAGGCCCGCCTCGAACAGCCGTCGCTGCACCGCCGCGACCAGCAGCGGCGAGGGGCCGAGCACCCCCGCCTGGCGGATCCGCAGACCCGCAGGGGCCTGCCGCAGTACGGCCGGGATGTCGGCCTTCGCGTGGAAGGCACGGGTCAGCAGCAGCGGCAGCGCCACCACGTCCCGTACCCCCTCGGCCGCGAGCCGGTCGAGCACCCCGGGCACCGACGGCAGGTTGAAGTCGAGGAACGCCGTCTCCACGCGCAGACCCGGCCGCAGCGACCCCGCCTCGCGCACCAGCGCGTGCACGGTCGCGGCGTGCCGCGGATCGCGGCTGCCGTGGGCGATGACGAGGAGGACAGGCGCACTCATGGTCAGCCCTTCACCAGCAGGCCACGACCGCGCAGCACCGCGCGCTCCAGCGGACTGAAGATCAGCAGGTCGATGGCGACACCGACCAGCAGGATCAGGATGATGGCGAGGAAGATCCCCGGCATGTCGAAGTTGTTCCGGCCGTTCTCCAGCAACTGGCCGAGGCCCAGGCCCAGGTCGGGCGACGAGGCGATGATCTCCGCGGCCATCAGCGAGCGCCAGGAGAACGCCCAGCCCTGCTTCAGTCCGGCCAGATAGCCGGGCAGCGCGGCCGGCATCACGATGTGCCAGGCACCCTTGAGCCCGGTCGCGCCCAGCGTGCGCCCCGCCCGCAGGAAGAGCGGCGGGACCTGGTCGACACCGGCCACCAGCCCATTGGCGATCGACGGCACGGCGCCCAGCAGGATCACCGCGTACATCATCGAGTCGTTGAGGCCGATCCACAGCACGGCCGGCGCCACCCACGCCACCGACGGCAGCGACTGCAGGCCCGCGAGCACAGGCCCGATCGCCGCGCGCACGAACTTCACCCGGGCGACCAGCAGACCCAGCGGCGTACCGATGGCGAGCGCCATCAGGAAGCCGAGCAGGGCCCGCGACACGCTCGTCCAGAGCACCCCGAGGAGCGTGCCCTCCAGCCACATGGTGGTCAGGCTGTCCCAGACGGCCGTCGGCGCGGGCAGCTTGGACTCGTCGGTGACCTCGGCCACGACGAGCAGCTGCCAGACCGCGAGGACCAGGACCACGGCCAGAACCGGCGGCAGGACCTTCTTCACCAGGACCTCGCGCACCGGCGTACGGCGCACCTGCACCGCGTCCAGCGCGTCGAGGCCCGCCTCCAGGCCGGCCAGGTCGTCGGCCTTCGAGGCCGTCGTGGCCTTCGGGCCCGTCGTGTCAGTGCTGGCCATGGCGGCGGATCTCCCCACGCAGTTCTTCGGTGATCTCGACGGACAGTTCCGCCACGTCGGCGTCCTCGATACGACGCGGCTGCGGGATGTCGATGGTCCACTCCCGGGCGATCCGCCCGGGACGGGACGACAGCAGCACCACGCGCTCGGCCAGGCGCACGGCCTCGCGCACGTTGTGGGTCACGAACAGCACCGAGAGGTTCGTCTCGCGCCAGATCCGGGTCAGCTCGTCGTGCAGCACGTCCCGCGTGATGGCGTCGAGCGCCGCGAACGGCTCGTCCATCAACAGCAGGTCGCTGTCCTGGGCGAGCGCACGGGCCAGCGCGACGCGCTGTCGCATGCCGCCGGACAGCTCGTGCACCCGCTTGCGGTACGAGCCGCCGAGCCGGACCAGGTCGAGCAGGCGCTCGGCTTCCGGGCGCCGCTCGGACTTCGGCACGCCGCGCAGCCGCAGCGCCAGTTCGATGTTCTTGCCCGCGGTCAGCCACGGGAAGAGGGCGTGCTCCTGGAACATCAGCGCGGGACGGCCGCCGGGGGTCTCGATGGACCCCGCGGACGGCCGGTCGAGTCCGGCGACCAGGTTGAGCAGGGTCGACTTGCCACACCCGGACGCGCCGAGGAGCGTGACGAACTCCCCCGGGGCGACGTCGAGCGAGATGTCGTCGAGGACGAGCTGGCCTCCGGCGGGACCGCCGAAGGACTTCGAGACATGGGCGATGCGGGCGGCGTGCGTCACCGTCGCACGGTCGTCGGCCTTGGCGAGCGTCGCGGTCGTGGCCATGGTCGTCACCTCCTGGGTATGAGCGGCGGACGTGTTCACTTGACGCCGAGTCCGGCGTCGGAGACCTCGGGGCTGCCCGTGGCCTTGAGGATCTTGTTGAGTGCCTTCAGGTCGTAGATGCCGTCGAGGTCGGGCTTCTCGAGGAGACCGGTCTTCACGGCGTGATCGGCCTGTGCCCGGAGGGTCGAGGCGAGCGGGTCGTCGGTGAAGCGGATCGAGGGCCAGGCGCTGTCGATGACCTTCGCGCCGA
>NZ_JBICBL010000016.1:0-16540 GCF_043089925.1 Streptomyces sp. NPDC013457
AGCGGGTACCACAGCGCTGCGCGCTGTGCAAGCGAACGCCCCCCGCTTCGCGGGGGGCGTTGAGCGGTCCGCTGCGCTCCCCGCTCGCCACGGCTGCGCCGTGGCCGGCTTCCTTCGCTGCGCTTCGGAAGCCTGGGGGCAGGCCGCTGCGCGGCCTGGAGGGCATCCGCTGCGCTCCCGCCCGGGATGGTGAGGCCGCTTGGTTGCGTGGGGGAGCGTCTGATGGGGGTTCAGGTTCGCAAGCGAACTTGAAGAGGGGGTGGGTCCGCTGCGCTCCCCCACCCCCTAGGTGGTTCCTTCCGGCTGCGCCTCCAGGACCTTTAGGCCCACTGCGTGGGCCTGGCTGGTTAGAAGGGCGGTTCCTGAGGGAAGCGGGCGAGTTTCTCCGGGTTCCACGTCTCAGGCGGGTAGGCGTCTCTCGGCCTGGGGTTTGTGGAGGCAGCAAGGGTCGTCATCCTGGAAAGCCGATGCCAGTACTCGGGACTGTCGCCCTCACCCAACTCGGTGAGGATCGCGGTGAGCTGGGATCCACGCCAATGCAGGATCCGGAAACCCTTCATGTCGAGGGTTCCGCCGTTATCCAGCCAGGTATGCACACACCCGCCTATGTCCGCATCCACCAGGACAAGGTCAAACCCTGCCCGATCCTGACCCGCAAGACCACGAGGGAAGGGTGCAGGGCTGTGCTCATCCCACAGTAGTCGCACAGCGGCTATGACATTCGATTCATGATTCATCCCCATGATCATGAATCAAACCGGCGAAGAAGCACTCGCGATTTATCCACCCACCTCCGCGCACGCTGTCAGGCTTCCGCTTCGCTCCAGCCTGGCGAAGCGGGTCCGCTGCGCTCCCCCGCCTGACGGTCCTTCCGGCTGCGCCTTCAGGACCTTGGGGCCCGCTGTCGCGGGCCTGGCTGGCTACGGAGGGTGCCCGGGGGCGGCTATTCGATGTGTCCGGTGGTTGGGTCCACCTGCTTCAAGAAGTCCCGCGCTGACGACCGCAGTTCCGGCTCGCTCAAGGCTCTGGCCGGCTGCACGGCCGAGGTGAAGCCGTATCCGGGGTTGGGGCCTGACAGCCAGGTGAAGTCGTATGTACCCAACTCGTCGGGTCGCCCGGTGACCTCGAACGCTTCCCCGTCGACCATCAGTGTCAACCGTCGTGTGCTGCGTCTGTCCATGACTGGCCAGTATGCCGGGATCCTGCCATCGCTCGTCGTGTGGTGCTTCAGGGGAACGTGCCCCTCAAGGTGATGCAGCATGTAATGTTGGAGGAATACATCAACACCCTCAGAGTGCTGCGAGTGAGGCTTCACGATGTTTGTCTACGAATATCTTCCCTATGAGCTGGCTCGCCTCGATGTGCTGGGCAAAGCCACGCGCCTGGACCTGAACCAGGTCATGGAGCGCGTACGTCTCGCTGCGATACGCGAGACTCTCGCGAGCGCTGGACCGGATGAACCACACGCCCTGAGCGAGGCTTGGATCGCCTTCTTCCAGCACAGCCAATGGCGGCGGATCGCCCGTGTGATGGCTGAGCAGCGGATGTCTGTGTACGAGCCCTCGGACGACCGGCGCGCAGTCCGTTACGAAGACGAGCGCCTGCAGCGCCTTGAGAAGGACTGTGCCGATGCCGGGCAGACCGACGGTCAGGACCCCGTCGAAAGGCTCAGGCACCGCGTCTACCGGATCACAGCACGCCCGGCTGCCGCCCTCGCAGGAGAGCAGCCCCTGGTCCGCCACTACTTCGCCGGCTCAGAAGCCGCCGCCGTCGAGCACGCCCAGCGCTCGTTCAGCCGCCAGAGCGGAACGAACGAGAACGGCGGATACCGGATCGTCTCCGCCGAGCAGATCCTTCCCCAGCCGGGAGAGTACTTTTGATCAAGCTCCGAGAACACCAGATGGACCAGAAATCTGCATTCCGGAAATGGATCGGATTCCCTGCAAGATCATCTGTGCCTTCCGAGGGTGCCCGAGGCACCATCGTGTCAGCGACCGGGTCGGGCAAGACGATCACGGCCGCCGCGTGCGCGCTGGAGTCGTTCGCGCACGGCCGGATCCTCGTGACGGTCCCGACCCTGGACCTCCTCGCCCAGACGGCCCAGGCGTGGCGGGCGGTGGGCCACCAGGCCCCGATGGTCGCGGTGTGCTCGCTGGAGAGCGACGCGGTCCTGGGCTCGCTCGGAGTGCGGACCACCACGAACCCGATCCAGCTCGCTCTGTGGGCGGGGTCCGGGCCTGTGGTCGTGCTCGCCACGTACGCCTCTCTCGTGGACCGTGAGGACATCGACGCTCCCGAGGGCCAGCGGAAGGTTCGCGGGCCGCTGGAGGCCGCCCTGGCGGGCGGGGAGCGCCTCTACGGACAGCAGATGGCCCCGTTCGACCTCGCGATCGTGGATGAGGCGCACGGAACCGCTGGTGATCTTGGTCGTCCGTGGGCGGCGATCCACGACAACGCCCGGATCCCGGCGGACTTCCGGCTCTACCTGACCGCCACCCCGCGCATCCTCGCCGCTCCCCAGCCTCGAAAGGGCGCGGACGGCCAGGAGGTGGCGCTGGCGACCATGGCCGACGACCCGAACGGGACCTACGGCCCATGGCTCGCGGAGCTCGGCCTGAGCGAGGCGATCGAGCGTGAGATCCTCGCCGGTTTCGAGATCGACGTCCTGGAGATCCGCGACCCCTCCCCCGTTCTCGGGGAGTCAGAGGAAGCGCGGCGGGGCCGGCGCCTGGCGCTGCTGCAGACCGCGCTCCTGGAGCACGCCGCCGCCTGGAACCTGCGCACCGTCATGACGTTCCACCAGAAGGTCGAGGAAGCCGCCGCGTTCGCGGAGAAGCTGCCCGAGACGGCGGCCGAGCTGTATGCCGGCGAGGTCTCGGGCGAGGACCTGGCCAAGGCGGAGAAGCTGCCCGCGTCTTCGATCGACGCGGAGTTCTACGAGCTCGAGGCCGGCCGCCACGTACCCCCGGACCGGGTGTGGTCGGCATGGCTGTGCGGCGACCACCTCGTGTCAGAGAGACGCGAGGTGCTGCGCCAGTTCGCAGGCGGCATCGACGCCGCGGGCCGGCGGGTCCACCGGGCGTTCCTCGCAAGCTGTCGTGTGCTCGGTGAGGGTGTCGACATCACCGGCGAACGGGGAGTCGAGGCCATCTGCTTCGCCGACACCCGCGGCTCCCAGATCGAGATCGTCCAGAACATCGGCCGCGCACTCCGCTTGAACCGCGACGGCTCCACGAAGGTCGCCCGCATCATCGTGCCCGTGTTCCTGGAGCCCGGCGAAGACCCGACCGACATGGTCGCCTCCGCCAGCTTCAAGCCGCTCGTGGCCGTCCTCCAGGGCCTGCGCTCGCACGACGAACGACTCGTCGAGCAGCTCGCTTCCCGCGCGCTCACGAGCGGGAAGCGCAAGGTGCACGTCAGACGGGATGAGGAGGGGCGGATCGTCGGGGCCGGCGGCAACGGTGACGGCGAGGACCAGGAGGACGGCACGCAGGCCGCCGCCGAAGCGGCCCTGCTCCACTTCTCCAGCCCCCGTGACGCGGCGACCATCGCCGCGTTCCTGCGCACCCGGGTCTACCGACCGGAGTCGCTGGTGTGGCTGGAGGGCTACCAAGCCCTGCTGCGGTGGCGGAAGGAGAACGAGATCACCGGGCTCTACGCCGTTCCGTATGACATCGAGGTCGAGGTCGGCGTCACCAAGGACTTCCCGCTTGGCCGGTGGGTGCACCAGCAGCGGAAGGCGCAGCGGGCCGGGGAGCTGGAGGAACGGCGCAAGACACTGCTCGACGTGCCGGAGGCCGGGATGGTCTGGGAGCCGGGCGAGGAAGCCTGGGAGAACAAACTCGCTGTCCTGCGCTCCTACCGGCGGGCCATGGGACACCTCGCCCCGCGTCAGGACGCGATGTGGGGCGAGGACGAAGCGATGGTGCCGGTCGGACAACACATGGCCAACCTCCGCCGCAAAGGTGGTCTGGGCAAGGATGCGGAGCGGGCCGCCGTACGCGCGCAGCAGCTGACCGCCGTCGACGAGGACTGGAACTGCCCGTGGCCCCTGGACTGGCAGCGCCACTACCGCGTCCTCGCCGACCTCGCCAGCGACGAAGCCGGCGGCGTCCTGCCGGCCATCGAACCCGGCGTGCTGTTCGAAGGCGATGATCTGGGCAAGTGGCTGAAGCGGCAGAAGAACCCCGGCACCTGGGCGCAGCTGTCGACCGAACAGCAACAGCGGCTGGTGAAGCTGAGCGTGCAGCCCGACCAGGCCCCGGCAGCCGCACGTGCGACGAAGGGCCCGAGCAATGCACAGCAGGCGTTCCAGCGGGGCCTCGCGGCTCTGACGCAGTGGGTGGAGCGGGAGGGTGACCGCCCCGTCCCGCGCAGCGCGGTCATCGAGGTCGAGGTCGACGGTGAAACGGGGCTGGTGCCCGTGAAGCTGGGCGTATGGATCTCCAACACCAAATCCAGAAGGGACCGGCTGGACACCGACCAGCTCGCCGCCCTCGCGAAGCTCGGCATGAAATGGGCGAAGCCGGTGACGATCCCCCAGACCGCCCCGGACAGCCCCTGACCGCCTTCCAGCACCGTGACCGGCCTCCGGGCCTCTTGAAGTCCGGGGGCCGGTGCTGTGGCCATGGCTCGGCCGATGTTCTGGCAGGTCAGAGGTGCAACGCGGACTCTGCTGCACCCCCGGTGTTGCACCCTGTGCGCCCCGCTTCTGTGATGAGGATCTGTGAAAGCGGCTAGTGCTGCTCTTGGTCCCCCGGTCCATTGGTGTCGGCAAAAAATGGCCGGGGCCGCCCTGCTGTGTCGGCCTCTTCGGGAGTCGTTTGGCGGCCGACCTCGTGAACGATGTCGGCGCTTTGTGATGTCACTCAAGTACTGGGGGCACAGAGCGAGCTGCGGAGTGGGAGTCCTGCGGCACTGCCAGATCGCAGGAGCGGACTGTTCCCGGTTCCCGCCCGCGCTGTCTCGGGTGCGGGTACCGGGCCTTCGCCCGGAACCGGCGTCGTGAAATCATCAAGCGATGACCGAACCGACCAGCGACGACGGCCGCACCTTCCGGCTCGAGAGCGAGCGGGTCGTCAACGAGATCGCCCAGGGGCTCCGCACGTTGGACGCTGGTGTGAGCTGGTTCTCCGGCCTCGCCCCGGCACGCCAGCAGATGGTTCTGCAGGAAGTCGCCGGCTATGCGATGCAGGCGCACATTACAGCCGCGGACGGCCGTGCGGGGGTGGCGCGGTCTGGTGTGAAGCCCACGGCCAACCCCTCGGTAATGATCTGCGTGGACCCGCCCCGCTACGGGTTCGCGGGCCTGCCCTCCGCCGAACACGTCAAGGCGTTCCGGGTCCTCGTTTCCGTGTTCGCCGTTGCTGACACTCGCCGCCGCGAGACGTACTGCAAAGGCGCCTGCGGACATGCATGGCACAACCTACCGGCGGCGACCCAGCAGCCGTAGCATCGGCCATTCCAGCTCCGGCTCGGCCGGCTATCGAACAACCCTTCCCCAGTGACATCCGTCCGCAGATCAGCGCGCTCCGGGCGGGGAGAAATGTGAGCAGCTCCGGGAAACCCCTGAGCACCGACTGGAGAAATTCAGGGCTCTGTCCGCAGTTCCGTGAATGATCTTGCGCATGCAGCGGCAGTCACGTGCAGCGTGTGTGCCGGATGTCAGGTCATGCGGGCGTCTGTGGATCTTCTCGTCCGAGCATCTCGGCGAGGGGAGTCCCGGTTCGTGTCGCAGTACGGGTCGACGGCGGCGAGGACCAGGCGCCGGAGTTCGTCCGGCTCCAGCGCTTCGACCTCCCACTGCACCGGGTGCTCGATGTCGAAGCCGTACCGGCGCGCGAAGGCCGGCCATCTCGGGTCGCCGCGCTTGCCCTCGGACGCGGGTAGCTCGTAGTCGTGGACGACCTGGTCGTAGGTGAGTAGCACCCTGGTCACCGAGCTCCAGCAGGCCCCCCGTTCCACCCAGTCCCGCTCGATGTCCTCGCCCGAGCAGTCGAAGTCGCTGACGACGAGTAGGCGGGCTTCGCGTTGCTCGTGGGCGACGCGGTCGCGGACGACGTCGGCGTAGGACTGGGAGCCGAACCCCCAACGCACCCGGCCAGCCAGCACCCCACACACCAACAAGCCCCCCTCCGAGCGTCAGCACTTGACCTCCCTGCGGCCGGTCCTCAGGGGCAGCGGTGGCCCGGGGCGGGGTGGGCCATCCATACCGCGACATCGGCGACCCGTAGCACGCTGACCGTCTCGGGCAGGCCCGTACTCTGCCGCAGGCCAAGGAGCCGGTGGTGCAGGGCCGCGTCGTCCTCGCGCAGGGCAGTGCGCAGATCGGTCCAGAACGACGGCGGGTGGCCGAGCGCACAGCGCACGACCCGGTCGTAGACCGGCAACAGCCGCGGCCGCTTACGGGCTAAGAAGTCGTTTCTCTTGGTCAGCCGCGCCGGGCATCATGACCACCGGTAGAGGACATTGTGTGAGAGGACGAGTACGGCAGATGTCTGGAGGCGTAACGGCAGCTTTGACGGAGCTGTGGCAGCAGCACTGGCCCAACTGTCCTCCGGTTGGGTACAAGCTCCGCGACCCGTATCAGAATGTCTGGGTGCGCTTCCACAGCCTGCCGGAGTCGAAGCGATACGCAGAGGACGAGAGTGAGTACGCCGTCCTCCTGGGGCGGTACAACACGGTCCTCGATGAGCTGTTCGCTGGTGGGGACGTGTACGTGATCACACCCGTCTGGGCGACCGAAGCCGAGGCTCCGCCGTTCCAGCCTGACGCTGACTACTGGCAGAGCCTGCTGGTGGAGGACGATCCCGACCCGGAGTTCCGCACCTACTGCCATCTCTTCACCGCCCGCCGACCCTGGCGACACGGCTGCCTCGACGAGCTACTGCGTGACATCGCTGACGACAAAGTGGCGGGCACCCTCGTCACCGACACTCAGATGCGCCGCATCCACCACCCCTACGACGGTGGCGCCGACGCCTTCCTCACCACGCCCGAGGAACGCGATCGGATGCGCGATAGGCATGCCGACTGGCTTTCCAGCCATCCGTCGGGTCTCTGATGGATCGGGAACCGCCCTGCCAACGTTGCCGGGTTCAAGGAGTCAGCCGACGGAAACAGATGCGCAGTGCTGCTATGCCGACAAAGGCGAGGAAATGTTCGGCCTTGCGTTCGTAGCGCCGGTGGAGGCGTCGGCAGCCCGCCAGCCAGGACACGGTTCTCTCGACCACCCACCGGTGGCGGCCGAGCCTATGCGAGGACTCGACACCCTTGCGGGCGATGCGGTGACGGATGCCGCACTCGCGGAGCCATCGACGCAGGTGGCCGTAGTCGTATCCCTTGTCGGCATGCAGTTTCGCCGGACGCCGGCGGCGCGGGCCTCGGCGGGAGCGGATGGGCGGGATGCCGCGAACGAGCGGCTCAAGACCCAGGCTGTCGTGCATGTTCGCGCCTTAAATGCCCAGTGACAGCGGTAGTCCGTTCCGGTCAGTGATAAGGTGGATCTTCGACCCCGGCTTGCCGCGATCGGTCGGATTCGGTCCCGTCAAAGGCCCCCTTTTGCAGCCCTGACGCTGACCGAGTCGATCGCGCACCGCGACCAGTCCAGTTCTCCCCGGGCGCCAAGCTCGTCGAGGACAACGCGATAGAGCCGGGCCCAGACGCGAGCGCGGCTCCACTGGGCGAACCGTCGGTAGACCGTGGGCCAAGCCGGGCCGAACACCGGCGGGAGCTGCCGCCAGGTGCAGCCCGTAGTGGCTACGAAGATGATCGCGGCCAGAGCCTCACGGTCACCAGCCCGGCGGCGGCCCCCGCCCTGCGGACGCTTCACCTCGGTCGGCGGCACCACCCGCCGAAACAGCACCCACAACTCATCCGGTACCAGCCGCTCCACAAATCGGTCATGCCTGACCCAACGAACGGTCACGCCATAAGAAACGACGTCTAAGAGCTTCCCGGCGATCACCCACCCAACCTTGTACTGATCCTCTAACAAGCACCAGGCCCGGTACGCCGGCGAGCCGTCCGCGACGACCGAGGCATCGGCGTCGGACAGATCAGTGTCGGAAGGGATGCCTCGCAGCAGTTCGGACAGTTGGGTGCCCAGCGGTCCTTCCAGCAGGTCGAGGGCGACGGGCGGGGGAACGGTCACCGACAGGGTCTGCACCGCCACCAGGTCCTCTGCGGTGAACCGGTCTACGACCTGCCGACGGTCGCCCCCGCCCGCCAGGTGCTCGAACCAGCCCCCCCGTGAACGCTCCGGCACCCGGGGGCAGGCCGATCCCGAAGTAGCGGCGCAGGTCGTCCACCACCCGCTCCGCATCCAGAACGGCGTGCAGGCGCTGCCCCAGCACGGACGGCGCCTCGACTGTGGGAGCAGGCTCCGCGACAAGCTCGTTCATCTCAGATACCTGTGCCCTCATCTGTGTCAGTTGTGGCCGGTGGCGTCGGCTGGGCCGCCCATACCTCGCTGATCAAGGTGAAGGCTGTAGTGAGCATCCCGGCCCCCAGCGTGGGGGCATGACGGAATGAGCCCTCTGGCCGTGGGCGATGCGGTTGCGGAGCTTGCGCCCCTCGTGGAGGAACTCCGTCTGTCGGTCGGTCAGGAGGCCGCTTTTCTTGCCCTGCTTGATGAGGGTGTGGAGCGGCTTCGTGCCGGAGTCAGGGATCTTGGCCCGGAGGACGATCTCCATCGCGATCAGGGCATGCAGGAGGGCCACGGTGGAGAACTCGTAGCAGAAGTAGGAGTGGCGCAGGAGCTCGCGGGAGGTGTGCAGCACCGTCATGCATGTCGGCGTACTGAGTGACGAAGTCATGGGCCCGGGGGTCGGGCACGGGGAACGGCAGGCGCTGATCGACGGCGGCGTTCCACGGCAACGGCATCCGCGTGCCGCTGTCGGCAGACCCCGTCCGGGCAGGTGGCTCCTCCCCGAGGAAGAGCACAGCCAGGGCGATCTGGAGCACGAGCGCTGCCCGGTGCCGGGAAGGCGTGTCGACCAGGTCGTGCAGGACGTTGTTGCGGAGGTTCATCTGCCCCTCGGCGTTGCCCAGCACCGTCCGGAGGACGAGGGGCCACGGCTCGGGGAAGCCGAGTTCATCCAGCTTGTCGAGGAGGGAGCCAAGCTGCTGGACCTGTCCGATGGTCTTCCCTTTCGCATGCGTGATCACCGCGGTGTCGGCTGCCTGGAGTCTGCGGCGCAGCGTGCCTTCGAGGCGCGGCAGCGCCAGGGCCAGGGCCGTGTCGACATCGCCCTCCCAGAACGCCTCGAAGGCGCGGGCGAGACCGCGCATCCGAGGCTCCGGAGCATGCTCCGGGCTGGCGAAGAACGGCACGAGGTCCTCCGCCGTCGGGCGGAACCGGTCGCGGACTCGGTCCAGCTGGGCTTCGACGACCAGACCGTGCACGTCGAGGGCGAAAACGTGCTGCCGAAAGAAGAAGCCCTCTCCTCCGGTGATGTCGCTCCCGACGGTGCGCGTCACGACGGGGCCGTTGGGGTTGATGTACACCGTCGGCAGGGACAGTAGCCCGGACGGCAGGGCCGCGGAGTCACTCATCGTGGGAGGAGTGGTGGCGATGGAGTGAAGTGCGTGCTCCATGCTGTCGGCGGCGTCGATGGCCGCGCTCGCTGCCTCCAGGTAGCCCGCCGGCAGGGGGGCCGGGGTGCCGATGGTGTCCATGGGAAGTTCGTCCCGACCGATCTTCTGCTGTGTTCTGCGCACCTCGTCAAGGGCGTCGGTCAGCCCGCTGTCGCGGGCGTGTCGAGCAGCGTCTTCCATGGCGAGGAGTTTCCGGAGTCCCGTGCTGTTGTCGGCCAGTTCCATACGGGCGCGGTGGATCTGTTCGTCCATGTCGCGGTGCTCATCGGCGCCCACCACGCAGCGGAGTTCCTCGAGGAACTCCACCCGGTAGTGGAACTGGCCCTCTCCGCAGTACTCGTCGACGGCATGCTCGAGCAGGGGGCGCACGGCGGGCTTGTCGTGCGTGCTGACCACGAGCGGGGCGGTCATGAGGCCGAGCACGCCCGGCGACGGGGGCTTCCAGGCGAGCGCGGCCTGGCCGAGAGCGATCATGTCGCCGACGATGTCGGTACGCTCGGGCTGCCGAGTAGCGGCCGCCAGGCCGTAGGCGAGCACCAGGGCGTCCGCTGCAGCAAGTCGGGCCACCTCGGCTTCGAAGGATGCCGCCCCGCCCGGCTCCGGAGGGGGGACGAGCGCCTCCAGGTGTTCCTCGGCCTTCGTCAGCAGCGCACTGGCAGCATCCCGGTAGCTGTGCACCGCGGAGCGGAGGTACTCGATGGGCCGTGTCCCGTGCCGGGCCACCCAGAGCAGGTGGTGAAGCCGGGCCCGGACCAGGGGGTGCGTCGTCTCGGGGGCGTAGGCGGCCCAGGCATCGAAGACCGCGGGCGGCATCTCGCCCACGGCCCTCGAAACCAGGTCACCGTTGTCGTCGGTGCTGCGGAACGGTCCGAGGACGACGTCCCAAGTGCCGTCCAGCAGCCGGAACTCCATGGCCGCCCACAGGGCCGCGAAGTGCTCGTGCTCCTCCTCGCCCGGGTTCGTGTGCGACCAGCCAGCGCGCAGTTCCCGCCCGACCTTGTGCAGTGGTTCGCAGGAGTCGACTCCGCTGTTCACCGCGCTGAGAACTGCTGGCAGAGCATCCATCTCGACTCCTGACTCCAGGTGTAGCGGTCAAACCCTAGGCGACCGTCCTGGCCAGGAACGAGTGGATTGTGAAGCCGGGTGACCTCTTCTGCATCGACGGCGCGGCTTGCCCGATATGGACTTGGGCCTACCCGCTTCTGCTGGAGGCTTGCCCGCGTCAGCCGCGTAGGCAGGAGAGCCAGCTGGTGCCATTCTGCTCGGGCGCGGCCTGGTCCTGCTCAATGTTCGGGCGGGCGCCACAAGCGTCATTCCCGGGCCGCAGGTCGCAGGTCCCGCGCAAGGACGGGTGCGGCTCCAGGACGCTGTTCCAGCCGGCACCCTCTCCGCTTGGCGGACCCGGGCTTCTGCTTCCTCAAGGGCGTCGGCGGCCTGGCGGCAGGGGTTGCCGATCGCCTCCAGGAGCGGCTGGGGTGGCCGCGGTCAGGCGGAGGAACGCCGAGTGGGCCTGGCCGGCACGGTGACCAAGTCCGCGGTTCATCCCGGAGTGCACCCGGGAGCTCTACGACGTCTGTGGAAGGCCGTCCAGCAGATCGCCAGTCCGTACGCGGACACGGCCGTACCGGATGACGATGGTTCGTGTCAGTCGTATGCCGATTCCGGTCAGTTGGGTGCCGAAGGGCTGGGATACCTGGGAGTAGGACGGCAGGCAGTGCGGTCCAGTACTCGGCGGAGGGGGCCGCACATGTCGGGAAGCCATAGCGAGGATCCCGGAGAGGCTCCGATGGCCGTGTTCCCGCTGGCATCGGGGCGTGCGGCGGCGATGCCCCGGCTGCTGGACCTCGACAAGCGTGGAGAGCTGACGACCGCGCATGTGCGCCTGGTGGCACAGGCGTTGGGGAAGTCGGAGCGGACGGTGTGGCGGTGGCTGGCCGCTGCCCGGGAGGATCACCGTCTCGCCCGGGTGGAGTCGTCCCATTTCACGGTCACCGCGGAGGTCCGGCGGCTAATGGCGCTGTGGGGCGGGAACTCACCCACCGCATCAGGCATCTCATCGTCTGCCGCACCGACCGCCTCACCATCGCCCGCCAGAAACAACTACTCGCCCTGCGCGAACGCTGCGGCATCCACCTCACTCTCCTCTGGCACCGGCCGGTCACCATTGCCTTGAGGACGCTCCTCGAACAGACCCCGTACCACCTCATCGAAACCCTCCCGCAGGCCCGTGCTGTCCTGAACCACACGGAACACTCACCGGACGGCACGCGGAGCGCCGGACAGCAAGGGCCCACCGGACCAGCCTCCAGCCTGGACGACGCGCAGTGGATCACCTCCCCGGCATGGCCGGACGGCGTGGTGACAGACCGTCCGAAACGCGCAGGGTGCCCAGGCGCACCCGACCTCACCTCCACGAAGAGCAGCGCACCTCCCGGGCGAGAGCAGAGCCGCACGCCGGTAGACGTCCTTGCCGCCCGGCTGACCACCGTGGCGCACCCCCTGCACGCGACAGCCCTGACCATCCACGCGGTCACCGGGGCAGACCTCAACAGGCTCGCGCTGATCCGCGGCATCGACATCAACGAAACGGCGACCGCCGTCAAAGTACACGACAGCACAGCGCACCGCCGATGCCAGCTCTACGCCCTCCCCACCTGGGCGCGCTGCCTCGTACGCGCCGCAGGCATCCACGGACAGCTCAAGGACCGTGCACCGGACAGTCCGCTCTTCCCCCTCATCACGGCCCAGGGCGGGGAACAACTCCGCCTCACCGCAACAGGAATCCGCTACACACTCGGCCACCACCAGTAGAAAGCGACACCGACGGCCCCCGTCCCAACTGTCAGCACCCAGCCCCTGCCACCGCAGCTCTGACCAGCGACAACACATCTCAGGCTGTACCGACCGGCAACCAAATGACCCGCATCATCACCACAAACGTCAGCACCAAATCGGCATCCCTGACAGCAGCCGAGCCACCCACGACAACCCACTGAACAGCAGAGAGTTCGATACTCACCCACTGACATCACGATGCCGAACCACCACCGACAAAAACCCGCAGATCATCACCCACCTGGGTCGTCCCGAAAGTGCCGGGGGTCGACGACTTCGCCATCCGCCGCGGGCAGCGTTATGGGACCGTCCTCATTGACTGCGAGACTGGCCAGCCCCTCGACCTGCTGACCGGCCGGGACGCCACCACCCTGGCGGGCTGGCTGCGCAAGCATCCCGGCGCCGAGGTCGTCTACCGTGACCGGGCCGGTTCCTACGCCGATGGCGCCCGCACCGGTGCCCCGAACGCGGTCCAGGTGGCCGACCGGTTCCACCTCTGGCAGAACCTCGGCACCGCCGTCGAAGCCAGTACCGGCTCCACAGCACATGCCTCAACACGGCAGCCGCCAGCCCTGACGGCCCGGCAAACGATGGCGACAGTGTGGATGCGACGAAGGCGATGTCGCGGAACGAAACCCGCATCCGAGAGCGGCACGCAACCATCCACGCCCCGCTCGCCCAGGGACACGGCATCCCCGAGATCGCCAGAGAACGACACATCGACGGCAACGCCGTCCGCCGCAACGCCCCCGCGGCAGTCCCCGAACAGCTACTGACCGGCCGGCACCGGCCCCGGCCCAGCCGGCTCGACCCCTACAAACCCCACCTGGACAAACGCTGGGCCGAAGGACACACCAACGCCATCCAGCTGCATGCCGAACTCCACAAACTCGGCTATCGCGGGAGCTACCAAATCATCAGCAACTGCCTTTGGCCAAGGCGCCGGCGCCGCATCCGAGTCGTCCCACCCGCGCAACCGGGAGTCCGCCGGGTCACCGGCTGGATGATGCGGCACCCCGAGCGCCTGGGCCACGAGGAACGTGAGCAGTTCACCGCTGTCCTCGCCCCCTGCCCCCAGCTGAAGGCCCTCCACGCGCACGTCCGCGGTTTCGCGGAGATCCTTCAGAGCCGCTCCGGCCAGCATCTCAAGGACTGGATCACCGCCACCCACTCCGCGAACCTGCCCCGGCTGCACGCGTTCGCCACCGGCCTGGAGAAAGATCAGGACGCCGTCGTACAGGGCCTGAACACCCACCGGAACTCCGGCCCGTCGAGGGTCGCGTCAACCACACCAAGATGATCAAACGCCAGATGTTCGGACGAGCCAAGCTCCCTCTACTCCGCAAACGTGTCCTCCTCGCCGACGGCACAAGGCGGCCATCGTCACCCGCTCTGCCCTTGATAGAACTGCCTCATGAATTCGAACGATGACCGGATCGTGCAGGTCGAGCACCACTTCGGAGTCCGGTTCCCCCAGGACTACCGGGACTTCCTTGGCATGACCGGGAGTCTGAGTCAGTTCGTTCCTCCCGCTGACGACTTCCTGGTGATCACCGCGCTGGACGAACTCATCGACATCAACGAGGCCGGTGAATTCCAGAAACGCTTCCCCGGCGCCCTCGTCATCGGCGGAGACGGAAGCCGCGAGCTGCTTGCCTACGACTTCCGCCAGGACACCCCGCCTCTGGTGACACTCGACGTCTCCGCGGAAGACTGGTCATCGGCCATCCACCAGGCAGCGTCCCTCTCCGCCCTGCTGGATCAGTTCCCTCACACCGGGTGGAAATGGGACGACCCCGATCCCTCGCCCTCCTGACCGCTGCCCCCACGGAATGCGTGCCAGAACCCTCAAGCGAGAGCACTTGTCGGTGGGTTTCGGCATCACGGCGTGATCGAAGAGCGCGTAAATGCCGGTGAGAAGTAAGAGCACCCCCGAGTGGCCAGGGGGGCGATCGTGCGTGCGGAGCCGGCCTCGTTCGTGGCAGGACGACGTCATCTTGATCAGAAAGGGCGATGCCGCGTAGGCGCGCGCCCGAAGGCCGTCCGTGCTGAGCGGTGGCGGCCTCGCAGACACGTTGTAGTTCGGCCGATCCGGGGCGCTTCCACGAAGACTCGTGCAGCTGTCCGCCGCGTCGAGGATGAGCGGATGTGGCCCGGTGCAGTCGCTGACGCGCTCGCCCGGTCCGAGTGGGCGTTCAGGCAACCCGGCCGCTATCTGAAGGCATCCCAGGTCTGGCAGCCCGGACTGGAGGTAGAGATCGCACCAGGCGCCCGACTTCGACTTCACCGCGTATGTCCTGTGGGACAAATTCGCGGGCCTCACCGACCACGACATGTTGGAAGGCGAGTTCGAGCACTCCGATTCGCTCCTGGGTCACCCGGTGGAGGCAGCGCGCGCACGGCTACCGTCATACCTCCGGGAACATGAACACGACCGGGCCAAAAAGCTGATCGCGAAGTGGATCGAGGCGGGTGTCTACCCCTACACCGGTGAGCCGACCGTTCCGGTGGACGTTGCAGAGCTCGAGGCATTCGACTCTGTAGCCACCCTGCAGGGGTCCCGGCAGGCCCGGCGTACCCAGCTGGTGCTCCTCCGTGAAGCGCTGCGCCGCCAGCCCCACGCCATGCCCAAGCTCCTCGACGAGCTGGTCGGGCTGAGCGGGGTGCAGAAGGAGCGCCTGGAGGATCTCGTCGAGCGGACCCCGCCGGCGAACCTCGTCGCGGCGAACGCCCAGGCCGTCGACCGCATCGACTTCCTCGGTCTGCTGCGCACCCTGCTGTTCGCCCCCCAGTCCCGCACCGCGATGCGGGAGGTCGACCAGCTCCACCGCATGCTGGAGAAGGAATTGTGGGTCTACCGCGACGAGTACGCCAGCGCTGTTTCCGAGGTAGGGCTGACCGAGGCACTGGAGCGCGCTCTGGGACGGACTCCCGGTGTGCCCCGCAGCAGGTACGACGCACGGACGGCCGCGGCGGCCACCTGGACCTGACGCTCTCCGCCGTCGCCGGCGCCAGCCAGAACAAACGCCACCTGGTGGTCGAGCTCAAAAGGCCCTCCGTCACCCTGGCAGAGAAAGAGGTAGCGCAGGTCCGCTCCTACGCGTTCACCGTGAGCAAGGACGAGCGCTACACCCATACGCATCCCTCGTCTCTCCACCACCGAGCAGGGGGCAGCCTGCCTGAAGCCCTATCACCATCAACGCCAAACTGATCAGCCCGGGCCAACCCACGCCTGCCGATCAGCAAAACCGCCCCGGACAGACGCCCTGCGGAAGCTGGGCGTGGACTGGGCCTGACACGTGGGCGCGGTCGTGGGCCAAGCGGTGCGGGCTGGTGGGAGATGCTGCGCAGGCGCGGCGTCTGGCGGGGATGGGGCGCGGCCGGGTGGTGGGCGCGAGGGGCTGTGCCTGTGGTGGCGCAGCCCTTCGCTCTGTCTCAGGTGTTGGTCGGCTTGGTGTTCGGCTGCCGGCCTGTGTGCTCGGGTGGGCGGACGCTGTTGCTGTGGCCGTATGGGTTCGCTGGGTTATCGGGTTCGGAAGCGGCGGAAGAGGTTTCGGGCGACGTGCACTCCCGGACCGCCGAAGCCGACGATGTCGACGCGTCCGTCGCCGGTGATGTCGGCGAGGAAGCGGGGGTGGCGGTCGACCCGCCACGCTCCGGCGTCGTCGTTGTAGCCGAAGCCGCGGCACACGAGTTGGGCCTGATCGAACCTGCCGGCTCCGGCGTTGTGCGAGACCCAGACCCCTTCGTCGCCGAATCCGACGATGTCCGGCTTGCCGTCGCCGGTGACGTCGGCGAGGAACCTGAGGTGCTTCCCGCTCGTCCACCCCTGGGCGGTCCCGAAGTCGTTGAGGACGAGTTGTGCGGGCTCGAATGTGCCGTCCCCGCGGCCCCGCGCGACGGCGACGCCGTGCGGGCCGAAGCCGACGATGTCTGCTGCGCCGCCCTCGGTGGTCCTGGTCAGGAACCGGGGGTGATCCTCGGCTGAGGTCCATCCCGCCTCGGCGCCGAAGCTGTCGAGGACGTAGAGAGGTTCGACGAAGGATCCTTCTTCGTCTTGGAGGGAGATCCAGACGCCGTCGTCGTGGCAGCCGACGATGTCGAGCCT
>NZ_JBICBL010000016.1:16637-195579 GCF_043089925.1 Streptomyces sp. NPDC013457
CCTGCCGTTGCCGGTGGTGTCGGCGAGGAAGCGGGGATGCTTGTCGGCGAGCCACCCGCCCGCCTCCTCCTGGTGGCCGAACGCCTTCAGGGCCGGTTCGCCGGGGAGCGGTGCGAAGGATCCTTCCTCGTCCTGGAGGGAGATCCAGACGCCGTCGTCGTGGCAGCCGACGATGTCGAGCCTGCCGTTGCCGGTGGTGTCGGCGAGGAAGCGGGGATGCTTGTCGGCGAGCCACCCGCCCGCCTCCTCCTGGTGGCCGAACGCCTTCAGGGCCGGCTCGCCGGGGAGCGGTGCGAAGACTCCTTCTTCGTCCTGGAGGGCCACGTGGACGCCGTTGGCGCCGAGTACGACGACGTCGGGCCGGCCGTCGCCCGTGGTGTCCACGAGAGTCCACAGGTCCTTGGGGCTCGGAGAGGGTGCGGGCGGATGCAGGACGCGCTCCTCGTCCTCGAACGTGCCGTCTGTCCTGCTGGACGAGGTCACGACCCCCTTCGCGGGTTTGAGCGCCACGATGTCCGCTCGGCCTGTTCCCGTGGTGTCGGCGAGGAATCGTTCGCCGAGGCCGGCCCACCACACGGGTTGCCCGCTGGGGGAGCGTGCGGCTCCGGCGCTCTTCCACCCTCCGGCTTTCTGGTCGCTGCCGAACTGTTCGAGGACCAGCAGCATGTCGCTGAAGGAGGGCGTGGCACCGGGAGCGGGGCGCAGGGCGGCCGAGTCGGCCAGCCGCCAGGAGCGGCGGCCGTTCCAGTGGTCCAGCGGTGCCCAGCGCAGGACGGGATCGCTGATGCGTTCGGGCTCGGCCGGGACGAACTGCCAGCGCTGGCTCGGCGCGGTGTCGTCGTACTCGCGCAGGACGATGCCGCTCTCGTCCTGGCCGGCGTCGGCGAGGTCGAGGACGGCGCTGTCGGTGGCGCCTTCGATGAAGTAGCAGCCTGCTTCGCCGTCCACGGGGACGATGTGCCACTGCTGGCTCTTCCGGCCGGCGGCGGCCGTTCCCTGGCGGACGCTGCGGTCTGCGGCGGCGGGGTCGTCGAGGACTTTGCCGCCGTTCGCGTTGCGGATCACGTAGGCGTGGTCGTCCTGCGCGGGGAGGAGCTGCCACTGGTGCGGGAGCGGTCCGCCGTCGTGGAAGTCGCGCACGACGAGCGCTCCGTCCGCGTCCCGCGCGGCGGGGGCGCCCAGGGGTTTGCCGGTGGCGGCGTTGACGATGAGCAGCTTCAGTTCTTCCGTGGGCAGGGGCATCGTTGGGCCTCTTCCAGGCGGTTCGGGCGTTGGCTCAGGAGGGATGCGGCGCGGCGGGGGCCGCGGATCACGTGAAGACGTGGTGGTAGGGGACGTTCCACTCGCTGGGCAGCCGTGGGTAGAAGGTGTTGATGACCGTTCCGGTGAAGTCCCCGCCCCAGTTGTAGGTGAGCCGTACCTCGCTGTTGGGTGTCACGGCGTAGTCCTTGAACCCGAGGATGGCTTCGGGGTGGGTGATGGGCACGAAGGTGATCCCGCCCCACGGTGTCACCGTGACGACCCAGAGCTGGGTGTCCTCGGGGGCGCCGTTCTTGCCGCGCCACTTGTCGCCGACCTTGTCGGGCAGGCCTACCTGGACGGTGTCGGCGGTGCTCTTGGGGGCGTCCTGGTGGACGGTGATGCGCCTGCGCTGCGGCTTGGGGGTGCCGTCGTCGCCGCGCCCGGCGTCGGCCGCGCCCGGAAGGGGAGGCTGGGGCGATACCTGGCCCGCGGCGCTCTCGATGAAGTACAGCGGTCGCTGCCCGAAGAAGCCGGCGGGGGTGATGTACCAGAGGTGGCCTCGCGCCTCCTTGGTGTCCGGGTCGAGCGCGGTGGCCAGCTGTACCCCCTTGTCGTGGCTCTCCTCCCTCAGTTCGGCGGGGCGCAGGTAGCCGCCGTTGAAGGCGTGCACGAGCATGACCGGCCGGTTCTCGACGAGAGCGGCCACGATCGCGTTGTCGTAGCTGTTCACCGCTACCGGGCCGCCGACCACCAGATTCGACATCGTCGTGCGTTCTTGGGTGTACATCGCGAAATCCTCACGTGTTCTGAGTTGGGGCAGAAGAATGCCTTTGGGGCTCAATACAGCGCTCTGTCACGCGACATTGCCAGGGTCCCGATCGCTTTCGGCAGGAAGGCGTCCGAAACACAGTGGACGACTGAGGCCAGGGCCTCGTTCATGGCAACATCCGAGGTCACGGTACCTACGGGTGGAAGTATCGGAAAGTCATCGATCGAGTGATGGGGGTGAAGAAAGGTCACACCTTCGGCGTTTCGGAAGTCATCGCCGAAAATCGACCACTCGATGGGGTGTGACGTTTTGATTCCACTTTCCCGGGTCCCGGCGGGGGCGCTACTTTTGGCTGCCGGAACCTGCGCAGATTTCTGTTCACATTTCACCGGGCGCGGTTCGGACGGAATAGTCGAGGACGGGTAGATGCCTTCCAACGCGTACAGCCTGGTACAGGCCAAGCGTCAGCCGCTGACGAAGAAGAACCTGCGGGAACTCAACATCGAGCAGACCTGGCAGTCCATCCTGAACCACCCCAATCTGGTCTACGTCGACGACTACGGTGTCCAGCACAAGCCCGTCGGGTTCTCCGTGAACAAGACGAGGTTCGGGGCCTTCGGCGGGACCGCGTTCGATCTGGGCTGGCTCGCCTACATGAATCTCGGGGAGCCGCTGATCGAGGTGCGGGGCGACATCGGCCAGCCTCCGCCCGACACCTTCTCCTCACGCACCTACGTCAACCGCAGTCAGTCCGAGATGACCTTCACCGACGCGGTCGACTTCACCGTCTCGAACGGGGTGACGTGGTCGCTGCACGGGGATGCCAAACTCACCTTCGGCGGCAGCATCGGCGCGTCCCTCCAGCTGCAGCTGCAGAACCAGCTCCGCCTGGACCTCCAGTCGCAGCTCGCGGCGTCGTGCCAGAACGGGGCAGCGAACAAGAACGCGAACACGGTGACCAACAAGAACAGCAAGGACAGCGTCGGGGTCGACAACGCCAACACCACCGAGACGTCCGCGAGCACCTCCGCGACGAACTCCGCGTCGAACACGATGACCAACTCGGTGGGGTTCACGACGAGCGGCAGCGCCACGGGCAACGCGTCGCTCAACGCACAGCTGGCCCTGGGCATCGCGGCGACCGTCGGGGGCTCTTTGAACACCAGCTGGGCCTCGAAGTCGCAGATCTCCGGCAAGGTCCCGCCGAACTCCCGCGTGCAGACCATGGTCACGCAGCGGCGCAACCGCAAGCAGTATTCCTACGAGATCCCGGTGACCTTCTCCGGGCTGGTCGCGGTGCGGTACGACGTGCCGGTGACGGTGCTGTCTCCCCCGCAACCCGGGGACTATCCCGGCCTGGAGCAGGTGGTCGCCCGCGGCATCGCTGACATCGGCCTGGCACCCGGCGGCTTCCGCATGAAAGGGCTGGCCGAGGTCGTCTCCGCCCTGGAGGTCCACCACACGATGCTCGACGGCGAGGCCCTGGCCGTCAGCGAGCAGACGCTGCACAAGCAGCCCTGACCGCGCGGCGCCGCCGCGACGACGACGACGACCAGAGGTGACGACCATGGTGTTCGACAACATCTTCAACTCCGCCGGCAAGGGCGCGGGGCTCTTCTCCGTGACCACCGACACCGCCAAGCCCCGCCCGGGCGAGGGCGTCGACTTCGAGGACTGCGACGACGACACCTACGACGACACGAGCGCCAGCCTGTTCAACAACGCCATCCACGGCGCCTCCTCCCGCGCGAAGATCGTGCAGGAAACCTGTCCCGAAGCTCGGGCCGTTCTTGGCTTCCTCGGCTCCTTCATCCAGACCACCCAGGCATCCGCCGGCGCACAGGCCCAGTACGCCCAGGATCCCGGCTCGGTGACCCAGGCGGCCTCCGCCGGCATGCAGGAAGGGAGCACCACAGTCACGGAACACGGCGGTCTCCAGAAGGACGAGGACCTGGAGAACAGGCCGAAGAAGAGCGACTACGCCAAGCCGCCCAAGACGCCGGAAGCCCCGAAGCCGCCCGAGGCCCCGAAGGCGCCCAAGGCGACCGCGGAGAAGCCGTCCGCTTCCCAGTAGTTCCAGGTTCGTGAGGGTGCAGGGGCGAAGCCGCCCCTGCACCCTCAGGCTTCACACGGGCAGCAGCTGCCACTGTCGGCTTTGGTGGTCGCCCTCGGCCCCGTCCTGCTTGACCGCCGCACGGGCGTTGGTGTCGACGCGCAGGAGCAGACCGCTGTTGCGGTTCGCGATCTCGTACACCCGCGGCGTGCCGTCCGGTGAGCCCACCGGGATCAGCCGCCACTGCTGATGGTATGCCTCGCTCCCCTCGTAGGCGCGCTGCGCGACCATCGCCCCGGCCGTCTCCTGCGCTCCGAGAGCCTCCAGCACCTTGCCGCTGCGCACGTTCTCGATCCGGTACAGCACATCGCCGTCCTCCTGGCCCGCCACGACCAGCCGCCACCGCTGGTGATCCCGGGCGGCTGCGAGCACCTGGTGGATCTCGGCCCCGTCCTTGAGCGACTCCCGGTGCACTCCCATGCGCAGCCTGCTGCGGACATTGGCCCAGGAGACCACCGAGCCCGACTCGGGCAGCCCGGCCATCCTCGCCGACGCGATCTTCCGAATCCGGTGATTGACGAAGTCGGCGATGTAGAGCGTGTCGACGCAGTCCACAGCGAGCCCAATCGGGTTGTTCAGCAGGGCCGAGGCGGCCAGGCCGCCGTCACCGCCGAAGCCCGCGGTGCCCGTACCGGCGACCGTGCTGATCTGCCCGTCGGCCGCAACCCTACGGACCCGGTGATTGCGGTAGTCGGCGATGTAGAGCGTGCCGGTGCTGTCCACCACCGCCCCCACCGGGCCCGCCACCTTTGCGGAGGCCGCAGGTCCGCCGTCACCGCCGAAGCCCGCGGTGCCCGTACCGGCGACCGTGCTGATCTGCCCGTCGGCCGCGACCCTACGGACCCGGTGATTGCCGAAGTCGACGATGTAGAGGTCGCCCGCACTGTCGACCGCCACTGCGTGCGGGCCGTTCAACTGGGCTGAAGTCGCGGGTCCACCGTCTCCCTTGAATCCCGCGACCCCGTTCCCCGCGATCGTGCTGATCTTCCCGTCAGCTGTGATCCTCCGGACCCGGTTATTGTGATAGTCGGAGAAGTAGAGGGTCCCGGCGCTGTCGACGGCCACCCCGAACGGGCCGTTCAACCGGGCGGCAGCAGCGGGACCACCGTCACCGCTGAAGCCCGCAGTGTTCGTGCCGGCGACTGTGCTGATCCTCCCATCGGTCGTGATCTTCCGGATCCGGTGGTTGCCTGCATCGGCGATGTAGAGAGTGCCGGCGCTGTCGAGCACAACCTCACGCGGCGAACTCAGCTGGGCCGACACGGCAGGACCGTTGTCCCCGCTGAACCCCGCGGCCCCGGTTCCCGCGACCGTGCTGATCTTCCCGTCTGTTGTGATCTTACGGATCCGGTGGCTGCCGAAGTCGGCGAAGTAGAGAGTCCCGTCGCGGTCCACCGCGATCCCGTAGGGGCGGTTCAATTGAGCCGAAACGGCAGGCCCGTTGTCTCCTGCGAATCCGGCGACCCCGGTACCCGCGACCGTGGTGATCGCAGGGGCGGCCCGCTCGCCTTCCGCGGCTTCCATGGGGGCAGTGCTCATCGTCGTTCCTTCACCGTTCACCGACCGCCTGCCACAGACAGTCGTCAGTTGATACCGTCCGGCCGCCGCGGTCACCGCCGCCGCAAGGAGCATCGACGAGACCCTCCGGGGCAGTCGCAGACCTCCTCGTGGAGCGACCGCTTCCCCGGCGACGGGCGCGCAGAACTCGCCCAACCCCCACGGCGGACCCCACCCCGCCAGACCCGTCGGACGCTTCACGCCAGACCCGTCGGACACGTCACGCCGCGCCCTCCCCACGAGCCCCGTTGAGGCCATGAACCACCGCCTGAGTTCTGCCGGCTGCCCTCTGGCAACCGACGACAGCCTGTCCACGTACAGAGGGGTAATTCCGCATTCATACCGGTGAGTGATCAAGTTCTAGCCACGACACCCGCACCCGCCACCCAGGAGGGAACGTTTTCCCCGGACCACTACAACGGCGGACCACCATCTCGATTTCGGCCCGATCACGACCACGGCGCCCACCGCCCGGACACGCTCACGCCGGTGCACGGCCAACCCGCCATCTAGTAAAGATCACTCCGCCGAGCCTCTCGGAGTACCGCCAGAGCCTGTGCAACGGCGCACCCACGGCGCGTACCGCCTCTCGGTCGGACACCCCCGCTGCGAAGGCGCCGCACCCCCAGGCGGCGCCGCGGGCTCGATAGGCCCGGGGGCGATACGGCCGGGCCGGTAGGCCAGGGCCACGGCCAACTGCCGACGTCCAACGGAACATACGCAGGCTGACCTGGTGCTCAGGGTTCGAAGATAGGCCGGGCGTGTATCGAAGAAGAGGTCCGACTCGTTACGCTGCCGTGGCTGTCCTGCTGCGGGGCGGGCCTGGGCGCGGCTCCGACCCACGCCTGGTCAGGTGATCGCTGCCTCACGCGGGGTGCGGTCGCCGCTGCCACGAACATCGGCAGCGCCAGGAAGAGGCGGTCGGCCTCGGCCCGCGAACGCTGCTCGGCGATCCAGTTGTCCGACTGCTCGCGCGTAACGGCACCAAAGGAGCAGGCTGCTTGGGCCAGTCCGGTGAGCAAGAGCAACATCGCCGACCCGGTGAAGACGCCTGTGTGCACCTCGACCGTCACATCGCCGAACCGGCTGTTCAGTAGCAGGTTGCGGTACCGGCGAGCAGCACGCGGGCCGGCGGTCAGGTCGGCGCGGGCGTGCACGATGGTGCGGGTGAGGGCCGGATCGTCGGAGTCGATGACGAAGGTGTCCCAGTCCTGGCCGACCAGCAGGATCCGCCCTCCAGGCACGAGAACCCTGCGGGCCTCCGCCAACGCCCGCTCCGGCTCGTCCAGTTCGTGGAAGACCTTGTCGGCCCGGTAACCGTCCACCGAGGCGTCCGGTAGCGGCAGCCCGTACGCTCCCGCGATCCGGAAGTCCGCCTCGGGCCACCGGCTACGGGCGACGGCGATCATCCGCTCGCTCGGGTCCACACCGACGGCCTTCACGCCCCGTTCGGCCAGTTCCGCCACCGCCCGTCCGGCGCCACAGCCCACGTCCACCACGGACGTTCCGGGATCGGCGCCGAGCAAGTCATAGGAGCGAGCCCTCAGCGACTCGGCGCCCGGCAGCCGGTCCGCTGCGTCGAGCCGTGCTACGAGGTCGGTCGCCGGCTGGGGCGTCTGTTCCGTTTCCCTGGTCATGAGCACCAGACTGGGACTTAATGTCGGCATGAAGTCAAGCGAGCAAAAGGCGCCCGGTGACGGCGAGCGTGACTCGATGGGCATCGGGGCCCTCGCCAAACGCCTCGGTCTGGCCACGCACGTCCTGCGTCACTGGGAGTCGATGGGGCTCCTAGCCCCCGCACGTGACTCCGCCGGTCGCCGCCGCTACCGGATCGCCGACCTCACACGCGTCGCCGTCATCCAGCGCGCCAAGGACGCAGGGCTCTCCCTCGACACCATCCGCTCGCTGACCGCTACCGCCGATGCCGTGAAGCGACGGAACATCCTGCGCGCAGAAGCCAAGGCGCTCCGCTCCCGTATCGCCGCTGCGCAGGCATCCCTCGACCTCATCGAATGCGCCCTCGGCTGTGATCACGAGGACTTCAACCAGTGCGCCCAGTTCCAGCAGGTTGTGACGGATCACATCGGCACGGATATGGCCGCCCACGTCCCCGACTGAGCACGTGCGCAGGCACGTTGAATGTGCCGGCCACAGTCACTCGTTGATGGCCGCGACGAGGACGGTCGCCACGTACCGGACCGCAAGCTTGTCACACCGCGTGGGCACGGCCCGATTCCCCTTGAAGCCGTTGATGCCGCACTCGACCCGTAGCGCTCGCGGTAACCGGCCGGGTCGAACTTCGGCCGCCCGCCACCACTTGAGCCGCGCTTCCTACGGTCAGCACCGGCAGTGACCGCCCACATCGCCGCCGGGTACCCCGCATCACGCGGATTCCCCGGCGGCCTGGCCGTTCACACCACGGGGCGACGGGCGTGGAAGAGGCCCCAGCGCAGCATGCCCCGGCGGCTGATGTCCACCCACAGAGGCAGGTTGTCGAGAAGTTCGTCGAGGTAAGCAGCGCTGATGACCCGGCGCAGTTCGCCCGTGCGGTGGCGTACCTCGTGATCGAGGCGCGCGTAGTGGGTGACCAGGTGCTCGGTGCCGTCCTCGAACTCGGCCTTCAGGCCGAGTCGGGACAGGTGCTCCAGGTAGAACGAGGGCGTGGCAAGGGTTTCCACGGCAAGTCGCGAGAGCGCCGGGCGCAGGGCCTGGGGCGGGGTCGTTTCGGCGGCCATGATGTCGGAGAACACCAGCGCCCCGCCTGGTTTGAGAACCCGCGCCGCCTCACGCAGCGCGTCGGGCCGGTCGGGCACGTGACACAGGACTTCCAGCGACCAGACCGCATCGAAGCGTCCGCTCTCGTAGGGAAGATGGCTCACGGAGCCGGCCTCGACCTCGATCGAACGTTCCAGACCGCACTTGGCGTTGGCGGCGCGATGGCGTCGGTTGTGCTCTTCGCTGAGATCGAGGGCCACCACCCGGCAGCCGAACCGCTCGGCCAGTGCGCGGGACGAGCCGCCATACCCCGAACCGAGGTCGAGCACCGTGGCGTCCGGGCCCAGCAGATCCGCGATTCCATCCGCGGCGTGCTGCACCGTACGGCGAGAGGCGTCCGCGATCGCCTCTTCCGGGTGGGCGTAGACGCCGATGTGGATGTCTTCACCGCCCCACACCGCGTCGTAGAAGGCGTCGACGTCGCCGGTGTCGTAGTAGTGGCGGGTGGACGCCTCATGGTCTGGAGCGGTGGGCGCGTCCGTGGGGTCATCCGTCATAACGGGTGCATTCCCCACATCGGCCCCCGCCGATCCCCGCGAGCCAGCCAACCATCCACCGGGCAACCGGCCGGCCGAAGTCCCGGCCGGCACTGCTACGACGGCCTGCGGTGACCCGGTCCCACGGCGGAAGCCCCCGTGTGGGCGGTCAGCCGTCGGGTCCCGCACTGCACCCACTGTCCGTGGCTGGCTGGACGCACCGTCCCAGCCCCGGACGGGCCCGGGTTGCCTGCTCCGGCGGGCAGGTCAGGGCGGACCAACAGGTGGTATGCCGCCGCGCTCCCCACGGCGCTGCGCCACGCCCCCAGGACGCTCACCGGCTCGGTGCGCGACCAGAGCGCACGTCGGGGAGTCACGTCGCCGTTGTGCAGGGCGACCTCCGCCTCGTAAAGCACGGTCCTGAGCCCGGCCAGAGAGTTTTCATGATCGGACATGCCTTCATCATGTCCCGGTGCCCCGCCTGCGGCCTGCGCTGCGAGCGGGGCGTGGCAGGCTGTGAAGGCTGCCCGGGCGCTCATCGCGGGAGCCGGCCGGTGCACCGGCGACGTGCCGTCGGCGCTTCCACCCTCCTGGGCGTCCGCTGGTGTATCGCGGAGCCACGAAGACGTCTGCCGGCTGCTGCCCGACACACGCAACTCCCGCTGCGTCGGTGAGTGGACCGCCACCAGGCTCTGCCGGTACCTCGCTTCCGTCCTGAAGTCGTACGCCGCGGCCTGCAAGACCACCGTCGTCGACTGAGAAGGCTGCTTCGCCTCACCAGCGGGGCCAGGTGAGGCGAAGCGACATGTCAACGTCAGCAGCGATGACACCGCCGCGATCCACTCACCGCAGACGCATCCGGGCCTGTGGCACCTGCCGACCGACAACTCGACTGAAAGCGAGCGTTGTCCGCGTACGGGTTGTCCGCTCACGTGTCCGCCGACACGGGTGCTATGGCCGGAAGAGGTGCGCGGATCCGGTGATCTCCAGGAGTCGGGTCACGGCAGGGCTGGCGTGCGCGATGGTGAGGTTCTGGCGTTCGTCCAGGGCATGCAGACGGGCGCGCAGGAGCGTGTTGAGGCCCGTGGAGTCGCAGAAGGAGACCTGTGAGAGGTCGAGAGCCACGCCGGTCCCGGGCTCATCGCAGGCGGTCACTACGTGGAGGAGGGCTGTTCTCAGGTCCGTGGCGGTGTCGAGGTCGATTTCTCCGCGGACCGTGACGAGCGCACCGGTCTTGGTCGGGGTCACGGACACGTCCATGCGGCATTCACGGTCCGTGCGGGAGTCCGCCGGGCGTGCGGGGCCGGGGAGCAGGGTCATTTTCAACACCTCCGGGAGCACGAGGGGGCCTGCATCGAGTGTCTTCTCTCCCTTGTCGCACGTCAACAGTTTCATGAAATGCATTTCGCATGTTGAGGGGCCTGGAGCATCATGGAGGCATGGCAGCAGGTGGAGATCACTCGGAATGGACCTTTCTCACCAATCACGCCCGCGTACTGCTGGCGATCTCCCGCGACCCGGGCGTCCGGCTCCGGGACGTCGCCGAGAGCTGTGGCGTGACTGAGCGCACCGTGCAGGCGATCGTCGCCGACCTGGAGGGCGCCGGGTACCTCACGCGGGCCCGCGACGGGCGGCGCAACCGCTACACCCTGGTCCCCGGCGCCGTGTTCCGGCATCCCGCCGAAGCAGGACAGGAGATCGGCGGCCTCCTCGAACTTCTCGCCGATCCCCAGCCCCGCATGGAGATCACACCGTAGCCGCCGAGCCCGAGCCCGGGGGCGGCCGATTTCTGTGCGTGGCACGGTCGCGGCAGGGCCGGGCCGGTCCCGTATCCTGCCGGCGGGCCGTTGCGGTTCTTGCCGAATCGAACATCATCGGGTGGCGGAACCCGATGGAGCTGCCTGATCGCCGCAGCTTGCCGATCCGGTCGGGACCGGAAGCGGCACGGCGCCGACACAGGCATGCGCCGTGCGAGCGGCCGCTGGTGGAGCCCTTGGAGCTCCTAACGAAAGGGCGCAAGCGGCATCCTGACCGGCTGGTGTTCCAGCGCATTCTGTTCGTCCTGCATACCGGGATCGCCTGGGAACACCTGCCTCAGGAACTTGGCTTCGGCTCAGGCATGACCTGCTGGCGCCGCCCGGCCGAGTGGACGGAGGCCGGTGTGTGGCCCAGGCTGCACGAGGCTCTCCTGGCCAAGCTCCGCAGCGCCAACGCCCTGGACTTCTCCTGGGCAGCCGTCGACGGCTCTCACACCTGTGCGTTGAAGGCGGCTCCAAGACCGGACGCAGCCCTGTCGACCGAGGTGGAACGGGCAGCAGGCACCACTTGATCACCGAAGCCACTGGGTGCGGCCGAAATGACGTGACCCAGCTCGTTCCGCTGTTCGAAGCCGTTCCGTCGGTGCGGGGCAAACGCGGCCGGCCCCGGCGCCGCCCGGACGTCGTGCTTGGTGACCGCGGGTACGACCACGTCAAGTACCGCCGTCTCGTGTGGGAGCTTGGGGTGAACCCGACGATCGCCCGCCGCGGGACCGAGCACGGTTCCGGGCTCGGCACCCGCCGCTGGGTCGTGGAGCGCGCATTCGCCCATCTGCACTGATTCCGCCGCCTGCGGATCCGGTGGGAGATCCGCGACGACGTCCATGAAGCCTTCCTCAAGCTTGCCTGCTGCATCATCTGCTGGCGGCGCCTGGCGAAGCTCGTGCCTCAGCCGCCGGTCGAGCCGAAGCCGCGGTCCTGAATCACTGGAAACGCCTTCTCCGCAGCGGCAAGCCACGCATCGATTTCGTCGTGGGAGGACCGGATGGCGCTGATCAGCTCCACAAGGGCGTCCAGCTTCTGCCTGCCGACGTTCAGGCGCAGTTGCTCAAGCGAAACTTCCTGGTACGGCATGCTCAGCTGCCACCAGAAGCGCATCAGGTAGCGACACTCCTGCTGCTCCCGGTCATCAGCGAGACGACTGTGCACGACTGCTTGGACGCACTGCCGCTGTTCATCATCGCGAAAGCCATCCCGCAGGTCAGTCAAAGTCACAGTGGGACGGTACCAACCGCGCCCACCAACAGGCGTCCTGAGGTCATTCCGTGAGGAGTTCTGAGGGGCGAATGACGATCTTTCCCACATGTGCCCCGCGTGCGACTACCTCTTGTGCCTGTGCGGCTTGGTCCAGAGGAAAGGTCGCAGCGACAACCGGCTGGACCGCAGCCCGGCGCGCCAGGTCCGTCAGCAGGGCGAAGTGGGCGGGTGTGTGCAACGAGGAGCCGATCACCTGTGCGTTGTGCAGATAGAGACGGCGGACGTCCAAGGATCACTTCGTAGCCGGCGAGCGCGCCGGCGATGACCCACCGGCCGCCTTCGCGCAAGAGCGGCAGACCTACCGCGAGCAGCTCGCCGACGACCACGTCGAGCGCCACATCAATGTCGTTCGGGGCGACAACGCGGATCTGCTCGGCGACATCTCACCCGCGGTCGGCGGCTTCGTGTGCGCCTGCCTCGGGCACCGGATCGGTCTTGGATCCGCTGCTGAGGGCGATCACCCTCGCACCACGCGCACGGGCGATCTGCACCAGCGCCAGGCCGACACCACCGGACGCCCCCGAGACGAGGGCGGTTTCCCCCTCCCGCAGCCGACCTCGTTCGATCATGCCCAGCGCCGTGCCGTATGCAGTCGGCAACGTCGCGAGTTGGTCATCCGTGAGAGGGGATTCCGTCATGTCGTGCACGCGTTCCACCCTCCCGGTCACGTACTCGGCATACCCGCCGTCGCGTTCGCTCCCCATCAGGCCCATCGGATTGGCGTCCGGCCCCAAGGCGTCGTAGATCGCCGGATCGACGACCACACGGCGCCCGACGAGTTCTGCGTCCACGCCGGCGCCGACCGCCGCAATCCGGCCCGCCGCATCGGCGCCCTGGATCCGCGGAAAGTCGATCGGGCCTCGCCAACCCGACAACGCCTTCGGGTCTCCCGGCAGGCCGTAGGCACCTTCACGGGTCCACAGATCAGTGTTGTTCAGCGCCGCCGCGGTGATCCGGATCAGCACCTCTCCTGCCTGTGGGACAGGGACGGCCACGTCGACGAGCTCAAGAACCTCAGGCCCACCGTGCGCCACGATGCGCACCGCGCGCATCGACTCAGGTACACCCACCGCTCGACCTCCTCACGGGCAGAGTCCCACCGCTCGCCGTCCACCCGCGCCGTAGCGCCGCTTACCGAATGCCGGGCGCAAGCAACTCGAGATGGCCGCCCCCGGGAGCCGTGTTCCAAGACTCCGCCGGGCGCTTCCCGACGGGTTCGGCGAGCGACGCCGGCAGCGTGTGGCAGTCGCAGGGGGACGGGCTGCCGCAGCGTCTGCGTAAGGGCACTGTCCGGCGCGTCTGCCGGTAGCAGCGTGCGGCCCTCGCCCACGCATAGGGGCATGGACCGTAGACGACAGCCGCACGCTCACCAGGCCTCTGCCCACCCCTCCCGCTCACACACCTGAAGCGCTTCCCGCAAGTACCGCGTGTCCTGCCACGCCTGAGGAGAGTTGAGCACCTCATGAAGACCGCTGAGCCTGTCAACGGCGAATACCTCAACACCGACGAACCCCGCCTGCCGCTGCTTACCGCAGCCGAAGTCCGCCAGGCGATCGGCTACCTGAAGCGGCTGGGCACCCTTGACACCACCCATATCGGGTACGCCGCCGATCGGCTCGCCGACGACCTCGCCGGGCGGCTCCCTTCGGACTAGCGGCAGAACAGCCGCCCGGGAGCCGCTCCCGCTGCACGCCGGCCTGCGGGGCTCAGGTCGGCGAGTAGCGCACCGACTCGAAGATGAGGCCGAACACGAAGATCGCAGCCGAGAAGGTGGTGGCCGCCAAGAAGTCGCGGCCAACCACGTGGAAGCCGGATACCGTGCCTGGGCTGATTGAGGTGGTGTCAGGCGGCCGTGATGCCGGTGAGGGTGCTCTGGAGTCGGCGGATCGCGTCTTCGGCTTCCGTGTACTGCTGGGGTTCCGGCGTGACGGCACCGAAGGTGGAGCCGCCTTCGGCAGGTAGGGCGCGCCAGTGCAGGACCGGCGTGAACGTGGTGGCAGCCGCGCCGAGGAACCAGGCCAGGCGTCCGTGGACGTGGGCGAGGGCGATGGCCAGGGCGGCGAGCGCTTCCCTCAGGTGTGCCAGCCGGTCGACCTCGGGCAGCATCTCCTGGGACTGCGCAGTGCCGATGGCGGCTTGCAGTTCGGCGGCCGCCTTCTCGGCGACGGCACGGTCGTCGTGCGTCGGGACCCACACCCGTTCACGGATCAGCCGTTCGGCTTCCTCCGCGAGGTTCTCGATGACTCTCCCCATGTCCACGCACGTCACTCTAGCGGTGGGTGCAGACAGATCTGGCAGGTGATCCCGGGAGAAGCGACTGCCTCTGGCGCGTACTGAGCGGTCCGCTGGGCAGAACACCCGAGGATCCGCCGAGGCACGTCTGGTGGACTTGATGTCTGCGGTGGGAGCGAGCGACCTATGCCCGCCCATAGGGAGGACCGCGGACGCGGCCGCCCGCTCACCAGCGCCTCTGCCCGGCCATACCAGCCGCACACATGCTGAAAGTGAAGGATCGAGACACCGTACAGCCGGAGGCCGTCGACGGTCCGATCGGCGATCTGGACGGTCTCCCGCCTGCGTACCCGCTCCCCCGGTCCCCCGGTCCGACCGGATCGGAGGTCTGCCCGCTGCTCGGTCATGATGTGGAACAGCCCAGGGGAACCGGTGACGCCGAGCCCGCGCCGCACGGGCGGAGTGCGGGCTACGAGACGAGGCTTCTCCGGCCAGCGGGCAGGCCGCCGCCTGGGGGCGGCCTGCCCGGCCGTCACCACTCGGGGTGGACTTCGTGGCTGTCGTAGCGGGAACCTGCGGTGCTGATCCATGGCCTGAATCGACCGGGCCCCGAGTCCTCGTGCGCGTAGGTCACGGGTTCCTCCGTCTCATCGGTGACGATGACGGCTCCCTTCTTCTGAGCGCAGCGCAGCGCATGTGTCCAGTGCCGACCACGATGGCCGGTGCGATAGTCGGGGATCTTGCATTCAGTCATCGGCTCTCACCGCCGCGCCCTGATGTCGCCTGCCCATACGAAAGGGATGGGCGTCCGACTGTGCCGAACATGCGGAAATACCCTATTTGTGTAAGTTTGAACCATAACTCTGAAGCTTCCTGGGCAGCTGCGCCGGCCGGCCCGGCACTGGCCGCCCGGGGCGGCCCGTCCCTGGCACACGGAGAAGAGATGCCATCGAGCGCCACGGCCCTGCTGTACAGCAGCAACGCAGGTACCCGGGCACAGGTCCGCCTGGCGGCCGGGCGCAGGCCCGCATCCGACATTCCGCCCGTGGCGTTCGTCGACTGCGCGACCGTGCCTGCGGTCCTGCAGGCACTGGGCAGTAGCCGGATCGACGTCTGTGTGCTGGACGGCGAGGCGGTCCCCCTCGGGGGTATGGGTGTGTGCAGGCAGATCAAGAGCGAGATCTTCCAGTGCCCGCCGGTCCTGCTCCTGATCGGCCGGCCGCAGGACGCCTGGCTGGCTCGCTGGAGCCTCGCCGACGCCACGGTCACCCTGCCCGTGGAGCCGGTGGAACTCGCCGCGGCCCTCGCCGCGTTGCTACGCGAGCCGCACTAGAACCGCCCGAGAGGCCCACAGCTGCACTGCCTCACCCTGCACGGGTTTCGCGCGCCGGAGCCTCGAGGTGTTCGTGGCGCCGAGCCCATGCGCCCCGTGCCGGCACACCGGCGTGTTCGGAACCCATCACCCGAGGATCGTCAGCCGCACCTGGCGGTCCGGACCCGCGCATCCCGCCTGGACCGCGACTACCCGCCCCTTCCGCCCGCCTGCCACCGCGACCATGATCACGGGGCGCGCACACGTCGGTTCACCGCTGGGTGAGTGAAGTGAGCCAGGCCCATGGTCGCGTCGGGCAGCTGTCGCCGCCGCCAGTTGGAGGATGGCCCCCACCGATCACCCTGCAGCCAGGAGATTCCGTGCTGGAACGCAAGCAGACCAAGGGCCGCACTCACGTCACGTTCGTCCTGCCGGCCGACACGCCTCCCGGCCCGGTCAGCGTGGTGGGTGACTTCAACGACTGGCAGCCCGGCGCCCACACCCTGGCACCGCGCAAGGACGGGACGCGCGCGGTCACCGTGGCCCTGCCTGGCAGCGGCGTGCACTCCTTCCGTTACCTGGCCGCAGGCGACTACTGGTTCGACGAAGAGCAGGCCGACAGCCACGACGGCACCAACAGTCGCCTGTACACCTGACATAAGCGAGTGGCCGGGCACCGCTTGGTGCCCGGCCACTGACGTGCCCGCCCGGGAGCGCGGCGGCCCCCACCGGACCGACTGCTCCCTCCAGATCCGGCACTCTGAAATGGACCAGCCAGCTGCGTCGGAGCCCTGTTTTCGGAGCAGCTCGCTCGGCCTTCTTGGTGCGCAGCAGTTCGACGATGCGCCGTCCCGAGGCATGTCCCACGCTTTCACCACCGTTCTCGCTCTGGCCGATCCGGCTGGGCCGGAGACATGTTCACTCTCTCCGTGGCTCCTCCACGCGACCTTGTCGGCCCTGCTGACGTCCTTGTCCTTCGCCACGCCTCTCTCCTCTGGACGGGTTCACGGCTGGTCGCGTGCCTGCTCGGCTGCCTGGCGCGCGGCGGCCTGCTCCGTGGTGGCGCGGGCGGTGCTGAGCCGGCCGCCGCTGTTCTCCAGGTGAGCGCGCACGAACCACTGGAAGAGCTCGAGCCCACGCAGCTGCTCGATGAGCATGTCCTGGGTGACGGGGTCGGAGGACTCGGTGGCCTGCATGGCAGCCCGGTGGTCCTTGACGATCTCGGTGTAGACGAGGTCCAGTGCGCCCAGGTTCGTAACGGATGATGTCTCGCGGCCACGCAACCATCCCCCTTGTTCGGCCGCCCGTCGGAAGCCTCCGTACAGTCCTGTCGCCATGGACCCCCGGTCGAGTGGTAGGCACGCTCACGACCAGAACGGAAGGTCCTCACCTCTGCCCGGCCCTGTGTCGTGTGCATCGCGCTGTCCCGGCGCTTTTGGAACCCAGCGGATCCGCAGGAACCCGGCAGGTCGCTGCGGGAGCGCGCGAGAGTCGGCAGACCGCCGTGTGCTCCTCGTCTGTGGGCCACCGGAGTGAGTACGCCCCTGGACCGGCCTGTGCCGGGCAGAGATCAACGCATCCGTATGAAGGTCTTCGACAGAAGCACCGACGTGCAGCTAGCCGGGAGTGAGAAGAGGTCAGGCATGCTTGGACTGCCGCCGACATTGGCCGAGACGGCTGAACGCGTTGCCGATACTCCAACCGTGCTCGGCGCTGAGGACGCGGCGGCCACCGTCCTCGACAGAGTCCTGAACGAGCGACTGCACCAGTCCCGCGCGGTCGATCCGGTCTTCGCCCGCGATGTGGCCGACCGTGTGGCAGCTCTGGTGTCCCGCGGTGGAAAGCGGCTGCGCACCGCGTTCGCGTCGTGTGGCTGGCTCGCCGCGGGCGGCTCGGGCGACGACACGGCGGTCCTCCGCGTGGGAGCCGCCCTCGAACTGCTCCAGGCGTGCGCCCTCGTCCATGACGATGTGATGGACGGATCTCTACGCCGCAGGGGTGCCCCCGCGATGCACGTCGAGATGGCCCGCAGGCACTGGGCGGCGGGCATGCACGGCTCCGCCGAGTCCTTCGGGACCTCGGCCGCCGTGCTCGCCGGTGATCTGGCCCTGGTGTGGGCGGATGATCTGCTGGCCGACACGGCGCTCGGTACGCCGCAGGGCGCGCGGCTGGTCGAGGAGTGGCGGGCGGTGCGCACCGAGATGGTGGCCGGTCAGTACCGAGACCTGCACGCTCAGGCGGCCCGTTCGTCCGGAGTCGAGGAGGCGCTTGCCATCGCGACCCTGAAGAGTGCCCTGTACACGGTGGCCCGCCCGCTCGCGCTGGGCGGGACGCTGGCGGGGGCCGACGAGGACGTACTGGACGCCTTGCGGGCGGCCGGTCGGTGCGCCGGGCTGGCGTTCCAGCTCCGTGACGACCTTCTCGGCGCCTTCGGTGACCCCGTTCTGACCGGCAAGCCGACAGGTGACGATCTTCGTTCGCGCAAGCTCACCTACCTCCTGGCGGTCGCGCTCGAACTTGCCGAGGCCGGCGGGGATTCTCGGGCCGCGGCAGCCCTCGCTCCGGGCGCCGAAACGGGGTCGGAGCGGGCCGTGGAGCGTATGCGCACCGCCCTGGAGAGGACGGGGGCCCGGGCGGTGGTGGAGGCGAAGATCGGCGAACTGGCGGGCCTGAGTCTCCTGCACTTCGAGCGCACCGGCGCCCGCCCCAGCGTGCGGGACGAGTTCGCCGCCCTGGTCGCTCGGGCATCGGGCGTGGTGCCGCGGTGCGCGGAGGAGGTCGCGTGAGGACGGTGGCGGGGCCGACGGATCACGTCGTCGTGGTGGGCGCCGGTCTGTCGGGGCTGGCCTGTGCCCTGCACCTGCTGGGTGCCGGCCGCCGGGTCACCGTCGTGGAACGCGAGTCAGGTCCGGGCGGTCGGGCCGGCCGTCTGGACCTGGGCGGATACCAGGTGGACACGGGTCCGACGGTGCTGACGATGCCGCATCTGGCCGACGAGGCGTTCGCGGCAGTCGGTGACAGTCTCTACCGTCACGTCGAACTGGTGGCCCTCCATCCGGCATACAGGGCGTGCTTCGCCGACGGTTCCTCGCTCGACGTGCACACCGACGGAGAAGCGATGGAGGCGGAGGTACGACGGTTCGCCGGACCGGCGGAGGCGGCCGGCTACCGTGACCTGCGGACATGGCTGGAGCGTCTGTACCAGGCGCAGATGCGCCGCTTCATCGACACCAACTTCGACAGTCCCTTCCAGCTGCTCAGCCCGGACCTTGCGCGTCTGGCCGCGCTCGGCGGGTTCGGCCGACTGGACGGCAGGATCGGCCGCTTCCTCTCCGACGACCGCCTGCGCCGGGTCTTCTCCTTCCAGTCGCTGTACGCCGGTGTCGCTCCTGCTCGTGCCCTCGCGGCCTACGCCGTGATCGCCTATATGGACACCGTCGCAGGTGTCTGGTTCCCCAAGGGAGGGATGCACGCGATTCCGCGCGCACTGGCCGATGCTGCCGCGAAGGCCGGCGCCGAGCTGCGCTGGACGTCCGAAGTGGGCTCTCTGGAGCGCTCGGCACACCGTGTGCGGGCCGTTCGCCTGACGACGGGCGAACGGATCCCGTGCGACGCGGTGGTGCTCACGTGTGAACTCCCCTCCGCCTACCGGCTGCTGGGACGTACGCCCTGGCGCCCGTCAAGGACTCGGTACTCACCGTCCGCGGTGGTCCTGCACGCCGGCACGGACCGCACCTGGCCCCACCTCTCCCACCACACCCTCTCTTTCGGTGCCGCGTGGGAGCGCACCTTCGACGAACTGACCCGGTCGGGGCGGTTGATGAGCGATCCGTCCCTGCTGATCACCCGCCCGACCTCGCACGATGCCGCCCTCGCACCCCCCGGCCGCCATCTGCACTACGTCCTGGCCCCGTGCCCGAACACCACGGTCGGCCCGTCGGCTGCCGCCTGGCGGGACCTCGGCCCGCTCTACCGCGACCGCCTGGTCGGCGAACTGGAGCGCCGGGGCCTGGACGGGTTCGCGGACAGCGTCCAGGAGGAGCTGCTGGTGACCCCTTTCGACTGGACGGCGCAGGGGCACGCGGCGGGCAGTCCCTTCTCGGTCTCCCACACCTTCGTCCAGACCGGACCGTTCCGGCCGCGGAACCTCGTGCGCGGCGTGGAGAACGTGGTGCTGGCCGGTTGCGGAACCACTCCGGGCGTCGGCGTCCCCACGGTACTCATCAGCGGCAAGCTCGCCGCCGCGCGCGTGACAGGCGGTGCCGGCCGTCGGTACGTGGCCGTGCGTCCGCCTCCGGCTTCGCCGCCCGTACTCGCCACCCCGACCCAGGCAGGTGCTGATGACCCGTCGTGAACTCGAGGCGGCGGGGATCACCGATCCCGCGCTGCGCGCCGCATACGCCAGGTGCCGGCGGCTCAACGCCCGTCACGGCAGGACCTACTTTCTCGCCACCCGGCTGTTGCCGCTGGAACGCCGCTCGGCTGTTCACGCGCTGTACGGCTTCGCCCGCTGGGCCGACGACATCGTCGACGATCTCGACCGGTTCCAGGCACCCGCCGAGCGCGACCGTCTGCTCAGCCGTCTGGAGCACGACCTGGAGCGGGGGCTGCGGACGGGCGAGGGAGACGAACCCGTGGTGCGGGCCGTTGCCGACACCGCCCACCGGTACGACATCGAGCCTGCGCTCTTCGCCGACTTCCTGTCGTCGATGCGTGCCGACCTGAGTGTCACCGAGTACCCCACCTATGCCGCGCTGCAGGGCTACGTGCATGGTTCGGCCGCGGTGATCGGTCTGCAGATGTTGCCGGTACTCGGCACGGTCGTGCCCCGTGAGGATGCGGCCCCGCATGCGGCGGCTCTGGGTGTGGCGTTCCAGCTCACCAACTTCTTGCGGGACGTGGGTGAGGACCTCGACCGCGGGCGCATCTACCTGCCCGGCGATCTGCTCTCCGCGCATGGTGTGGACAGGTCCCTCCTGGAGTGGAGCCGTCGCACCGGGCGCGGCGATCCGCGGATCCGCAGGGCCCTCGTCGCCGCGGAAGCGATGACGAGGGACGAGTACCGGGCGGCGGAACCGGGCATCGCCATGCTCGACCCGCGGGTACGTCCCTGTATCCGCACGGCGTTCACTCTCTACGGCGGCATTCTCGACGCGATCGCGGCGCAGGACTACACCGTGGTGCATCGTCGTGCGGTGGTGTCCCGTGGGCGTCGTGCGGCCACCGCGGCAACCGGTGCGCTGCACGTGGTACGCGCCCGGTGGCAGGGTCGCTTCGCCGGAGCCCCGCGGGCAGCGGCGGCCCCGGCTGCCGGCGAGCGGAAAGGGGTGGTGCGGTGAGTGAGCGAAGGGGCGGGGCACGTTGGACGCCTCCGTTGCGGCGTCGGCGTGGTGGCCCGGGCTGGGCGACGCAGGAACCGACCTGGCGGCAGGCGCGGCCGGCGCTCATCATGGACGCGCTCAAGCGTGCGTCCGCCCGTCCCTCCGGCAACTGGTTCGTGGTCGGTTCCTCACGGGAGATGGCCGCCGCGGGACGCCCGTACGGCAGGACGGTCGGTGGCGTGGAGGTGGTGCTCTGGCGCTCGGACGCGGGCGTCCTGCACGCGGGGCAAGGCGTGTGTCCGCATCTGGGTGCTCCTCTGCGCGACAGCCGGGTGGTGTGCGGCACGCTGGTCTGTCACTGGCACGGCCTGGCTCTGAACGGTTCGCCGTTCGCGGGCTGGCAGCCGTTCCCCGTCCACGACGACGGAGTCCTTGTGTGGGTACGGATGGACGCGGTGGGGGGCGAGGAGCCCGCTGAGCGCCCGGTCGTTCCGGTGCGGCCCGCGACGGGCCGCGGGGTGGACGCCGTGTTCACCGTGGTCGGGAGGTGCGAGCCGCAGGACGTGGTGGCCAACCGGCTCGACCCGTGGCACGGGTCCTGGTTCCATCCGTACTCGTTCGTGGACCTGGCGGTGGTACGTGAGCCGCAGGACGACGTGGACGACGCGTTCGTCGTCGATGTCTCCTTCCGGGTGGCGGGGCGTCTGGTGGTTCCGGTGCGGGCCGAGTTCACCGCGCCGGAACCGCGCACGGTCGTCATGCGGATCACCGACGGTGAGGGAGCCTCGTCCGTCGTGGAGACGCACGCGACGCCGCTGACCGCTCTGGACGCCGAACGGCCTCGGACCGCCGTCGTCGAGGCGGTCGTCGCGACGTCGGACCGGCAGGGCTTCGCGCTGGCCCGGACCGCCGCCCCGGTGTTGCGCCCGCTCATGCGCCGTGCCGCGGCACGTCTGTGGCGCGACGATCTGGCCTATGCCGAGCGTCGCTGGCTGCTGCGGAGCACGGGGAGGTTCCCCGGTTGACGAAAGGACGCCGGCGGGCTGTCTGCCGCCGGCGGCCTTCGGGCGTCGATGGGCCGTCGCTCAGTCGGTCGGCCGGCGTCCCGCGACCGCCGCGAGTGCTCTGAGCACGGGCGAACGGCCCGTCCGGGGAACCGTCCACAGGGTCTGGCCCTTCACTCCCCAGTCGGCGAGAAGGGCGTTCGCCGCCAGGAAGCCGGTGGTGGCGGCCCGTTCCATGAGGGCGACGGGGAGGTCGCAGCGGATCACGTCCCCGGCCAGCGTCAGCCACGGGTAGGGCGTCCGCACGGTGGGACGCAGTCGGTGTGTGCCGACGAGGAACAGCGGGCAGTCCGAGCGCCATTCGTGCCGGGCGTCGACGACGCGTGCGTCGCGGGTCTCCGGATACACCTGGTGCAGCTGGTCGACGAGCATGCGCTGAGCCTTCTCCGGCTCCGCGGCGTCGTCCGCGGCGTAGGCGTGCAGCTCGACCACCGAGCCCCTGTTCCGCGCGGCCCAGCGGGCGGCCTCGCCCTCGTACCGTTCCAGGATGCTGATGTTGTCCAGTCCCGCGAAGCCGCTGGTCCCGAGGAAGGGCGGCCGGTCCGCGTGTACCGGCCGGTCCAGCCAGAGCCGGGAGACGAGGAACGGGGGCGCCGTGCGCAGTCCGGCGATGCCGTCTCGCCAGGCGGGGGTGCCCAGGCCCGGTGATGCGGAGACGATGTGTCGCAGTCCCTCCGTGTCGAGGGCGAGGACGACGGCGTCGTGGTGGTCCGTTCCCGTGTCGGTGCGCACATCCGCTCCGGCGTCGTCGCGACGCGCGAGGACGTCGTGGACGGGGGCACCGGTCCGGACGCTCACGCCGAGGCGCTGGAGGTAGTCGCCGAGCGGTTCCCAGAGCGCCTGGGGAAAGGGCTCGCTCGGCACGTCGAAGAGCAGGCCCTCCGCGGATCCGAGGAAGTAGATGTGGAACATGAGCAGCAGTTCGGCGGCGGACAGTTCGCGGGGGTCGGCGAAGAAGCTGCGCGTGAACACCTCGAACGCGAGGTGGTTCGCGGCTTCCGGGAAGCGCACGGTCCGCAGGAACTCCGTGGCGGTGATCTCGTCGAAGCGCTCGTACACCTCGGGAACGCGGACGTCGAGGAGCGGCAGCGCCGCCCGGGCGTCCATGGCGGCGAGGTCCCGCCAGCCGAAGGTCGGACTCAGGGCGACGAATCCGAGTGCGCTGAACGGAGGTGTCCTGGGAACGCGCGCGAAACTGTCGGTCAGGCCGCCGCTGTGCCGCAAGGGATAGTCGGACAGCGGGATGAGGCGTGCCAGGGAAGGATCGGTACGGCGCAGCAGGCCTCGCAGGTTGTAGTACTGGCGGAAGAAGGCGTGGAACCCGCGCGTCATCGTCGCCTGGGAGCCGTCCGCCAGTCTCGTGCTGTATCCGGAGAGCCGGCCGCCCAGCGAGCCGTTCTTCTCGTAGAGCGTCACGCGCGCACCGCGTTCGGCGAGCAGCGTCGCCGCGGCAAGGCCGGCGATTCCGCCGCCCACCACGGCGACCGACGGCTCGTCGCCTTCCGGGAACCTCGCTCTGCCGGGTACGGGCACGAGAACGTCGGCCTTGCGGTCACGCCCTCGCCGCGCGGCTCCAGGCACGGCGCCGGTCACAGGTCGCGCTCCTCGGCCGTCGTCGATCCGTTACGGGCGAGGAAGGTGTGCACGATTCCCGTCTGCCATCCGGCGACGGGGGCGACACGCACTCCTGTGAAGCCGGCTCCTGTCAGACGTCCGGCGAATGCGGGGGCGGTGTCGAAGGCGAGGACGCTGCGCCAGAGGTGGTCGTACAGGGCACGGTCGCCGGTGAGCGTGCCCGCCGGGATGACGATCGCCCGGCAGACGGCCGTCCACAGAGCGCGGTGCACCGGCGAGCCGCTGAGGCTGTACTCGTGGACGGCGAGACGTCCCCCGGGACGCAGCAGGGTCCGCACGGTCTTGAGCACCGCGTCCGGGTCGGTGACGTTGCGGAAGAGGTACGCGGCGAACACCGCGTCGAAGGGGCCCTCGGCTTCCGCGACGACGTCCTCGGCGGTCAGGTGGAGGAAGCGCACGCGGGCGGACCAGGGCTTGGCCAGCGCGCGGCGCAGCATGCCCGCCGACGCGTCCACGGCGGTGACCCGGGCCCGGGGCGCCGCGTCGAGGAGGGCCTTGGTGGAGGCACCGGTTCCGCAGCCGAGATCGAGGATGTGCAGCCCCGCTCCTTCTCGGGGCAGGCGGAGCCGTCGCGCCGAGCGCAGCAAGTCGGCCCGGTATCCGGGGTTGAGAGCCGTCAGACGGTCGTACGTACGGGACGCGTGGTCGAAGGCGCGTGAGAGGTCGTCGTCGCGCAGCAGTGTCATCAGGGGGTGTCTCCAGTCCGTGGGACGGTGTGGGCACGGCGGGAAAGGAAGGGCACTTCGACCGCGGTACGGAGCATCGGACCGACCGGTGTGCGCAGTCCGATGCCCCACTCCTCGTGAACCGAGGTCGCGCCGTCCAGGAAACGCAGCAGCCGGGGCGTCTGCGTAAGGCGGAAGAGATCGGTGAAGAAGGCGGGGCCGTCGATCCGTCCTGTGTCCAGCGCCCGCAACAGCACCGCGTCCATGGCGAGCGCTCGTCTCCCGTGCGGCGGGGGCAGCGTGTCGCGGCCGTCGCGCAACGCCGTGGCGATGGCCCGGCTCTGACGCTGCACGGCTGCGAAGGTGTAACCGGTCGACGGGCGGGTCGCACCGCCCGCCGTCCCGATCCGGTACACGGCTCGCCCGATCCGCCCGGGGAAGCGGGCGTCGGTCATGGGGATGACCCCCTGTTCCGCCGTACCGACGGTGAACGCCCGCAGGCCCAGGATCTCGCGGGTGTAGTGGCCGAGTGCGGCCTCGTACGCCGACGTGGTCAACGGCGCGCGGGAGAATTCGGTGTACTCGACGAGTGCCCGATCGGCGGCCAGTGGCAGGACGTAGCCGAAGGCGAGCCCGTGACTCGGCTGCGGCACACGGAAATCCATCAGGGTGGCGACCATGGGGTCGAACTCTTCGGTGGCGGTATGGACGAACCAGCCACGGAAGTGCTGAAGCAACTGCGTCCGGGCAGGGGGCAGGGACGGCAGCGGCCGCGAGTCGAAGACCCGGCGAGCGCGCAGTGTCAGGGGGCGGCCTCCGGGCAGCGTGCACCGGACCTCCGCGCCCCCGGGCACGTCGCGCACCTCGACTGCCGTCGCTCGCAGTACGCGCCCGGCGGGCGAGCGCTCCAGGCAGGAGTGGACCATGCGCTCGAACGGCGTGGAACGCACCATGCGGTAGGTGAACGGGGTCGGGTCGACGGTCACGTCCCGGCCGTCGGGTCCGTGCACGCGCAGCCGTGACCAGGAGGCGCTGACGGCGTCGCCGAGGTCGGTGTCGTCCTGGCCCCAGTAGCACCACGTGCGTTCGGCCGGGCGGAGCGGGCCGTCCGGCTGCTCGACGAGAGTCACGGATCCGGCACCCGTCCGAGCCAGGTGGTACGCCAGACTGAGTCCGGCCGCGCCACCGCCGAGGACGGCCGCCTCGCAGGTGTCGGTGGAGGCAGGTGTCACCGGGCCCGCCGCTCGATGACGGGCATCCCGGCCGGGTCCGTGCGCAGGAGTTCGGCGCCGGCCGCCAGCGCGTCCGCGACGGCGGCGGCCATCTGACGCGGGTCGCCGCCCGGGGGCAGCGGCGGGGCGGTACCGGCCACGGGACGGTCGGAGAAGCCGGTGTGCAGGTGGCCGGGCCGGATCTCGAGCACCCCGACGCCGACCGTCCGCGCTTCGCGGCGCACGGCCTCGAGCCAGGCGCGCAGTGCGGCCTTGGAGGCGCTGTAGTCGGCCATCCCCTTCTGCGGGCGCTCCGCCACCACGCCGGTGACCGCGGCGATCGCCGAACCGGGTTTTAGGACGTCGAGGGCGGCGCGGAAGAACGCGGCGGGGGCGAGGTGGTTGACGGCCATGAGGTGCTCCGCGACCTCGTCGCCGACCTCCCCGGCCGTACCGAACGCCACCGCTCCGAAGGCGACGACCACGGCGTCCAGTCCTCCGAGCGCGGCCGACGCCTGCTCCACCGCCTTGGCGCACGACCCGGGGTCGTAGGCGTCGAACCGGGCAGTCGGGGCGCCTGGGTAGGCGTGTGCGGCGGAGGCCAGCCGAAGCGGATCTCGTCCGGCGAGGGCCGCCCGAGCACCGCGGCCGACGATCTCCGCGGTGATGGCACCGCCCAGGACGCCGGTGGCACCGGCCACCAGGACACGTGCGCCGCTCAGCTCCACACTTGGCTCCAGGGGTACGGGTCGGCAGGTCACGTACAGTCGATGAACTCTTCGGGCGGGAGACCTCCCACGGATGCGGCTGCGCAAAACCGACATACGACCTGAGCTTAAAGCCGACATACGGTCTGAGCTTTGCCCGGCGCCGGCGCACCGTGCACCGATCCGGTCGCCGGTGATCCCCAAGCGCGTATCGGCGTGGACCGAAACGCGTGGTGCGGCTCGAGCGATTGCCGTGTCCGTCGCGACGACGATTGCCGCGCTCTGCTACTGCGCTGCCGCGGCCAGGACCACTCCGTCGTCGGGGTGACCTCGCCGACGGCCTGTCCAGCCCTCGCCGACGGCCTGTCCAGCCGCAACACGCCGTCGGACAGGGCCTCGGCGATCCGGCTGGGGACGCGGCCGCCTGGACACCCCTCGCGCCGGCTCGGATCGATTGCCGCGCTCACCGACGGCGAACTGGCGACGGTCCGGCGTTCAGTGATGTCGTGAGCGGTCCCCGTTTACCCATCGGTGGTGCGACGTCCTCTGATGCAGCTACTCAGTCACCGTGGCCCGGCCCGCCACTCCCGAAGCCGCCACTGGAGATGCCGTGCCACTTACGCCTCTCCTCGCTCGGCGGTTCTGGGTCGGTCTCGCCCCAGCTACTGAGGTTGTACGGCATCAGTCGATGCTCACCGTCGTTCGGCGGAACCTCCGAGGCTTTTCGGTATTCAGTCATCTCGCCGGGAAGGTGATCCGACGCTGGTCGGTGCGGCTGCGATTCAGGGTCCGGCGGCGGGAGCTCCCTGTTCTTGATCCGGATCCCAAGCATGAAGGCACCGATCAGGACCGCAACAACGACCAGCCCACCCAGGACTTGGGCCAGCCCTGACTGCCAGACGCCAGACGCAATGACCTGCTCTCCCAGAAGATGCGCGTGCATGGGAATACCTCACTCGTGTTCGCCGGTTCCCCGGAGGCCGATTCGAGATGCCCGGTGCGTCATCCACTCTTTCCCACGTGGGCCGACGGCGGATGCACCACTCGCGCCGGACGGGAATCCCGGACGGATTCAGCCATTGGGTCAGCACGAGAAAGCCAGCGTGCGCGACTGCGCGACATGTGGGCTCGCCTCTGCCGCAACCGTGACGAGGATCGTACGGATGGGTGCCGAGAGCGCTCTGATGGCCGGCTCCACTGAGCACGGAAGGGAACTGCGCTGGAGGCCCTGAGACCGCGCCACTGCCATGCCACCGGGCAGGCAGTGCCGATCTCACTCTCACCGCAGGGCCTGCCCGCCGACGAGCCGCCTCAAGGCCCACTGCGCCAGACCTGCGTAGGCCGCGAGGGCGAGAACGGGACCTTCGATGCGCAGGAAGGTGGCAGAGCCTGTCGGGAGCGGAGCGACAGTGTGGTGCAGCCGCAGACGTACCGGGCCCATGCGGACTCGCCACACCCACCGCATCCGTGGCTCGTCGACGGATTCCACGACGAAATGCGCGATTGCGCCGAATCTCGCCACGACCTCTCCCTGCATGCCCGGCACGATCCGCTCACCCGCGACTCTTACCGCTCTGATCTGAGGCGACCACGCCACCCAGTGCGCGGGGAGGGAATAGCAGGACCAGACCTCCTCGGCGGAAGCCGGCCCTGCGGCCCGAAGTGTCAGCACCGCCATGGACCCGCAGCCGTCCCAGAGGACCCGGCGGTAGCCGACGGCGACTCAGCACGCGGCGAGGGCCTGGCTTGCCCCAGACGCGGGGGCGCGGCTCGGCCCGGCGACCGGCGGGCGACACGCGCCACGGCTCTGGACTTGCTCACGCGACGTGCCCCTCTCGGCGATCGGCCTGGCGGTGGACCACCGTCCCGCATACACAGTCTCACCAGTGTCACGCATCATCCTGACCGTGCCACTCGGACCTCGCGCGCGACGCACGCGTCGGGCGTCTCTCCGCATGCGCGGTCTGGGCCTGCCAGATGCAGTGGCAACTCGGCCGAAGCACTGTGCGGGTCGGCCGACCCGCCGCGATGCGCGCTGTCATCCTTGATATGCGTCTGACCCTCTGCCAGGTGAATGGGGCCGGACCGGGACGGGAGTGAGGTACCTCTCGCGCACCCGTTCAATGCCAGCCGGTGTACCCGTCCTGGTTCGCAGGCCCGGTGTCCGCGCCCATGAGGCCGATCAGGAAGACAACCACCACGATCAGCGCGAGCACCACCAGCCAGAAACCGTCCTCGAATCCGGAAGGGCCCGGCCTCGGCGGATGATCGTCACCCCTGCCCTCGGCGGCGCCGTCCTCGTCGCTCACCCCGCACCCCCTCCATCCTCATTCATGGCACCGCGCCGCACGGTCGGCGTCAACCCTCCCGGTGCCCGGATTGTTCGAGGAATCGGTGACCAGCGGCGGAGCTTCTCGGTCGGCTGCCGCTGCAAGCGCGCTACGCAGGCTCCGGGCCGCGTCCTTGGGGGCCGAGCGCGACAGCCTGGTCGGTGAGTCGTGGAGGACGCGGTGCGCCATGACCGCGAGCGGCGCGGCCCATCCACTCCTGCGTTCTGTGGGCCGGCGCCACTGGGCCCAGGGGGTGAGTAGTGTTGTCATCTTCGGCTGGCGGAAGCCGCCCGGAGTCCCCGAAGGCGGTGCCGGCACCGATGCCCTCTGATGCCACTCCCACACGACTCCGACTCGACCAGGCGCTGGGCTGCGTGGCCAGTACTTTTCGCGGGATGACAGCTCGCAGCGACGAGGCCCAGTGCGCCTGCCCATTGGGGCAGTGCCGAAGAGCTTGCCCAACTGAAAGTCCCCGACCTGGAGCTCGCCGCCGACCTACTGCATACCCGCGCCTGGAACGCTCCCGACTGGAATGACCACGGAGCCGTACTCCGTCGCATCCTTCCTCAGCTCGCCAGGGAGCTCGTCGACGGGCGCGTCGATCCGACGTTCGCCGACTGGGTCGGGCAATCGTTCGCTCGTGGCCGCTGGCAACAGTGGCCCGCCGATCAGAGCGCGGCGGTCCGGGAGTTCCTGAACGCCTGGTGGGCGCATAGCCTCACCGAACCCGACCCCGCCTTCCCGGCGCACGAGTTCCTCAAGCTGTGTGCCGAGGCATCGGCCATGCTCACGCCGTGGCTGGAGGCCTGGGAGGCGCTGGGCCACCCTGTCGCAGACCAGCACCTTGCTCGGGCGGTTTCTCTCTGGGAGTACGACCTGCTCGTGGACGCACTTCCTTGGGAGCCGTGGTGCCTGGGGAACAACGACCCAGAGGCCTGGCGTGCCGAGCTCGCGGCCTGGCTCGTCCGAGTCGCTCCCGCACGGCTGCCCACGCACGACGGCTCCGAGGAACAACTCCATCGAATTCGCCTGCTAGGACTCACCGGTCCCGCTCGCTGGGATGACCCGCACCGGCCCGAACACCTCTACTGAGCTGTCCCCGCCAGCGGCCAGACTCCCGGCCAGCTCCACCCAGGTCGGGCCCGATCCCACCGCGACCACCACTTATCGGGATCTGCCAGAACCTCCTCGACCGCATGGCCGAGGCTGAGCGAAGGGGGTGGCTCGGCGAATCGACGGCCTTCGCGTCAGCCTCGCTGGCGCCAACGACCGCCTCACCCAACTGGACGACTTCCGTGTGCGCTCTGTCGGCAGTGTCCGGCGGGCCGCGCCGCTGCTGGCCGCGGACCGGCTCGACTGCTGGGTACGGGCCTGCTGCGTGCGTCTTCTCCCACGTCGCCATCGGGCACGCGGCGTGGGCAGTCGGCCGTGGCCGCCGGCGGCGCGGACCCTCCGGGTGCACGCTCCGGTCGGCGGCCTCGGCCACGGTCTCGGCAGCCCGCCTCCCGCGCCCTCACCCGCCTCGCAAGAGGAGACCGGGCGTACCAGGGGCTGGCTCCTTCCCCGCCTCATCGAGGGCGGGGAGAGAAGCCACATCCCCAGACGGCAACCGGGGTCACCACCGTGCTATGGCACCGTGCGCCGCGTTCCGCCGGCTGTCAGGCACGGTCGGCCGTTGTGGTGGCTCTTGTGCTGCGGAGCAGTACCATCGCCGCCAGGGCGATGACAGCCGCAGCCGTCAGGACCGTCAGAGCCTGTGCCCAGATGAGCCGGGAACCGAGGCTGCTGTTCAGCAGGTCCACCGTGCGCGCGCCGGCCAGGGCGTGCAGTGCGATCAGCGCAGCCGCGACCGCCGCCGCAGCGAACCAGGCCCTCGTGCTGTCCCGCACCGCCAGCCATGCGCCGCACAGGAGGCAGCAGGCGGTGATCAGGGCGGAGACCGTCGCGGCGGTGCCGCCGGACAGGCCCGGCACGCCGGTCGGCAGATGGACCAGTCCGCAGGCGAACAGCGCGATCGCCGCAGGCCAGCGCAGCCTTGAGTGCAGCGCGGAGGATGGAACGTGAGCTGCCGGAGTTGCCGTTGCCGGATGGTCCGAGGGCGCTTTCGCCGGCTTCAGGACCCTGCGGATCGTTTCCGATACAGGCTCCGCCGCGGCCGCGGATTGCCGCGACGAGGGTTCGGTGCTCTGCCCCGGCGCGGCCTGGGATGACTCGGCGTCGGTGCCGCCCAGGGTCCGCCAGCTGCTGCTGTCGGTTCCGATGATGTTCACGAGTTCGACGATGTCCTCGATCGGCCGGCCCACGGCCGCGGCGCGCAGTGTGGTCTTGGCCTGGTGCAGGTCGTAGCCCGCCTCGTTGAGCAGGACGACCAGTTGCCGTACCTCATCCAGGGGCCGGGAGACCGCGGCGGCGCGGAGCGCCACGTCGGCGGGACATGACACCGCGGCAGAGTCCTTGAGCCGGGCCACCAGCGCAGCGACCTCGGGCACCGGACGCTCCGTCGCTGCCGTCCACAGCAGCGTGTGCAGTGCCTCCTCACCGTCCGGAGCCTCCATGGCCGCCGCTCCCGGGACAGCCGGCTCTTCAGCGGCCGTCTTCGAGTCAGCAGACTCCGCGACCGCCGCTTCCACGGTTCCGGACGGGCCGACGGCGAACGACGCGGCGGAGGGCGCCGGAGGAGCAGAGCCTCGTTGCGCGCCGGCGATGACCGCAGCCACCGGAGCAGTTCCGCCCGGCGGCACGGCAGCAGCCTCCAATGCCGGCACCGTGGCTTCCGGAACAGCAGGCGACCGCGTGCTGCGAACCGGCCCGCGGTCAGGGAGAGAACTGGACTTGTGCTCTGAGCCGACAGCGCGGCGCTCCGTGTCATCGCTCGCCGGAGTGCTGTCGAAGAAATCGGGGGCCATGCTGAACTCCATTCACAGCCACCCACGGCATCCGCCATGGCTGGCTCATGACGCGCTGAAAGCGCGTACCTCACCACCACTAGTACGCGGAACTTCACGCTGCGCCATCCGAGGCAACACCACACTCGCCCAACCGGGCGAAAAGCCCTCCCGAACCCACGCCGCTACCTCCTGTCCGTGCGGTGCGCGCGCCGTATGGACAGTGAAGACCGAGGTCGTCGGGGGCGGTGGCGCGCGGAGCCGGCCGAGCAACGGCGAAAGCGTCGGCGGGCGCGCCTACCCTGAAGTCATGGCGACGGTACGGGTCAACGGGTTGATGGTCGCTTACGACCGTGTGGGCGAAGGGCCGCCCATCGTGTTCTTGCATGGTGCGGCGGAGGACGCCCGCGTCTGGCGGCCGCAACTCGACGCGCTGGCGGACGCGTTCACGGTCGTGGCGTGGGACGAGCCCGGAGCCGGCCGTTCCTCCGACATCCCCGGGTCTTTCAGCCTCGCTGACTACGCCCATTGTCTGGCCGCCGTCGTGGAGTCGCAGGGGCTCGGTCCGGCTCACATCGCCGGCCTCTCGTGGGGCGGCACTGTCGCCCTGGAGTTCTACCACCACCACGCGGACCTCGTGAAGACACTGATCCTCATCGACACCTATGCCGGCTGGAAGGGCTCGCTGCCCGCGGAGGAGGTGCGTGCCCGGGTCGAGGGCGCGCACCGGATGCTGTCCGCGCCGCACGGGGAGTTCGGTCCGACGCTCCCCGGACTGTTCGCCGGCGAGCCACCTGCCGAGTTCGTACCGCTGCTGGACGCGATGGCCGCCGCCGCGCGCCCCGAGACCATGCGGACGCAGCTGTCTCTCATGGCCCGGACGGACCAGCGGGATCTCCTGCCCACCGTGTCGGTACCCACTCTCCTGCTGTGGGGAGAGCAGGACGTCCGCTCACCACTGGCCGTCGCGCGGCAGCTCCAGCAGGCGATCCCGAATGCCGGTCTGGTCGTGATCCCCGGCGCGGGGCACGTCAGCAATCTGGAACGGCCCGAGGAGTTCAACCGAGCCGTGCGCGACTTCTGCGGCTCCCACTCCTGAACCGGCGCACGATGCCACCCGAGCCCGCAGCTCTGTCGCGCTGCGCCCGCCGGGACCCTGAGTCACAGCCCCGGCGACATCCCTCGTCACGTACATCGCCCGGCTCGTCGAACGCCGGGATCAGGGCATCGACGTCGGCCTGCGGCAGCTCACCGACGCGCTCCTCAAGCTGCTCGGGACGGCGGATCGACGCGGAACAGCCGGTCACCCGTCCCGCCACGCGCCCACGATCCAGAAGACCGCGAACCCCGTCCACAAGATCGCGAATCCCCAGACCAGAAGGGGCCCGCCGAACAGCGCCATGGCGCCGAGCCAGCCGAGCCCCAAGGCCAGGAACGGCCAGCCGAAGTTGGGGAAGGCGATGAGGCCCGAGAGCCGTCCGCTCACCATTCCCCATGCACCCGCCGCCAAGATCAGAGTGCCCAGCGCGAGCCACCACAGGACCCCGGTCTCCGAGGAGGGTGCGTAGGAATGGGTGCGTCCGCCCACCTCGAGCCCCACGACCTCACCACGCCACAACCGGACTTCGGCCCGGTCCCCCGCCTTGACGTCCTCGTACGTCTCCGACCCCACCGCCAACCAGGCGGCGCGGTCGGGCCACTCCACCTCGACGTCGTAGTACGTCGTGCACGTCGTACCGCCTCCGCCACCCCCGGTGGATACCCCACCGGTCACGGCCCCGCCCATGCTGCCGCCGGCGGTGGCCATGCCGCCGCCTCCGCCGATCGTCGTGATGCCGCCGCTCGTGCCGCCGCTCGTGCCGTTGGAGGTGCAGCGCTCGCCCGTCCTACGGTCGAGCACCGTGCCCGCCTCGCGCCGCACGCACGCCTCTCCGTCGCCTCCGCTCCCCTTGGCGTTCCCGACCTCGCAGACCGGCGCATCGCGGTACACCATGGTCTGTCCGTACCCCTCGGCGACCTGCTGCCCGCAGAGAAGGACTCCCCATCCGGCCGCGAGGACGAACAGTATCCGTAACCAGACGGGCATCCGCCCGTAATACCAACCCCGTCCGTACCCCGTTGTTTTCACCCAGCCGTGATGCCCTCAGGACGCGGCCCCCATGCGCCGGCCCGGGGGTGTGGTCTCGGCGGCTCGCCCGGCGAGGGCGACGGGCTGCGGCGCGTCAGACTGTTTGCGGTGTCCAGGTCTTCGGCGACGGGGTGTCGGCCGCCGACTGGGGGACCTTCGCGCAGGAGGTGTAGCCCGACAGGAAGAGGGAGGTGGTCGAGTCGTTCCACGCCAGGTCGAACTGGTCACCGCTCGCCGGGTCCTGGACGCGGAACCCGAACTCGACGAAGTCCTTGCCCCGGCGGTTTCCGTCGTGGGTGAGGGTCCAGCCCGCCGAGGTGAACTTCTGGCGCAGCCGAGCCTCCGCGCCACGGGCGACGTCGGCTGAGATGTCCTCGACCGTCCAGCTGAGGTCGTAGGTGACGACGTCCGGCAGTGTCTTCTCGATGCTGAGTCCGCCCGCGTAGCAGCTGTGGCCGGGTACCACCTGGGCGGGCCTCACCGCCTCGTGGGGTGGCAGGGCCATGCCGTCGTACGCCCACTGCGCGCGGTCCGTCAGGCGCTGGGAGAGCGTTGACGGGTCGGCGGAGGGATACTCCCGCTCCAGCACGGAGCAGCCCGTGGTCGTCAGGGCGGCGAGCAGCAGGACCGGGAGCACGGCAGTCTTCCTCATGGGTTCGACCGTACGGACGAGACGGTGCCGGCCGCATGAGCACGGATACTCAAACCCGCGGGAAGAGATCCGGGGGGAATGGGGACCCGGCGCGCCACCAACACCTCCGCCAGCCCGACCATCGGGCAAGCGGCGGTGGTGGTGCACGGAGCTTCGGTAGCTAAGGTCGTCTCCCCATCACTTTTGACCACAAGGGAGCAGGCTGTGCGCAGCGTCGTCATAACGCCCGAGGGCGATCGCATCCGTTGGGTCGAGCTGCCCGGGCAGGAGCCGCCCCGCGTCTACGTACATGGGTTGGGCGCAACGTCGCCTGCCTACTTCACGGAGGTCGCGGTCCATCCTCTGCTGGCAGGTCGCCGGTCTCTGTTGGTCGACCTGCTGGGGCATGGCATCAGCGACCGGCCGACGGGCTTCGACTACACGCTGGAATCGCATGCCGATGCGCTCGCCACCGTGCTCACCAGCTCGGGCGTAGCCGGTGCCGAGGTGATCGCGCACAGCATGGGCGGCTCGGTAGCCATCGTCCTGGCCGCCCGCCACCCCCACTTGGTCTCTCGGCTGGTCCTGGTCGACGCCAACCTCGACCCGATCCCGCCCGAGCCCGCCGCAGCAGGCAGCAGTGGCATCGCCTCCTACTCCGAGCGGGAGTTTGTCGCAAGAGGATGGGAAGAGGTCCGCGACCGGGTCGGTGCGCACTGGTGGTCCACGATGCGCCTCGCCGGCCGTGCGGCCCTGCATCGCAGCGCGGTCCACCTCACCCGCGGCACCGTCCCCACCATGCGTGAGCTCTTGCTGGAGCTGAAGATCCCCCGCACCTACCTGCTGCCTGCTGCCGACGGCCCGCTCCCGGGCGCTGAAGCCCTTATCGAAGCCGGGGTGTCCGTCGTTGCGATCCCGGACTGCGGACACGTCATCATGCTGGACAACCCGGAAGCCTTCGTGAGTGCCACCGCGGCGGCACTCGCGGACCGAGAGCAGGATGAACACCCCTGAGGGCGGTCGCGGAAGCGAACGGACGACACCACCCCCTGACGCTGGACCGCACCGTCGTCGGTGAAAGCGCGGGTCCCCTCAGTGCACAGTCCAGGTGGTCTTGCCTCCCCCGACCCACCGGACCTCGGCCGGGTCATCGAGATCATGGATGGTGAGCCCCGCCTCCGCAGCGATCACCAGCACGTCCGTCATCGACGTCGCCCTGCCGGCAAGCTCGCCGTCGAGTTCGACCATGCGGAACGGGGGGTTGCCAGGAAGGACGCCCAGCACGGTGATGCGGGCCGGCGATGGGGAGTCTGCGGTCATGGGGAGACCGTTGCACGCCGTCACGACAACGGGCACGGCGACACGACCCGAAAGGGCAACAAGTGGGTCGGCTTCGTGCGGGCGTCGTTGGTTGCCAACCAGGTGACGGTGGCATGGTGCTGAGCTGATGCCCGTGCGCCCCTTCACGGCGTCGGTCGAGAAGGGGCGCTTCTGGCGTTTCTCCCTCCGTTCCGTGGTGTCGTGGCGTCTTCCTGGCAGGCGTCACGACACGACGGGTGCGCTCTTCTGGGCGGGATCCTTGAATTCCGGGTGGTCCGGGCCGTTGTCCGGTGTGGCGGCACGCAGCGCCGCTTCGACCCGGCGGTTGGTGGTCATGGACGCGGTGACGGCCGTCATCGCCAGGAGGAGGGCCCCAGCGGCATAGAGCGGGGTACGGATGTCGTAGCCGGTCGCCAGCCAGCCGCCGAGGAAGGCCCCGAGGGGAGCGGCACACATGGCCAGCATCCGGGAGGTGGAGGCGACCCGGCCCATGAGGTGGGCGGGGACGATCGCCTGCCGGAGTGAGGGTGCGAGCACCATCGTGGCGCCCATGCCGGCCCCACAGACGGCGAGCGCCAGACCGGCCACGAACGGGTTCGGGGCAGCGGCCAGGCCCAGGATGGCGAGTCCTTCGACTGCGGCTGTGCAGGTCAGTGCGGTTCCGGTGCCGAGGCGTCGGCCAAGGTGGGAGGCGATGCCCGCACCGAGCAGACCGCCGGTGGCCTCCGCCGTGAGGAGCAGGCCGAAGCCGTAGGTGTCGATGCCGAGGTGGTCGTGGGCGAAGAGGGCGAGGACGGTCTCGACGGCGAGGAAGGAGATGTTCCCGACCGCCGGGCGGAGCGCGAGCCCGAGCAGGAGACGGTCCCGGAAGACGTACGAGGCACCGGCCCGCGCCTGGTGGAGCAGTGACTCACGGGCTTCACGCACGGGCCGGGGTACGGCGGGAAGCGACCGTACGAGCAGTGCGGACAGCATGAACGACACCGCGTCGGCGAGCAGCGGAACCGCGCGTCCGAGGGCAAGCAGCGCACTGCCCGCGGGCGGACCCGCGAAGCCGGACATGGCGGTCTGGGCGCCGCGAAGGCGGGAGTTGGCGCGCTCCAGGAGCGCGGGGTCGCGGCCGAGCAGGTCGGGAAGGTAGGCCGTGGCGGCCGTGTCGAAGAAGAGTCCGCCGAGGCCGAGCAGGAAGGCGACGACCGCGAGCAGCGGAATGCTCAGCATGTCGACCGCCGCCGCCACCGCGGGTATCACGAGCAGCATCGCACGTGCCGCGTCCACGACCCACATCGTGCGCCGGCGGTCCCAGCGGTCCACCAACGCACCGCCGAGCACCCCGAAGAGCAGCCAGGGCAGCGTCCCGGCGGCCGTGACGACGGCGAGCGCCATCGGATCCCGCGTCAGCGTCAACGCGATCAGCGGCAGCGCGGCGTGCGACACCCCGTCACCGAGCGAGGACACCGTCTGCGCGGTCCACAGCCGTCCGAACCCGGTCGGCAACTTTTGAGCGTCTGCGGTCACTTGGAGTCTCCTTCGGCCTGGCCGCGGGGCGCCGGGTGGAACAGCGCGAAGACGAGTGACGCGTCCGGCAGCGACGGATCGGACAGCTCGCGGTACTCGTCCGCCAGTGCCTGCAGCCGCGCGCCCAGCTCCGCGAACTGCTCCTCGGTGAGCCGCAGGTGCGCCATCCGTACGTGCCGCTCGCCATCCGCCGGCGAGGCCTCCAGGTCCGCCACCGCATGCCGCATCAGCACATCCGGTCCTCCCTCGCCCGGATCAGGCAGCACGATCGACCGCGCGGCCATCGCGTAGTACCGCTCGGTGACACCTCGCACCTTTCGCGTCCGTACCACCTTCACCAGACCGGCCCGCTCCAGCAGCCGCACGTGGTAGCTGGAACTCCCCTTCGCCAGGCCCACTCGTTCGGCGATCTGCGTGATCGTCGCGGGCTCGAAGCGGAGTACGGCCATGATCCGGTGGCGCGTGAGGTTGGAGACGGCGCGCAGCTGCTCGTCCGTGGTGACGTGGAACGTCTCGGGAAGATCATCGGTGGGCATGCGAGTAATGGTCAACGATTCTTGACCATTGAGCAAGGGCATTTCGCGCAGACTTTCGGAGACCGAGGTTCTGCACCATGCTCAGGCCCGGCGACCGGGACCACAGTCCGACAGGCGGCTACCGGAGCAGCGGCTCGACGGCGGACTGCCGCGTGCGTACGGTCATGCCTCCGGGGCGTGAGCGTGTTCGGAGTCGGGAGGTGTTGCGACGACGCGTTCGGCCCAGAGCGTCTTGCCCCGCCCCAAGGGCCTCACGCCCCAGCGCTCGGTGAGCTGGGCGGTGATGAAGAGGCCCCGGCCGTTCTCTTCCGTGTCCAGGGCGCGGCGGAGATGGGGACTGGCGCTGCTGTCGTCGGTGACTTCGCACACGAGGGTGGTGTCGCCGTCGCGGATGAGGCGCAACTGGATCGGACCCTTGGCGTAGCGCACGGAGTTGGTGACCAGTTCACTGACGACGAGCGCCGTGTCGTCGATGACGTCCTGGGCGAGTCCCCATTCCGCGAGTTGCTCGGCGGCTCGTTTGCGGGCCTGACCAGCGCTCTCGGGGGCGTTGACGAAGGTCCAGGCTTTGGTCTGGGAATCGTCCAGTGTCCGTGTGCGGGCCAGCAACAGATAGGCGTCGCGCGGGGGTTGTTGCGGGGCGAGGGCATCGGCGCACGCGTCGCACGCGGCTTGCAGCGAAGGTCGGGGCTCGGCGAACTGCTCGCTCACCAGGCTCAGCGGCGTCGTCCCGGGAGCGGACCCGGCAAGCAGGGCGATGTTGTAGATCAGCAACGTGGTGCCCTCGGGCAGGGCGCGTTCGGTGAGCGCGTACTGCCCACGCCCTTGGCCCAGTGGTGACCCTGCCGCGACATCGAACACTTCGACGTCGCCGCCCGGATGCACCAGAATCGGCGAGGGGTGTCCCGCGCTCGCTGCGGCGCACAGCCGCGTGACCGGGTCGTAGACGACGCAGAGACAGGTGGCGGGCGGGGCTTCGCCGGCATCGGACGCATCCGCGTCCGCCGGAGTGGTGGGGCGGCTGGCGAGGTCGTGCAGGCGTTGAAGGATCTCGTCCGGCGGCAGGTCGAGATCGGCGAGCACCTCGATGGCCGCCCGGACCTCGCTCATCACTCCTGGGCTGGATGTCCCGGAAATGGTGTCCCCGGCAACAAGCGCGACCCTGGACCCGGAGAGGGGGATGGCGTCGTACCAGCCGCCGCCTGTGCCGGCCGGCAGGTGGGTGCGGGCGAGCTCGACGGACGCGTCCACGGAGGCCTTCGTGTGGGCGAACCCACCGGACAGGATGCGGGCGGCCGAGCGCTCGCGGCTGTAGAGCCGGGCGTTGTCCAGGCACTGGCCTGCGTGCGCGGTGAGCTGCTGCGCGAGCCGCAGGTCCCGGTGGTCGAACGGGGTCGGGTTGTGCCACCGGTAGAAGCAGGCAAGACCGAGCACCACGCCCCGTGTCCGGATGGGGACCAGAAGCATCGAGTGCGTTCCCGCGCTCAGGATCCGGGCGTCGCGTCCACGCGCGAGATCGATCCACGGGGCGTTCGGGCGAAGTTCTCGGATCAGCTTGGGGGCCAGGGTGTCCAGGACCGTGCGGTGGGGCGTGCCGAGCGGGTACACGTCGACCTCGCCGACGACGGGGACGCCCTGCTGGTCCGGTCCGGCGACCGAGCGGAAACCGGCGCGTCGGACGGTCTGGTTCCGATCGAGTGCGTCAGCGGTGGGAGCCCGGCCGCGGAGGACCTCGTCGTAGACGTCGACGGTCACGGTGTCGGCCAGCGCAGGGGAGGCGACCTCGCAGAACTCGGCAGCCGTACGGAAGACGTCGAGCGTGGTCCCGATCCGTGCGGCCGCCTCGTTCAGAAGCCGCACCTCCGCTTCCGCCCGCATCCGGGCGGTCACGTCGGTCACCGCGGCTGCCAGCCCCAGCACAGTGCCGTCGGCTCGCTCCAGGCGGAACACGGACACCGAGGCGACGGCCTCGACCGGTGGGCCGGCCCGGTCGCGGGCCCGGATGCTCAGTTCGATCTCAGGAGTGCCTGTTTCCAGTACACGGCGAGCCGCCCGTTCCACGGTTGCCGGATCGGTGACGTCGAGGGTCCGCAGGATCTCGGGAAGCGTACGGCCGAGCAGCCGGTCGACCGGGAACTGCCGCATCAGCCGAGCGGATGGGTTCACCCGTACCAGGCGCAGGCCTCGGTCGTAGACGTGGAGGCCCATGGGTGACTGGGAGAACAGCGCGTCCAGGACGGCGTCCCCCATTCCCTCGGGCACCGACCGGCTGTCCGGATGATCCTCACGAACCACTGCAAACGTCCGTTCGACAAGACGATGGACTGCGTGCCTCTCATGCAACGCCCACCACGCCGAGTCGGCCACCGCAGCGGATGGGGCGGGTGATGCGGGCCGGTCCGATCCGTGACCACGAGGCCGTGGTGGAGCACGGCGCCGCCTCCGCCGTTGCCACGAGGGACGACGGTGGTGGGGACGACGGTGGTCTCGCACGGGTGCCGACGCATGGGCCGGTCGGAGCAGCCGAGATGGCGGGGCCCGCCGTCGCGAGGAACGGTAGCCGCAGCGGCCGAAGCGTTGCCGCGGCTCCGTGCATGCCCGAGGAGGGGCCCATGCCCGCTCGCAACACCGTCCTGAGAAGCCTGCACGACATCGGTCTGGCCGCCTGGTTCGGCGGATCCCTCATGGGCGCGGTCGGCCTCAACGGCGCAGCCAGAGCACAGAGCGGGGGCGACTGGGAACTCGGCGGGCGCATCGCGAGTTCGGGCTGGTCGAAGTGGGCCCCGGTCGGTGCGGCCGCGATCGGGATGCACATGGTCGGCACCGGCGGGCTGCTCGCCGCGAATGCGGCACGGGTCGTCACCCAGCAGGGTGTGGCCGCCTCCACGATCGTCAAGACCGCACTGACCGGCGCCGCGCTCGCAGCGACGGCCTACACGCGCATGCTCGGCAAGAAGATCGAATACGTTTCCTCGGAGAGCACGCCGGACGCCGAGAAGGCCGGGCAGCATCCTGCGGAGACGAAGAAGGCCGAGCACCACCTCGAGGTCATGCAGTGGGTGGTGCCGGCGCTGACAGGCGGCCTGCTCGTCCTCAACGCCGTCCACGGCGAACAGCAACGGCCCACCCAGCAGCTGTACGCCCTGTGGAAGCGCTACCGTCGGATCGCCCCCTACCTGCCCCGTCCTGGCCACTAGGGCGTGCTGCGAAAGTCCCGCCTGCCCCGCGACGCCTGGCACGCACGCTCGCTGCGTTGTCGGGATCGTCCGAGTACGCCCGGTACGAGGACGACCCTCCGCCTTGCGATCGCACGCTCCCCCAAGCTCTCGGCTGCGGGACCCCCATGACGCCGCGGGGCCCGCCCTTCGGGCGGACGGCGCTACTTTCGCAACACGCCCTAAAGGGTGTTGCAGAAGGTCCGGTTTCGGCAGGCCGAAGTGGTGCTTGACCTGCTGTTTCATCGTGTCATGGCGAGGTTGTGCATGGTGGCGACGGCCTGGACCGCGTGGTGAAGGCCGTCTCCTTTCTGGCGGCAGTCGCGGAGGATCTTCCAGTTCTTCATGCGGGCGAAGGTGTGCTCGACCCGAGCGCGAACGCGTCGGTGTTCGGCGTTGTCCTCTTCCTGGCCCCGCAGGAGGGGCCGTCCAGCCCTTCTGCGGTGCGGGACGATCAGGCCGGTGCCCAGGTAGGCGCCGTCGGCAATGACCGTCGTGCCGGCTGCCGCGGCTGGCAGATCGGACTCGCGCCAGACGTGGGCGTCCGCCTTGTTGCCCGGCGCCGGGCGTGCGCTCGCGACGACCAGCCGGCTGTCCGCGTCGATGATGACCTGCACGTTCGCCGAGAACCGGTAGTTCCTCGACGAAGCGCCCACGCTGCGGTCGCGGACGGGGATGAGGGTTCCGTCCACGATCCACAGCCGGTCCACGTCGGCGACCGGCCGTGGGGCCGGCTCCAGTGCCAGCAGTGGCCGCAGGCGCTGGATGACCCGGCAGACGGTGGCCGGGGAGATCCCGAAGAGTGGGGCGAGCTGGCGCATGGTGAGATTCGTGCGGTAGTAGACGGCCACCAGCAGGACCCGGTCGGGCAGTGGCAGGCACCAGGGCCTGCCCCCACCGGGACCGTTTCCACCCCGCTCCCGCACCACCTTCACCAGCTTGGCGAACCGGTCCGTTCGCAAGCCCGTGAACGTCTCCACCCACACCGACTCAGCCCGCAACACCCCACCCATACGGGCAAAATGCCCGGAACTGAGCCTTCTGCAACACCCTTTAGGGCGTGTTTCGAAAGTCCCGCCTGCCCCGCGACGCCTGGCACGCACGCTCGCTGCGTTGTCGGGATCGTCCGAGTACGCCCGGTACGAGGACGACCCTCCGCCTTGCGATCGCACGCTCCCCCAAGCTCTCGGCTGCGCTCGAGCAGGGGGGACCCCCATGACGCCGCGGGGCCCGCCCTTCGGGCGGACGGCGCTACTTTCGCCACACGCCCTAGCCCCTCCCCCGCTGACCTGTCAGCAGGACGGGCACCTCGACCGTCCCTCAGGCCGGGCAGCAGGCCGCTGGCGGCCGCTCGTCCGTCGCGACGACGACCGTGCTCCGCACGGTGGTGCCCTCGCCCAGGACCGCTCCGCCGTCGGTGGCTGCGGCGCTCGTGCCGGACGGTTGGCTTCTTCACCTGGCGCTGTCTACGACGTACTCCAGGATCTGAGGTGATCTGCGATGTCGTAGGAGTCAAGGCGCAGCCGCCGGATCTCGTGGATCAGGTCCCGCCACGGCTCGAAAGAGGTGTCCACCCGGTGGCCGGAGGCCTCCAGGTAGGCGATGGCCAGCCCGTATCCGTACAGCTCGTTACGGGCGGGGAGAGGGCGCAGCAGGACACACTCCTCCAGGAAGACCGCGGCGCGCCAGAAGGGGTCGGGGTCGGCCTGGTCGAGGCGCGGCGTGTTCACACGGTGACGGGTGGCCATGCCGACGAGCACGGAGAGATCGTTGACCGTGAGGTCCTTGCGGAGGATCTCTTCCTGCCGCTCGAGAAGCCAACGGTGATCAATCAGCAGATCCACGGCTTCAGGCCGCCCGCGGAGTCTCGTGCTTGGTCGTGGGCGGAAGGCCGCCGAATTCGGCGTCGAACCGGTCCATGATCCCAGGGGCGCTGATGGCGCGGCGGAAGGCGGCGGTGGCGCTCTCCTGGAGCAACTCCTGCTCCTTCTCCGCGGCGACCTGCGCGAGGTAGTCCTTCATGGACAGACCGGCGCCGTCGGCCAAGGCCTTCAACCGGTCCCGTGTCGTGTCGTCGATCTTGACGGTGGTGTCTGCCATGCCCCAAGTATGCCGCGCGGTATACGCGGGAGGCTACCCAGTCGGGGAGATTCTCCCGCCGCTCCTGCCCGGCGCAATTCTCCGGTGGCTCTGGCGTCTACTCGCCGGCCCGCGCCACAAGAAGCGGTTGGAAGAAGCCTGTCTGCTCGGGCGTCCGCCACTCGACGTGGACGAACCCGGCCTCGGCGACGAGGGTGGACAGCCGGTCCTGGCCAAGTGCCCAGTAGGTGGTTCGTCGTACACGGACGTGCCACTCTCCGCCGGCCGGGAGGAGCTGGAAGTGTTCCAGGTCGTAGTGCTCCCCGTCGTCATGCCAGTGCCAGAGCTGGAAGGTGACGGTCCGGTCTTCGTGGCCGGCCTGGCCTGTGGTCCCGTGGACCTGCGGTGGCGTCGAAGCGGGGCGGTCGCGCAGCAGGTCGTCGTAGGGGCGCGTGCTGATCAGCAGGGTGCCTGCGGGACGCATCACGCGGCGCATCTCGGCAAGGGCGGCGTACACGTCCTGTTCCGTCAGCAGATGGGGCAGTGAGTTGTCGGCGCAGACCACGGTGTCGAATCGAGCATCGGCAAAGGAAAGGCGCCGCATGTCGGCGGCGACCGTGCGAAGGTCCAAGCCTCGCCCGGTGGCTTCTTGGGAAGCCCGGGCGGCAGCGCGGGGGCTGATGTCGCTGCCCGTCACGTGGTGCCCGCGCAGCGCCAGGCCGATGGCCTGTGTGCCGATACCGCAAGAGCAGTCGAGCACCTGCGCCCGATCCGGTCCGATCAGGGCATCCAGGGCTTCCCCCTGGCGTCGGATGCTCGCATCCCAGTCCGCGTAGATCAGGTGGTAGTCGTCGGCCAAACCGTCGTAGAAGCGGGTCACAGAATTTTCCGGCACGGCAGAAGACTAGATTCCATTCGAAGAACGGCCGAGGCCGTTGCCGCAGCCAGCCCCTGCCCGGCGAGAAGGCGTGCCGGCTCCCCCTGCTCGTGCTGCCGGCCACGGACAGTCCCCTGATCCTCATTCACCGAGTGCTGGTCAGGCGTCGTGTCACGGTCGTTCTCTTGTGGAGAGGTGGAAGAGTCGAGCCCGACGTACGGTCGGCCGGCCGATCCGCGCCCGGCGGTGGTCGGTCATCCTCGACGCCACGACCCGAACGGGAGCCCGCCGATGCGCCTCTACGCTCAGACACCAGCACGCCGGACCCGTCAGGTGCTCGCGGACCTGATCGCCGTACTTCTGATCGTCGCTGCGGTGTGGGGCGCCCTGACCGTCCGCGAAACGATCATGCTTCTGGCCGAGCCGGGGCGAAAGGTCGAAAGCTCGGGCGACAGCCTGGCCACGGAGCTCGGCAACGCCGGCGACGCGGCGTCGAACGTGCCGTTCGTCGGTGGCCTTTTGCAGAAGCCGCTGCAGTCCGCGGCCGACGCCAGTACCGGGTTTGCCGAAGCCGGAGAATCGCTCCAGCAAACGGTCAGCCGCGTGGCAACCTTCACCGCAACGGCTCTGATCGTCATTCCCGTGGCCTTCGTACTCCTGGTGTGGCTCCCGCCACGTCTGCTCTGGATCCGGCGCAGCGCGACCATTCGCCGCCTCCTCGATTCCCCTGGAGGCGCTGATCTGCTCGCCCTGCGTGCTCTCACCGGCCCACCGGGCGACCTCGTCGCACTCCCGGCCCCTCAGGGCGGCTTCGCCGACGCCTGGCGTCAGGGGGACCGGGACGTCATCGCCGGTCTCTGCGAGATCACACTCAGGCGGGCCGGCTTGCGGCCCTGACCGGCGGCGGCTTGTCTCTGACCGCCCCATCCAGGCCTCCTGCCATGCGGTCAGAGCCGGGCCGGGGCGATCCACAAGGATCGTGATTCCCGCCGACCTGCGCCCAGCAACCGTCCGAGGAACCGCTGTCCGCGCCGAGTCGTCACCACGCCCGGCCGATCGGGTGGAAGCCCGGCTCCGGCATCAGGTGCGCGATGGAGAAGGGTTCGAACTCCGGGTCCGTCAGGACGCGGTGGACGAACTCGGAGGTGGACATGCTCACCTCGTGCCAGGAGTACGGCTCGCCCTGGGTGACGATCGGCCAGGTCGACGGGTCCTCGTCCGCCGACGCCAGCCAGAAGTAGCTGCAGTCCATCTCCGCGAAGGCCCAAGGAATCAGGCCTCGTCGACCGGGCCGGTACACCTGGTAGGGCTTGAGGACGGGATCGGCCCCTTCCTCGGGACTCGTGTCGAGGTGCGAGTGCCAGATGTGAGTCAGGTCGAACTGGCGCGTGGCGTCGACGCTCAGGACCCTCATGAACTCCGAGAACTCCCCGATGCCGAATGTCTCGGCAAGCTTCTTGTAGTCCGTCGGCAGCGCGGTGCCGAGGTCGTCCTCCACGCTGTTCCAGGGGATTTCCAGCCGAAGCGGCTCCCAGTTCGTGGTCTCGGCGATGCGCTCGACCCACATTCCTTCCACACTCCGATCGAAGAATCTGAAGACACTGGTTCCGGGGGGCGTGCCGGATGGCCGGCACGCCCCCCCGCGTCGCATCGGCACGCACCCGTTCGGCTACCGGTCCCGTCAAGGAGTAGACGACCACGCATGGCAACCACGCGACCGACCGTACCGACAGCCCCGACCAGGTCGGCCCAGAGCGCATCCGAACTGCCCCGGGCCGACGAAGGACAGCCCAGAGCCCCCACCTTCTGCACGTCGGCGGAGGTGGGGGCTCGTGTCATGCGGAGCTGCTCACCGACCGCTCGCACCCCGGTTCAGCAGCGGTAGCGGCCCGACCTGCCCGGGCTCTCGCCGTCGCGGGTGGCCCATCTGATGTGGCGAGAGCTCGCTGAGGTCGCTCGGTTCCGCACTGCCCACGTCCCGCATGGGGACGAACCCGACGGCACACACCTGTGTCAGGAGCGCCTCCATCGTTTGCCGGTACGGGTCGCCGGCGACCGCTGCCAGTCAAGTCGTACGCCGGAAGCCCGGGCGATCGCACTGAGGTGCGCGCCTGTGTTGCCGACGTACCAGATCGACCGGTCTCCTCTCGGCCATGCATAAGCAGGGACGCCGGCGTCCAGGAGGTCCTCCAGGCGTGGCTCCTCGAGCGCGTGCGCCGAGAACTCGTACAGCGCCGGCAGACGTGGCGCAATCAGGCCGTAGTCCAGCATTCGGGCCAGGGCATGCTCGTCGAGGATCGTCTCTTCCGTCGGCAGGGTCAGTGGGTACTCGGACGGAAACGATCTGCCAAGGTCGAGGAAGAGCTTGACCGTCCGATGGCGCGGATCGACCAGCCGTGGCCCCAGCCTGGCCAGGCGCCCAAGAGCCAGTCGCGGCTTCACCAGCATCGCGTGCGTGAAGAGCACACGGAGCAGCGCCACGTTCATCATGAAGCGCTCCACCTGGAGTTCCGCATCAGCCAGGTCTACGTGCCTGAGGTACCCCGAGACGATGCTGGCGTTGTGGGCGCGGTACCAGTGAGCCGGCGACGGTGCCCGGACGAATTCCATCCAGTAATCGACGCTACGAGTGCTTGCGCTGGTGCCACACGTGGTCGACAGAATGCCGGCCTCTACCTTGTCTCTCAGGAGTCCCTCGTTGACGGATCGCCACCACGGGCTGCCTGGGCGGTCTGCGGATTCCGACGCCAGCACACCGCGGGCAGCGGTCCATCGAAGAAAGCTGAGCTCAGCGCGGCCATACCGGCGGACAGACTCGGAGGCGGTCGCATAGAACTCCTGCGCCAATGCGATGCGCCCGGTCGGGTCGTCCCGTACCCGTCCGACCCGTTGGTCTGCACGAGCGGCTGCATCAATCACAGCGGTCCAATCAGATCGAAGTCCGGGAGCCTCTCCGCGCCATGACGCGTCCTACTGCCGGTGAGGCCCGCATGGGTACAGGTGCGACCGTACTTTTAGGGCATCGGAAGGGGACACAGCGCGCGCCGGTGGGCGCGTCCTACCCACGTGGCGTGGCATGTCTTCCGTACCGACGTTCGCGACGGCGAGGACGTCCGGCCACGTATCGGATTGCGGGCTGGAGGCCCTCGGCCCCGGCGGGCGTCGCCGAGCACCGCCGACCTGCGAGGAGGCAATGCCCGAAATGACTTCATTTCTGCGGAGGGGTATGTTCGTGGCGTTCGGCGACGCAGGTCACTTCCCTTCTGTGTGAACCCTGCGAAAGACACCGCATCGCGCAACCGGGCGGAGGATCAGCCGTGGGAACGGTCACCACCAACGACGGCACCGGCATCTTCTTCAAGGACTGGGGCCCCCGGGACGCCCAGCCCATCGTGTTCCACCACGGTTGGCCCCTCAGCGGGGACGACTGGGACAACCAGATGCTGTTCTTTCTCGACCGGGGCTACCGCGTCATCGCTCACGACCGGCGAGGCCACGGGCGCTCTTCGCAGAGCGCGACCGGGCACGAGATGGACACGTACGCGGCCGACGTGGCCGTGCTGACCGACGCACTCAACCTGCGGGACGCCGTTCACATCGGCCACTCGACGGGCGGCGGCGAAGTGGCACGTTACGTCGCCCGCGCCGCTCCGGGGCGCGTCGCCAAGGCGATCCTCGTCGGCGCGGTGCCTCCGATCATGGTGAAGACGCCTTCCAACCCGGGGGGCCTGCCCATCGAGGTCTTCGACGGGTTCCGCGCCTCTCTCGTGGCCAATCGCGCGCAGTTCTACATCGATGTCCCCTCGGGGCCGTTCTTCGGCTTCAACCGGCCCGGCGCGGAGGTCTCGCAGGGGCTGATCGACAACTGGTGGCGGCAGGGCATGCAGGGGGCGGCCAACGCCCACTACCACTGCATCAAGGCGTTCTCCGAGACCGACTTCACCGAGGACCTGAAGCAGATCGACGTACCGGTCCTGGTCGCCCACGGTACCGACGACCAGATCGTGCCGTACGACGACTCGGCTCCCCTGGCGGCCGAGCTGCTGCGGCACGGACAGCTGAAGTCCTATGAAGGACTCCCCCACGGGATGCTGGCCACGCATCCGCACGTCCTCAACCCCGACCTCCTCGCGTTCGTGACGGGGTAGGCCAGGGGCTCCTCCGCCGTGGCCGCGCGCTCCGCCGTGAGAGCACGTCCGCCGCCGGTCGCCCCGCCTCGTCGAAGGCGTACGGCGAGGGGCGACGTCAGCCTTCTATCTCGTAGGTCTGCGGCGCTGCTCCCTGGCCGTGTGAGAACGGTCGGGGGGCCGTCAGGTGCTCGTACGTGCCGGTGATGCGGAGGACGCGTTCCAGCACCGGGCCGGGGTGGTCCAGGTACAGGTCCATGCCTCCCCGCTGCGTCCACCGGTGGATCTGCAGAAGAGCGGCCAGCCCCGTTGAGTCGACCATGTCCAGCCTTCGGCAGTCCAGCCGCAGGGTGCGGACGTCCTCGCGGGCCCACAGTTCCCCGCCCACCAGGGCGAGGACCTCCTCGCTGTTCTCGTAGCCCAGATCTCCGACCAGGGCCAGGCACAGTGTGTGCGGGGCGGTGGCCGGCTGGAGGACGACGGGCTCTGCGTCAGGGAAGGCGGTCAAGGGATTCTTCCTGGCGTGAAGGGGTCAGGATCAGGAACAGGATGCGAGGGCGGTGCGCCCGGCGTCGAGGAGGCGGCGCGACCGGGGGAAGTCCTTCAGGCGTTCCTCCAGCAGGTCCAGGCATGGTGGCAGGGTGTGAGCGGGGACTCCGCGAGCAGTGAGGATCTCCGCGGTCCAGGCCAGGAAGCCGGTGAAGCAGTCGGCGTCGTCCACGTACAGGGCGGCCGCCAGGAAATCGACGATGTGCGCGATGTCCTCGGCGGTGCGCTCGCGCTGGGCGTCGTCGTAGTCGCGCATCGCCGGGAAACGCTGCTGGAGGCCCTCCAGCGTCCCGCTCACCAGGCTCCGGGCGGACTGGGTCACCATGGTGTACTCCTGGTCGCCCAGGTGCGGAAGGTCGTCGATGGCCTGGTGGGGCGGCCGTGGCGGTGGCAGCGGAGCGGAGGCGAGCCGATCGGCGGCGGCGCGCGCCTCGGGCTCCCAGGCGTCCGCGCCCAGCAGGCGGGCGTAGCGCCCGTCGACACCGAACGCGAGGCCTCCGACCATCACGGGTACGCCGGCGGCCTGGCAGGCCGAGATCGCCGCGTGCGCGAGGGGCAGCCGCACGGACAGCGCGGCCGACAGGCACACCGCCGCGGGTCCGGTGCGGTGGACATGACTGATGAGATGCGCGGTAGGGACCTGGGCACCGAGGTAGTCCACCTGCCAGCCGCGTAGCCGCAGCGTCTCGGCGAGGAGGCGGGCCGGCAGGGCGTGCCATTCCTTGTCCACACAGGCGACCGTCAGCCGGCCGCGGGGAGGCCCACTGCCGTGGGTCGTCAGGACGGCGATGACGCGGTCGTTGATGGCGGTCGCGGCGTGCTCCTCGGCCACACTCATACGGTCGGCTGCCCACTCGATGCCGACCTTGTGCTGGACGGCTCCGACGACCTCCAGAAGGACCTTCTCCGGGTCAAGCCCGGCCGCGACCGCGCCGGTGACGACGGCAACGGCCGCGTACTCGTCGGCCGTTCGGACCGCCGACCACAGCTTGTCGGCCCACTGCTCGGACCGCTCGTCGCCGTGCGGAGACGCGAGGCGGGCGCCGATGCGGTGACGGCCGCGCGCGTCGTCGCGGCCCTGCGTGGGAATGATCGTCATGGGGTGAACCTGCCACTGGTCGTCCCGTCCACGGCGCTGAGGTGCGCGCCGCGGGGCGCGGTGATGGACACGACGGCGATGTCGTCGTGGACGCCGTCGCCGATCCACTCGGAGACGAGCATCTGCACGTGCTCGACGACTGCTTCGGCAGGCAGGCCCGCGCACCCGGCCAGGGCGCGCCGGAGCCGTGCCTCGCCGAACTGGGCGTCGCCCAGCGGGCCGCCCTTCGCCTCGGTGACGCCGTCGGTGTACAGCAGGCACGTCTCGCCCGGTGCGAGCCGTACCTCGGCGGTGCGCGAGATGATCTCCGGCAGGACGCCGATCAGGGTGCCACCGGTGTCGGGCACCTGGACGGTTCCGTCCCCCCGTACGACCAGGGGTGGGCAATGTCCGGCGGAGGTCAGCCGGAGCACGACGTCCTGCTGTTCCCGGCGGGCCGAGGCCAGTACCAGCGTCACGAAGCGGGTGTGGTGACTGTTGAGCAGGGCGTTGTTCATCAGCCGCAGCATGCGCGCGTGATCGGCGCCCAGCGGGAGCAGCGCCTGCAGGGTGTTGCGGATCTTTCCGGTGAGCACCGCGGCTTCGAGCCCCTTGCCCGCCACGTCGCCGAGGACGGCGAGGGTCTCGCGGCAGTCCTCGCTGGGAGGGTGCAGGTCGTAGAAGTCGCCGCCGATCCGTTCGCTGTCACCGCTGGCCCGGTACCCTCCGGCGAACTCCACGCCTTCCAACTGGCGCAAGGTGGGCGGGAGGAGTTCGCGCATGAGGGTGTCGGTGATCGTGTTCTGCTCGGCGTACAGCCGGGCCGCCGACATGGCCGCCCCGGCGCGGGCGGCGTAGAGGCCGGCGAGTTCCTCCTCCGACTCGGTGAAGGCGCTCTGCTGCTTCCGGCGCAGCAACACCAGGGCCCCCGCCGGGACTCCATGGCCGGGGAGCGGGGTGATCGCCACTGAGCCGACCTCGCCGAACCCCGGCGGGATCAGCCAGGCGGGTGCCGAGGCGGGGTCGATCCAGCGTGACGGCGCGGGTGGAAAGCCGCGCAACGCCTCCGACAGACCCGGCAGGGCATGCGCGGCGTTGGCGAGGGTCTGGTGGGACACACGCCCCTCGTGGTCGCAGACGACCACCGGCAGCTTCCGGGCCATGCTCGGGGCGATGACGAACGCGGCGTCGGCGAGATGCTCCGCGGCCAGGCGGGCGGTGACCTCCATGCAGCGCTTCAGGTTCAGCGACGCCAGGAGCCTGCTGGAGGCCTCGGTGAGGAAGCGGGTGCGCTCGCGCTCGGCTTCCAACTCCTTGAGGACCGAACGGTAGGCGGTCTGCTCCACCAGCCACCACGCCGTGTCACCGCTGGGCAGGGCGGTGGGGTGGGCCGAGAAGAAGCGGTCTCCGACCGTGCCGCTCACGTCGGTGACGCCGGGAACGCCGTGCGCGGCAGCGAGCCAGCCGGGGGGCGGCACGGAGCGCTTGGCGCGGACCTTCGGGAGGAGGGCGACAGCCGCGTCGTTGAGGTCCACGACGTGCCCGGCCTTGTCGATCACCATGACCGGGTAAGGAGCCTCGAGGCCGCTCACCGCACTGCTGGCGGCGCCCGCTCGGGGACGCTGGGCGAAACTGGTCATGGAACCCTGGGCCTTGCGGACGGGCCCTCACCTGCCTCTCACATCACGTTGTCGTGGAAACTCTTGCTGATCGGCAACCATCCCTCACCTGCCGTCCGAACCGCAACACGGCCTCCGCGGCCGGGCCTCCCGCTCGTACCGCGCCGCTGAGCTGTGAATTCCGCCGGTTTCTGTATCGGACACGTGCCCGGCGCGCGCCGTGAACAGCCTCGAACCTTCACGCCGCGGTCACATCACCTGAACCGCGCGTCCGCACATCGGGAGGAGCGGCGCGGTCGAGCGGGGGGCAGGGCGGGCAGAGCAGGCAGGGCGGGCAGGAGCCCGTCGTTCCCGGGGCGCGTCCCGGGCAGGGCGGGCAGGCGCGAATCATCCCTGGGGCGCGTCTCGGGCAGGCGGTACGGGCGGCGACCAGCGCCGTGTCCGCGTCCCGCGTTCCCGTGGAGACCCACAGGGTGTACGCGACTTCCTCCATGCGCCGCCGTACCTCGTGAATCCCGTCCTCGGTGTGCCGCACATCACGCTTCTCGGCCACGGAGTCTGCCCGCCGCACGGCGCGGGCGTACGGGATGCGACGCACCTGGCCCCGCGGCCAGCCCAAGCCCGTCCCACGGCGGTCGTGGGCCCCGCGTGTCCTCGGACTCGTGCAACCAGGCGGATCCCGCACCCGCTGCCCGAGGCCGCCGGCCGACGGGGGCTGCTCCGAGTGGCCCCCCGCGGGTCGCCGTCGCGGCGCCGGTGGTCTGGGATGAGTCAGCGAAGAATCTGTCAGCGTCACGACGGAGCGCTTCGAGCCACAGGAATCCCAGCCTCAAGGACGGTTCTTTGTGTACGAGAACGGCGACGGGCCCGACCGCGACCATCAGCGCCCCGACGGTGTCACCGACGCCACGGTGGAGGCGCTCGGATCCCTGTCGAAGGCCCTGGAGACGACCGAGCGAGCCCGCGGCCACCTCTACGCCTTCCACCAACTGACCGGACGCTCCGACCTGGAGCTGGACCGGGCGGTGACGCTGCTGCGCGAGTCGGGCCACGGCCGGTGGGCCGACCGCGTGGAGCGGGAGATCCTGGGCCGGAACGTCATCCCCGGACACTGGACCTTTCAGATCGTCGAGGAGTACAACCGCACCTACTACGAGCCGTTCAGAGAGGTGGAGCGTCAGGCGCTCGCCGACCTGGTCGACGGCAGGGACCATCTGTACGAGGCGGAGATGAAGGAGGCTCGCCGCACCGCCGGACACCCGGACCACACGGCGCGCGGCGACAGCCCCGGCCCAGAAGAGTGACGAGTGCGAACGCGTGACCCGGACCAGCCGGAGCTGCCCCGGCAGCCACGCGAACGACCGCCGCCCGAGACGCCGAGGTGAGACTCCCGGACCGGCCTGCTCCTCGCGAAGGCCGCCCACGTTGAGGGGGCACCGGCCGACGGCCCCGGCATGTCGCGGCACGATGCGGGTCCGGCTCGCGGGCTCTCCCAGGTACTCACGGATCGCCCGCGCGGCTCGCGCGGCCAGGAGGGCGTCCGGCCTGGAGCATCAGGCCGGGCGCCCTTTCCTCCAGGCGTTCGCTTCAGGACGTGGAGGTGCCGCTCGCAGCGGGTGTACCGGCCAGGATCGTCTCCTCCACCGCTTCGTACCGCATGCGCTGGTCCGCCGGGTCGCGTTCGAAGAGCACCGTGCCGAGCCAGCCCGCGAGGAAGCCGAGCGGGGCCGAGAGGATGCCCGAGGTGGTGAACGGGAACCAGTTGAAGTCCTCATCCGGGAAGATCGCCTGGGGCGATCCGGACACCAGGTTGCTGCCGGTCATGAGGATGAACGCGGAGGCGCTGCCCACGATGAGGGTGCAGAGCAGACCCGTACGGGAGTAGCGGCGCCAGAAGAGGCTGTAGATGAGGGCCGGTGCGACCGCGGACGCGCCGATGCAGAACGACAGGGTGAGCAGTGCCTGAAGGTTCAGATGCCGTGCACCGGCGGCGATCGCGATCGCCACGAGCCCGACGCCCGCCGCGGCGGTCCGGGCCATGGCCATCTCTGCGGAGGGCCTCAGTCGCGCCTTGCGGCGCAGCCCGTGCGTGATGAGGTCGTGGGCCAGGGTGTTGGCGCAGGCGAGGGTGATCCCGGCGACCGAGGCCAGCAGGGTGAGGAAGATGGCTGTCGCGACGGCCGTGAACAGCAGCGTCTCGACGGTCGTCTGGTCCGTGCCCATGACGGCCTGGCTGACCATGAGGAACGCCGTCTTGCCCTGCGGGTCGCCGGCGACGATCCCCTGGTGGCCGACGATCGCCGCCGCGCCGAAGCCGATGACGGCGATCAGCAGACAGGTCACGACGACGGTCGACACGGCCCAGGACATCGAGCGCCGCACAGCCGCCGCGCTGCGCGCGGTGAACATGCGCATGGTGATCTGCGGCAGCACCGCGGCGCCGAGCACGACCGTCAACTGAGTGCTGATCATGTCGAGTTCGTTGCCGCCGAACTGCAGACCGGAGGCGAGATAGGCGTCTCCCGCCCCGCTGCCGAGCTTGGCGGCGTCCAGCAGGGAGGACAGGCTGAAGTCGTAGCGGTTGAGGATGAGCGCGGCGATCGCGAGGGACGCGCCGAGCAGGACGACGGTCTTGACGATCTGGATGAAGGCGGTGCCCTTCATCCCGCCGATCGCCGCGTACGCGATCATCAGCAGGCCCAGGAACACGATCGCCCCGGTCTTGAAGCCGTCGGAGTCGAAGCCGAGGACGACGGAGAGGAGATCGCCGGCGCCCGCGAGCTGGAAGACCACCAGCGGCAGTAGTGCGGTCAGGGTGACCGCGGCCGTGGTGATCCGCACGGCGGGGCCGGGGAGACGCCGGGTGAGGACGTCGCCGATCGTGAACCGCCCGGCGTTACGCAGCGGTTCGGCGAGCAGGAACATCATCAGGACCAGCGAGAGCACGGTGCTCAGGGCGAGCGTGACGCCGTCGTAGCCGACGAGGGCGATGATGCCGATGGTGCCGAGAACGGTGCCGGCGGAGATGTAGTCCCCGGCGATCGCGAGGCCGCTCTGGACGGGAGACAGCGAGCGGTAGCCGGTGTAGAACTCGCCGAGGTCGTCACGATCGGGTCCGGTCATCACGCACAGCAGCAGCGTGACGGTGATGACCGCGATGAACGCCATCAGCGACATGGTCTGGGCCTCGGAGCTGAAGCTGGTCATGCGCGCGCACCTCCGGTGTGCCGCTGCCACTCGGGACGTCCGGGGCGGCTCTGGCGTTCCGGTCGGGGCTCGGCTGCCGCGGCCGCCTGCTCGGCGCGTTCGCGGATCGCCGCGGCGAGCGGGTCGACGCGCCTGCGCGCGATCCGCTCGTACAGCGCGATCGCGGCCAGCGCCACGGGCAGCTGGAGGAGCCCCAGGACCAGACCGGTGGTGAGACCACCGGTGATGGTGCCGGTCATCATCGAGGGGGCGTAGCCGGACAGGAAAAGGAAGATGACGAAGTAGCCGAGCGCGGTGAAGGTGGCGACGCGGCGGAGCCTGCGGTAAGCCGATCCGAGCCGGCGCACATCAGCGCGATCGTCGGTGGCGACGGGCGGTTGCGGCTGCGGGGACGCGTCCCAGGGCTGCTGGCTGGAGTCCCGGCCCTGCGGCGAGGAGTCCCACGCTCGCGGGGACGAGTCCCAGGCCGCCTGTGGATCGGTGTCCCAGGACGACGATCCACCCTCCCAGGACTGCGAAGCCGCCTCTTGGCGGTGCCGCCCGGCATTCCGGTGCTGCGGTGGGGGCGGTGGGCCGGGGAAGGACTGGTGGTACGACATCGATCTTGCTCCTTGCCGCCCCGGGGGACGGGCGGGTGGCGCCGGTGGTCCGCGTACGTTACTCATGGGTATAGCCCTTGCGTAAGAGGTTTCCGACCGCTCGGTATGTCGGTTCGGTGACGATCCTGTGTGTGCGGCGAAGGAACCCGCGGTAACCCCGTCGTGGATCTTCCCGCAGGTCACGGGTGGGTCTCGGGCCACCCCCGGGGGCCGGGCAGTCCGCTCTGCACGACTCTGCACGACCGGTCCGGCGAATGCGCGTGGCGGGCCGGCGATGTGGTCGGGTCGAAGCCCTCGGCCGCCCCCGGCCCCGATCGGCCTGGCCAGGTGGTGCTTGGAGCCGGGGCGGGCGCGGTCGACAGGCGGGAGGCCGGCATGATCCCCACCGGCGGGACCGCACTGCCCTGAGAGCCGAAGGCGCCGTCAGAACGTGTCCGTGGACCAGCTCAGGTGAGTGAACGACGCCCAGTCCAGGGCCTCGGCGAAGCCATGCTGCCAAGCACGCCGCGCAACGTCCTCAGGCACATGCTCGAGGGCGGCGCGAACCTCGGACGGCAGCCACTCTCCTCCCCAGTCCGAGATCGAGGCATGGGCAGCCCAGTCAGCGGAAGGATCCGGGGTCAGGGGTATGTCATAGCCCTGACCCCGGAGCGCCGCCAGAGCACTCTGCCGCTGGCGTTTCATCAGGTGCGCGGCCGAGTAGATCCCCCACGGGTCACGGTAGCCGCCCGTCCCGTCGAGGTACGTGTCCCACGCCTCCTCGGCTGCGGCCTGATCGCGCCAGTCGACAATCGCCATACCCACCGTGAAGCCCCCTCTGTACAACGTGGTCCCACCAGCTCCATGACCGTACCTCTGACCTCGCCGAGTTCATCCAGGGTCGCCACCGGCGTAGCCACATCGCGCTGCTCCGGGCCCGTCTCAGCCGGCCATGCGGTCACGGAAGGAAGCGTTGCGTCCCCGGTGCGTCGGATCAGTCATGATCGGCTCCGAGCCCAGCCATCTCCACACCTTCGTGACGGCCGGGTCGTGAGGCGCCTGTACGCGGCTGGCAGGAGGAGGCGGGGTGGCCATCGGCGTCCTGCGTGTGCCACGCTGCCAGGACACCAGCCTGGTCTGGTAGGAGACCCCGATCGCTCCTGAACGCCCTCACGCGGGCGCAGAGGCGGTTCGGGTTTGTCTTGCTTGGCTGTGCGTGACCCCACGTCACGCTCCTGGCACCCCATACCGGGGTGCGTTGGGCTCGACCCCTGGAAGTGAGGGGCGACCAATGAACGAACTCACCGTGACCACCCGGCAGAACACCGACGCCACGGTCATCACCGTTTCGGGTGAGATAGACCTCGCGTCCTGCCCCGCCCTTGAGCGTGTCATTCACCTCACCCCGGCCGACGGGGCACCGCTGCGACTGGACATGTCCGAGGTGACCTTCATGGACTCCTCCGGCCTGAATCTGCTGCTCCGTCTTCACCGGCGCCTGCAGGGCGAGGGGAGCCCGCTCGTTCTGACCGGCCTGCAGGACCGGGTCCTGCGGGTCCTGGAACTGACCGGCGCCAATGCTGTGCTCCTCCCCGACGAGCCCGAAGCTCCTCTGCCTCGTCCGCGTTCCGCGCCACCAGCCTGATACGGCGCAGAGCGTGGGCGTGCCTGGAGGCACGCCCACGCCGTGCGGCGGCTCCCCCGCCTGGCGACAGTCGGCCGGGGGCCAGGCGATCTGGCTCGTGTCCACGCTCGTGTTCAAGAGGAAGCGGCGTTTCGTCGGTGCGGCGGGCCGTTGCGTTGAAGGCGGGCGGTTCGGCCGGCGCTCCTGAGCGGCGACAGGGCAGGCCGCCGCGCCCTGTTCGTTCAGACAGTCGGGCGGGTGGTGCCGGGCAGACAGCTGACGGCCGGGTTGAAGGTGGCGAACTGCCCGCGGGGGTTCTTCTTCCACAGCCACAGATGCAGGGCGTAGTGCGCGGGCTGACCGGGAAAGTTGCCGCGCTTGGGCCCCTTGAAGGGCATGCCGAACATGCTCGGCCGGTCGTCGTCCGTGGCCAGGTCCTGGTCCCTGTCGAAGACGAGCCACTCGACACCGACGAGACGCTTGCCCCCCTTGCCGTCATCCTCGTAGAAGAGCGCGGTGGGCTTCGCCGGGTCGGTCGAATTGTCGTAGGCATGGTTGAAGTGCGGGTAACCCAGCGCTCCCGAACCACCCGCCGAGTCGGAGACGCAGTACCGGTCGGGTCTGTACCCGGCCCGCACGCCCTCGTCATGCTGCAGGAAGGGAGCCGTGGCGCGGTACGTCGCGGCCTTGTCGGCTACCGCCGCCCCCGCCTCCGGCTCGGCGACAGCCGGGGTGGACGTCACGGCAAGCGCGACACCGGTGGTCAGTGCGGCCAGGGCGGACAGACGGACCATGTGAGGACTCCTCAGGTGCGACGAACACGGACGCGACAGAACCCTCCCCCGGACCTGAAGAGCCGTCACACACGAGACTCCGAACGGACGACCACCGTTCAGCCCACACTGCCACCCGCCAGGCACGGTTCGCGCTCGTCCTCTCGGCGACCGCCGGCAGGGCCGGACGTCACCGGCTTCCGGCGCCGAACGGCGTCCTGCGCCAGCGCGCCGACGGGTGCGGCGGCAACCAGCTTGCCGGTCCAGAACCATGGCGCAGAAGCAGCCGCAGACACGTTCGGCACCTTCGCCGACACGCCAGGACCGACAGCGAAGCCAGTCACACGTCGCCCAGGAACCCGGGATCGGACGGCCCCATCTGACGGGCGAAGTCCGCTGCGACTCCCAGCACCTCGCGCATCGGCACAGGCCGCCGGCTCGTGGCCGCGAGATCGGCGTGAGCCTCCTCGGACCACAGGAAGGGGTAGACGGAAAGGCCATGCCCCAAGGCCAGGGCCTCGGCCTCCTCACGCCACCCGGGCCAGCGCATTCCGTCGTAGAACGTCTCCAGCCTGCCCGAGAGCAGCCAGGAGACCCACCCCGAGTGACCCATCTCCATCGCCTCCCACGCCAGGGTGTCGGGAGCGAAGTACGTCATCTGGCCAGGTGCCCCGGGGCGGCCCGCAGCCGCGGGATCGCCACCGTTCAACGCGAACACCCCTCCGACAACGTCCTGGCCGACGACAAGACCAGTCGCGGGAAGCCACCCAGGATCGAAGACCGTGGGGAAACGGTTGACCTGCGCCAGACTCGGGAGTCGCCCTTCCGCCGTCGTACCCCCGCCGAACACGCGCACCCACCCGTTGTCCACGAGCAATCCGCCCGTGTTCAACGCCAGTGCACCCAGTACCGATCCCGCGCTGACCTGCATCTGCAGAAGGCACCGGCGGCCCTCTTCGATGTCTCCGGACAGCACTCGAACCGGCACGGAGCTCGACTTCAGAATTCCCTGAAGTTCCCGCCACACCGGGGCGTCCACATTGACCAGCTGTTCGATCCCTCGCATCCGAGGATGGTCGCACCTTTCGGGATCGCCTCATCGTGTGGGCTCGACCGCCCTCACGCGCAGGCGCGTCTGCGCGGCGTGCTCGCCGACGGCGTCCCCGGTGGCGGCCCCGAGGCGCATGTCCAGGTTTCCTGCATCCGTGCTGTGTGCCGCCGGGGAAGAGCTGGAGAAGAGGGTGATGGCACATGGACCAGGTCCAGCGACGGCTCAGACCGGCCGAATCGGTCTGGGAGTACCCCAGACCGCCCCGTGCGGTTCCTGACGCACGTCGGATCGTCGTTCGCCACGGCGGAGTCGTCCTTGCCGACTCGCGCCGGTGCGTACGCGTCCTCGAGACGAGTCACCCGCCGGTCTTCTACGTACCGCGGCAGCACGTTCGCATGGACCTGCTGGCGCCATCGGCCAGGGTCACGCACTGCGAGTGGAAGGGCCTGGCCTCCTACTGGACCTGGACGGCTCCCGGGGCGACCGTCGCGGACGTGGCCTGGAGCTACGAGGCGCCCGACCCCGCATATGCCGTGCTCGCCGGTCACGTGGCCTTCTATCCCGGTCGCGTCGACAACTGCACTGTCGACGGGGAGCAGGTGCTGCCACAGCCCGGTGACTTCTACGGAGGGTGGATCACCGCGGAGATAACCGGCCCCTTCAAAGGCCCCCCTGGCAGCGACGGCTGGTGACCCTGCGCCGAGAGCTCTCAGCGCCCCGAAACCGTACGGGGTAGTTACGAGGAACAAGATCCGGAACTCGGGAGAACACCATGTCGACACCCAACATCCGCCCCGGCGAGACGCCGCCCGCAGAAGGCTCCACGGCGGAAGCGCACCAGGAACGCCCCGACGGCGGCCTGTGGGAACACCCCAGAGTCCTGCTCGCCGTCATCGTGCTGGGCGCCCTGATCGTGGCGGCCTTCTTCATCGCCAGGATCGCCGGCTGGTGAGCCGCATCCGTCGAGACGGATCACGAAGACACGAGCAAACGACGGCACCGAACCCCGGCGATCGGCCCTCGACGTCGGTCGCGGGGCATCGGCGAACACGAGAAGCCATGCGGACCGGGCGGGCTCGGTCCTGGTGCCCGCAGAAGGCTGGCAAGTCGCTCCCGACGCCGGACGGACGCACCCGCCGCCGTGCCGGCACCTCGATGACGAGACTCCACCCCCGGTACGGCTCCCCGTCACCGGCTGCGCCGAATGCCTGGCGGCGGACCGTGACGACTGGGTCCACCTCCGCGTCTGCCTGCGGTGCGGACAAATGGCTGCTGCGACAGCTCCCCCGGCGCCCACGCTTATCAGCACGCCTCTCACACCGGGGACCCCATCGCGGCCGCGGCCGAAGGGGTCTGGGCGTGGTGCTACGCCGACGAGGTCTATCTGACACCCGCCTCCCCCACAGCCGCTGCGCAGCACGGAGGCCACGGCAACTGAGGCACGGCCCTGGCCGATACACGGCAGGAGCAGCTGGGACCCCGGGACGGCCGGCCCCTAGGGGGTCGACGACTTCGCGCACAGGTACGGGCGGGCCAGGAGCAGGCCCGTGGCGGTCAGGATGACGCCGATGTACACCGGCGCGAGGTGGAGGAAGTCCGTGTAGTGGATCGCGCCGTGGACGAGGACGGCGGGCAGGAAGCCGAAGGCCGCCGCCGTGGCCAGGGACCAGAACACCCAGGCCTCGCCCCGCCCCCAGCCCCACGCGCTGAGCAGCGTGATGGCCGCGGCCGCGGCCATCAGCGCACCGCCGAAGCCCGCCCGGTCGTGTGCGACGAACGGGACGAGCCGGGGGTTCACGGCTTCCAGAGCCTGCGTGTCGGCGCCCAGGAAGACCAGGTCGCTCGGCACGAAGACGCCGGTCAGGCCGACCAGCGAGATGACCGTGCCGCCGACGAACAGGCCCGCCCCCGTGACGATGAGCAGGAGTTGACCCACCAGGGCCCGCCGCCGCTCTCGCTCCGGGCCTTCGGGCATCCGGCGCCAGCGCGGGGTGCGCGGCGCCCGGCGGACCGCGGCCACGAACAGCGGGAAGAGCACGAGCGTGGTGGCCGTGTGGAGCGGCTCCACGAAGCCGGTCGCGAGGAAGTAGAAGAGAGTGGGGAAGCCGATGGCACCGGAGAGCAGGTACGCCTCACGGGCCCATGCCCTGCCGCGTCTGATCCCGCCGACGGCGAGGCCGGTGTAGAGGGCGCCGATCGACACCATCGTGCCGGCCATGGTGATCCGGTCGTGCTGGAGGAAGTGCACGAGGTGGTGGTTGGCGGCGTGCAGCTCGTCCAGTGTCATGCCGAGGTAGTCGCGGTCGTACCAGAGCAGTACGGGCCCGAGCGTGATCGCCGCCGCGCCGAGTCCGGCGCCCGTCATGCCGAGCCCGACGAGCAGGCCCCACACCCAGGCGGGCCACCGGCGGGGATCGAGGCCGACGTCGCGTAGCCCGGCGGCGGGCGCGGTGGGGGTGGCGGCCTCGGTGACCCGGGCGAACCAGCCGGGTCCGGCCTCCACGAGCACACCCGGCCGGGCGAGAACGACCGTGTCCGGGTCGTCGAGCGCGGCGGCCGCGGCGCCGACCGACGGGTCTGACACCCGCACGGCCCGGGGCTCGTTGTCGCGCGTGAAGCCGTCGACGTGGGCGGCGAGGGCGGCTTCGGTCTCCGGGTCCGTGGTTCGGACGACGACCGGTATCGAGCGGCCGGCGGCGGCCGCGCGAACGGTCTCGACGTCCTCCGCCGCGACCGGCGCCACCTCGACGACACCCGCCCCGAGCGGGGCCATGGCCCGGACGGTCTCGTGGGCGAGCGCGGGCGGGACGGATATGCCCAGGCGCACGGCCACGGGAACGCCGGCCAGCTCGCCGGCGAGCCGCTCCGGGGGGTGCCGGTGTCCGAAGCCTCGGGCGATCAGCCGCGCCCCGGCGGGCCGGGAGCCGATCGCGGCGAGCAGCCTCAGCGCGGTGCGCTGCGAACGGCGCGTGCCGACGGCACGGGCGGCGGCGCTGCGCAGGGGGTGATAGGTCCAGTCCGGCATCAGGCGGTCTCGTCATCCGTCGCGGTCGGGGTCGCGGGGGCTCCGGGCGGGGTCCAGCCCAGCACCGGTGTCATGGAACGCAGGGTCGCCCGCTCCGGCGTGAGTCGGGCGGCGACGTCGCGCAGGAACGCGGCCGGCGGCCACGCCAGCTGCCCGAGCGCGCCGAGCCGTGCGGAGCGGCGCGCGACCGCCTGGGTACGGGGGCGGCGCAGCCGGTCGTACGAGCGGAGTGCGGCGGTCACGTCCGCGGTGGTGTCGAGGCAGGCGGCGAGCGTGACCGCGTCCTCCAGGGCCTGGCAGGCGCCTTGGCCGAGGTTGGGGGTCATGGCGTGGGCGGCGTCGCCGAGAAGGGCGACCCGGCCGCGTACGAAGGTGGGCATCGGCGGGAGTTCGTACAGGTCGTGGCGGAGCACGGCGTCGGCGGGGACGGCGGACAGGAGGGCGGGGATCGGTTCCGGCCAGGATCCGAACCGGCGCAGCAGCTCGGCGTGCTCGGTGGTGCCGAAGGTGGTTCCGGGCGGGAGGGACGCGGTCGCGAAGCAGTACATCCGGCCGCCGGGCAGCGAGGTGTAGCCGAACCGTTCGCCGCGTCCCCAGGTCGCGGCTCCCTCGGAAGGTGGCTGGGCGAGAGGCTCGGTGACCATGCGCCAGGCGGTGTAGCCGACGTACCGGGGGCCGCGCGCGTCGGGCCACAGAGCCTGGCGGACCGCGCTGCGCAGCCCGTCGGCGCCGACGACGAGGTCGGCCCGACACGCTCCCCCACTGTGCTCGACGACGAGGCCGTGGCCGTCGTCGCGGACGCCGGTCACGTCGGTGCCGGGCCGCAGGCACTCCGGCGGCAGGGCCTCGGTGAGCGCCCGCAGCAGCTCAGCACGGTGCAGGACCACGAGGGGATGTCCGAAGCGGCGCACCAGTTCGGCGGTCTCGGTGCGCGAGAGCGGGCGTCCCCTGCGGTCGCGGACGCCGCCCGCGGTCTCGACGGCGCCGAGGGTGCGCACGGTGCCGGCCAGGTCGAGCGTGTCGAGCGCGCGTAGCGCGTTGGGCCACAGGGAGATCCCGGCGCCGATCTCGGTGAACCGCGGAGCGCGTTCGAGGACTTGGACGCGCCACCCGCGCCGGTGCAGAGCGATCGCGGCCGCGAGGCCCCCGATCCCGCCGCCGACGACGGTCGCGGCGCGCTGCGGCATGGTTCCTCGCTCGGGTTCTGGGGCTCCGCCGCGAGGGCGCGTGCGGTGGGTGGGGTGGGGACGGGACGCGGCGCAGGTGGGAGGGCTGAGCGGCGACCCATAGCAACATGTCACCCCACGCCTGTCAACGTCGGGAGGCTCTCGGGCCGAGGCCGTCGCCCGGGACGCGGCGGGGGGGGTGGGGAGGGCGTACGCCCTCCGTGTGGCCGGTCGATCGCCGCTGACCTGTGGCTGTGATCCAGAACGCGAGGGAGGGCGGCTACCTGTGAGTGCTACAGCCTTGCCTGCTGCTTGGCCTTGCTCCGGGCGCGTTCGCCATGGGACCTGATCGCGCTGGCGGCGAGGGCGATGGCGGCGAGGTTGAGGGGGAAGGCGACCAGCCCGGCCGGTTCGGGGACGCCGACGCCGCGGAGGAGGCTGGTTGCGGTCGCCGTCAGTAGGAGGGCGATGGGGAGGTAGCGGCGCCAGGCGGGGGAGGGTGCGGATCCGGGCGGCTTTGAGGGTGAAGGTCAGGGCGCAGGCGAAGAGGACCACGTACAGGGCGAGGGCGAGTTGCACGGACACACGGTTCCTTTGCGGCGGGGCGGGGCGGCGGTCGGGGTTCGATGAGACCGACGCGGATCGCGTAGCGGGTCGGTTCGAGGCGGTCGCGGATGCCGAGTCTCTGGAGCAGGTTGGCGCGGTGGCGCTCCACGGTCTTGGGGCTGATGACGAGGAGGTCGCCGATCTCCTTGGAGCGGTGGCCCTCGGCGACGAGTTTCAGGATCCCACTTCGCGTTCGGTGATGGGCCGTTCCGGCAGGGCGTTGCCCGAGCGGGGCGCGCTCGAAGGTAGGTGCGGATGAGGTCGGCCGCGCGTGAGTGAGGAGAGAGGAGATGTGGGCGGCGGTCACCAGCTTGAGGCGCCGTGCTGCTGCTCTCAACCCAGCCCAGAGCACTTCGGCCACCCGCCACACCTCATCCGGCTTCGCCGAGCCCGGTGAGCGCCGGCTGCCGCAGGCGGAACGGCCGAAGAGGACGAATCGGAGCCTGATGGCGTGATCGTCGGCCCGGACAGGCTTGGCGGGCTCTGGCCGACAACATTGAGACCTCACCCCCGGCACCGCGCTCCGCCCGGTCAGTGCGGGCTGGTGGACTTCGCTGCTCGGGCCGCGGACCATACTGGTCGTCGAGCCCCGATCACCCACTGGACGGTTCCATGGCCAAGAGCACCTCCTCATCGACCACTGCCCCCGATACCGCATGGCTCGGGCGGGGGCGTCACGTCGGGCCCGAAGCCGAGCGTGACGTCCGACGTAACCTGCTCGCTCTCAAGGCGGCCAGAGTGATCGACGACTTCGTCGACCTCGACCCCGTCGAGGCCGCCCGCTCGACCGATCTGTTCCCCCGGGACGAGGCCGCCGACCCCGGCCCCTCGGCCCGCCGCGTGTTCGAAGCACGTTGGCGCGTGGCAGGCGACGTCACGGTGCGTGCTCAACTGACCACCTACGAGCCGGAGTCCCGCCGTACGGGGAACGAGAGCGAGGTCGCCTGGGTGCTGGCCGCCGAGGCGGAGACGGCGTGGCAAGCGAGCTGGCCCTCTCCCGCCACCGTGTTCTGGCCCGACAGCGACCAGGTCGCCTGGGATCACGACAGAGTGCCGGGCGGGCGTCTGCGGACGGTCAACCACCTGCCCAAGGACGACGGCGAGCTGCGGCGGCTGCTGCGGGACTGCAGCCGACAGAGCTGGTTCATCCATGTCGTGGTGCACGAGGCGATGACGCCGGACGCGCTGGGTCGGCGGCCGGTCACGGCATTCCTGCCGCCGAGCATCAAGCACCGGGTCATCGAGCACCGGGCCACGCCGGAGCAGGCACTGATCGCCGACTTCGCGATGAAGCGCGAGCTGGGTGTGGGGCTTCCGCGCGGAGGAGCTGTCGTCCTGCCCTCCACACCGCAGACCCCGGGCTACGACGCCGAACGCTTCACCGTGGGCGACGTCTTCCTCGACGGCACCGAGCCGACCGAACTCCTCCGAAAGATCACGGAGTTCGCCTCACTGCCACGGCCGCTGCCGGACGGCGCGGAGCAAGCCCTCACGCGTCTGCGCCAAGGCTGGCATCTGCTCACTCCTGATGAGGAACTCGTCCACGCACGGGCCATGGTCACGCGGTACGCCGAGGCGCTCAAGGCCATGACGGCGTCCTGCGACCTGTACCGCGAGGCTGCCGAGTCGGCCCACGCCGCGCTCGCCGAAGCCACCAGCGGCAGCAACGCACCCAGGACACTCGCACCGCCTGCCGCCGAGCAGGACACCTCACCGCTGAAATCCCTCACGAAGAGCCTCGGCATCTTCCGCAGAACCGACCGTTGACAGCACCAGGGGGATCCGGCGTGGACTTACGGCTGGAGCGTGGTCCGCGGTACGCAGCCCACTTCTGGCGGCGTACCGGGGACGACGACAACCCCCTCCGTCCCTCCCTGGCCGAGTCCGGCCGTCGAGCGGTTCAGTTGTCCGGGGTCAGCTTCCGATTGGTTCCTGATCGGCTGATGTCCAGCTCGAGGAGTGCGGTCAGAGCCGTGCCGCTGTTCCAGAAGCCGAGAAGGTCGACGTCGACGAGAACCAGGTCGTGGCGGGCGGCGAAGGCCCTGGCCTGCTTGGTGAACTTGCACGAGGCGACGAAGAGCGGGATGTCCGCCTGGTGTTCGCTGCGCGCGGTTCCGTTGAACCTCTGCAGGTCCGGGCTGCCGACGGTGCGGTGTTTCGCGTAGCGCTTGCACTGCACCACGATCTTCCGGCCGTCCGGCAGCCGGCCCGTCACGTCGGCACCCATGTCGTTCGCGCCGCCCACCCGGCGGACCTCGGTGCAGCCGTCCCGGCGGCACAGGTCCGCCACGTACTCCTCGAACTCGCGGTCATCCATGCCCCAGACCGATTCCATCGACCGCACGGCCTGGACCCGCGCCTGCTCGGCCAGGCGGACCTTCTCGGCCTCTGCCTCACGCCTCCCGGCACGCACCAGAACCGCGACCAGGCATCCCGCCCCCAGGACGGCTGACGCCACCAGCACCATCGCGCCCGTTCCCATGCTCTGCCCCTCCCCGACGTCACTGTCAGCCAGCTGGCTCCCCACCCGGGCCGCGCTCTATCCCGACGTGGAGGAATCTGGCGCGGATGCGCAGAGGGGATCGCCTTCTCAGCTCGGGCAGAAGGTGGCGAACAAGTGCGGCAGGAGGGCGCGGGCGTCCGGGTTCCTGCTGCGGCCTGGCAGGTCGACGTTTCCCTACGCGGCCGCCCGCCGGGCTGTGACCAGCAGGTACTCCCAGTCCATGGCGCCGTCGACGAAGTGCTGCGAGGCCAGTTCGACGAGGGCGTCGTCGAGAGCGGCCACTCGCTCGGGGTCATCGGAGATGAAGCGGTACGTGGCGATGGTCGGTCCGTAGCAGGCCTTGAAGAAGTCCCGGAACTCCTCCGGTCGCGCGAACCGGTCGACTCGCAGCGCCTGCCGGCGAGCCTCCACGTCCGTCACACCATCCCCGAGCAGGGAGCTCACGTGGTCCGGGTTGCCCCAGAGCGGCGGCGGCTGGGCTCCGGGCGGGGGTGGTGGCGCGTACGGGCGCATCGTGGCGAACATCTGCCCGATGAACCCCTCCGGGGTCCAGTTGATCAGGCCGATGGTGCCGCCCGGGCGGCAGACCCGGACCAGTTCGTCTGCCGCCTCCTGGTGGTGCGGGGCGAACATCACGCCGACGCAGGACATGACCGTGTCGAACTCGCCGTCCGCGAAGGGCAGTGCCTCGGCGTCGGCCTCGCGCCAGTCCAGCCGCGCATCGCGCTCCGCCGCGAGATCGCGCCCGATGTCCAGGAGCTCCGGGGTGAGGTCCGAGGCGATGACGTCGGCGCCCAGAAGGGCGGCGGGGATGGCCGCGTTCCCGGAGCCGGCCGCCACGTCGAGGACACGGTCGCCCTGCCGGATGCCGCATTCCCGGACCAGCACGTCCCCGAGCTCGGAGATGACCTGCGTCGCCACGGCGGGATAGTCGCCCAGGGCCCACATCGCCCGGTGCTTCGCCTTCAGGGACTGGGGGGCGGCATGCTCGTTGCTCATGTCCGTCATCTCTACCCTGCCGCGGCCCGAGGGGGCGGGGCCAAGCGGGTGACGCGCAGAGGCGTTCACTGCCGTACGGGCGCTGTGGCGGCCGTCGGAGTACGTTCTCCGACGGCTTCGTCCCAGCTGAGCCTCAGGACCGTCGGGCGGCGGTGAGGGATCTCCCTCCGTACGAGCGTGGCGTCAGTGCCGCAGCAGGGCGCAGACGAAGTCCTCCTGGACGGCGCGGACCTTGGCCAGCAGTTCCGGCTTCAGGCTCTTGCTGGTCTGGGTGTTGATCGAGAACGTGAGGGAGCGCCGGCCGTCCGCGGTGGCGGCCGCGAACTGGGTGTAGCCGGGGAAGTTGCCGGTGTGGCCGTACACCGTGCCGCAGCGCGTCGTGTAGCGGAAGATGGCCAGTCCGCCGGCGTTGACGCCGGGGCCGGCGGGCTCCGAGGCCGCACCCGGGATGAAGGTCCGCTGCTCGTGCCTGGTCTCCTTCGAGAGGAAACCGTGTCCGCCGGCCCAGGCGCGGATGAAGGCGTTCAGGTCCTTCGGCGTCGAGACGATCCCGCCGGACGCCCAGACACCCGACGCGCTGAGGACCTCGCTGATGTCCTCCGGCGGGGCGGGCGGTGTCACGTCGTAGCCGTGCAGATACGGCTCGGGCAGCCGGTAGCCCTGGGGCAGGCTGGTCTGCCACAGGCCGAGGGGCCGGTACACGAGCCGTTCGAGCAGCCGCTCGTACCGCTGCCCCGTGACCGCCTCGGCCATCAACGCCACGGCGATGTTGTCGGAGTTCGAGTACTCGTACCGCGATCCCGGCTCGAACCGCAGGTCCTCGCCGGCGACGAATTCGAGCAGGCGACGGGGGTCGAAGTGGTGCCGCGGGTCTTCCTGCAGGATCTCGAGGAACGCCGGCGCCGTCGTGTAGTCGGGCAGCCCGCTGGTGTGGTTGAGCAACTGGCGAAGTGTCACCTGATGCCATGCGGTGGGCAGTGACGGCAAGCGCTGGCCGATCGTGTCGTCGAGGCTCAGCCTGTCCCTGTCCACCAGGCGCAGGGCTACCGCTCCGCTGAAGGCCTTGGCCACGCTCGCGATCCGCATGTGGTCGGTGATACGGGGCGGGCGGCCCGTCGTCGTGTCGGCGACGCCCGCACGGTAGACCGCTGTCCGGTCGCCCTGCCGCATCAGCGCGATCGCTCCGGGCGGCCCTCCGGCCGTACGGACGAGGTCGTTCAGCTGCTGCTGCAGCGCCCTGTCCGGGGACGGCGGCGTGGCCGTGGCCTGTGCGGGCTGGACCAGGGCGGCGAGCACCGCGGACGCGGCCAGGCCGGCGGCGGACAGGCGCAGGGATACGCGCGAACGGGAACGGACTTCAGAGCGTGCCGACACGGGGGCTCCTTCGCGGGGACACCGGGCGGGGGCCACCCGGTTGAGAGGGTCCGCCCCAGCATCGGACGCGCGGTCGGGATGTGCCTGCCCCGTGCTCCATGCGGCCTAGCCGCCGCGTCAGCCGGTGCCCTCCAGGGCCCTCGCAGCCGGCGACCTCGTCGAGCGCGCTCGCGCACCGTACGCGGAAACGGGGCAGCCGATGCCGCCCCGCTGGGCTGCGTGGGAGCGCCCGTCGACGTACGCCGGTACTGCAGGTCCGCCCACCGGCATCGCATCCGCACGCCATCGCGGTGACCTGCCCACCGACTCGCGCGCCGAGCCTGCCCCGCTCGGCTAGGACCTGTCCGGGTGATCACGTTCGGAGCCAGATGACGAGAGCTGCGGCGGTGACCGTTCCAAGGAAGACGTATCCACGCTTGTCGTAGCGGGTTGCTACTGCTCGGGCGTGCTTGAGCTTGTTGATGGCTCGTTCGACGGTGCTGCGCTGCTTGTAGCGGTCCTCGTCGAAGCCTGGTGGCCGTCCGCCTTGCGAGCCTTTGCGTAGGCGGGCGGCCTGGCTGTCGGCTTTCTCCGGGATGGTGGTCGGATGCCGCGGCGTCGCAGGTAGTCGCGGCAGGGCCCGATGCTGTAGGCCTTGTCCGCGGCGAGACTGTCCGGCTTCTTGCGGGGCCTGCCCGTCCCGAGCCGGGGAACGCGGATCTTCTCCAGGACCGGTTTGAACTGGGTGCAGTCCGCTCGCTGCCCTGGCGTGACGACCGGGGACAGCGGACGGCAGCGGCCGTCCGCGCTCAGGTGAGTCTGGGTGGTGAATCCGCCGCGCGAACGGCCCAGGCCCTCCCTTCCAGCACCACCTCCACCAGGCGGGCGACGAGGCTCTGCCATGGCGTCTCGCCCTGGTGTTCTGCTGGCAGGTCCCCCTTCGAGGGGGGGAGCCGGCGATGGGTGTGTCCGAGTCGATCTCACCCACCGTCCGGGCCCGGGGAAGAATCCCGTTGACCACCTGCCGATGGTCCCGCCACCGGCCGCAACGCCTGTTGCTGACCGGCAGGAACGCCTGTTGCTGACCGGCAGGAACGGCTGTAGCCGTACCCACTCTGCGTCACTCAGTTCACCCCGCCCCATGTCCACCTGAAACAACGTGTGGCCGGAGCAGTCACGTGATCGACCCTGACTGGCTGGAACCGATCAGGGGATCACCGATGACGGACTGTCCGATCTGCTCTGCCAGCCAGGAGGCGTGCCGTTCCTCGGACCCGTCGCGATTCCTGCGGCGCACGTGGACGAGGACAGTGTGGTCACCGGAGCGCTGGTCGAGGTCTTGGGGTCGGCAGTTGAACAGCAAAGAGACCCGGGCGTTGTTGGCTTCGCCGTGGATGTCACGGTCCGGTACATCAGGCCAGATCAAGCCGGACCACCAGATCTCGCCGAAGTTCGGGCCTACCAAGGCAGCGAACTCCTCCTCGACGCTGCCCACGGGCAGGTATTCCATCGACGCCCAGAGCGGCAGGTGCGAGGAGAGGAAGTCCGGATCGTTGGAAAGCTCGGGCGCGTGGACTCCGCCGTGCAAACCCGTCGGGTCGGAAGGATCCCGCGCCCAGTCCTCGACATCTTCTTTCCGGAACCAGGCATCCGGCAGCGCCTCGCGTATCCGCAACACTTCCGGGACAGTGCACAGCTCGACGTCCACTGACACCTCCGCGTACTGCCGGTCGCCCACTGCCACGAGTTGACGCGCCACGCGCAGAGCGAGTACCGGGTCGGTGGTGCGGAAGATCGGGTACGCGATGGGGTTGGACATGCGAGCACCTTGCCACAGCCGACATCGGACGAAGATCCATTTCCCGTAGAGGCCCAATCCGGATCGCTCTCACCGAACTGACACGTGATCGCCCGGCACAGGTCCTAGTACACCCCGCCCGGCCGGACCCACCAGCACTCGAACGACTCCGCCCCCGGGGCCGCGATGAACACCTTCATGTCGCAGAAGGCCAACGCGGCCATCCGGCTCAGCGTCGGGACGTCGTCGACGATGATCGGTATCGCCTCCGCCCATGCCCCGAGGCGAGCCGGCAGTGCCACCGCGACGACGCGAAGCTCTGCGTCCTTCTTCGCGTACAGCGGCCTGCCGTCTCCATAGGCGGCAGACGGCGCGCCGAAGAACATGTCGTCACCGAGGGCGCCTCGCACGATCGTCTCGAACGTCTGCCACCACTCCGATCCGATCCCCGTCCGGGCCCAGAACTGCTTGTACGCCACCGCCCGCGCCTTCCGGGCGGATTGCTTCCGCTCCCATCGGGCCTCACGCGCCTGCTGTTCCGCGTGCCGGCGCGCTGCCTCCTCCTCAGCCGCGGCCGCGTAGCGCGGCGCCGTCCAGAACCGGCCCCGGTAGTCGTCGCCGCCAGGAGCGGCGGCCCCCCGGACGTACCGTTCCTCGTGCGGGGCGACGCGCCCTTCGAGGATCCACCCCACCGCGGCTCCCAGGGATACGTCCGCGACCGCGCTCCAGCCGTCCTCGGCCGCGTACCGGGCGATCACCCCACGCACCGACCGGCGTCCCTCAGCCGCCCTGGTCACGTGGAGCGCCGGAACGGCGCTCATCCACGGCCGAGGGCGCTCCCGTTCGTCGAACCAGCAGACCCCCACCTTGTCCGCGGCGTATCGCTCCGTACGCTTCAGGACGTCGTCCTGGGTGATCGGGGACAGCTGGGCCTCCAGCGCGAACCGGCGTCCGTCCGGGGAGACGGCCAGCACGTCCGCCCGCCAGGCGCCGTGAGGCGCGGCGGCCTCGAGGACGGCGTCCCAGCCGGCCGCACGGGCCGCGGTGGCAAGGTCGGACTTCAGCAGCAGGTGTTCTGCGCTCTCCCCCGCGAGCGGGCAGTCCGGCGTACGCCGGCGGTGGGCGAAGTGCGGCAGGCCCAGCACGGAACGCCGGGCGACCATCCGCCCGCCGCATGCCGGGCAGTGCAACGGAGCCCTGGCCCGATGGATCGCCTCCCAGCTCACTCCGCAGCCAAGATCGGGCTGGGTGGCGTCCAGCCGGCCGTGCTCGGCGTGCTGGGCGGTGAACGGCATTGCCGGAGCCTTTCCCGGCGCAGTCGGCTCCACGCCGTCTGGCGGCACCGAAATCGGGTGGCATGCGACACAGCCGCGATGCCAAGCTCTCCTCGACGAAGGGGCGTAGCTCAGCCAGGCCAGAGCAGCGGACTCCAAACCCGCGCGCCGCAGGTTCGAATCCTGTCGCCCCTGCCACTGCACGTCGACCAAGGCGATCCCGTCGGCTCGTGGGTGCGCGGCGGACTGATCACGCTTGGGCGGACGTTGTTCGCGTGGTCAGCGCTGCGGCGAGGAGAGGGAGTCCGCAGGCGGCCACGAGCAGCCATCCGGTGCGGGAGGCTTCGGCCAGTACCGTCGGGGCGGCCCCCGCGACCAGGCCACCTGCGAGCGCGATGCCGACCGCAGAGCCGACCTGGCGCGCGGTGGACGTGATCGCCCCGGCCACGCCGGCCTGGGAGCGCGGTAGGCCGCTCACGGCGGTGTTGGTCAGGGGCGCGTTGGCGAAGCCGAAACCGACGCCGATGAGGAGATAGGACGTCAGGAGAAGCCCCAGGTGCGTCTCCTGGTCCAGGTTCACCAGACACAGACCGCCGGCCACGGTGAAGCCGCCTGCGACGAGCAGCGGGATCCGGGGCCCGTGCCGCGCCACCAGAATGCCGGACCAGGGGGCGCACAGAGTGGCGCCGAGCGCCATGGGCAGGGTCGCGAGGCCCGACGCGAGCGCCGTCCAGCCTCGGGCCTGCTGGAGGTAGAGCGTCGTGAGGAGGAGACTGATGCTCAGCGCGACGAACACGGACACGGCGCCCAGGACGGCGGCGGTGAAGGCCGGCCGCCGGAAGAGCCCGAGATCCATCAGCGGTTCGGGCATGCGGTGTTCGACTCTGACGAAGGCCGCTGCGGCGAGGACGATCAGGACGTAGCCCGTCAGGGCGGCGGGCGATGCCCAGCCGATGCGTGGGCCTTCGATGAGCAGGCCGACGCCGAGGAACAGCGCGGCGGTCAGCAGGAGCTGGCCGGGCAGGTCGAACCGCCTGGCACACTCCCCGCGGGACTCCGGCACGAAAACCGCGACGAGGACGAGGGCTGCGACGACCACCGGGACGTTGATCCAGAACACCGACCGCCAGCCGGATGACACGATGAGCGCCCCGCCGGTGACAGGTCCCGCCGCCATGCTGAGCCCGAAGACCGCTGCCCATACCCCGATCGCCCGCGCGCGCTCGCGGGCGTCCGGCATCGCGTTCACGACGATCGCCAGCGCCACGGGGCTCAGCATCGAGGCGCCGATTCCCTGGACGGCACGGGCTGCGACGAGCACCCCGAGCGACGGTGCGAAGGCACACGCGAGGGAGGCCAGCCCGAAGACGACCAGGCCGAAGCGGAAGACCCGGCGTCGGCCGAAGCGGTCGGCCAGCGCGCCGGACACCATGAGGAGGCTGGCGAGGACGAGCGTGTAGGCGTCCACGACCCACTGCAAACCATGGGTCCCGACGCCCAGGCCGCGTCCGATGTCCGGCAGCCCGACATTGACGATCGTCGTGTCGACCCCGACGAGGAACATGCTCAGGGCGCACACGGCGAGCACGGTCCAACGTCTCCGTGCGCTCATTGCGTGCGGTGTGGTGGCCAGGGATGTCGTCGCGGTCATGGGTACCCCCTCCTGCTCCGGTCCGCCTGCCAGCCGAAGTCGTCTGCCGCCCATGCTCGGCTCGACGGGCGTCAATCGGCGAAAGAATTTGCGGATATCGCAAACTCGGGTTCGACAAGGGCGTACAAGCTCTGGCCGCCAAGGACATGGACCGGTTCTGGAGTCGGTCCTGCTCGTCGGTCCTGCTGCTCGGTCCTGGAGCTCCGCTGTGAGTGACCCGGCCGGCGAGCAGCTGGGCCTCCACCTTCCACACCGGCCAGGTCCTCGACATCGAAGAGATCACCGAAGACGCCGAGCTCGCCTTCGGAGATACGCACTCGCTGACGGCCACACTCGTCGCCGCCAACGGGTGGACCGTATCGGCCTGAGCCGACGGCGACCGTCAGGTCCGGAGCAGCGAGCGGGCATCTGACAGGATCAGCATGTGGTACGGAATTCGGTGACTTTGAGCAGGATCGAGCTCGCGGACTGGCGAGCTGTCCATTCCTGGGCTTCCCTCACCCAGACATCCCGCTTCCAGACCTGGGGACCGAACACGGAGGAGCAGACACGTGCGTTCGTGACGAGTGCGGTCGAGGCGTGGGCGCACTCACCTCAGCAGCGGTTCGCCTATGCAGCACGTGTGGGGGACGACGTCGTCGGCATGGGAGAACTTCACATCCGGAGCCGCGGACATGGTCAGGGAGAGATCACCTACGCCGTGCACCCTCGGGTCTGGGGACAGGGCGTCGGAACGGCGATCGGGCAGGAACTACTCGCCCGAGGGTTCCGGAGTCTCGAGCTCCACCGCATCTACGCCACGTGTGACCCACGGAACCTCGGATCGGCGCGGGTGCTCGGGAAGCTCGGCATGACATGGGAAGGCCGTCATCGTCACACCGCGCTGATCCGGGACGGTTGGCGGGATTCTGAAATGTTCAGCATCCTCGAGGACGAGTGGCGTGGGAGCAACGGCACGGTTTGCCCTTGAGCGGCCGTGCGGCCACGTCCGTACGTGGCAGGGCGACCAAGGCACACGTACAGCCGCCGTACAAGAAGCCACCGTTGCCGAATGTACGTACGGCTCACCGCAGCCCCTGCCGGGCAGGCGGCCCGGCTGAAGAAAATCCATTCCTGCTCCGGCACTCGCGGACCTAGCCTCGCGGTGTGCTCCAATTCGTCCTGGCAGTATCTGTGTTCACCGTCGCCACCGCCGTGTACGGGGCCATCGGGCTGCAGTGGCGGCGTCGGTCCCGGATCCGGCGCGAGATCCTCTCGACGGTCGCCGCCCTTAAGCTCGAGCCGTACCACGCCGCCGCGATGGCGTCCCGGGCAACCGAGGCGGCGGCAGCCGAGCTGCTGCTCGGCGGGTATGTCGACATCGACGGAGAAGGCGCGGCTCGCCTGACCGAGGCAGGGCGCGACCCCGGTCGGGCACCCGCCCACAGGCTGCCCGCCGCCCTGCTCGAGGCCGTACGTCGGCACGATCCCGAGCCGGTGTCCATCGGATGGATCGACTGGTGCGACGAGGAGTACCCGTCGCGGCGCATCGCGTACCAGAACGAGCAGGACGCCCTTCTGCCCCGCATCCCCCGTATGCCGGACGGCGAGGGGCGGCCGGTGCTGGACTGTTGTGCCTGCACGGGTGTGGTTGCGCTGGTCAGCTTCTGGTGCGTGGCGGGCGTGTTGCTGGTGATGGAGTTCCCGCACGGAGTCCTGGAATGGGCCGCCGCGGCGGTCGCCGCCGCGGGCCTCGCGGCGCTCTGGTTCGCCGACGACGCCCACAAGGCCGTCCACGCCCGCACGGCGTTGCACGACCCTCTGGGCGACCGGGCCCGTGGCGCGTCGCATCCGGCCCTCGCGGCGCTGGACGAGCAGCAGCGGTCGCACGTCCTGCGGAGCATCGGCGACCACAGCAGGCGGCGGGGCGCCGATCGAGAGCTCCAGGAGGAGAGCGGTGAAGACGACGACTGGACGGACGACGACTGGTGGATGGACGCGTACCACTACCGGGCTTCCGACGACGAGGACGAGGACGATGTTGATGGCGCGACAGCCAGGCCCGAAGGCGAAATCAGCGACGAGACTCGTTCACGAGGGAAGCCGTGGATCCTTTGAGGACGCGAATCGTCCGCTCTCTACAGCTCGAATTCGAGGTGCTGGACGTCGAGCATGCGGACCTCTTCCAGGGATCCGGCGCGGCGGCCGCCGTCCTGGAAGTAGACCTCCTTGAGGGCGTCCGCCGCGATCTCCCGGAGCTGGTCCTCGGTGGCGCCCTGCTCCTGGGCGTCGAAGAGGCGAGCGGCGTGGTGGGGCGGAAGTGCGACGGTCAGGTGGCGGATCCGGTCCTGGTCCGTAGAGCCGATCGGCGCGGTGTAGCCGAGGCGGGCGCGCGTGTCGATGACGATGCCGTCGGTCGTCGCCGCCCTCTTCCGTGCCTTGGCGCGGATCTGCGGCTGCCACCGCTTCTTCACCTCGCTGTCCATCGTGGCGGCGAGATGCGGGCGCGGTCTCTTGATCTGGTCCTTCACGTAGCGCTCGACCGTGCGCTGAGTGATTCCGAGCAGCTCGGAGACGGCCTTCGTGCTGCCTTTGTGCTGCCTCACCAAGTACCGCATCTGCGCGCCGGCGCTCTTGGGCGCCGGGCGGGTGAACGTCTTCCGCACCGCGGCGTCCAGGCCGTCTCCGAACAGACTCATCGCCCTCTCCTACTCTCCGCTGTCGACGTCGGTGACGGAGCCGTCCTTGATGTAACGGGCGAGGTTGAGTTCCGGGGCGTCGAACCGCTCGCGGACCTCCTCGCCCCACAGGACGTCCTGGGTTCCCTCGTGCTTGACCAGACCGGGGTTGATGCCGAGCTTGAAGCCGCCCGGCAGCGCCTTGCCCTCCCGATACGGAAGGAAGTCCAGCGGCGAGGGCCCGTCGGCCGCGTAGACGACGCAGTCGGAGAGGACTGCGACCGGGTACTGCCCGGTGAACGACGCGTGCTTCACGATCTTCCGGTGCAGGTTGATCCGGGTGCGGGAGATGACCGCCGCGCGGATGTCCGGCCGCCAGGTGGGGCGGGAGAGGGCGCGCCACGGCTCGCCCGGCCGCCAGCCCTCCCCGCGCGGGCGTTCCCGCAGCTTCCCCAGGCCGCCCTTCACCGTGGCCTTGATCGCCGATACGACGACGGCCAGCTCGGGGTCGCGGCTCCTGTACTCGTCCATCGCCGTGAGGAAGTCCTGCGGCGACAGATCGGCGTCGACGCCGAGGTCGGCCATGGTGGCGAGGTAGGCGTCGCGCAGGCGGTTGTACCAGCGGTCCAGATAGCGGCCGTTGTCGTACCGGACCCAGGCTTCCAGTGGACGCGCCTCGTAGCCGAGTTCCACCGCGTACGCGACGGTCGGCGTGGCGTACCAGGCCGGACCTTCGGGGCGCTCGCCCTTCGGTGTGAAGGGACTGGGCAGCAGGCTGCCGTCCAGGTCGACCCAGTCCTTGCCCGCCTTCACCCGGGACAGGTCGACGTGCGACAGGTCCACGAGCCAGCTCCCCGGGAGCTTCGGGTCGAACTGCGGGGCCTTGACGTGCGTCGGCGCTCCGAGGCCGACGTTCAGTCCGTTGGCGCCCGCGGCGAAGGCCATGTTCACGTCGACGCCGACCAGGTGGCGGCGCAGGCATTCGGCGTCGGTGAGAGGGCGGGCCCAGTCGTACGCCTCCTCGAACAGCTTCTCCGCCGGGCCGCGGACGTGGAATCGCGGCAGGTCCTTGAGCAGCGGGTGGCCGTCCGGGGCCTCGCACGGCGCGCAGTCCACCGGGTCTTTCCCCAGCGATCCGGGGTTGTGCTCGGAGTGCCGCTTGCCGTCGGCGTCCTGTTCGGAGGCGCGCGTCGGCGGGTGCAGTGCGGTCATCAGCTCCAGGCCGGTCACGGCGGTGGAACCGCGGGGCGTCATCACCCTGGCCGCGTACACGCCCAGGAGCCGGGCGAGTTCCGCGGGGGGCAGCTGGCCGGCCTCGCCCCAGTGCCGGGCATCCAGCGCGTTCCACGACGGGATGCACAACTGGACGCAGGCACGCTCCGAGCCGACGGCCGGGCGGTAGATCCGCGCCCACGGCCCGAACCCACGCTTGGTCAGCTTCCACTCCGAACGGACCAGCTGCTTGATGACCTTGTGGTCTTCCGGCAGACGTCCGGCATGCCGCTCCTCGTCGGTGAGGGCGGCCGGCAGGCCGTAACGCTCGAGCGCGGACTCGGTGAGCACGAGCAGCGGATCGGCCGGCTTGCCAGGGCCGGAGAGCTTCGGCTGCCCGAGTCTGGCCTCGGCGAGGGTCCAGTCCAGCAGAGAGGAGAGACTCTTCGCGGGCACGTCCAGGACCAGGCCGCCGGGGCAGTACGCCAGCACCTGCCCGGACTCGTCGGTGTCGACCACCGCGAGCGGGCCGTTGGCGAACCGCGGGTCGGCGCCGGGCTCCGGAGTGGCTGCCTCCGCTGCCTTACGAACGCCGGGACGGCGGGCGGTCGACGTGCTCCTGGCGGTCCGTGCCGGACGCGGCACGGTCTGCTCGGCCACGGCGGCCGGAGCGGTCGGGGCGGCCGGAGCGGTCGGGGCGACTGGAGCGGTCGGGGCGGCCGGGGTGGTGGGAGTGGTCGGGGTGGTCGGAGTCTGGCCTGCGGACTCGGTCGCTCGCTGCGCCGAGCCCGCCCGACCGGTGAAGGCCGCTACTGACTCCGCGCCTCCTTGCTCCGCACTTTCCGCCTCCGCCGCGTCGGCCTCGGGCGGCATGAGGTGGGAGTCGAGGGGAAACTGGGCTGACCAGCCGTCAAGGAGTCGTTGATAGGCCTGGCGGCGCGGGGGGCGCGGTTCGGCGCGGCCGGCCTCCCAGTTCTTCACGGTCTGCGCCGTGGTCTGCAGCACCTGTGCGAGCCGGGCCTGGGTGATCCCGGCGGCTTCGCGCAGTCGAGCGCGTTCGGCCGGCCCGGGCATCTCGGGCTCTCCGGCGAGCAGCGCGTCCACGGCTGCGAACAGCTCATCCTCTGTCGGCATCCTTCACCTCCAGTGCGAACGTTAGCGCAGCTGCCTCGCAGATTTGTACCCTAGTTATTCTTCGGATTTATCCTCGGATTATCAGCATGGGCCGGGGGTCGGTGAGGGAGCCGGTTCGAGCATGCTCTGCCGAGGGCGGGCTCGTCAGTGCGACGCGCGTTACGAACCAGGGGGGAGCAGCTCACGGGTGAGGGTGAAGGCCGCCGTGGCGCTGGACAGGAGAGCGTTGATCCGTCCAAGGATGCGGGCCGTCCTGTCGGTGTCCTGGACCTCCAGGGCCGACGACAGGTCTTCGGCGTACTCCCGCGCCCGCACCGCCTCATCGGTCGTCGCGTCGCCCGCGTCCGTACGCAGAGCATCGATCAGCTGCTGGTGCGGCACGTCGGGCGCCTGTACGCGGTTGCCGTAGCCGCCATGGGCCGTGGCGTGGGCGCTGTTGACGTTCGCGACGACGAACCCGCCCGACGTAGCGGAGATGTGCATTCCTTCGCCTCCTGACCAGATGAACTTGCTCTCGTACTCGGCCCAGCCCTTGCGCGTCACGCTGTACCCGCCGAACCGCCAACCCTTCACCTTGATCAGTTTGTGCTTGAGTGGCTCGGCCAGGATCCGCAGGACGTCCGCCCGGTTCCATCCACGCTCGGCGAAGTAGTCCGTCATCACCACACGCGGACCCGGATTCGTGGCCCGCCGGCAGATCTCGCGGAACGCCTGCCCCTGACACATCTCCAGCTGCCCCCGCGCTATCGACGGCTCCGGCAGGCCCCTCCGATGCACGGCTTCACGCACCCATACGAACAAGGCATAGAGCGACCAGTAGAACAGTGCGATCAGCACAACGATCCCGACCGACGGATCCATGCGCACCACTCCCCCTCGCATCCGTCAACTCGACGCATTGTAAACCGAGTTGGCACTCAGTGACATCGCTTCGATCACCATCGGCAAGTCTGGCGCTACGGGGCCAGGCCGGCGGACGGCCCATCCGTCGCCGGTGCCTCCGCATCCATGACTGAGGGCGCGCCACTCACCCCCGTCGCACACCATTCCGTCAGGTGGTGAACTGACCCGCGCGGCGTTACACGCCGTAACCAGCCTCTCGACATTGGGACGCTCGGGCATGAGGGCGAGGGCAGCCGGTCGCCTGGGGTCCGCTCCGGCGGCGCTAGCGCGCGGATTCGCGTTCGACGAGTCCAGCTCCGCGGACGGTGGAGTCGTCGAGGAAGAAGCCCCGCACGTCCGCGGCGAGCAGCTCGGGTACCTCCATCGCGGCGAAGTGGCCGCCTCTGTCGAACTCCGACCAGTGGCGGATGTCGTACAGCCGTTCGGCGAGCGGTCGCACCGACTGCGTGATGTCGTGCGCGAACACCGCTACGCCCACCGGCACCGGGCACCGCTCGATCCGACGGGCGGCCTCGTAGGTGAGCCGCGCCGAGGAAGCCGCGGTGGCAGTCAGCCAGTACAGCGATATGTCGGTGAGCATCCGCTCGTCGCTGATCGGCGTGCGCGGGTCGGTCCACTGGGCGAAGCGCTCGGCGATCCAGACCAGCTGCCCCACTGGCGAGTCGGTCAGTGCGTAGCCGATGGTCTGGGGTGTCAGGGCTTGCAGCGCCTGGTACGGCGGACGGTTGGCCATCAGCTGCTTGACCTTGGCCAGTCGGACTTCGTCCGATCCGGACAGCTCTAGGCCGGCATCGGGATCCGGCCGGGTCGGCAGGTAGTTGACGTGCACCCCGACGACTCGCTCGGGAGCCACCGCGCCGAGCGCCAAGGAGATGCCGGCGCCGAAGTCACCGCCCTGCGCGCCGTACCGCTCGTAGCCGAGGCGGTGCATCAACTCGGCCCAGGCCCGCGCGACACGGACGATGTCCCAGCCTCGCTCGTGGGTCGGCCCGGAGAAACCGAAGCCAGGGATCGACGGAATCACCAGGTGGAAGTCGCGAGACAGCGGCTCGATCACATCGAGGAACTCCAGGAACGAACCGGGCCAGCCGTGGGTGAGGACCAGTGCGAGTGCGTCCGGGTTCGAGGAGCGGACGTGGACGAAGTGGATGTTCTGGCCGTCGATCTCGGTGGTGAAGTGCGGAAGCCGATTGAGCTCGGCTTCATGGGCACGCCAGTCGTAGCCGGAGCGCCAGTGTTCGGCCAGCTCCCTGAGTCGCGCCAGCGGGAAGCCGTAGTCCCACCCGGCGTCGGCGACCTCGTCGGGCCATCGGGTGCGAGCGAGGCGGTCGTTGAGGTCGTCGAGGTCGGCCTGGGGGATGTCGATGCGGAACGGCTTGATCACGGTCTTCCCTCCTGAATTCATTCGAACGACGAACGTTCGTGACACCAACAAAGCTAGACCGTTAGTGCCACTAACGCAAGAGGGTCAGGGGAGGGAGCCCGGGCGGATCCGTTCCGGGCCATGGAAAACGTGAGCGTGCGCAACGGAGTTGGAGTGGCTCCGGGTCGTCCCGGTGAGGGACCGTCGCCGCTGCCGCCCTCAACAGGGCTGTTGCGTATCCGTTTTGAGGCAGCGGGGCGGAGGGCATCGGTCGGGATCGAGGCCTCCATCGGCTCTCGCCGACCTGTTTCGAGGTCGGTCACGCATACGTTCGGACGCGCCGGGCACGCGAACGTCAGCCATCGACAGCTGCTGGAGCACCGCTCCAGGGCGGTCATCCAGGCCTCACAGGCGGGAACATGAGCGCGACTGACGACGAGAAGAAGAAGACGTCCGGAAAGCTCGACATCGCCACGGCCATGCGCCGTGCATCCGCGCAGCTTTCGGAGCTGCTGCAGTGCGAACCCGGATCCGTCTCCGCGGTCAAAGCCACGGAAGACGGATGGGCGGCCGAGGTGGAGGTCGTCGAGCTGGAGAAGGTGCCGGACACGATGAGCGTCATGGCCTCGTACCGCGTGGCCCTCGACACGGAGGGACAGCTCGTCGCGTACGAGCGCACACGGCGCTACGCCCGGGGCCAGATCGACCGTCGCTGACGGCGGTGGCGCGCCGGCCGTGCCGGGGCGCCACCGTTCGCCGGCGTCGACAGGCACAGAAGCCGACAGGCGCAGAAGCCGACTGCACAGAAGCCACAGGCACAGCAGAAGCCACAGGCACAGCAGTCGACAGGCGCTGAACCGGAAGGAGTTCACTGTGACACTCGTCCAACAGAGCAATGCCACGAGCGGCGGAAGCGGCTCGGGAAATCTCTACGATGTGCTGGAGCTCATCCTCGACCGAGGGCTCGTGATCGACGCGTTCGTCCGCGTCTCCCTGGTCGGGATCGAGATCCTCAAGATCGATGTCCGCGTGGTCGTGGCCAGCGTGGACACGTACCTCCGCTTCGCCGAGGCGTGCAACCGGCTCGACCTCGAGTCCGGGCGGAAGGCGCCCACGCAGCTCACCGACATCGTCGGCGACATGACCGAGAGCGGCGCCAAGGGCAAGTCGAAAGGGGCGCTGACCGGCGCCGTGGAGGCGTTCACCGATTCCCTCCAGGGCAAGCGCGAGGAGTCCGAGGAAGAGCCCCGCAAGCGGCCGGCACGCAAGTCCGCCTCCAGCCGCACGTCCGCCGCCCGACGGGAGGAGTAGCAAGTGCCGACCTACATCTACGCCATCACCGGCGCCGATCACCCACTGCGCCTGGACGGGCTCCAGGGGGTGGGCGACCCACCGACTCCGCTGCGGACGGTCGCCGCGGGCGACGTCGCCGCGGTCGTCAGCGACGCACCCGAGGGACTGCGGGCCAAGCGCCGCGACGTGCTGGCGCACGAGGCGGTCCTGGAGACCCTGATGACGGACGGAGCAACGCTGCCGATGCGCTTCGGCCTGCTCGGCCCGGACGACGACCAGGTCGGCGCCGCGCTGAAGCGTGACAGCGACGCCTACATCGCCAGGCTTGCCGAACTCGCAGGCCACGTCGAGTTCAACCTCAAGGCGGCCCGCGACGAGCAGGACCTACTGCTGGAGATCGTGGCGGAGTCCGATCAGATCAGGGAGCTCAACGAACGTACGCGGTCGGGCTCCGCGGGGCAGGACGACCGAATCGCCCTCGGGGAACTCGTAGCCGCCCAGGTCGCCGAACGCAACAACACGCAGGCGGAGAAGACGCTGGAGCGGCTGCTGCCCTGTGCGGCCCGCGCCTCGCGCGCCGAGCCCGGTGCCAGCCTCTTCCTCAACGTCTCGTTCCTTGTTCCGGCCACCGCCACGGACGCGTTCGTCCGCACCGTCCAGGAAGAGGCCGACCGGCAGGGCGAGGCCTGCACCTTCACGCTGACCGGGCCGCTGCCGCCGTACAGCTTCGTATGACGCGGGTCCGACACCGCCCGGCAGCAGCAGGTTCGAGCGACGCGGGGAAGGAGGCGGAGCCATGGGACTGCTCACCGGACTTCTGACCCTGCCGCTCGCACCGGTGCGCGGCACCGCGTGGGTGATCGACCAGGTGCTGCTGGCCGCGGAACGGGAGTACTACGACCCTGAGCCCGTACGAGCAGCGCTGGCGGCACTCGTGGACGACCTGGCGAGCGGGCGGGTGGACGCCGAGGAGTTCGACCGGCGCGAAGACGCGCTTCTGGACCGGCTCGACGAGATCGAGGCGTACCGAATGCGGACGGAGAACGGTTCATGACCGAGCACAGTGACATTGCGAGGCAGAACGAGGTGTACCGGTGATACCGAAGAATGCCACGACGACAGCCGCGCTGGTCGGCGGCTATCTCCTGGGGCGGACGAGGAAGGCCAAGATGGCCATCGGGGTGGGGATGTTCCTCGCCGGACGCAGACTGGACCTCGACCCCCGACGGATCGGGAAGCTGCTGGCAGCCTCGCCTGTGGCGGGGGCTCTGAGCGAGCAGGTTCGCAGAGAGCTGTTCGAGGCCACGAAGTCGGCAGCGACGCAGGCCCTCACCAAGCGCGCCTCGGGCCTCGCCGACTCCTTGCAGGAGCGCACGCGGGCGCTCGGCCGTGACGACACCGACGACGGTCTCGACGACCGCGAGGACCTCGACGACCGCGAGACCGGGGACGGCGTCGATGACGCAGACGTCGGCGATGGCCATGGCGACGGCGACGGCGACGGCGACGGCGATCAGGAGTCCGCGCGGCCGGCGGCCTCTGCCAAGAGCACCACGAAGAGCACCGCGAAGAGCACAGCCAAGAGCACAGCGAAGAGCGCCGCGAAGAAGAGCCCCAGCCGATCGGCCTCCCGAAGCAGCTCCTCCGGCGGCAGCCCTCGCAAGGCGACAACCGCCCGCAAGCGTGCGAGTTCCCCCAGGAAGGCGACGGCGTCCCGCACGCGGAAGAGCAGGAGTGACAGCGATGAGTGACTCGGCGCTCGGCAGGATCAAGAACGACCTGGCGGAGAACCCTGCCACCGACAGACTGAAGGAAGAGCTGCGGCTCTATCTGACGGCACGCGCCGAGGACGCGGTCACCCGGCTCGGTCAGCGCCTCGGCGACAGCGTGGCCCGGCTGGCCGAGCCCGGAGCCGCGAAGAGCAGCCTCGGCAAGAGTCTCGCCAAGGGAGGGAAGGCTCTCGGCGAGGGCAAGTCCCCCGCGCGGGCCGTGCTCGCCGCCGGAGCCTCCGCGTTCAAGGAGACCGTGAAGGACAAGACCCAGAGTCTCTTCGGCAGTGGCCGGAAGTCAGGCGGAGGCGCGCCGAAGAGCGTGACCATCGTCGAGGACATCGATGTCGGCGTCCCCGTACGTGAGGCGTACGACCAGTGGACGCAGTTCCAGGAGTTCAGCACCTTCGCCAAGGGTGTCGTCAGCGTCGAGACGGCGGACGACACGACCACCAACTGGAAGGTGAAGGTCGCGAAGTCGACCCGCAGTTGGCAGGCGAACGTCACCGAGCAGATCCCCGACAAGCGGATCACCTGGACCACGGAGGGCGCGAAGGGGACGGTCCGGGGAGTGGTGACCTTCCACCCCATCACCGACGACCTCACCCGCGTCCTGCTCGTACTGGAGTACTTCCCCAAGGGGCTCTTCGAGAAGACGGGGAACATCTGGCGTGCTCAGGGCAGGCGCGCCCGGCTGGATCTGAAGCTCTACCGCAAGTTCCTGATGCTGCGCGGAGAGGCCACCGACGGCTGGCGGGGCGAGGTCCGCGACGGCGAGGTCGTGGTCGGCCATGAGGAAGCGGTCGAGGAGGAGAACCGAGCCGACGGTGAGGCGGAGGACTTCGCCGACGCGGAAGCGCAGGACTTCGCGGACGAGGAGTCGGAGGAAGACCTCGGCCCCGAGGAGTACGACGAGCCTCTCGACGAGGAGGAACTCGACGAAGACGACGAGGACGGCGCGGACGGCGCAGAGGTCGAGGACGAAGCTGGGGCTGACCCGGACGACGAGGCCGACGGATACGGCGAGGACGAACCAGCCGGAGAGGCCGACATGGCCGACCGGGACTCCGAGTTCGACGACGACGCCGAGGACGAACCGGCCGAAGAGGCCGAGGCCGACCGGCCGCGCAGGTCGGGGCGCCGCACCCGCCGTCGTGCCTCCGTCGGCAGCTGACGAGAGCAGAGCACACCCAGAGAACAGAGGTCTCCAACGTGTCCGAATCATTCGCGGGACGCCTACCGGCATCACCGCATGCCGCGTCGCCGAGCAGCCGCCAGGGCTCGTCCGCGAACCTCGCGGACATCCTGGAACGCGTGCTCGACAAGGGCATCGTGATCGCCGGCGACATCCAGATCAACCTCCTCGACATCGAGCTGCTGACCATCAAGCTCCGGTTGTTGGTCGCGTCGGTCGACAAGGCGAAGGAGATGGGCATCGACTGGTGGGAGCACGATCCCTCCCTCTCCTCACGGGCACGCCCGCCCCGCCAGATCGACGGCGGTGGCCGGGCCGGTGGGATCGACAGCGGCAGCCGGGAAGAACTCCTGGCCGACGAGAACGAGCGCCTGCGCGCCGAACTCGTGCGGCTGCGCGCCGAGGCCCTGCCGGACGGACACGAACGGGAACCGGCGGCGGATGCCCGCCAGGGGTCTGAGGAGGCACGGTGAGCGAACGTGACCTGAACCGCGACGTGGTCCCCTCCCCCGCCCCGGGGGCGCAAGGCCTGCCCCGGTCGGAGGGAATGTCCGCCTCTCCCCCGATGGCGTATGTGTACGGCGTCGGCCGGGACGACGGCAGCCTCTCCGCCCTCGTCCCTACGGTGACTGGAGTCGACGGCCATCGCGTGGGGCTCGTCCCGGCGGAAGGCCTGGTCGCCCTGGTGTCCTCCGTACCGGCCGACGTCTTCGACGACGCGGCGCTACGGCAGCAGCTGGAGGATCTCGGGCGGCTGGAGGAGATCGCCCGAGCCCACCACGACGTGGTCGACGCCGCGTTCACACGGGCGGCGGTCCTTCCGTTCAGGCTCGCCACGGTCTGTCCCGACGAGGACCGGGTGACCGGCATGCTGGTCGATCACCGTGACCGGTTCGCCGAGATGCTGACGTGTTTCGACGGTCACGTCGAGCTGGGCGTGAAGGTCCACGCCGACCCGAAGGCGGTTGCGTCACCCCCGCAGACTGCTTCTCAGGAGTCGGTCGGGGCTCGTACGACGAGTCCGGGCCGGGCGTATCTGCAACAGCGACGGCAGCGACGGCGCAACACCGAGGACCTGTTCCATGCTGCCGGCGCCGTCGTGGACGACGTCACGCGTGTGGCCCAGCAGGTCGCGAGGGCCACGGTGATGCACCGTCCCCAGGAGGGCGGACTGTCGGGACGGCACGGGGTCAACATCGCCAACCACGCCTACTTGGTGCCTGCCGGCGCCGAGACCCGCTTCCGCGACGAGGTCCAGGCGGCGGCGCGACCGGTCCCGGGCGTGCGGGTGGAGGTGACCGGTCCGTGGGCCCCGTACTCGTTCTCGGCACCCGCTACCGTCGCCACGGACGTGGACGGCGACGGAGACAGGGCCGGAGTCGGGGACAAGGACGGACACGGAGGCAGGGAGGGAGACGGGGTGGCCAGGCGATGAGTACGCCCTTCTTCGTGGACGACGGCTCGCACGAGCCGGTCGAGCGCCTCTCCGGTCCTCCGGTCGCGCTCATCGACCTGTTGGACCGCCTGTTGACCGGGGGTGCTGTCCTGACGGGAGACCTCGTGCTCTCCATCGCCGATGTGGACCTCGTCCACATCAACCTGCGCGCGGTCATCAGGTCGATCACGGGCGACGAGCCGGCTCCGTGGACGCGAGGAACGTCCGGTGCCGATGCCCTTCGCGGGGACCACGCCATCGAGTCGAAGAGGTGACCGCCATGGAGAGTACGACGGGGGCCGCGCGGGACAGCGCAGTGGCACAACGCCTGTCCGTCGACCCCGACACCGTGGAACGCGACCTCATCAAACTCGTCCTGACCATCGTCGAGTTGTTGCGTCAGCTGATGGAACGCACCGCCGTCCACCGCGTCGATCAGGGCGACCTCGGCGCGGACGAGGAGGAACGCATCGGCATGACGCTGATGATCCTGCACGAGCGTATGGAAGAACTGTGCGAGCGCTACGGACTGTCCATGGACGATCTGAACCTGGACCTGGGCCCGTTGGGTTCGCTCCTCCCTCGCGACTCCCTCGGCCGATGAACCGGTCTCGCACAGCGCTCCGGTGAGGCGATCCCCGTTTCACCGTCGAAAGTCAGGCAAGGAGGAATGCCATGAGTACATCGAACGGAAGTGCCAAGGGAACCGGTAATACGACGGCGCGCAAGTCGCCCGCCAAGCGGGCCACCTCGACCGCCAAGAGCGCCCAGTCGAAGGCCACCGCCGCGGCGAGCGAAGCGGAGACGGCGGCCCGCGACGCGGAGGAGTCCGCGTCGACAGCCGTCCGCTCCGCGGGCGAAGCGACGAAGACCGCCGGCCGTGCGGTCGCGAGCGGCCTGCAGATGGGCCAGCAGGCGGTGACGGCGAATGCCGCGAAGGCGGCGACCGCGGCCACCGCGGCCTGGGCCGTCGTGAAGAACAGGAAGGTGATAGCCGCGGGTGCGGCGGCGGGCATCGTCGGCGTCGCCGGCGCCGCGTTCGCGGTCGGCCGTTCCACGGCCAAGCCGGCCGTCGGCCCGCTCACCCGGCTCGCAGGCGGACGGATCTGAGCGCACCTGCATCTGCATCTGCGTTGCGGCTGCTGCGTACGCCGAACGCCTTCCGGTCCGCTCCGTCTTCTCGGAGCGGACCGGCGTCGTTCCCAGCGTGCCCCGCCCCTCCCACTAGCGTGTCCCGCCCCTCCCACTTGGGGCGGCGTGCTCCCGCTTGGGCAGCAGGCGATCAGCCCGCCCGGCACCGTACGTGTCAGGGAGAGTCGGCGCCGCCATCGCACGGGTCGGCCAAGCGGTAGTACGCCACGACGTCCTCTCGGTACTGCCGGTCGGCGAGGTGCTGGTCGGCAAGGAACTGCGGGGCGTCACTGACCTGGTCCTTGGTGAGGGACAGGTGCAGGGTGCCGGACGCCGGGTCGACCGCGACGACCGCACCGGCGGGGATGAGCAGCTTGCCGAAGATCCACGTACCGGCGTCCACGACCAGGTAGGCGTCACCGGCCTCGTCGGAATGCTTGTCCACCGAACCGATGGGACCGTCGGTCGCTTCGACGCTCCAACCGGTCAGGTCGGTCCCCGGCAGATGGCCACATGCCGTGCTGTAGGTCCACGGGTTTTCTGTCATGGTGGCGTCCTCCTCCGTTTCTCGGTGGCGCCTTCCCCTGTTGTCGGAGCCCACACAGCGGCCGCGGTGTCGACGTCCGTCGGGCGGGGCGGTACACGCGTTACGCACGGCTGTGCAGGCATGGGCTGCGGCGGAGCGGTAACGCGACGGTCATGAAGGGCACTGAGAGTTCCGAGCGCGTTGACAGGCGCCTCGCTTCCGGGGGCCGCGGCCCGGCCGACGTGAGTCCAGCCGACGTGAGTCCGGCCGACGTGAGTCCGGCCGACGTGGGTCCTGACGAGCAGGTGGGCCCTGGCAGCGTGGGCCGAGACAAGCCGGTGGGCCCTGACGAGGGTGTCGAAGAGCGTGCTCCCGACAGCCCCTCCGACCTGCCTCGGCGGTCCTGGACGGCCGTGCTGCGCGGCACGCTGAAGGAGTTCAGGAACGACGAACTGCTCGATCGAGCCGCGAGTCTCACGTACTACGGAATTCTGTCCCTGTTCCCGGCTCTCCTGGTGCTGGTGTCCTTCCTCGGTATCGCGGGCGAGTCGGCCATCCGTCATGTGCTGGACACCGTGGACAAGCTGGCCCCGGGTGCCGCACACGACGTACTCGGCGAAGCCGTGGGGCAGCTCCGGGGCAACGGCGGGACAGGTTCTCTCCTCGCCGTCGTGGGTCTGATCCTCGCGCTATGGTCCGCTTCCGGATACGTCGGCGCGTTCATACGTGTCGCGAACGCCGTCTACGACGTCCCGGAGGGGCGCCCGCTGTGGAAGATCCTCCCGCTGCGTTTGGCTCTGACGGTCTCGCTCATGGTCCTGGCCGGCGTGAGCGCGCTGATCGTGGTGGTCACCGGCGAGCTGGCCCGGCATGCGGGCGCCGCTCTCGGCATCGGCGACACGGTCATGACGGTGTGGTCGGTCGTGAAGTGGCCGGTCCTGGTCTTCCTCGTCGCGGTCATGATGGCGCTGCTGTACTGGGCGGCCCCGAACGCCAAGGGCCGCGGATTCAGGTGGGTGAGCCTGGGCAGTTTCCTCGCGCTGGCACTCTGGATGCTCGCGTCGGGCGGATTCGCCTTCTACGCCGCGCACTTCGGCTCCTTCAACAGGGTCTACGGCACCCTGGCGGGCGTCATCGTCTTCCTGATGTGGCTCTGGATCACCAACCTCGCACTCCTGCTCGGCCTGGAGTTCGACGCCGAGGTTGCACGTCAGCGGGCCATCGCGGGTGGACATCCTGAGGACGAGGAGCTGTACATCGAGCCTAGGGACACCCAGAAGTGGTCGGATGCGGAACGTCGCCGCTTGGAGTGATGAGTACGTCGCTGTCACAAGCCTGGCGGTCCAGGAAATCGATCAGAACGCATGGCCCGCAGTTTCACAGTCGGGGACCGGGTGACCACACAGGACCTGGGGCAGACCGCAGGCTCGACGCCGGGCCACCTCGCCGACCTGCCTGTCGGCTGCATCACCGCGCTGTCCGCCGACACCGCCACCGTCGACAGGTACGACGGCGAGAAGGTCGGCGCGACCACAGACGTACCCGTCTCCCAGCTATGCCTCGTCACGGAACAGAGGCTCAGGCGGACGCCGGGCGCGTGGATCGGCGGCGTCGGGAAGGGCATGGGCACGGCGAGCGATTCGAACGGCCTACGGATGGAGTGGGTGCCGTAGCGCCGGGTGCAGCGCATGCCGTGTCAGCCAGGCACTGAGCAGGCGTGCCGTAGCGCCAGGTGCGGGCCTGCCGCATACCGCGGCCGGGCCTGGGCAGCCGCAGGGCGATCGAGGTGAACGCCGTGAGAACCACGTACGGGAAACATACGGACCGCCACAGCGAAGCACTTTCGCAAGCCCACGTCGTGCACGTGACAGGTGACCTGGACATGCATCACGCGGACGAGGTACGAATCACGCTGTTCACGGGGATCGCCCAGGCACCATCCCGGGCCGAGGTTGTCCTCGATCTCAGGCATTCGTCGTTCTGCGACTCCTCGGGCCTCAACGTGCTCCTGGACGCCCGCCGCCATGCCATGGAACTCGGTCACAGCCTCCGGCTCGGGGCACCCTGCCATCAGCTGTTGCGCCTGCTGGAAACGACCGACACGGCGGGGATGTTCGCGGTGGGACCCATCGCGTAGGACTGGCGCACCGGCGGTAGGCGGGCGTGAGGGCTCGCAGCGCGCTCAAAGCACGTTGGCCGGTCTGCCCATGAACTGCAACGATGCCCTCCGAATCGCTATCGGAGGGCATTTGTTCGTTTTCGTGTGTACGGGATGCGGCGCCGAGCTGACCACCCCGTTGTCCCGGGTCGCCCTGCCGGCGCACGCTCATCAGAGGTACGGGAACGGGCTTCAGCTCCCGGTCCTCATGAAGCCGGGCACGTTCGCCGAGGATCCTGAGCCCTGGGGACCGCCGTGGCGGCGGTGGGAGGATATCCCTCCGGGCGAGGCGGTGGCCCGCGGCATCTACGCACCGGTCCACGCGCTCTCCGACAGTGCCCCCGGTTCGATCGTCATCGCACCCGGCGACGCCCGTGGCACCGTGTTGATTCCGGAGAGGGCCGGCGGCAACTGCTGCGGGCTCGACGGCACAGACGGCCCCAACATGGCCTGCGAGGCGTGTGGCATGCCTGTGGCGAGCCGGATCGACGACTGCTCACTCTGGCAGGCGGTATGGCTCGCGCCCCATGCCGTGCGCCGCCTTCCGGTCGACGGCGCGGACTCCGTGCCCCTCAGCTGGGCAGAGCTGTTGAAGGAAGAGAAGCCCACGCCGCCGTTCGAGCCGATCGCCACCTGGGGGCCGCAGTCCGGGACGGACCACTTCTGGTCGTGGAGCCCGCAGTGGGAGGCCGCGGTCGGCCGGGCACTTGCTCACCTGTTGGCAGCCTCGGAGGGGCAGCAGGTGACCGTCTCCGACGGTCTGAGCAAGGAAGTGTTCCAACGCACCCTCGATGCCCTGCTGCCCTCGGGCCCGCAGACACGGCGCGCCGTTCTGGCCGGACCAGGACTGCCTGCCCCCGACGCGGACGCTGACATCGCCCTCGTACCGACCCATCCGCAGACCGGACAGACGTGGACCCCGGGCGCCCCGGCGGCTTCGGCATACCCCGTGCCTCTGCCGTTCGGGGTGTGGCTGTCGCTGGCTTTCCCGAAGCCTCACCTTCCGCTTCCTGCGTCGGGCGGCATGCCCGCCGGCGTCCTGCGCGACGACCCGCCCGCCCCGCGCCCCCGGTACTTGTTCCGGCCCGATCCGAGCGTCCTCCGCCACACCCTGGTTCGACTCCCGGCCGTCCGCAGTCCGCGGTTGCGAGAGATCCTCGAAAGCCTCTCCGGGCACGCGCGCGCCGGCCTCTTCTAGGACGGCCCGGACAACGGAGCCTCCTGCCTGTTCAGGAGCCATCTGAACGTCTACCAGGCCGAATTGGGGCTGCCGTCCGGCATCGGCCCCATGCAGGCGGACGAGTGCGTGCACGCGGTCTGGCGCTTCGAACGGGGGGCATGGTGGACGGTCCCCCGCGTACGAAGCGGGCTTCTTCGAGTACGCAGGCGTGGACGCCACGACGTGGGAGGTCTTCACGCGAATGGTCCGTCCCGCCTCGGGTACGGCGGTCGTGTACGGCGAGCAGAGCTCCTCGCATGGCGATGCGCTGCTCGTTTCGACGCGCTGGCGCTACAGCTTCCGCGAATCCGGCCGGACTGACGGAGTGTCGCTTCCGGCTCGGCAAGGCGTCGACTGGCCGCAGGGCTGGGCTGGCTGGAGACCGACCATCGCGGGCAGCGACAGCCTCAGCCGCTCGGTTTCGCGCGACTTCCCGTACCGACCCGACGGCCTCGGTCATCACTCAGCGTGCCGACAACACATAGCCTCGATCACGACCGACCGGTCGCCATTCTCGAGCTGCGAGGACAAGTCCGCTGATGCGCATCGATCTGACGGGACGTACCGCGCTGGTCACCGGATCCACTCAGGGGATCGGTGCCGCCATCGCCACTGGGCTGGCCCGCGCCGGGGCGCGCGTGGGGGTGAACGGGCGGACGCGGGAGCGGGTGGAGCGGGCCGTTGCCGACATGAGGCGCGAGGCCACGGGCGCGGCGCCGGTGGCGGTCGTCGCCGATGTCACGACCGAGGAGGGCGCCCGCCTTGTCGGCGACGTGCTGCCCGAGGTGGACATCCTGGTGAACAGTCTCGGCATCTTCGGACCGGCCGACCCCTTGGAGATCAGTGACGAGGAGTGGCGCCGGTACTTCGAGGTGAACGTACTGACGGCGGTACGGCTGATCCGCCAGTACCTGCCCGGTATGAGCGAGCGCGGGTGGGGCCGGATCCAGAACATCGCCAGTGACTCGGCGGTCGTCGTTCCCGCCGAGATGATCCATTACGGCATGTCCAAGACCGCGCTGCTGTCCGTCACGCGCGGCTTCGCCAAGCAGGCGGCCGGGACAGGTGTCACCGTCAACTCGGTGATCGCCGGGCCCACCCACACGGGCGGTGTGGAGGACTTCGTGTACGAGCTCGTCGACCGCGACCTGCCGTGGGACGAAGCTCAGCGGGTGTTCATGCGGGAGCACAGGCCGCAGTCGTTGGTGCAGAGGCTCATCGAACCCGAGGAGATCGCCCACATGGTCGTCTACCTCGCTTCCGACCAGGCTTCGGCCACGACCGGCGGCGCACTGCGCGTGGACGGCGGATATGTGGACTCGATTCTGCCGTAGCCGTGCCCGTTCGACCTGGGGCCGGGGCCCTGGGCGACTCGCCGGATACCGGTCGCACGACTTCAACCGGTAGCGTGACCCCTCCCTTGCCCGGGGCGCGTTGACCGAAAGGCAGTACCTGATCGTGACGGACCGGCTTGACCAGGAGACTCTCCAGCAGATCTACGCACGCGGAGGCTCCGACGCCGTGAAGCGTGCGCTGGAGGAATACGCCGCCGTCGCAGGCGACGAGGAGCTGGACGCCGCCGTCGAGCTGGCGTGTGAGGTGATCGCCGCGGAGACGGCGCGCATCACGGCGGTGGCCGATCAGCGTGAGGCCCGGATCGCGGAGCTCGAAGCGCAGGCTCGGGCGCTCCAGGTGGAGATCGATGCCTCCTCCCGGTCGGAGCCGGCCTGACCGTCCTCTGAGCGTGGCGCGGCGCGCCCCTCCGTGCCGGGGTGAGACCCGTACTGCCGTGGGCGGGCTGTGGCCGTGGAAAGCGCGCACTCGTCTCGGCCGTCGTCCACGAGCGGGAGCATGGCAGCTCGTGGGCTCGGGCCTCGTCGTGGAGGAGCCGCGTACCTGGCGCATGCGCGTCTCGCCCCCGCCGATCCCCGCCGCGTCCACCGAGCCCCGCCGAGCCCCAGGTCCGGGCGGGTGTACGCGTCTCCGGGCGGGGCATACGACGTACCCGCCGCCGTTCCCGGCTGCCGGTTCTTCGCCGGACCGGCAGAGTGGACCTGACTCGGGCGTCACCCGGACGGGTCCGTCGGTGCGTTGGCGGGGCGCCGGTCCGGGAAGGCTGGCGTGATGACGGTACGGAGGCCTGGCGGCCAGTGAGGTGGGGACGATGGCAGTGGGGGCGAGTGGTGCCGGCGCCTCGGAGCGTGCGGCCCCGTGGTGGGCCCGAGGGGCTGTGGTGGCCGTCGTGGCGGCGGTCGTCGTGCTGCTCCTGGGGCTCGACGGCGGGGGGCTCCTGATCGTCGTGAGCGGTCTGGCCGCGCTGGTCGTGTCGGCCGCGGGCATCTGGTGGGCGCTGGCCCACCGCGGACCGCGCCGGTGGCTCGGTGTCGTGCTCATGGTCGGCGCGCCCGTGGGTCTGGTCGTGCTGTACGTGCGGGGCGGGCTGTGGGTGACCGCGCTCATCGCGGTCGGGCTCTGGAGCGTGGCGGCGGCCTGTGCGCGGACGGCTCTGCGGCGGCCGCACGCTCGTCATGTCATGCGGGCGGAGCCCCGGCGGCCTCCGCGGAAGCCCGTGATCCTGATGAACCCCGACTCGGGTGGCGGCAAGGTCGAGCGGTTCGAGCTCGTCGAGAAGGCCGAACGGCTCGGCGCCCGAGTGGTGCTGCTGGAGCCGTCCGGACGCTTCGACGTCACGGCGCTGGCCCGCGAGGCCGTGGCCGAGGGGGCGGATCTGCTCGGAGTCGCGGGCGGCGACGGTACGCAGGCCCAGGTCGCCGCGGTCGCCGCCGAGCACGACGTGGCGTTCCTGGTGATCCCCGCGGGCACGCGCAACCATTTCGCCATGGACCTCGGTCTCGACCGCAACGATCCGTCGCTCACGCTGGAGGCCCTGACGGACGGCGAGGAGCTCCGCGTCGATCTCGGCAGCGTGGACGGTCGGCCGTTCGTGAACACCGTGTCGTTCGGGGTGTACGCGGGGGTCGTGGAGCGCCCCGAGTACCGCGACGCCAAGGCGGAGACAGCTCTGGACGTCATGCCCGACCTGCTGCACGAGACCGGCCCGCGGCTGGATGCCACCGCCGACAAGGAGCGGCTGACCTCGCAGCAGGCCATTCTGGTCAGCAACAACGCGTACGCCCGGCCGGATCCCCTGGCGGGCGGTCGCCGGCCCCGCCTGGACCACGGAACGCTGGGAGTCATCGGGCTCCGCGTGGAGAGCGCGGCGCAGGCGGCGGACGTCGCGCTGCGGGGCTCGCAGTCCGACAGTCTGAACGTCCTGACCGCCCACCGCGTCGAGGTCACCTGTGACGCCGAGACCACCATTCCCGTCGCCGTCGACGGCGAAGCGATCACGCTGCCCGTGCCGGTGACGTGCACCGTCCGCCGCCGGGCACTCCGGGTACGTGTGCCGCGCGGCCGCCCCGGCGCGCCCGCGGTCTCGCCTCCCGTCGACTGGCGCCGCGTCCTCTCGCTGGCCTTCCAGGGAAGAGAGAGACGCGACTGAGCGGGAACGGGAACGGAGGGGGCGAGCCATCGACGAGAGCAGAGGGTGATGAGGGAAGCACACGAGCAGGAAGTGGCACGAGCAGAGAAGGCGCGCCGCGCGGGGCGTCGGTTCACGGCGGGTGTCACCGCCGTCCTCGCCGATCTCCGGGCCATCGACGGCGCCGTCTACGCCGCCGTCGCCGCGACGCCCACGCCGACCCTGGACCCGCGCCTGCGGCGGCTGTCGGCCGCGGCCGACCATTCCAAGATCTCTTTCGGTATCGCCGCCGCGCTCGCCCTGGTCCCCGGCCGGCCGCGGCGCGCCGCCGTCCTCGGTGTCGGAGCGGTGGCCGTGGCCTCCGCCACGGCGAATCTGCTCGGCAAGCGGCTCGTACGCCGGTCCCGCCCCGACCGCGAGGCGGCCAGGGTCGTCATCGACCGGCACGTCCCCATGCCGACCTCGGCCTCCTTCCCGTCCGGGCACACGGCCTCCGCAGTGGCCTTCGCGGCAGCCGTCGGCTACGTCCTGCCCCCCGCGGCCCTGCCCCTCACGGCCCTCGCCTGCGCCGTCGGCTACTCCCGCGTCCACACGGGTGTCCACTATCCGGGCGACGTCCTGGCGGGCGGCGTGCTCGGCGCCACGACGGCCACGACCGTCCTGACCCTGGCCCTCTCCCGGCGCGACACTCTCAGGTTTCGGAGGTGACTTTGCATGATCATGCGAGATTATGCATACTCTTCCTATGTCTAAGGTCCTCACCTCCCTTCCTTCCGGCGAGCGCGTCGGAATCGCCTTCTCGGGCGGGCTCGACACGTCGGTCGCCGTCGCGTGGATGCGTGACAAGGGCGCCGTCCCGTGCACGTACACCGCCGACATCGGGCAGTACGACGAGCCCGACATCGCCTCCGTGCCCGGCCGCGCCAAGACCTACGGCGCCGAGATCGCCCGGCTGGTCGACTGCCGTGCGGCGCTGGTCGAGGAGGGTCTGGCCGCGCTCACCTGCGGGGCGTTCCACATCCGCTCCGGTGGTCGGGCCTACTTCAACACCACGCCGCTCGGCCGCGCCGTCACAGGCACCCTCCTCGTGCGGGCGATGCTCGAGGACGACGTGCAGATCTGGGGCGACGGCTCGACCTTCAAGGGCAACGACATCGAGCGGTTCTACCGGTACGGGCTGCTCGCCAATCCGCACCTGCGGATCTACAAGCCGTGGCTCGACGCGGACTTCGTGACCGAGCTCGGCGGCCGTACGGAGATGTCCGAGTGGCTGCTCGCCCACGGCCTGCCCTACCGGGACAGCACCGAGAAGGCGTACTCGACGGACGCCAACATCTGGGGTGCCACCCACGAGGCGAAGATCCTGGAGCACCTGGACACCGGTGTGGAGACCGTGGAGCCCATCATGGGCGTCCGGTTCTGGGACCCGTCGGTGGAGATCGCCGCCGAGGACGTGACGATCGGGTTCGACCAGGGCCGGCCGGTGTCGATCAACGGCAAGGAGTTCTCCTCCCCCGTCAGCCTGGTCATGGAGGCCAACGCCATCGGCGGCCGCCACGGCATGGGCATGTCCGACCAGATCGAGAACCGGATCATCGAGGCCAAGAGCCGCGGCATCTACGAAGCGCCCGGCATGGCCCTGCTGCACGCGGCGTACGAGCGCCTCGTCAACGCCATCCACAACGAGGACACCCTCGCGCAGTACCACAACGAGGGCAGGCGGCTCGGCCGGTTGATGTACGAGGGCCGCTGGCTCGACCCGCAGGCGCTGATGATCCGCGAGTCGCTGCAGCGGTGGGTCGGCGCGGCCGTCACCGGTGAGGTCACCCTGCGGCTGCGGCGCGGCGAGGACTACTCGATCCTCGACACCACGGGCCCTGCCTTCAGCTACCACCCGGACAAGCTGTCCATGGAGCGCACCGAGGACTCCGCGTTCGGTCCGGTGGACCGGATCGGCCAGCTCACCATGCGCAACCTCGACATCGCCGACTCGCGCGCCAAGCTGGAGCAGTACGCCGGGCTCGGCCTGATCGGCACCGCCAACCCGGCCATCGGCGCGGCCCAGGCGGCCGCGACCGGTCTGATCGGCACGATGCCGCAGGGCGGCGCCGAGGCCATCGCCTCGCGCGGCGAGGTGTCCGGCATCGAGGAGCTGCTGGACCGGGCCGCGATGGAGTCCGGCACCGACTGACCGGTCCGGTCCGTCCTCTCCCCCGGAGCCGGCGGCTCCGTACGAGGCCGTCCCGGCGCCCATCGGCGCCGGGACGGCCTCGCCGCGTCTACGCCTCCTTGCGGCGACGGGTGAGGAGCAGGCGCAGACGGCGGCGCGGGGGCTGGTCGGGGAGCCAGCCGAAGGCGAGCGAGCTGCCGACGAGGCCGAGGAGCAGCCCGATGAAGAACCCGCCGAGATTGGAGGTGACCCAGGTCGCGAGCGAGGCCAGGACGGCGACGACCGAGTAGAAGAGGCGCTGGCGTGGGTTGAGCACGATCAGCGCCCCGCACACGATCATGATGACCGGCAGGACGTAGCCGACGAGACTGTCCGCCCCCGCCGCGAGGATCACGGAGATGCTCGCCTGCTGGGTGAGGAGGATCTCGCCACCACCGAGCATGATCATGACCCCGGGCCCGAAGGGCCGGCGGTGGCGCCATCGGCCGAAGGCGCGCCAGGGGTGTCGGCCGGCGCCGTCCGAGGTGCCTGCGGCCGCCGGGGCCGCGGAGGCGGGTGCCGCCGGGTCCGACGACGCCGGGGGCGGCGATGACGCGTTCGACGACGCCGGGTTCGAGGACGCCGCCGGGCCGGCCGATGACGCCGGTGCCATCGTCAGCAGCCCTCGGACGCGAAGCTCATGTGCAGGTCGGGCAGGGTGAAGCGGGTGGCGGTGGTGGCGTAGTTGGTCTGGTGCACGTCGGTGATGGTGACGGTGTCGGCCTGCTGGCCGAAGACGCCGAGCGGCCCCTTGACGGGCGGCTTGTCGAAGGTGCTGGCGTCGCCGCCGATCTCGATGTTGTCGAAGGCGGCGAGCTTGCCGGAGATCTCGGTGGAGTCCGTGGTCAGACCGGTCGCCTTGACCGGCGTGCCCCTGTTGCCCGCCGTGATGCGCAGATGGGTGCCGCCGAGTTCCACGCTCTGGCAGAGATCGGTGAGTTCGGCCTGGCGGATGGCGGTGACGATGACCAGCACCTGGCCGCCGGTGTCACCGGCGTTCGGGCTGCCTTCGGGCATGGTGTCCAGGGCCCCGAACTGGCCGAAGCCGGTGCCCTTGAGGGTGTCGGCCTTCACCGTGAACGGCATGCCGGAGATGGCGAACTGGGCGGCGAGGGCCCCCTGGGCCGTCAGTACGACGAGGGTCGCGGCGATCGCGCAGGCGGGGGCCGCCATGAGGGCGGAGCGCCGGAAACGGACGCGGCCGCGTCGCCGCACCTCCTCGGCCGGGGATGAGGAGGGTGCAGGGGTGGGCTCTTCGGGCAGGGCGGGGCCTTCGGACATGGCCATGAGGTGCTCCTGACAATGACGAGGAAACAGACCTGGTGGCGGTGGTGTCCTGGCGCGGACGGTCCCCCGACCCGCCCGGGTCTTCCTCACGTCTCGTGCACGGAGGCGGCCGCGTGGCAGGGAACCGCCTGGACCGTAAGCCCGTCGTTACCGCCCAGTCAACTACCGTGCAGTAGAAAGGTGTCGATGGTGCGTGCGGTGCGGGACGTCACGCACAGGAGCCCACGTCAGCACCACTGGACGCACCGGACGCACCGGTGCCGTCGTTCCCCGTGAACGGTGCGACCACGACGTGCACCAGCGTGTCCAGCAGACGCGGCAGCTCCCCTGTGCGGTCCTGGTCGACCGCGCGGTGCACCGCCGCGTGGACGGCTCCGACGACCGTGTCCACCAGCTCCGCCCGCTCCACCCCCGGCGGCGCGGGCGGCGCGTCGACGAAGAACCGGCGGAAACTGGCCAGAAGTTCGGCCCGCGCACGGCGCCCGGCGGGCCCCGCCGACTCGATCTCGACGACCATCCGCGCGAAGGCCGGGGTCTGCGACAGCAGCGCCAGCATCGTACGGAGTCCTGCCCGCACCGCCGCCGGCCAGGAGGCCGCGCCGCCCGCCTCCTCGTACGGCCTCTGCATGGCCCGTACGACCATCTGCGTACCACTCCGGTACGCGGCGAGTACCGCGTCCTCCTTGCCCGTGAACAGGGCGTAGAACACGGGCCGGGTCACTCCGGCGGCCCGGCAGATGTCGCTGATCCGGGCACCGGCGTACCCGTGCGCCGCCACCATCCGGGCCACCCCGTCGAGCAGCCTCTCGCGCTGCCTCGACGCCACCTGTTCCGGCGTCAGACGCCGGGGGCCCGGGCGCAGGGAGCGTTCCGGGTCGCGGCCCGTACGCGCGCCGGGCAGGGCCTGCCACTCCTCGGTCGGACGAGCACCCTTCACCGGCCACATCCCCCCAGGGCTGTTGACGTCACATACTCGACAGGTTTACAACCCTGATGGGTTTTCCTCTCGTTGTGCGGTCGGCGGCCCGGTCCCCCGGGGACGCGGACCCGCCCGGCACCGCACACCGGACAGCACCGCACACAGCACCGTGTATCACGCTCTCGTCGCGTCCCGCGACATCGTCGGGCCGATCCGTGGCGCCGGATCGGCCCGACAAGAGATGCCCCTCGCTCTGCCTGTCCCCTTCGAGCCGCATCCTTCCCCTGCCACCGGCCGCCGCCGGCCACTCACGCGTGCCCGTACCGGGCGATGTCCCCGCGCCCCTGGGCAGAGCCGGGTTCCACCACTGCCATCCCCTCGCCATCCTGGTACGAAAGGACCCCCACCATGAACAAGCGTGCCTTCTTAGCCTCCGCCGGAGCGGCCCTCGCCGCGGTGCTGGCCGTCACCCAACCGGCCGGTGCGGCCGGCGCGGTGCTGACGACCGGCAGTGCGAGCGGTCCGTCGGTCGCGGTCGGCGACGTCCTCGCCGCCTCGCTCGTCTCCGGCACCACCGCCAAGATCGCCACCACGTCGGGCGGCAGCACCGGCATCACCTGCAACGCCTCCGCCTTCAGTGCCACCGTCACCAGCAACCCCGCCGCGCCCGGGACCGCGACCGAGACGCTGACGTCCCACACACTGAGCACCTGTACGACCAATATCTTCGGGGCGACCGGTGTGCAGAGCATCACGGTCAACAACCTGCCCTACACCACGGCCGTCACGTCCGGCGGGTCGCTCACCGTGACCGCGGGCAGCACCGGTCCCATCCAGACCACGCTGAAGATCAACACGATCCTGGGTCTGACGACCTGCGTGTACCGGGCGACGAGTCTGACGGCGGCCCCGTCGAACGCCGACAACTCGCTCGCCTTCTCCAACCAGCACTTCACGAAGGCCACCGGGCCCGGCACCTGCCCGGCGAACGGCTACTTCACGGCCACGTACGGACCGGTCCAGGACAGCACCCAGGCCGGCGCCCCCGTCTTCGTCAACTGACTCCGGCGCCACTCGCCCCAGGTCCGTCCGGGAGCGCACGCGACGCGTTCCCGGACGGAAGCCGGGCGACGGTCCACTTGGCCTGCGTGGAGAGGGCGCTGAGCGCCTTCACCGACCGCTCGGCGATGGTGGCGAGCAGACGCCTGGCGTGTCCCATCGTCGTCCGGGCGAGTTCTGTGTGACCCGCCTCCGCGGCGGCGAGGGTCAGTTCGAGGTGCTGCTCCGTGACCAGACGGCCGAGCCCGAGGCGACGGCCCTCGGGGAATTCGTCCAGCGCCGTCCGCGCCTTCTCCAGGGCGCGGGCGGCGGCCGGAAGGTCGCCCTTGTGGCGTTCGAGGCGGGCGAGGACGGAGGCCTCGGAGGCCCGGTCCCGCGGTGAGTCCTGGAGGGAGAGGAGGTTGACCTGACCACGTGCCGCCTGGGCATGGTCGCCGAGGCGCTCCAGTGCGCGGCTCAGCCGGCGGAGCCGGTCCGCGTCCGGGCCGGTGTCGTCCAGCATGCGGATCAGGGCGACCCGTGCGTTCTCGATCCGTCCCTGCCGGTGGGCGAGGTCGACCCAGGTGAAGTCGTCCTCAGGACGTCGGCCCTCCTCGGCACGCGCCCACTCGACGGCCTCCGTGAGGTCGGTGATCTGGCCGGCCGTCGCCGCGCGCAGCACTCCGGCGCGCAGAACCGGATCCGCGGCCACCTCCTCCCGTACGGTGAGGTCACCGGAGCGCATCCGCTCCAGCGCCGCCCGCCCCGGGGCGAGGACGATGTCCCGCAGCGGCTGCCGGTAGCGCTCCTCCAGCTGGTACGCGCACAGCTCGTCGGAGTTGAGCAGCAGGTGGTCGGGCTCGGTTCGCCTCGTGGCCGCCTCGGACAGGGCGTGGAGTTCGGTGAGCGGCCGGTCGGGAAGTCCCAGCCCGGCGATCAACGCCCTCCTCTGCGCGTCGATTTCGGGGGCGGACTCCTCATAGGTGTCGATGTCCCCCTCCCGTACGGCGGCCAGCAGACCTTCCTCGTCCAGGTCGGCGGAGACGTCCTCGCACCACCAGGGCAGCCGGACAAGGATCTCGAGCGCCACGCTCACGGAGTCGGCGAGCAGCGAGGCGTACCCGTCGGAGGAGGCGTGGAGGACGGCCGTGCCGCCGCAGAGGAAGTACGTGCCGCCGGTGTCGTCTCCCGCGATCGGCTCCAGCGAGGCGCCGGACGCCAGATGGACGTCTTCCACGTGGTACGCCCGCTCGATGTCGAAGTTGAAGGGGTAGGCCGCCAGTTCGGCCAGGTCGGGGCGGGTACGCAGCAGTTCCAGTACGCGGTCGGTCATGGGCGTTCACCCTAGAGGGCCCCGGGGCGACAGCCCGCAGGGCCCCGGGACCCGGACCGGACGCGTACGTCGCTAGGTCAGGCGCCACTTCTGGTTGTCCGCTCCCGTGCAGGCCCAGATCTGGGCTCGCGTGCCGTTCGCCGAGGAGTGGTCCGAGGCGTCCAGGCATTTGCCGGAGGCCACGTTCACGAGGTCCGAGGAGGCGGCTTGGTGGCGCCAGTTCTGGGCGCCCGTGCCGTTGCAGGTGTACAGCTGGACCTTGGCCCCGTCCGACGTCGCACCCGCGGTCACGTCCAGGCACTTGCCCAGCGCCCGTACCGTGCCGTCGGGGTGGACGGTCCAGTGCTGGGCCGCCGTGCCGTTGCAGTCCCAGAGCTGGACGGGCGTACCGTCCGCGTCGGCACCGCCCGCGACGTCGAGGCACTTGCCTCCGAGGCCGACGAGACCCTGGGTCGCGCTCTGCGTGCCCGCCCAGGTGAAGGTGGCGGACGTCTTGCCCGGGAGCGTGTACGTGTAGTGCTGCGCGCCCCAGTTGACGGTGACGGGCCGCGCCGCGGTGGAGTCGTTGTAGGCGATGAGGGCCTTCGAGCCGTCGGTGTTGCGCCAGGCGACGTTGGGGACGGTCGAGCTGGTGGTGGAGGCGATGCGCTGCGCTCCGGGCCGTACGAACTTCGTGAGGTGGCCCATCGTGTAGTACTCGATCGTGTAGTCGACCTGGCCGTGCCGGGCGTCGCCGTTGTGGACGGTGACCAGGCCGTCGCAGGTGCCGCAGCCGCCGTTGTGCGGGCCGCGGTTCTGGTCGACCGCGAGGGACCACTTGGTCACCGACTTCGCCCAGTTGCGGGTGTAGTCGATGATGTTCGTCATGTCCTCGCGCTGCTGGTTCGCGATCCAGGTGCCGCCCGAGTGCTCGGTCTGGAAGGCGTCCAGCTGCGGGTAGCGGTCGTGGATCTCGGTCTGCTTGGCGACGTTCCCGCCGTAGCCGTGCCAGGCGACACCGCCGAAGTTCGGGTGGCTGCGCACGGCGGGGTCGTCGACGGTCTGGGCGGCGTACGCGTCGTAGGTGTCCCAGTTCCAGTCGTGGGCGAGGACCTTGGTGGGCAGGCCCGCGTTCCGGAGCTCGGGCAGCAGCTCGCTCTTGGTGAAGTACGCGAGACCGGAGGCGTTCCAGCTCATCGACGGATAGCCGGAGCAGCAGGTCGGTTCGTTCTGGGCGGTGACGTAGTCGACCGGGACGCCCTGGTCGCGCCAGCCCTGGAGGTACTTCACGAAGTAGTCGGCGTACGTTCCGTAGTTCTCGGCCTTGAGCCAACCGCCGTTCAGCTGACCGCTGTCCTTCATCCAGGCGGGGGCGGTCCAGGGCGAGGCGACGACGGAGAGCGCCGGATTGAGCTGCTTGGCCTGCTTGGTGAGCGGCAGGACGTCCTGGAGGTCGTGGGCGAGGGAGAAGCGCGCGAGGGTGGGGTCGGTCTGACCGGCCGGCAGGTCGTCGTACGTGTAGCCGAAGCGGGCCAGGTCGGAGCCGCCCATCGGATTGCGTACGAAGGAGAGGCCGATGCCGTCGGTCGGCGAGAAGAGCTTCCTCATCGTCGCGTCCCGGGTGGCCTGGGACAGTGCGCCGGAACCCTTCATCAGCCAGGCGGCGGTGTCCGTGAAGGAGGCGCCGCCCCCGGAGAACGTCTGGTAGCGGGTGCTCTCGTCGACGGTGAGCGTGGTGCCGCCCCCGCCGTTTCCGGCCTGGAAGGTGATCGGGGTCTGCTGCTGCAGTCCGCGGGTGACATGGCGGCCGCCGGCGTCGTCGGTGGTGGTCAGCCAGACATTCACCTGCTCGGCGGCAGCCTGCGCGGGGGCGGCGGAGAGGCCGCCGAGGGCGGTGAGTCCGGAGGCGGCGAGTGCGCCGGCGAGGAGGGTTCTCATCAAGCGGCGGGGGGCCTGTGGCCCGTGGTTCGGACGGAGCATGTCGGTGCCCTTCTCGGCAGAGTGTGGGGGAGGTCCGAGAATCCGGTCGCGGGTCGAGCCGGTGCGCGCCGGGTCCGCGTCGACTCCGCTGCGGCGTCAGGTCGCGTCCGAGTCGAGTCGAGAGTGAACTGGGCGTCGGGGCGATCGTCAAGGTGTCACGCATTCAAATCCTGAACACACGACTGGAGTTGCGGGGGCCACAGAGGAGTTTGAGGCGTTCAGGGTATGAACTCTTGACGACAGGATCAGCGGGCGGTTGACTCGCCGCACCGCGCCGGAACCGGTTCCGGAAGCGGTTCCGACACCGATGTCAGTCGCTCTACGCGGAGGCTCCCGATGCGTGTCACGATCGCCGATGTCGCACGTCGGGCGGGTGTCAGCAAGACGACGGTCTCCCGGGTCCTGAACACCAAGGCCGAGGTCGACTCCGCCACGGCCGCCCGTGTTCGTGAAGTGATCGACGTCCTGGGGTATGTCCCCAGCTCGGGGGCCGTGGGCCTGGCACGCGGCAACAGCCGCACGGTCGGCATGCTGACGCCCTCGCTCACCTGGCCGTGGATGGGCGAGGTGCTCCAGGGCGTCGTCGACACCGTCGAGGCCGCCGGATACGGCCTGTTGCTCTTCACCTGCAACCGGGGCGCCGAGTCCGTCAGCCACTTCGCCGGCCAGGTCTCGGCGAGGGCGTTCGACGGGCTTCTCGTCGTCGAGCCGGATGGCACCCTCGACACGATCACGGCGATGCACCGGCGGGGACTGCCCGTCGTGCTCATCGACGACCGCGGCCACCACCCCGCGTTCCCCTCGGTCGCCACCACGAACCGGGCCGGAGGCGCGACTGCGGCGCACCATCTCCGCGCCTCGGGCCGTACCCGCCCGCTCGTCGTCACCGGCCGTCGCGACTTCGGATGCGTACGCGACCGGCTGGACGGGTTCCGAGACGTCCTGCCCGCCGAACTGGTCGTCGAGGGCGAGTTCACCGAGGACACGGGCCTCCACGCGGTCCGGCGGGCGCTGGCCGAGGGCTGGGACTTCGACTGCGTCTTCGCGCACAACGACCTCATCGCGGCGGGCGTCCTGGGGGCTCTGCGGGAGGCCGGGCGGAGCGTCCCCGACGACGTCGCCGTCGTCGGCTTCGACGACATCCCCATGGCCCGGCACACCGAACCGGCGCTGACCACGATCCGCCAGCCCATGCGCCGCATGGGCGAGACGGCCGCCGCGATGCTTCTCGCCGGCCTCGGGGGCGAACCGATGCCCCGCGAGCCGGTCGTCCTGCCCACCGAACTCGTGATCCGGCGCTCCGCGCCCACGCCCAGGTCCGCGCCCACGCCGACGCACACGCACACGCCCGGATGAGCCGGGGCGCAGGCCCCCGCGTCCAGCCGGGCCGCGGCCGGACCGGCTCCGGCCGTCGCCGTAGGTCCGACGCATGGGTCCCTGCCTGCGCCCGTACGCCCTCGAGCGCCCCCGATCCGGTACGTCCCGGTCCCGGCGTCCCGGCCTGCCCCTGTCCCTGTACGTCCCAGCCCCCGTACGTCCCAGTCCCGTACAAGGAGCCGCAATGCCACGATCCACGGCGGTGATCGCCGTCACCGCTCTGCTCGGCACTCTGCTCACCGGAGCCCTGCCGAGCGCCGCCGCCGACGAGCCGCCGCCCCCGCCGGTGGCCGTCGACCGGTTCGAAGGGGAGATCCCCTTCGCCGACCCGCCCGCGGAGGGCCTCTTCACCTGGGGCAGTGACGCCGACGACCCGCCGAAGCTGCGGATCGCCGAGCGGGCGGACGCCCCGGAGGGCGCCAAGGTTCTCGAAGGCGACTACGACATCAGCGGCTGGGGCGGGTTCACCCACGACTTCGCCTTCGACAGGCCCGCGCACGACTGGACCGCCTCCAAGGGCATCCGCTTCTGGTGGTACGGCCAGAACACCGCTCCCCTGCCGCCCGGATCGGGCAAGCGCATCCACTTCGAGCTCAAGGACGGCGGGGCGAACGGCGAGGCGTCCGAGCTGTGGACCACCTCGTTCACGGACGACTGGGAGGGCTGGCACCTCGTCGAGATCCCGTTCTCCGACTTCCAGTACCGCGCCGACTACCAGCCGGTGGGCGGAATCGACCAGGTCCTCGGGCTCGACAGGATGTGGGGGTACGCCCTCACCCTGCCGCCCGGTTCCCCCGGCACGTTCGCCCTGGACGGCGTGGAGCTCTACGGCAAGGCCGAACCGGCCCTGAACACCAAGGTCGTCACCGAGGCCGTCGTCCACCCGGTGGGCGAGGGCGGTACCGCCCAGGTGAAGGTCTCCGTCGCCACGACGGGCTCCACCCCGCTCGCCGAGCCGGTCACCGTCACGTACGCGACCGAAGGTGGCAGCGCACGGCCCGGCGCCGACTACACGCCGGTCACCGGCACCCTCACCTTCCCGGCCGGCACGGCCTCCGGCGCTTCCCGCTCGATCGCCGTGCTCACGAAGAAGGACCGGTCCGCGGAGTCGGCCGAGACGATCCCGCTCACGCTGAGCGTGACGGGCGCCAAGGCCCCCTCGGAGAACCCGCTCGTCGTCGTGGACGCCCATGGTCTGCCGTACCTGGACCCGAAGCTTCCGGTGAAGAAGCGGGTCGCCGATCTGCTGGGGCGGATGTCGCTCGCGGAGAAGGCCGGTCAGATGACACAGGCCGAGCGGAACGCGCTGCGGTCGCCGGGCGACATCGCCTCCTACGACCTCGGCTCGCTGCTCTCGGGCGGCGGGTCGGTGCCCTCGCCCAACACGCCCGCAGCATGGGCGAAGATGATCGACTCGTACCAGCTGCGCGCGCGGGCGACCCGCTTCCAGATCCCGCTGATCTACGGCGTGGACGCGGTGCACGGGCACAACAACGTCGTCGGTTCGACGATCATGCCGCACAACATCGGCATCGGCGCGTCGCGCGACCCGAAGATCGCCGAGCGGACGGGTGCCGTGACGGCGAAGGAGGTCCGGGCCACGGGCATCCCGTGGGACTTCGCGCCCTGCCTGTGTGTCACGCGCGACGAGCGCTGGGGCCGGTCCTACGAGGCGTTCGGCGAGGACCCCGCCCTGGTGACCGCCATGGAGACCGTGATCAACGGGATGCAGGGCGCGCCTGACGGCCGGGACCTGGACCGGAACGACAAGGTGCTGACCAGCGCGAAGCACTTCGTGGGCGACGGCGGAACCGAGTTCGGGTCCTCGGCCACCGGCTCGTACACGATCGACCAGGGCGTCACGAAGGTCACCCGGGAGGAGCTGGAGGCGGTGCATCTCGCGCCGTTCGCCGAGGCGGTGAAGCGCGGGGCGGGCACGGTCATGCCCTCGTACTCCTCGCTCGACGTCCTGGGCGACGACCGGGGGCCGGTGAAGATGCACGCCAACGCGGAGATGATCAACGGTGTCCTGAAGGAGCGCATGGGCTTCGAGGGGTTCGTGATCAGCGACTGGCAGGCCATTGACCAGATCCCGGGCGACTACCCGAGCGACGTACGGACGTCGGTCAACGCCGGGCTGGACATGATCATGGTGCCGACGAACTACCAGGACTTCACCCGGACCCTCAAGGACGAGGTGGCGGCCGGTCGCGTCGGACAGGCGCGGATCGACGACGCGGTGGCGCGGATCCTGACGCAGAAGTTCAGGCTGGGCCTTTTCGAGCAGCCCTACGCCGACACCTCCCACCTCGGGGAGATCGGTTCCGCCGGGCACCGTGCGGTGGCGCGGGAGGCCGTCGCCAAGTCCCAGGTGCTGCTGAAGAACGCGGGCGGGGTGCTGCCGCTCGAGAAGTCGCAGAAGGTGTACGTCGCCGGCTCCAACGCCGACGACATCGGCAACCAGGCGGGCGGCTGGACGATCAGCTGGCAGGGTTCGCCGGGGCGGACGACTCCCGGTACGACGATCCTCGAAGGGATGCGGAAGGCGGCGCCCGACGCGGAGATCGCGTACTCCAAGGACGCCTCGGCCACCACGGACGGCTATGACGTCGGCGTGGTCGTCGTCGGCGAGACACCGTACGCGGAGGGGTTCGGTGACGTGGGCAACGGTCACGACCTCGAACTGACCGCCGCCGACAAGGCGGCCGTCGACAAGGTCTGCGCCGCGATGGCGTGCGCCGTCCTGGTGGTCTCCGGCCGCCCCCAGCTCATCGGTGACCGGCTCGGCGCGATCGACGCCCTGGTCGCCTCGTGGCTGCCGGGCACGGAGGGCGACGGCGTCGCGGACGTCCTCTACGGTGTGCGTCCGTTCACCGGGCAGCTCCCGGTCACCTGGCCGAAGTCCGAGGCGCAGCTGCCGGTCAACGTCGGCGACACTGCGTACGATCCCCAGTTCCCGTACGGCTGGGGGCTGACCACGCTCACGGCGGCTCCGGTCGGTGGGGACTCGGCTCTCCGGGCGATCGGCGTGGCCGCCAAGGTGCTCCAGGTGACGGGCCACGGGACCTCGGCAGAAGGCAGGGTTCTGCTCGGCAAGGCCCGGTCGATCGTCCAGCGGAAGATCGGGGAGAACGTCACGGAGGCGACGGCGAAGCCGTTCGCCGAGGCGGACCACCTGCTCCTGACGGGTGATCTGACGGGTGCGGTGGCGAAGCTGAGGGCGGCGTACAAGGCAGCCGGCTGAGTCGTCGGCGGAAGGGGGGTGGGCGCAGTCGTTGCGGGCTGAACCCACCCCCTTCTCGTTGTTCGGCGGGCTCGGTCACACGGGGACGGACGACGCGTCGCCGACCGGCCACGGTGCGACGGAGAGGCCGTCGGCTTCACGCCGGACCTCCACGATGCCGGTGCCGTTGAAGTGGGCGGGGACGACCAGTTCCCTTTCGGCGGCGGCCCGTTCGAGGACGCGCCGGCGGCTCTTGACGGCTTCGTCCGGGTCCAGGCAGAAGCAGCTGTTGCAGGACGGCCTGAGGATCTGTACCGGACTGTGCAGGAGGTCGCCGACGAAGACCGCGCGGTCGCCGCCGGAGTCGAGCCGCAGCACGGCGGAGCCGGGAGTGTGGCCGGGTGCGGATTCCAGGGTCAGGTGCTCGTCGATGCGGTGGGTGCCCTCCCACAGCACCGCCTGGCCGCTGCGGTGCACGGGCGCGATGCTGTCGTCGTACACAAGCCGGTCGTCGGGGTGCCGACCGGCTCCCCCCATGTTGTCCGGGCCGAAGTGGACGTCGTCGGCAGCCGGGACGAGGTAGCGCGCGCGGGGGAACGTCGGGACCCACTCCCCCGCGGCGTCGGTGGTGTTCCAGCCGACGTGGTCGGCGTGGATGTGGGTGTTGACGACGATGTCGACGTCCTCGGGCCGGATGCCGGCGCGTGCCAGGCCGCCGAGGAAGTCGCCCTGCCAGTGGTGGAACTGGGGCGAGCCGGGCCGCTCGCGTCCGTTGCCGACTCCGGTGTCGATCAGGACGGTCCGCCCGGCGCTGCGGAGGACCCAGGTCTGCAGCGCCATCACGGCGTTGTCGCGCTCCGGTTCCCAGTGGTCCGGGGCGAGCCACTCCGCGTTGTCGCGCCACACCTCGGCGCCTGAATCGGGGACCAGGCCTCGGGCCGGGGCGAACGCGCCTCGCCATTCGACGACCCGGATGACCTCGACGTCTCCCAGCATCATGCGTTGCGGGCTCTGCGTGGTGTTCATGTCCCCGACCCTAAGGACACCTCACTGAGGCTCTCAATGCGCGCACTGCTCCCGTGCATACGTGTGCGTCTCACAGGTGATGCCAGGGATAGTGGCCGTCATGGATGTGGTGAGCGACGCGATCGCGGCGGTACGCACGGGGCAGGCGGCGTCCGAGCGGGTTCGGGTGGGCGGGAGTTGGTGCGCGCGGTTGGCTCCGTACGACGGCGCGGGCTTCCATGTGGTGCTGGAGGGCGGCTGCTGGCTGCTGCCCGACGGTGGCCCACCGGTCTCCCTCGGCGTGGGCGACGCGGTCCTGCTGCCCCACGGTACGGGGCATGTGATCGCCGACTCCCCCGCCGACGCGGCGACCGTCGCACGGGCCATGCCGTTCGAGCACTGGACGGGTGGCCCGCCGGGGCCGCGCCGGCTGGCCCGGCCGGTGCCAGGAGGAGTGGAGCTGCTGTGCGGCAAGTACCGCCTCGACCACAGCCGGGTCCACCCGCTCCTGGCGGAACTGCCCACCGTGGTACATCTGCCGAACCGGGTGGGGGACCATCCCGAACTGAGGTCCGCCATCGGCCTGCTGGGCGGCGAGCTGACCGCGGGGCGCCCCGGATCGGGTGTCGCCGTCCCGAGCCTCGTCGACCTCCTGCTCGTCTACATGATCCGGGCGTGGGTGGACCGGGGCGACGGCGGCGCGTGGTCGGCGGCCCTGGGAGACCCCGTGACCGCCGCCGCGCTCCGTGCGCTGCATGCCGACCCGGCCGCCGCGTGGACCAACGAGCGGCTGGCCGCGGAGGCGGGGGTCTCGCGCCCCACGCTGGCGCGGCGCTTCGCCTCCCTGGTGGGCAGGCCGCCGATGGCGTACCTCACCTGGTGGCGGCTGACCCTGGCGGCCGCCGCGTTGCGCGACACCGGGGACTCCCTGGCCGCGATCGCCCGCCGGGTCGGCTACGGAACCCCGTACGCGCTCTCGCACGCCTTCAGCCGCGAGTTCGGAACGACGCCGGGGCGGTACCGGGCACGGGCGGTCAGCGGCGACCGCGACGGGCCGGGGAACGCGGAGGCGGGCGGCGAGGATGCGGAAGGTGCAGGAACCGTGCGCGGGGCGGGAGTTGTGCGTTAACCGCGTGTGAACGAGGAATTTCCTACCGGCCGGTAGACATGGCGTCGCGCAAGCGTGAATCTAGTCGCGAACATGCCAAACCGTCGTGTTCGCCCAGGCGCGTCCCACCGGACGTGCCTTCGTCCACAGGAGATCCCCCACATGCATCGCCACACCCTCCGCGCCAGAACGGCCCTGTCCGCCGCCGCGGCCGTCGGCATCCTGGTCGCGTCCCCGGCCACCGCCATGGCCACGCCCGCGGCGTCCGCGCCCGCGGCGGCTCCCGCCGCCGTGACCGCAGCGTCCACGGGCGGGGTCGCCGACCTCGCCGGTGTCGACTACGGCACCTGGCGGCGCGACGTCAGGGCGGTCGTCGACCAGGCCCGGCCGTACATCAAGCAGCGCAGCTCGAACGCCGGCGGTGAGAAGCAGGCGATCGTCCTCGACATCGACAACACGTCGCTGGAGACGGACTTCCACTTCTTCCTGCACCTGCCGACGCCGGCCGTGCAGGACGTCCGCGACCTCGCGCAGTACGCGCACTCCCGCGGCGTGGCCGTCTTCTTCGTCACCGCGCGCCCCGGCATCATCCACGCGCTGACCCAGTACAACCTGAAGGCCGTGGGCTACCCCGTGGCCGGGCTCTACGTGCGCAGCCTGCCCGACCTCTTCGACGAGGTCAGCACCTACAAGACGGCCAAGCGCGCCGAGATCGAGGCGCGGGGCTACACGATCATCGCGAACATCGGCAACCGGCCCACCGACTTCGTCGGCGGTCACGCCGAGCGGACGTTCAAGCTCCCGGACTACGACGGCAAGCTCTCCTGACGCCCCCGCGCCCCCGGACCGGCCGTGTCACACGGGCCGGTCCGGGGGCGTACCCCTGCCCGGCGTCAGAGCATCCGGCCGAACAGCCGATCCCAGCCTTCGTCAGCAGGTCGCGCGGACGTAGCCGTCCGCGCCCGCGGGGCGGACGTCGGTGTCCCGCTGCACGATGGAGAGGGTGCCGCCCCAGCGCGCGCACGCCCGGGAAAGGCCCTCCGGCTCGTACTCGATGACCAGCACGCGGTTGTCGAAGGCGGTCGCGTACGGTGCGCACTCGTCGTACTGGCCGCACTCCTCGGCGACCGCGAAGTCGAAGCCGATGTCCCGGCCCCGCGGCGCGAGTTCGGCGGCGTTCTTCTGTCCGATCGCCAGTCCGGCCGCATGGGCGCGGCCGACGAGCAGCCGGGCGAAGGCGAGGTCGTGCTCGGCTGTGAGACGGCCCTGGGAGCGTTCGTACGAGTCGAGGTTGTCGGCCTCGACCGCCTGGTACCCGGCGGTGGCGCAGCCGTCGATCCACGCGCCGACGATCGCGGCGAGACGCTGCCGCTTGGCGGGGGTGGAGATGTCGAAGAGGGCCTCGTCCCAGTCCTGGTCGACGACCAGTTCGCCCGAGGGGCTCCGGAGGAGCAGGTCGGGGTGGTGATCCTGCCACCACTCGGTGGCGTCCGGCTGGGCCTGGAAAGCGTTGACGTAGCAGATGTTGTAGAGCCCGTCGGCCGGCTTCGCCGTGCGGTCACGGGAGACCGCTCCGACTCCGGGGGGCGGCGGGTACGGCCCGCCGATCTGGTAGTCGAACCCGACGTGGGGCTCGGGCGGGACGACCGCGCCGGGGGACGAGGACGGCGGCGCGGGCGGGGCGGAGTCGCCGTCACCTCCGTCGCCGGACGAGGTACATCCGACCGCCGTGGCGGCGAGCACGCCGGCCAGGGTCAGGGCCGACAGCGCGCTGCGGAGGGGACGGGATGCGCGGGCGATCACGGTGCGGGGGCTCCTGGTCGTCGATTGCTCGGGGCGGCGCACGGCCGCCCGCGATCCCCTACGGTACGTGCGCGGCCCGACCCGGCCCGCATCGGACCACCGGACACCCGGCGAACGGGCCGACAACATTGAGCGTGCGTCACACATCCACGGTGCTCACGTACCTGAACGTGAGGAACGGGACGTGGTCACGACGCCTCGGCCGCCGCCTTGATGCGGCGGCCGAACGCGTCGGCGTCCTTGCGGGCCGCGCCGAGCGCGAGGCCGACGAGCAGCTTGCCGAGTCCGTGGCCCTCCAGGACGTTGAAGATCCTGACCCGGGTTCCGCCGTTCGGGAGTGGTTCGAGGTCGTAGCCGCCCTCGGCGGCCGTGACGATGTTCTTCGAGATCTCGGCCCAGCGGATCCGGTGCGGTGCGTCGAACTCGGTGATGCGGAACTCGCGCCCCGTCTTCATCCCGGCGTCCTTCACCGTGCTGCGGAAGACGGTGCCCACGGCCGTCGGCGTGTCGGGGACGCGCTCGATCCTCTGCACCCGGGGGCTGAACTTGGGGTCGTTGCGGCCGTCGGCGAGGAACGCGAAGACTTCCTCGATGGGACGGTTCACGTCCGTCGTCGCCTCGAACTGTCCGGACATGAGCGCACTCCCTGGTGTGTTCGCCGTCTGTCGGCGAGCGTACGGGAGGGGGTCACGCCCCGCACTCCGGAGCGGCCGGACGGTCAGCGGGTCGTCCAGCGGACGCGCGGCGGGCGCACCGAGGCACAGAGCGGCATGCCGCAGGCGTCGGTCAGGCCGAGCCGTGCTTCGGCGGAGCCTCGCTCCACGGCCTGGGCGGGGAGGTCGCCGAGGAGGAGTCCGGCCCGGCGGAACATCGTGAACGCTCCTCCTGCTGGTACCTCGCCCCAGGTGAGGTAGAGGAAGCGGGCGCCGCGCCGGCCCTGCACGTACGGCCCGCGGAAGTCCCGCGTCCCGTCCGGCGCGAGCATCGTCTCGACCGTGAACTCCCACACCGTTCGGCGGCGTCCGCGGGCACCGCGCCTTCCGGCTCGCGCCCGCGCTGCACCGCGACGTGCACGTCCTGGTGGTCGCCGCAGGTCCGTCCCGGCAGGTCGCTGCCGACGATGCGCAGGGAGAGCGCCGTCCTGTCGCTCACTGCGAGTCCACCCCGCCGCCGCCCTGTGGTGTCATCATCGGCTCTCGACCTCCCGGGCACATCGTGGGGCGCGTCTGTCCGCACGCTGCGGGAGGTGTGAGGCTGCCCGGACTCCGCGGGCGATGGGGGCGGGGAGGTGTACTCACTCCCCGCCACTCTCAACTTATAGCGCACAGGGGGGCTTGCGGCAAGGCCCCGGTGGTGCCGCACAATCGCCCATCTAAGCCAGCCACCTGCGGACATAGGAGATTCACCCAGTGCGTGTGACCGCCCTGCCCCACAGTGCGTTCGACCTTTCCGGCCACCTCTCCGCCAAGGCCGTCCCGGCGCTGATCGGCCGTGACGAGCAGCACTTCGTGGCGATCGCGGAGAGCCTGGAGCAGACGATCGCCGAACTGTCCGAGCGCCTCGACGCCACACGGAAGGCGCCCGGCGGCGTCGGCCGCGAGGCGATGGACCGGGACGCGGAGATCCACCGGCTGAGCAACCGCCTGCGCACCCTGCGCCGCTTCGGCCTCGACCTGTGCCTCGGGCACGTCGTCGCCGCCGACGACCCGGAGCCCGTGTACATCGGACGGCTCGGCCTCACCGACAGCGAGGGGCGCCGGCTGCTGCTCGACTGGCGCTCCCCCGCGGCCGCGCCGTTCTTCGCGGCCACGCACGCCGACCCGATGGGCCTGACGAGCCGTCGCAGGTACCGCTGGACCCGCGGCCGGATCAGCGACTACTGGGACGAGGTGTTCACGGCCGACGGGCTCGAAGGGCACGCCGCGCTCGACGACCAGTCCGCCTTCATCGCCAGCCTGGGCGCCACGCGGTCGCCCCGGATGCGCGACGTGCTCGCCACCATCCAGGCGGACCAGGACGCCATCATCCGGGCGGGATCCCGCGGGGCACTCGTCGTCGACGGCGGCCCCGGTACGGGGAAGACGGTCGTCGCCCTGCACCGCACGGCGCATCTCCTCTACTCCGACCCGCGTCTCGGCCACCGCCGCGGCGGCGTGCTGTTCGTCGGGCCCCACCAGCCCTACCTGTCCTACGTGGAGGACGTGCTCCCCAGTCTCGGCGAGGAGGGCGTGCAGACCTGCACCGTGCGCGACCTCGTCGCGGAGGGCGCCCGGGCGTCGGCCGAGACCGACCCCGAGGTGGCTCGTCTGAAGTCGTCCGCGGACATGGTGAGGGCGATCGAGAAGGCCGTCGCGTTCTACGAGGAGCCGCCCCGCGAGGGCATGAACGTCACAACCGACTGGGCCGACTTCTGGCTGAGCGCCGACGACTGGGCCGAGGCGTTCGCGGCACCGGACCCGGTTACCCCGCACAACGAGGCGCGTGACCTGATCTGGGATGAGCTGACCACGATCCTGCTGGGCAAGTTCGACGGAGACGTCGCACCCGAGGTGTTCCAGAGATCGCTCCGCAACGACCAGGAACTGGCCGACACCCTCCATGGCGCGTGGCCGCTGCTCGAACCGACCGACCTCGTCGGGGATCTCTGGTCGGTCCCCGCCTACCTGCGCATGTGCGCCCCGTGGCTGGGTCCCGACGACGTGCGGAAGCTGCGGCGCGCTGACGCCCAGGCCTGGACGGTGTCCGACCTGCCGCTGCTGGACGCGGCGCGGCAGCGGCTCGGGGACCCGGAGGCGGCACGGCGCAAGCGGCAGCACCAGGCCGCCGTCTCCGCCGAGCGCGAGCGGATGGCCCGGGTGATCGACGAGATCATCACGACCGCCGACATCGACCAGGCCGGCGACGAGAGCGAGGGCGCGGTGCGGATGCTGCGCGGGAAGGACCTCCAGGACAGCCTGATCGACGAGACCGCACTGCCGGGCACCGACCGGGACCTGCTCGTGGGTCCGTTCGCGCACATCGTCGTGGACGAGGCCCAGGAACTGACCGACGCGGAGTGGCAGATGCTGCTCCAGCGCTGCCCGTCCCGGAGCTTCACCATCGTCGGCGACCGTGCGCAGGCCCGGCAGGGGTTCACGGAGTCGTGGGAGGAGCGGCTGGAGCAGATCGGGTTCGACCGGATCGAGGTGGCCTCGCTGGGCATCAACTACCGCACGCCCGAGGAGGTCATGGCGGAGGCGGAGCCGGCGATCCGGGCCGCGCTTCCGGACGCCAACGTGCCGGCCTCCGTCCGCAGCAGCGGCGTGCCCGTCGGCCACGGATCCGTCGCGGACCGCGACGCGATCCTCGACGAGTGGCTGTCCGGGCATGCCGAGGGGACCGCCTGTGTCATCGGCGACCCCGCCTTCCGTGAGACGTCCCGCGTCCGCTCGCTGACGCCCGCACTGTCGAAGGGTCTCGAGTTCGACCTGGTCGTCCTCGTCGACCCGGAGGCGTTCGGCAGGGGTGTCGAGGGAGCGGTCGACCGCTATGTCGCGATGACCCGGGCGACGCAGCGGCTTGTCGTCCTGACGGGCTCCTGACCCGGGGGTGACGGACGAGGGCGCCGGTCCCGGGGTGTGCGGGGCCGGCGCCCTGGCGTCATGGCACTGCCTCTGGCCTGCGCGGATCCCCGCGTGATCCCTCGCACAGACCGACCGGTAGGCGTGCGGTCGCGTGCTAGCGTCCGCGAGCGTGACATCCGCCCCCGGCGGGCCCGGGCCCGCTTCTCCGACGGGTCCGGCCGGCCCCTGCCCGTACGGTGGCGGGACCGGCTCCGCGCCCGCGCCGAGTCCGCTGCGCGACCGGTTCGGTGGTCCCGTCGGCCGTTTCGAACTGCTCGACCTGTTCGGCGAGGAGTTCGTCGCCGATCCCTACCCCTGGCTGGACGCGCTGCGGACCGAGGCGCCGGTCCATCACGACGCCGCCACCGGTCTGTGGCTGGTCAGCCGGTACGAGGACATCCGCCGGGTGCTGCTCGATCCGGAGGCGTTCCGGCCGGACAACGCTCAGCACGCGGTCACGCCGCTGACCGTGCCGGCGCTGCGGCTCCTCGCCCGCGCGGGATTCCGGCTGCGGCCCGCCCTGGCCAACAACGCGACCGAGAGCCACGCCGGGCTGCGCCGTGTGGTGACGCGGTTCTTCAACGCCCAGCGGGTCGCCGCGGCGGTGCCGGTGATCGGGCGGATCGCAGGCGAACTCCTCGACAGCGTACGGGCGGAGCTCGACGCACGGGGTTCCGGCGACCTCTTCGGCACGTTCGCGCACACCCTGCCCTGCCGGGTCATGATGGAGCTCCTGGGGATCGACGATCTGGACCCCGTGACGCTGGTGCGCTGGAGCGACGCCTCTCTGGAGCTCTTCTACGGTCGGCCGGATCCGGAGCGGCAGGTCGAACTCGCCGCGCTCGTCGGCGAGTTCCACCAGTGGCTGACGTCGGTCGTCGTCGACCGGAAGGCGGCGCCGGACAGCTTCGTGGGGGCGCTCGCCCGCCACCGCCTGCCCGACGGCGAGGCGGTGGACGTGCATACGGCGGTCGGCGCCTGCTTCTTCGTCTTCATCGCCGGACAGTCCACGACCGGTCAGCTCATCGCGACGGTGCTGCGTAACGCGCTCGCCGAACCCGGCCTGTGGCAGCGATTGGCACACGAGGAGGGGCTGGCCGAGGCGTGGGTCGAGGAGGTGCTGCGCCGGGAGCCGCCCGTGACCACCTGGCGCCGGGTGACGGCGGCTCCGGTGGAGCTGGGCGGCGTACGGCTCGACGCCGGCGCCGAGTTGCTGCTGATGCTCATGGGCAGCGGATCCGACACCGAGGTCTTCGACGCCCCGGACCGGCTGCTCCCCTCGCGGGCCAACGTCCGCCATCATCTGTCGTTCGGGGCGGGCCGCCACCGCTGCCCGGGCGCCTCCCTTGCCCGTACGGAGGCGGCGGTGGCCCTCAAGGCGGCGGCCGGCCGTCTCCCGGGTCTCCGGCTCACCCCGGGTGCGCCGCCTCCGCCCGTCCTGGACCTGCTCTCGTTCCGCGCACCGCTGGAGGTGCGGGTGACTGACGCCCTGACCGCCGGAGTCTGAGGCGCTCGGACACCGGGGCGCGGCGGTCAGGCGGGCAGCCGGGCGCAGCGGCGGCAGGCGCGGGCCGAGGAGGCCGTCAGGGCGTGGGAGGCCGCGGCGAGGCCGCACGCCAGGGCGATCAGGGGCCACTGTGCGGTCATGAAGGACGCGACGGCCAGCGAGAGGGCGGCGAGCGCCATGGACACCGTGGCCGTCGTGCCCGTCCACGCGACCAGGAGCGGGAGTCGCTCCGGGGTGGGCAGGCGGCGGGCGAGTGTGCCCGTGGCCGCCAGGGCGCTCGCGGCGAGCAGGGCGGCGGCGCCCGCGACGACGGCCAGCAGTTGAGCCGTACGGGGCAGCAGCCCGTCCGGGCCGGTCCCCGTGGTGACGAGGGTGTACCAGCAGGCGAGGAGCAGCGGGGCCACGAGGACGACGGAGCGCGCCGTGTGGCGGGCCTGGGCGATCGTCAGTTCGCGCTGGCAGGCGGGGGCGAGTTCGGCGGGCGTCCCGAACTCCCGTACCGCCTCGCGGACCGCTTCCCCGTAGGGCGTTCCCTCGCGGGTGTACGCCTCCACGGCGTCGGACAGCCCGCCGCGCACCTCCTCGACGAGGCGCTCCATGATGCGGCGCGGACCGTGGAGCGCGCCGCGCAGCTCCGTGGCGAACGCGTCGATCGGGTCCCCGGAGTCCGTCGGGTCCGCCGAGCCGACGGAGTCGGTGGGGTCGATGGAGCCGGTGGGATCGGTGATGTCGGTGGGATCGGTGGAGTCGTCCACGTCCCTGCGCGCCCTCATGTCGCGGGCCTGGGCGGGGCGGCGGGGTTGAGGACCGAGCCGATCGCCGTCGTGAACTCGCGCCAGGCCGCCCGCTCCCCCGCGAGCGCTCCGCGCCCGGCGTCGGTGAGTTCGTAGCAGCGTCGGCGGCGTTCGCCGGTCGCGTCCCAGCTGCTGCTCAGCAGACCGATGCGCTCCAGCCGGTTGAGCGCCGGATAGATCGTGCCCGTGCGCAGGTCGAGCACGCCTCCGCTGCGCTGCTGGACCGCTGTGATGATCGCGTACCCGTGCAGCGGCCCCGGCTCCAGCACGGCCAGCAGCAGTCCGTCGAGGTGCCCTCGCACCGCATCAGCCCTCATAGGTAGGCAGCCTACTCAATGAAGCAGTAGCCGTGCTATCTATTGGCAGCCAACATATAGCGCATCGGCTGGAGGGGGCTCGCAGTGACCAAGCTGCTGCTGTCCATACACGTACTCGCGGCGATTCTGGTGGTCGGGCCGATCACCGTCGCCGCCTCGCTCTTCCCCCGCTACGCGCGGCAGACCTCCTCGGTCGCCGCGCTGCTGCACCGGATCTGCCGGGGTTACGCCGTCGCCGGCGTCGCCGTCCCGGTCTTCGGCATCGCCACGGCGATCCAGCTCGGCGTCCTCACCGACGTCTGGCTGATCACCTCGCTGGTGCTGACCGCGATCGCCGCCGCCGTCCTGATCCTCGCGATCCTCCCCGGCCAGCGGCGCATGCTGGACGGGGCCGAGACCGCCGGAGGCCCCGGCGACTCGGCCTCGCGCGCGACTGCGGCGCGGCTGGCCATGCTCACGGGCGTCTTCAACGTGCTGTGGGCGGTCGTCGTGGTCCTCATGATCGTCCGGCCCGGCTCGACGACGGGGGCGTGACGACCGTGCGCGTCCTTCGTATCGCCGCCGCCGCGGAGGCGGCCTCCCTGGTCGCCCTGCTGGCCAACCTGCTCACCGCGCACGCGCCCGCGGTCTCATCCCTCGTCGGGCCGCTTCACGGGACCGCCTACCTGGTCACGATCGCGGCGGCCTGGCCGGCTCCCGGCGCCGCCCCGTCGGGCGCCCGATGGCTCGCCGCCATCCCGGGGGTCGGCGGACTGCTCGCGCTCCGCCGGCTCCGGGGCAGCCACCCAGACGCCCAGAAGCCCGCAGGCTGATCGCCGGCCGGGACGCCGAGCATGACTCCGCGACCCGGCGCCCGGCGCAGCGTCGCGGAGCCCGGCGCCCGGCGCAGCGGCGTGGAGCCCGGCGGCCGGCTTCAGGCCGGCTTGCGCCATACGGAGATGTGCTTCGGGGAGTCCTGGACGAACGGCGCCCCGTCCCAGTCCGCGACGCGGCGCTCCAGCTCGAGCCCGGCGATCCGTGCCATCAGGTCGAGCTCCGCCGGCCAGGCGTACCGGTGCCGGGAGTTGCCACGACGGTAGCGGCCGTCGTCGCCGTCACGGGTGAAGTGGTGCGAGACCAGAATCTGCTCGACCAGGTCGAAGGTGTCGAAGCCCAGATGCCGCTCGGAGACGTCGAACGGCACCGCGACCTGGCCGGGTGGCAGGGACCGCAGCGGCGGCACGCCCAGCTCGATGACGAATCGGCCGCCGGGCTCCAGATGACGTGCGGCGTTGCGGAAGCACTCGACCTGCTCGTCCTGCGTGAGCAGATTCGTGATGGTGTTGTAGACGAGATAGACCAGGGCGAACTCGCCCGGAACGACCGTGGTGGCCATGTCCCCGATGGTGACCGGGAGCGCGCTCTCGTCGGCCTTGCGCCGCAGCACCGCCGCCATGTGCTCGGAGAGTTCGATGCCCACGACCCGCACGCCGCGTTCCCGGAGCGGGACGCCCACTCGTCCGGTTCCGATGGCGAACTCCAGCGCCCGGCCGTCTCCGGCGAGCTCGGCGAGAAAGGCGAGAGTCGGTCCGAGCACGGCGGCCGAGGACATCTCGGTCTCCTCGGCGTCGTAGCGGTCGGCGGTCGCACGGGTCCACAGTTCACTGCTCGTCACGAGCGCCCACTCTGCCGGGTGCCGAGGGACACTGTCGACGCGTTTTCGCCGCCAGGAGTTCCCCGGGCGGGCATGGTGTTGGCTGGCTTGCGACACCATGCCCCGCATCCGTACGAGGAGTCGACATGTCCCCCGCCGGCCAGCCGCCCCAGCGCAACGCCCAGCCCCCGACCGCCCAGGCCTCGCTCGGCGCCGGTGTCGTGGTGACCGACGACGCCGGGCGGGTTCTGCTGGGGCTGCATCCCAGCGGGGCGTGGGAGCTGCCCGGCGGGAAGGTGGATCCGGGCGAGTCCATCGAGTCGGCGGCGGTGCGTGAACTCGCCGAGGAGACCACGCTCGTGGCCGACGCGGCCGACGTCGAGGTCATCGGGATCCTGCTGGACTCGCTCACCTCGACGGAGCTCACCCGGCTGACGGCGGTGGCGGTCGTACGGGCCTTCAGCGGCACCCCTGCCGTGGCGGAGCCGGACAAGATCCTGCGCTGGGAGTGGACCGCGCTCGACCGGCTCCCCGAGCCGCTGTTCACGCCCTCCGCCCAGGCGCTCAGGACGTGGCGCCCCGAACTGCCCATCGAGGAGGGTCCGTTCCACCGCTACCGCGTGATGCCGGGCCGCTGACGGATCACACCTCGGCGATGAGGGCGTACCGTTCGTCGTCCACCCGCTTCCCCCAGAGGTCGTCGTCCGCGGCTCCGTCGAGGGGTTCGACGCGGAGGCGGGCGACGAGCGGGCGGACGGCCGCGGCCAGCCCCTCGGCGCCGATGCCGCCGTGCCATGGCAGGGCCTCGGCACCCGCGACGTACGGGACGCCGCTCTGCCCCGACTCCCGCCAGCGCCCCTCGACGAGGACCAGCGTGCCGCCCGGCCGCAGGCGGCTCACCCAGGCGCGCAGTGCGGCCTCGGGGTCGGGCAGGGTCCACAGCAGGTGCCGGGACAGCACGGCGTCGAACCGCTCGCCCCCGGTCGGCGGCGCCATCGCGTCACCGGACAGGAACCGGCCTTCGAGGCCGGCCGCCGCGAACTTGGCCTGCGCCTGTTCCACCATTCCCGGAGCCAGGTCGACGCCCGTCACCCGATGGTCCGCCGAAGCGAGGAGCAGCGAGAGGGAACCCGTCCCGCATCCGACGTCGAGGACGTCGGCCGGTGCGGGCGGCATCCAGGTCTCGAGACGCCGGGCCCAGGCCGCGCGGGTGCGGTCGGCGCGCAGTCCGTGGTCGGGTTCGTCGTCGAAGCTCGGGGCGGCGGAGTCCCAGTAGGCGGCGATGGCCTCGGTACGGTAGGTCATCCGACGATCTTGGCAGCGGGCACTGACAGCGGGCCCGGGACCTCGTCCGCGCACCGAGAGACCAGCGGGGAACCTAGTCGCGGAATTGAATAGGTACGGTGTTGAATACCTCTGACGCGTGCCGCTGAGGGCACGCCGCCGCACGGAGGAGCAAGAGGCCCATGCACACCGGCCCGTACACGCGTTATGTCGCCCTGGGCGACAGTCAGACCGAAGGCCTCGGGGACGGCGACGACACCACCGGCCTCCGTGGCTGCGCCGATCGGCTCGCGGAGCTGATGGCGGCGAGCAGCCCCGGACTGACCTACGCCAATCTGGCCGTACGGGGCCGCCTCGCGGGTCAGGTCCGCTCCGAACAGCTCGGTCCGGCGCTGGCGCTGCGGCCTGACGTGGCCACCGTGGTCGCCGGGATGAACGACCTCCTCCGGCCACGGTTCGACGCGGACGAGGTGGCCGGTCATCTGGAGGCGATGTTCGCCCGGCTCACGGCCCAGGGCGCGCGGGTGGCGACGGTGACGTTCCCGGACACGGGGCGGGTGATCCCGCTCGCCCGGCCGCTCGCCTCGCGCGTCCTCGCGCTCAACGAGCGCATCCGTGAGGCGGCGGCGCGGCACGGCGTCGCGGTCGCCGAGACCTTCCACCACCCGGTGGTGACGGACTCCCGGCTGTGGAGCGACGACCGGCTGCACGCGAGTCCGCTCGGCCATGAGCGGATCGCCGCGGCGGTCGCCCACGCCCTCGGGGTTCCGGGCAGCGACGACGCCTGGACCCGTCCGCTGCCCGAGCGCCCGGGCCCCCCGCCGTCCGTCCCGCGCAGGGCGCTCGACGAGGCGCGGTGGGTCGCGGGCTTCCTCGGCCCGTGGCTCGGAAGACGGCTGCGCGGCCGCTCCTCGGGGGAGGGCCGCACGGCGAAGCGTCCCGAGCTGGTGCCGGTCCTGGCCGGGTGAGGGACGGCGCGGGCCGTACCGCTCACTCGGCGCGAAACAGCCTCAGGAGTCCGAGCGGTCGGCCTTCGCCGCCTTCTCCGCCTGCATCTCCTTGATGCGGACCGCTTCCTTGCGGACCTCGGCCTGCGTGGCGCGCTCCTTCTGGAGCCACTCGGGGTCGTCCGCCTTCAGTGCCTCGATCTGCTCGGTGGTGAGGGCCTCGGTGATGCCGCCACGGGCGAGTCCGGAGATGGAGATGCCGAGCTTCGCCGCGATCACCGGCCGCGGGTGGGGGCCGTTGCGCCGGAGCTCGCGGAGCCACTCGGGCGGATCGGTCTGCAGGGCGTTCAGCTCGGTGCGCGAGACGACACCCTCCCGGAAGTCGGCGGGGGTGGCCTCGAGGTACACACCCAGCTTCTTCGCCGCGGTCGCGGGCTTCATCGTCTGGGCGCTCTGGTGCGACGTCATGGTGTCAAGGGTATCGAGCGTGTGAGCTACCTCTGACCACGACCGGTAACCTGGCGGGGTGACTGGCCAGGAAGAACCCTCCTCGTTCCGGCTCGCGTACGTACCGGGAGTGACGCCCACGAAGTGGGTGCGGGTCTGGAACGAGCGCCTGCCGGACGTCCCGCTGACCCTCGTCCAGGTGCCGGCCGCCGAGGCGGACGAGCTGCTGCGGACCGGCGGTGCCGATGCCGGGCTCGTGCGCATGCCGGTCGACCGTACGGAGCTCAGCGCGATCCCCCTGTACGCCGAGACGACCGTGGTCGTGGTTCCGAAGGACCATGTGGTGGCGGCGGTCGAGGAGGTGTCGCCCGAGGAGCTGGCGGACGAGATCCTGCTGCACCCGCTCGACGACACACTCGACTGGGACCGTCCGCCGGGGCGGCCGGCGATCGAGCGCCCGGCGACGACGGCCGACGCGATCGAGCTGGTCGCGGCCGGTGTGGGTCTGCTCGTGGTCCCGCAGTCGCTCGCGCGCCTTCACCACCGCAAGGACCTCACCTACCGGCCGCTGTCGGACACCCCCGAGTCGCGGGTCGCGCTCTCCTGGCCGCAGGCGGAGCCGACGCCGGACCTGGTGGAGGAGTTCATCGGAATCGTTCGCGGGCGGACGGTCAACAGCACCCGGGGTCGCGCCGCGACGCCGCCGCAGCCGAAGGCCAAGGCGAAGGCGAAGCGTCCGGAGAAGAGCGGCAGGCCGGCCGACAAGAGCCCCCGGGCCGGTTCCGGCGGTGCGAAGGGCGCCAAGGGTTCGAAGAGCGTCAAGCGCGGCAGCAGCAAGCCCGGCAAGCCCCGCCGCAGGCCGTAGCGGCCCGTCGCGCCTCGCCGGAGGGGGCGTCCGTGCGTTCCGGTGATGGACAGCGGAACGCGGCGGGTGATCTTCTGACGGGATGACCGACGACACGCACGCGTACGCCCGGCGGAACGTCCTGCGGGGCGCCGCCATCGGCACGGCCTTACCGTTTCTGCCGACCACGGCCCATGCCCGCACCCCCTCCCCCGCCACCGCCACCGCCGCTCGGAATCGCGCCGAGGCCTCCGCGCACGCCTCGGCCTCGCTTCGGTGGCTGGGCACGTCCGGCTGGCGGATCGACACCGGCGGGCGCACGGTGCTCTTCGACCCGTATCTCACCCGCTTCAGGACCGGCCTCTTCGACGGGGACTTCGACCCGGCCACGCGGATCGCGGCGACCGATCCCACGCTCGTACGGGAGTACGCCGGTCGCCCGGAGCTGATTCTCGTCAGCCACTCGCACTGGGACCACATCGCCGACGTCCCCTACCTCGCGAAGACCACCGGGGCCCGTGTGGTGGGAACCGAGACGACCTTCCATCTGCTGGTGGCCTTCGGCGTGGACCCGCTCCAGATCTCCGTGGTCAAGGGCGGTGAGGTGCTCGACTTCGGCGGCGGCCTCACCGTGGAGGTGGTGGCGAGCCTCCACAGCCGTAACAGGAAGCACTCCTACTTCGCGCCGGGCACGCTCACGGCGCCGCCCGCCGCCGCTCCGGCGACCATCTCCGACCTGCCCGAGGGCGACACGCTCGCCTTCCAGGTCACGGCCGGCTCCGACGGGCCCGCCGTGTTCCTGATGGGCGCGAGCGACTTCGCCGAGCGGGCGGCCGAGGGGCTGCGGCCCGACGTGGCGACGGTCGCGGTCCCCTCCAGCACCGCGACCCACCGGTACGTCCCCCGGCTGCTGCGCACCCTGGGATTCCCGCCGGTCGTGGTCCCGGTCCACTGGGACGACTTCGAGACGCCGCTGCGCGGGCCCGTGGTGCCCGACCCGACGATGGACCTGTCCGGGCTGATCGGCCAGGTGCACCGGGAGTCGCCCGCGAGCCGTGTCGTCGTTCCCGACTACCGGACCGTGTACGGCGGTGACATGCGACCCCGTCGCTGACGCACCGTCGCCCCCGGCGGGTGGCCGGGGGCGACGGCGGTCGGCGTACGTGCGCGTGCGGATCAGGTCACCCGGGGATCACCAGGCGACCGGCAGACGTTCGGGGATGCGCTTCATGAAGCGGGTTCGCCAGACGAGCTGGTCGAGCGGCACCGCGAGGTGCAGGTCGGGCATCCGGTCGAGCAGGATCTCCAGGGCGATCTCGGTGTGCCGCTTGCCGAGCGCGGTGGCCGGGCAGTAGTGACCGCCGCCGCCGAAGGAGAGGTGGGTTCCGGCGTTCGGCCGGTCGATGTCCACCGTGTGCGGGTCGGGGAAGACCGCCGGATCGGTGTTGGCGGCCTCCACGAGGACGAGGAGGAGCTCCCCCTTCCGTACGTCGACGTCTCCGAGTGTGACGTCCTCCAGGGCGAGGCGCGGAAGGCCGTCTGCGATGGAGAGGTTGACCCGGAGCAGCTCGTCGACGGCGGCGGGGATCTTTTCCGGCTCCTTGCGGAGCCGCTCCCGGACGTCGGGGTTCTGGAGCAGGGAGAACAGGGCCATGGTGAGGAAGCCCATGGTGGAGATCACGCCCGCGCCGAAGAAGGTGACGCCGACCGTGGCGAGCATCTCGTCGGTCAGATGGGCGTAGTCGGGGTTCCCGCGCAGGGCGGCGAGCTCGGCCATGAGGCCGGTGGTCGCCGCGTCGTCGAGGCGCTCGACCATATAGGCGATGTCGCGGTCCCAGTTGAGCCGGGCGCCGGTGACGGGGCAGGCCGAGTTCATGAAGGCGATGTCCAGGCTGGCGGCGAGGCGCGGTGCGTCGGACTCGGGTATGCCGAGGATCCTGCAGTGCAGGTGTTCCGCGTACGGGCTGGTGAACCGGGAGCGGAGGTCCACCGGCGGTCCGTACGCGAGGAGTTCGTCGACGAGCTCGGAGGCGTGGCGGCGCATCCAGTCGGTGAGGCCGTCGTTCTTGGGGTTGATGGCCTTGAGAACGGCCTTGCGGAGCCCCGCGCCGGTGATGTTCCCCATGTTGTTGACCACCTCGGGCGGGATGGTCAGCGCGTACTGCCGGGGCACTCCGGGGGCGGAGGTGTCCTTGAGCGAGAACCTCGGGTCTTCGAGGACCTGCTTGCAGAGCGCGTAGGAGGAGACCAGCCATGCCTCGTCGCCGGCGATCGTACGGACCCGCTTGACCGGCTCGGCGCGCAGGGACTCGATCTCCGGCGGCAGGCGGTCGCCCCGGGCGGAGAACGGAAAGTCGATCAGCGTGTCAGTGGTCATCGTGGTCTCCGGGGATCGCGGTGACGATGGCGTGGCCCTGGTTGCGGGAGGCACGCAGCCCGGAGCCCCGTGAGTAGAGGAGTTCGGCCATCGGCAGGAGCTGGTGGTAGCAGTTGAGGGAGGACGGGACACCGAGGATCGCGGGGGTGTCCAGAAAGAGCGGGGCCTCGGCGCAGATGTACTGGAGACAGACCTCGCGCTGGCGGGCGGTGGGTGTCTGTCCTTCGAGGACCTTGGAGGAGAGGAAGGCCGAGACGAGCAGGTCGCACGTGGCGAGGAACTCGGCGTCGGTGGCGAGCAGGTCGTCCAGGTGTTTGCGCAGGTGCCGGTAGGCGGGGATGTCGAGGAGCGCCGACATGGGGCGCCCTCGGAGCCGTTGGCCGCCGGGGTCGGTGGCGGCGACGGCGTTGTTGACCTTGGCGCGTACGCCGCGGAGGTTCTTGACCGTCTTGCGGCGGGCCTCGTCCGGCGGGTAGCCGAGGGCCTCGAACATGTCGTCGACGTGCAGGTCGGTGTAGATGAGATCGACCTGCTCGAAGTTGCGGAGTCCCCAGGCGGCGAGGTCGGCCACCCGCTGGGCGGAGAAGTAGCCGTTGCCCGGGGAGATGCCGATGACCGCGTGGGCGCCTTCGGTGTGGATCACTTGGCAGTGCTGCGTGTACGGCTGGACCTTGAAGCTGTCGGTCGCTGTCGTCAAGTGAAGAGATGTCCTTCGTCACCGCTAGTCCCGTGGGGGCCGTGTGCCCCTGGTGTGGCGGCGACGGCATGAAGTTACCGGCGATCTCCGGAGAGTGACGATTCTGATCGAGACGTGACCTGAAGTCGTCTGTACATGGCGGAAAATGACGCACCGCCCCGCCTTGGATCGGAGCATTCCGGCCAAGAAATCTCGGCGGGTCCGCCGACCCGTCCGGCCTCCGTGCGGGGGCGAGGCCGACCGGACGAGCCGTCACGCGGAGCCGGTGGGAACCCGGTTGAAGACCCGCCCGCCGAGGTCGATGCCGGCTATGGCGCCGCTCGTGTCGCGGGAGAAGTAGCCGCGCTGCCCCGCCAGCCCGCCGGCCGTGACGATGAACTCGTCGCCGTCGCCGGGCAGCAGGCCCATGGCGGCCGGCTCGTAGTCCGCGGGCATCTCGAACTCCGCCGACTCCCGGATCTCGGGCTTGATCGCCGCCGCGAGGGTCACCTCCGCCCCGTCGGTGGCGACGGTGAGGGTCATGGCCTCGTTCTCGTACGCCCCGACGATCGTCCCGGCCCGCGTCCCGTCGTACGGCAGCGGCTCCGGGTCCGCGTCCACGACACCGAGGTAGTGCTCCAGGGCCCAGCGGACGACCGAACGGTTGGAGGGGATGCCCTCCGGGCCGGCGTTGGACATGGCGACGACGGCGAAGTTCCGCTCGGGCACGAGCACCAGCTCGGCGAACTGGCCGTTGACCGAGCCTCCGTGCTCGATAGTACGGACGCCGCCCGCCTCGCGCAGGAACCAGCAGATGCCGAAGCCGTCGCCGAGGTTGCTGGCGCGCAGCTCGACCGTCTGCCGCCTCATCGCGTGCAGCAGTTCGGTGGGCAGAAGGCGCTCGCCGCCTTCCGTGAGACCGTCGCCGAGGTGGAACCGCGCCCAGGCGAGGACGTCCGATGCGGAGGTCGCGAGGCCGCCGCCGGGGTTGTCGGTCCGGGTGAGCCTCCATTCCCTCGCCACGGCCGGACTGCCTTCCTCGCCGGGGTTGTGGCCCACGGCGAAGCGCCTGGTCATGACCTCGCCCGTGCCGAAGAAGCTGTTCGTGAGGCCCAGCGGCTCGATCAGGAGCGAGGCGACGGCCCGCGCGTACGTCAGACCCGTGACGTTCTCCAGGACCCGGCCGAGGAGGTTGAATCCGGCCTGGCTGTAGGAGGCGCGCTCGCCGGGTTCACCGATGAACGGGAGGTCCGCCAGCGTCTCCACGAAAGCGGCCAGCGCGTCGTCGCCGTCACCGGTGTCGACGATGAGGTTCCAGTCGAGTCCCGAGGTGTGGTTGAGCAGGTCGAGGACGGTGATCTCGGCGGCCGCCTTCTCGTCGGCGAGCACGAGTTCGGGGACGTAGCGGCGTACCGGTGCGTCCAGGTCGACGCGGCCGTCGGCCACCAGCCGCATGAGCGCGGTCGCCGTGAAGGTCTTCGTCGCCGAGCCCACGAGGAAGAGTGTGTTCTCGTCCACCGGGAGCGGGTTGTCGATGCTGGTCACGCCGTGGCTCGCGAAGGTCTCGCGGCCGTCCGCCCAGACTCCCACGCTGACACCGGGGATTGCGTGCTCGGTGGCCGTGCGGGTGACGAACTCGGCCAGCTCGGCCTGGGACTGCTCGGTGCGGTGCGCGCTCATGGGAGGTTCTCCTGCTCGGGTGTCGTCGTTCTCCATGACCACGACGATGCCCGGCCGCCCTGACAGCCTGCGGCCCGCACGCTGACGGGCGCCGACAGCGGCTGTCAGCGCCCGTCAGGACTCGGCTCAGCGGCCGATCTCGGCGGCCGGCCCCATGACGATGACGGGCTCCTTGGCCGGGTCGAGGGCGCGCAGGAGCTCGCGCATGACGTCCGCGGTCAGGGAGATGCAGGCCTGGGTGGGGCCGCCGTGGTCGACGTGGACCCAGACGCCTCCGCCGCGGTCCTCGCCGAGCGGCCTCTCCCGGTTCAGGGGCGTCGTGCCGGGGATGCGGTTGTAGTCGATGGCGACGACGTAGTCGAACGAGCCCTCCAGGGGTTCGCCGAGGAAGCCGGTGCCCGGGGAGACGAACTGCTCGTCCTGGTCGTACGGCAGCTTCGAGCCGGGGTCGGGCAGACGGCCGCCCGCGTCTCCGAGCCGGAACACACCGATCGGGGTGCGCAGATCACCGGCCCAGTGGTCGTCCGTCCAGCCGCGCAGCGCGTTGTGGGCGGGCCAGGGGCCGCCCTTGCGCTGCCATCGCCCTGCGGCGTCCCGTTCGTAGAACACGGCCGTGGCCTTGCTGGTGTCCAGGGACCCGCCCGTGACGACGAACGCCTGCTTCGTACCGTCCGGGATCTGCGTCAGCATCGTCGGACCGACACCGGGCGGGCCCGTAGGGGCCTTCGGCTCGGCCACGGCGGTTCCGGGCGCGCCGAGGGCGCCGGGCGCGCCGGGGCCGCCGGGGGCCGCGGCGCCTCCGCGCCCGGCCGCCGGTGTCCCGGGGGACTCGGCCGCCCCGGGCGACCGGGGCGCGGTGGCCGGCCCCGCGTTCTTGGACGCGGCGCGTGCTCCGGGCGCGGCGGTCGGAGCGGGTTCTTCCGCCGACACCTTCATGTAGCCGATGACCGCGAGTGTCGCGCAGATCGCGGCGGCCACCACGCGCGGGCCGGTGCGGACGTTCCTGACAGGCATGGGGCAGCATCCTCCGACGCTGGGGACGGCAATGCCGCGATACGTACCCGATCCGGGTGCGCGCCTGTCGGATGAACGGCGTACTCACCCGACCGGGGCAGAGCGGACGGCGTGTCACGGTCCGCCCGGACCTGAATGTCCGTCAGGAGGTTGCGCCGCCCCGGAGGCCCCGCCATCGGGGCGCCCCGCCGTCCGGCCGGTCGGGGCTCGCTGAGTGGAACGGGACCCCGAGCCGGGCGGCGAGGGCCTGACCTGCGCGCCGGGCCTCCTCGGCCTCGGGCCACGGCGGGACCGTGCCGTCGAAGAACCGGATGTCGCCACCGTGCCGGATCACGGCCGGCGGGTGACCGGCCTCCGGCTGGTCCGTGACGAGGACGAGGTCCACCATCCAGCCGAAGGTGTCGCCGTCCCACAGCGCCTCGACCGCCGCCGGCCGCCCCGGCAGCGTCGCGGCCCGCTCCGCAAGGGCCGCCGGGTCGAGCGGCTCCGTGGCCCCGGTCCGCGCCCGGACCGAGTTCGCCCTGGCGCTCGTTCACAGCGTGTCGAGCGCCTCGCGCAGACCTGGTCAGTTCATGATCCCGTGTCAGGCGGTGGCGGCGGGGGTCTCGTCGAGCTCCCAGGCGTGGCGCTTGAAGTCACGGACGAAGTCGGGGTGGTCCTCCCAGTTGCGGGCGACGCGACGCAGGACGTCCCAGTTGTGCTCCAGGGCCTGGTCGATGATGTGACGGAGCGCCGGATCGGCCTCCGCCCGCTGGTCGGCGAGGCCCTTGACCGCCGCGGCCGCCTTCACCGTGCCGAGGAGGGCCCGCAGCGCGCGGGAGGTGTCGTCCATGCCGAAGCCGTGGTCGCTGCCGTTCTCGGGGTCGAACAGCGGCCGCAGGCGGTCCTCGATGAACGCGGTGATCCGCTCGAAGTGCTGGACGTCCATCGGGTTCTCCCTGTCCTGCCGTCGTCCCCTTGGGAGGGAGCGGCCTGTCGCGTGCTTCCGTGGTCCGCGCGGTGGTGCGTCCGCGCCCGCCGATTATCCCGTCTCCGCTATGGGAGTGACGGCGGGGCCGTCCGTACGCCGTCCCAGAGGGCGTACGCGGGTGTCGCGCCCTCGGTGCGGTCGCCGGGCACGTCCCAGACGTGGACGGTGGGTGAGACGGTGCCGGCCGGCGAGGGTGTGAGCGGGGCCCAGCCCGGGTCTCCGGCGGCGGCGAACGCGGTCCAGGCGTGGACCATCCGCCGGGAGAGGGCCCGGTCGTCGGCGTCGGCGGGACCGCCGGTCAGGAAGTCGGCTCCGGTCGCGTCCAGGGTGCCGAAGGCGAAGGGCACGTCGGCGGCGTGCCAGGCGCGCACCGGGCTGCCGTCGGGGCGGGTACGGCGCCGGTCGAAGCGGGACAGGAACGTGCGGCCCGCCCCGGCCCGGGCGTGGGCCTCTGCGAGGCGGACGGTGGGTACGGAGAAGACCGCGTCGCCCGCGAGGGCCAGGAAGACGTCGAGTACCGGCGCGTCGGGCATGAGGGCGCGGTAGGCGGCGACGAGGGCCGGGGGAAGTCCGTAGTCGGCGGCGAACCGGGCGAGGCCGTCGTCGGTGGTGACCGTCGGCATGCTGCCGACCTGGTGCATCAGCCGGTACTCCTCGGTGGCGTGGCAGACGAGGAGGTCGACCGGGTGGGCCGCGCCGTCGGTGGCCGGGGCCTCGACGGGGTCCCGGGTCAGCAGCACACCGTCGAGGACGGGGCCGTAGAGGACGGTGTCGTAGTGGAGGTACCCCGACGCGGGATCGCCGGCGTACCGCGCCACCACGCGGTCCGAGGCTTCGACGAGCGCCTGCGGGGACGCGGCGAGCAGTCCTTCGGCGGTGGGTGCGACGCCCGCTGCGTGGGCCACCTCGCGGGCCACGTGCTCGGCGAGCTCCGGCGGGAAGAAGGCGTCGGGGACACTGTGGGCGATGGCGCGGCGGAAGAGCCCGTCGGCCCGTCCGCCGCTCATCAGACAGGCGATCGAGCCGCCGCCCGCGGACTGTCCGGCCACCGTGACGTTGTCCGGGTCGCCGCCGAAGGAGGCGATGTTGTCGCGCACCCACTCCAGTGCGGCGATCTGGTCGAGCAGTCCGCGGTTGTCGGGGAAGCCCGGCACGTGCCCGAAGCCTTCGAAGCCGAGCCGGTAGTTGCAGGTCACCACGACCGTGCCGGCGCGGGCCAGAGCGGAGCCGTCGTAGTCCGGCTGGGCGGAGGAACCGAAGGTGTAGGCGCCGCCGTGGATCCAGAAGAGGACGGGCAGCGGGTCCGAAGTCCCCTCCGGGGCCCAGATGTTGAGTGTGAGGATGCCTTCGTCGCCCGGGCGCCAGACCGGGGAGCCTGGCAGTTCCGCCGACTGCGGGGCGACCGCGCCGAACCGGGTGCAGTCCCGTACCTCGTCCCAGGCCTCCGCGGGCCTCGGCGCGCGGAATCGCCCGGCGCCGAACGGCGGTGCGGCGTACGGGATGCCCAGCGTGTTCCGCAGTCCGTCGGCGACCGTGCCGCGCACAGGTCCTCGCTTCGTCTCGACGGTGTGGTCGGCGGTCCCCGCACGCACAGGTGGATCTCCCTCTCGACGCCGTCGGCCTCTCCGCGCGGCAGCCCACGCTGACACGCGGCCCGGCAGCCGGACAAACGATTAAAGATCTTGAGCGAGGCCCTGGGGAGTGTGTACAGCGGTACCGTCCCCTTCCAGGGGCTGTTCGGCCCAGATGACCTTGCCCTCGGCCGTGTAGCGGGTCCCCCAGCGCCGCGTGAACTGCGAGATCAGGAAGAGCCCCCGGCCTCCCTCGTCGGTGGTGCGCGCGTGGCGCAGGTGCGGCGAGGTGCTGCTGGCGTCGAAGACCTCGCAGATCAGGGTGCGTTCGAGGATCAGCCGGAGCCGGATGGGGCCGGTGGCGTGGCGGATGGCGTTGGTGACGAGTTCGCTGACGACGAGCTCGGTGGTGAAGGCGAGCTCGTCCAGGCCCCAGGCGGCGAGCTGTCGGGCGGCCATCACCCGCGCGCGGGCGACGACGGCCGGGTCGGCGGGCAGGTCCCAGACGGCGACCTGACCGGCCGCCAGACCGCGCGTCCTGACGAGGAGGAGGGCGGCGTCGTCGGTGTACGGCCTGCTGGGCGCCAGCTCGTCGACGATGGCGCGGCAGAGTTCGTCGAGCGGCAGGTCACGGGATTCCAGGACGCGGCGCAGCCCTTCCTTGCCCGCCCCCGGCGCGGCGATGATCCCGTCGGTGTAGAAGGCCAGGACGCTGCCCTCCGCCAGCGGCAGCTCGACGGACTCGAAGGGCAGTCCACCGATGCCGAGCGCCGGTCCGGGCGGGAGCACGGGGAAGGTGACCGTGCCGTCGGGCGCCAGGACGGCGGGCGCGAGGTGGCCCGCGCTCGCGAGGTCGCAGCGCAGGCTGACCGGATCGTAGACGGCGTAGATGCAGCTGGCGCCGACGCCCGCGGGGGTGGCCGTGCCGCCGAGCTCGCCTTCGGCGCCCTCCCGGGTGACCTGGAGGACGAGGTCGTCGAGATGGGCCAGGAGTTCCTCGGGCGAGAGGTCCAGATCGGCGAGTGTCCGTACGGCGGTGCGGAGCTGGCCCATCGTGGCGGCCGCCTCGATCCCGTGGCCGACGACCTCGCCGACGACGAGGGCGACCCTGGCTCCCGAGAGGGGGATGACGTCGAACCAGTCGCCGCCGAGGCCGGACAGTTCGTCGGCCGGCCGGTAGAAGGAGGCCGCGTCGACGGCCTCCTGCGCGGGAACGCCGTGCGGCAGCAGGCTGCGCTGGAGCACGAGGGCCGCGGCGCGCTCGCGGGTGTAGCGGCGGGCGTTGTCCAGGCAGACGGCCGCGCGCGCCACGAGCTCCTCGGCGAGCCGCAGGTCGTCGTCGTCGAACGCCTCGTCCTGCCGGGCGCGGAAGAAGGTGGCCATGCCCAGGGTGACGCCCCGGGCGAGGATCGGCACGACGATCGCCGTGTGCGGTTCGGGCTCGGCGGCCGCCGATGCCGCCATGGGCCCGGCGCCCGTGGGCGCGACGCCAACGGGTTCGGTGCCCGCCGGCGCGGCGCCTGGCGTCTCTGCGCCGGTGGCCTCGGCGCCGGTGGTCTTGCCCTCGGCGGTCGCGCCATCGGCGGGCGATTCCGTGTCCGGCCGCTCCTCGGCCGGGGGCAGGGGCACGGGGAGGGCCGCGTCCCGTGTCGCGGCGTCCAGCCGGGCGGCGCGCCAGGAACGGCCGTGGGCCAGGGAGCGGATCTGGGGTGACGACGGCAGGTATCCGCACGGCTCCCCCGGCTCGACCATGGCCAGGATCCCGCCGGGGACCGTCTGCACACCGGCGCGCATGAGCTGTACGGACGTGGCACCGCCCGTGGGTCCCGGAGCGGGCTCCGCGCCTCGGACGACGGTGTCCAGCAGGTCGACGGCGACGAAGTCCGCCAGGCCGGGCACCGCCACGTCGGCCAGGTCCTGGGCGGTGCCGACCACGTCCAGACTGCGGCCGATGCGCTCGCTGGCCAGGGCCATCAGGGCGAGGCGCAGTCGGGCACGGTAGCGGTCGGTGATGTCGACGACCGCGTAACAGACGCCGAGGACGCGGCCGTTGTCGTCGTCCAGCCGGACGAAGGACATGGCGTGGGCATGGTCCCTGCCGGGGTGGGACCGGGGGCGGCCCACGTGCTCGTAGCCGAGGACGGGCTCACCGGTCGCGAGGACCTGGCGCATCTTGGATTCCACGAGGTCGGCGTTCATCCCGGGCTGGATCTCCGCGAACCGCCTGCCGCGCCGTTCTTCGACCGTGCCGCCGCCGAACTGCTCGAGAGCGGTGTTCGACCACACGCACCGCAGTTCGGTGTCGACCAGACAGAGTCCGACGGGCATCCGGGTGACCATCCGCTCCAGGAGCGCGGGGCCCATCGTCCACTGCCGGGACGGAGCCGCTCCCACGGCGACGACGAGCCAACGGGCCGCGCCCGCCTCGCCCGGCAACGGGAGCACCGTGACGTCCACGGCGATCGTTCGGCCGTCCTGGTGACGCGCGAGCAGGACCCCGGACCAGCCGCCGTCCCGCGCCGAGGCCTCCAGGATGCCGGGGAGCCGGGCGGCCTCGTCAGCCGCGAGCAGCGCGCCGACGCGCCGTCCGCTCAGCTCCGCCGCGGGGTAGCCCAGCAGCTTCTCGGCCGCGTACGGGCGGCCGACGACAGCTCCGTCCTCGTCGAAGAGGAGGACGACGGAGTCGGCGACGCCGAACACCGCCTCGTGCGCGGTGCTGTCTGTGCCCTCAGGTCTCCCCACGGCCGTCGGCTCCGTTTCTCCACACCCCGCCCTGTTTTTCCCTTCTACCACACTATGGCCGGTATTCGACTGTCAGGTCGGGCTCCGTCGTCACCTCTTCGGCGGACGGACCGGGTTTCCGATCGGCCCGAGGGGTTAGTCAGCACTCAAGGACCGACGATCCGGGAGGCGGGCAAACGTGACTCGACCGAAGATTCTCGTGGTGGGCGCAGGGTTCGCCGGGATCGCCTGTGTGCGGCGCCTGGAACGGCGGCTGACGAGCCGCGAGGCGCAGATCTCGCTGCTGTCGCCCTTCTCGTACCAGCTCTACCTGCCCCTCCTCCCCCAGGTGGCCTCGGGTGTGCTGACCCCGCAGTCGGTCGCCCTGTCGCTGCGGCGCAGCGAGCGGCACCGCACCCGGATCATCCCCGGCGGCGCGATCGGCGTGGACACCAAGGCCAAGGTCTGCGTCGTACGGACGATCACGGGTGAACTCGTCGACGAGCACTACGACCATCTGGTCCTCGCGCCCGGCAGTGTGACCCGCACGTTCGACATCCCGGGTCTGCGTGAGCACGCGCGGGGCATGAAGACGCTCACCGAGGCCGTCTACCTCCGCGACCATGTCATCGCCCAGCTCGATCTGGCCGACGCCGGGCACGACGAGGCGGAGCGGGCGGCCCGGCTCTGCTTCGTGGTGGTGGGCGGGGGTTACGCGGGAACGGAGACGGCCGCCTGTCTGCAGCGGCTGACCCACAGCGCGGTCAAGCGCTACCCGCGCATCGACCCGAAGCTCATCAAGTGGCATCTGGTGGACCTCGCGCCCAAGCTCATGCCCGAGCTGGGCGACAAGCTGGGCAAGGCGGCGCTGGACATCCTCCGGCGGCGCGGGATCGAGGTCTCGCTCGGGGTCTCGGTCGCCTCCGTGGACGCCGAGGCCGTGACGCTGACCGACGGGCGGGTGCTGCCCAGTCGCACCCTGATCTGGACGGCGGGCGTCGCCGCCAGTCCGCTGATCGCCACGCTCGGCGCCGAGACCGACCGGGGCCGGCTGGTGGTCGGCGCCGACATGGTCGTGCCCGGCGCGGACGGCGTGTACGGCCTCGGCGACGCCGCGGCCGTGCCGGACCTGGCCAAGAAGGACAAGGGCGCCGTCTGCCCGCCGACGGCGCAGCACGCCATGCGGCAGGGCAAGCACGTCGCCGACAACGTCGTCGCCGCCCTGCGCGGTGAGCCGATGTACCCGTACCACCACCGGGATCTCGGCCTGGTGGTCGATCTGGGCGGCCGGGACGCCGTGTCCAAGCCCCTCGGCATCGAACTGCACGGCGCCCCCGCGCAGGCGGTGGCCCGGGCGTATCACTGGTCGGCGCTGCGGACCAATGTCGCCAAGACGCGGGTGATGACGAACTGGCTGCTCAACGCCGTGGCCGGGGACGACTTCGTCCGTACGGGATTCCTCGCGTCCCGGTCCGGCACGCTCGCCGACTTCGAGTACACGGACGCCTACCTGACTCCGGAGCAGGTGCGGGCCCACACGGCCGCCCTGAACGCCCGGGTCTGACGGCGCCCGCTCCAGGGCCACGGGGTCCGGGCGGCGGCGCGCCCGCGGTTGTCAGAGCCAGCCGTTGCGGCGGAAGCTGCGGTGGAGGACGAAACAGGCGACGGCCATGATCCCGACGACGAGCGGATAGCCGTAGGTCCAGCCCAGTTCGGGCATGTGCTCGAAGTTCATGCCGTACACCCCGCAGACCATCGTGGGGACGGCGATGATCGCCGCCCACGCCGTGATCTTGCGCATGTCCTCGTTCTGAGCGACGGTCACCTGCGCCAGATGGGCCTGGAGGATCGAGTCGAGGAGCGCGTCGAAGGACGTGATCTGCTCGGTGATCCGGGAGAGATGGTCGGCGACGTCCCGGAAGTACGGCTTTATCTCCGCCGAGACCAGCGGCAACGGGGCCGCGGCCAGGGCCTGCAGCGGGCGGTCGAGCGGGGCCACGGCCCGCTTGAGTTCGAGGAGTTCCCGCTTCAGCTGGTAGACGCGGCCGGCGTCGCCGCGTGACGCCTGCTCGCTGAAGACGGCCGTCTCGACCGCGTCTATGTCGTTCTGCACGGCGTCGGCGACCGCGAGGTAGTCGTCCACGACATGGTCGGCGATGGCGTGCAGGACTGCCGCGGGGCCCTTGGCCAGCTGTTCGGGGTCCGCCTCCAGCGCCTCCCGCAGCGGGCCGAGCGAACCGTGCCGCCCGTGCCGGACGGTGATGACGAAGTCCGGCCCGGCGAAGACCATGAGTTCACCCGTGTCGACGACCTCGCTGGTGGCGGTGAGCTCCTCGTGCTCCACGTAGCGGACGGTCTTGAAGACGGCGAAGAGCGTGTCGTCGTACCGTTCCAGCTTGGGCCGCTGGTGCGCGTGCACGGCGTCCTCGACGGCGAGCGGATGCAGGCCGAACAGCTCGGCGAGCCCGGCGAACTCCTCGACGGACGGCTCGTGCAGCCCGATCCACACGAACCCGTCACCGGACTTGCGGACCCGTCGCACCGCCTCGTCGGCGGGACAGGCCCCGCGCTGCCGAGCCCCGTCCTCGTACAGCACACAGTTGACGACCGAGCTGCCCAGCGGCGAGCGTGCCGGATGGCTCAGGTCCACGGTCCGGCGGTAGGCACGGCGGACGGTGCGCCTCAGGTTGCGGATTATCGGCACGTCGGGCTCCTCGGGGACGATCAGCGGACAGTGTGCCACCGACGGACCGTGGGCGGGACTCCTGACAAATGTCACATCTTCCTGTGAACAGGATCCTCCCGGGGGTGGAGAGGGGGCCTGGGGCCGGCGACAAGGATGGAATCACCGCACTCGCCGAGGAAAGCAGGACCTCCATGTCTTCGTCCCCCAGTGCCCGCCTCACGGCGGTCGCCACGGCCGCTCTGATCACCCTCTCCGTCTCGGTGTTACCGGCGCAGACCGCCGTGGCGGCACAGCCCGGCTCCGCCGCCGCCGCTGCCTCCGCCGCGGTGGCACCGGCAGGTCGCGGCCCTCTCGACCGCGCGGCGCTGCGCGGCTCGCTCGACGCCTTCCACAAGGCCGGGATGTACGGCGCCTATTCGGCGGTCCGTGACGGCTCGGCACAGTGGCGGGGAGCCACCGGTTTCGCCGACGTCGACACCCGCAGGCCCACCGGGCCGAACTTCGAGCACCGGGTCGGCAGCATCACCAAGACGTTCACGGCCGTCGCCGTGCTCCAGCAGGCCGGGGCGGGGCGCATCGACCTCGACGCGCCCGTCGGCCGGTACGTTCCGGATCTGGTGCCCGGCGAACGCGGCCGCCTGGTGACCGTGCGGATGCTGCTCAACCACACCAGCGGCATCGCCGACTACGTCCTGCCCGCCTTCCCCGGCATCCTCGAGAACCCCGGCAAGGCCCTCGACGAGAACCGCCTCCGCCGCATCGCCCCCGAGGAGCTCGTCCGCCTGGGTCTCGCGGCGCCGCCCGTGGCGGAGCGCGGTACGCACGCGTACTCCAACACCAACTACATCCTCGCCGGGCTGCTCCTGGAGCGGGTGACCGGTGAGAAGGCCGAGGCGTACATCGCCCGGAACGTCATACGGAAGGCCGGGCTGCGCCACACGTACTTCCCGAGCTCCCCGTCGCTCAGGGGACCGCACGCCCGGATGTACGAGTCGTTCTTCGGCCTGATCGACCCGCCGCGCGACTACAGCGTCGCCGACATGTCGTGGGCCGGCACGGCCGGCGCCCTCGTCTCGACGACGAGCGACCTCAACGACTTCTACCGCGCGCTGCTCGGCGGCCGGTTGCTCGGCGCGGCGGAGCTGCGCGCGATGAAGACCACCGTCCCCGCGTACGAGACGCCGCCGGGCGAGGAGCCGCGGATGCGGTACGGCCTCGGCATCTACACCCTGCAGATGCGCAGCGGCGGCTGGTACTGGGGCCATGACGGCGGCGTGTTCGGCGCGGGCACGTGGGCCCTGTCCACGGAGGACGGCCGTCGTCAGGTCGCCATCGGCTACAACCTGATGAAGTACCAGCGCTTCGACGAGCAGGGCCGACCGCTGCCGGATCCGATCACGGACGCGCTGTACGCGCATGTCGACGGCGCCCTCGCGGGTACCCCCGCGCCCGCGCGCGGCGCGACGGCGGGACAGGGCACGCAGACGCTGCCGTCAGGGCTGCCGATCGGCCCGGACGCGCTCCACCAGGCGTCCCTGCGGTAGGTGTCCACGGCGCGGGCCGCCCGGAGCGCTCTCACTCCGGGAGCCCCGCTGCGACGCGGTCGGCGGCATGCGCCATCATCACCGGTCATGAGAGCTCTTGTCGGCATCGAACTGCCGGGCTTCCGACTCGTCGAGCCCGATGTCTGGGTCAGCGACGCGGGTGATGTGCTGTCGCTGCACTTCTTCGCACTGCGTCCGGACCTTCCCGCGCCCCTGGACGACGGCCCGTCGCTGCGCGCCGCGCTGACCCGCTTGACCGCGGACGCCGGCGGCGGGCTCATCGAGGCCTCGGTGAAGTCGCTGGGCGGGCTGCCCGCACTGCGGCAGATACTCAAGCTGCCGATGCCCGGACAGGCCCATGGGCAGGTCTTCATCGGCAGTTTCACCGTCCCGAGGGCGGAGTGCAGCACGGTGGTGAAGATCCAGGCGCCCGAGCGCGGGACGACGGGGATGCGCGAGGCGATGGTGATGGCGCAGGTCGGTCCGGACGCCTACTTCCGGGCCCATCCCTACGCCCCGGAGGTCCAGGGCGGGCTGCCGTTCCACGCCGCGGACCACGCCCGGTACGACGCCGAGTTCCCGGACCACCCGCTGACCCGGGTACGGAACGTGCTCGGCGCGCTGGCCGAGGGCGTCGGCGTGGCACCCGAGTTCGCGGCGCTGGCTCCGTTCGCGGGCTGAGCGGCGTACGAACGGCCGCCTCGCGGGGGACCTAACTTCCCTGGGAGGCGGCCGTTCGTCGGGGGGTCGTGTGAAGCGTCGCCGCCAGGGTGGCGAGCCAGGCGAGGGCCGCGGTCCACAGCAGGATCTGTCCGAGGGTGTCGAGCCAGCCGACGGCCGCCGCCGTCGACGTGGAGAGGCAGGCGACCGCCGTCATGCCCATCGGGAAGACGGTGGCCCAGCGCCGTACGTCATAGGCCAGGCGCGGCCGGAGCAGCTCGGCCACGAACAGCACTGCGTACCAGACGAGGTCGACGACCAGCAGGAACAGGGTGGTGCTCCGCAGGGAGGTGTGGGTCACGCCGGTCCACACGCCCGTCGCGAGGAGCTTGGAGCCCGCCAGTGCGGAGATGGCCATGGCCCCGCCGGCCACCCACTGGTCGCCGGCGCCCGCCACGACCTGCCCGAAGTCGAAGCGGACCAGGGCGGCGAGGTAGAGCAGCAGGCCGAACAGGAAGAAGGCCAGGGACGTGTAGCCGAGCCAGTCGCCGGCCCAGGGTGTGAGGATGGCGCCGAGGACCGCGAGCGCCTCGGTGGCCACGCAGATCAGGAAGACACCGCCCGGCATGCCGCTCCGCAGGTGGGTGAGGACCGCTGTGAGCAGTACCGCCCACAGCACGGCCGAGCCGGCGAGGAGCACCGCGGCCAGGTGGGTCCAGCCGAGGAGGGCGACGCGCACTCCGAGCACGGTGGTGGCGGCGACGGCGGTCAGCGCGGGCGGGGTGTCGGCTTCGGCGAACCAGCGGCGACGGCTGTGCAGCAGCCGGGTGCCGAAGTCGAAGGCGAGCAGCACCCACAGTGCGCCCGCGATGCCGAGCATCAGACGGGACACGGTCTCCAGGCCGGTCAGACGGAAGCCGACCGAGATGATGCCGGTGGCCATCACCGCCGCTCCCGCGGCGGGCGGCAGCTCGGCCCACCGGCGGGCAGTGCGCTCGTTCATGATCCCCATCGCAGCGGCTCTCCACCGTGTCCGCCACTCGGAGGCTCCGATCAGTCCTGGTACTCCGGGCAGGTCCGGTCCAGGAGGCGGAGCATCGCCGCCCATGCCAGGCCGTACGCGTCGTCGTCCTCGAAGTCGGAGGTCGCCTCGCCGGTGAGCTGCCGGGCCGTGTACGCGCAGACCTCGGGGTCCGGGACGACCAGGGGGACGCCGCTCGACTGTGCGGCGATCTGGATCTCGCAGGCGCGCTCCAGGTAGTACATGCGCAGGAACGCCTGGGCCGCGCTCTCCCCCACCGTCAGCAGGCCGTGGTTGCGCAGGACGAGGGCGGGGTGGGTGCCGATGTCGGCGACGAGGCGGCGCTGCTCGTCGAGGTTGAGGGCGACTCCCTCGTAGTCGTGGTAGCCGACGCGGTCGTAGAACTCCATCGACATCTGGTTGAGCGGGAGCAGTCCGCCTTCCTGCGCGGCGACGGCGCAGCCGGCCTTGGTGTGGGTGTGCAGGACGCAGTGCGCGTCCTCCCGGGCCGCGTGGATCGCGCTGTGGATGACGAAGCCCGCCGGGTTGACCGGGTGGGGGGTCGGCTCGACGGGGTTGCCGTCGAGGTCGATCTTCACCAGGTTGGACGCGGTGATCTCCTCGAAGAGCAGCCCGTAGGGATTGATGAGGAAGTGGTGGTCGGGGCCGGGCAGCCGCAGGGAGATGTGGGTGAAGATCAGGTCGGTCATCCCGAAGTGGGCCACGAGCCGGTAGACGGCGGCGAGTTCGCGGCGCAGCCGGAGTTCTTCGGCGGTCCTCGTCTGCGGGGCGTGGGGCGCTGCGGTGGTCATGCGAGGACTCCTTCGAGGGCGGTGGCGGTGGGGTCGACGACCGCTGTCCGCGGGCGGCCGGTGCGGTGCCAGGCGATGACGTTCTCGGCGGGTCCGCACACGTACGCGCGGCGCGAGGTGTCGGACAGGAAGGCGCTGTGCGGGGACAGCTGGATGCGCGGGTGGCGGCGTAGCGGGTCGTCCGCCGGGGGTGGTTCGACGGGGAAGACGTCGAGTGCCGCGCCGGCCAGGTGGTCCCGGTCCAGGGCGTCCGACAGGGCGGCCGGGTCGACGAGTTCGCCGCGCGCGACGTTGACGAGGAAGCCGCCGGGGCGCATGCGCGCGAGCAGCGCCCCGTCGACGAGGCCCCGGGTGGCCGGGGTGAGCGGGACGTGCAGGGAGAGGACGTCGGCGGCCGCGGCCAGGTCGCCGAGGTCGTCGTGGCGTGCGATGCCGGCCGGCCAGTGGGCGGGGTCGGCGTGCGGGTCGTGGGCGGCGACGCGTCCGAAGACCGGCGCCGCGAGGGCCGCGAAGGAGCGGGCGATCCTGCCGAGGCCGACGAGCCCGAGGGTCAGCTCGCTCGCCCGGCGCGGGAGTCGGCCCTCCGCCGCGAACTCCGCGTTCCAGCCGCCGGAGCGGACGACGGCGTCGGCCCGGGGGAGCCGTCGGACGAGGGAGAGCGTGGAGGCGAGCGCGTGGACGGCGACGTCCTCGGTGGCGGCGCCGGGCAGGTTCGCGACCCACACCCCGCGCCGCCGGGCCTCGGCCGTGTCGACCATGTCGTACCCCGCGGACATGGTCGCGATGATGCGCAGTCCCGGGAGCCGGTCGAGGAGCGCGGCGTCGATCCGCGCGTAGCCGACGATCAGGGCGACCGCGTCCCTGGCCGCGTCCGCCAGGGCGCCGGGGTCCCGCGTTCCGGCGACGCGTACCTCGAACCCGGCCTCGGCGAGCAGCCGGACGCCGGGCTCGGGGTCCAGGTCGTCGGTGTCGGTGAAAACGGCGACGGGCTGATTCACCCGACCCCCTCTCGGTCGTACTGCTGATTCGTCGGTCGATTACGAGATGAACTTACGTTTCATCTGCACTACTGTCCACCAGCACATGACACGGTCGCGCGTGACCCGTGTCACGAACGGATCCGCATCGCGGAGCGGTGTCCGAGAATGGCGGTCGGACCCGGGGCCGCCGCCCTGTGGCCGCCGAGCCGAGGAGAGCACCGGGTGGAGCTGGATTCCGTCGACCTCGCCGTCGTACGCGCGCTGCAGAAGGACGGACGCCTCGCGTACGAGACGCTGGCCCAGCACGTCGGCCTGTCCCGGCCCGCGACCCGGGCGCGGGTGCAGCGCCTGCTGGAGTCGGGAGCCGTCCGGGTCGTGGCGGTCGTCCATCCCTCCGTCCGCGGGCTGACCGCGTCCGCGCATCTCTCGATCGATGTCGACGGCGCGGCGGAGCCGGTGGCGCGGGCCGTCGCCGAACTTCCCGAGGCCCCGTTCGTCAGCCTGACGGCCGGGCAGCGGGCGATCATGACGGAGTTGCGCACCGAGGGTTTCGAGGCACTGGAACGGAGCATCGAGCGCGTACGTTCCGTGCCCGGTGTCGCGGTGGTCGACCCGCTGATCGGCACCCGTCACCTCAAGGACCCCTATCTGCTGGCGGACGAGCCGGCCGTGTCGGACCTGGACGACACCGACCTGCGGATCCTCGACGCCCTCGAACAGGACGGCCGGCTCCCCTTCGCCGACCTCGCCGAACGCGTGGGCCTCTCCCCCGGGGCCACCCGCGCCCGCACGCTGCGCCTCCTGGACGGCGGCGTGGTGAAGGTGCTGGCACTGGTCCGCCCCGAGGTCCTGGGCCTGGGGTACGCGTGCGGGTTCGCGGTACGGGTCGAGGGCGCGCGGGACCCCGTGGCGCGGGCGCTGGCCGCCTCTGAGGAGGTCACCTTCCTGTCGGCCTGCCTGGGACGCGCGGAGCTGGTCGGCACGGTCACGGCGGGCTCCCTGGGGTCCGTACGGGCGGCACTCGACGCGATGCGGGGGCTGCCGGGCGTACGGAGCGTCGAGAGCTGGATCCATCTGGAACTGGTCAAGGAGCGGTACGACCTCGGCGCACCGGCGGAGTAGGCCCACCGAGCGGGGCGCCGGGAGGCGGGGAATCATGCCCCTATGAACGAGAAGCCGGTTGTCGTCGGCGTGGACGGGTCCGAGCACAGCCACCTGGCCCTCGAATGGGCCCTGAGCGTGGCGCAGCGGCTCGACTCTCCCCTGGTCGTCGCCCATGTGCGCTCCGACGCGCTGCAGCTGGGCAGCGCCCGGATCGCCTCGCTCGGCGAGACGGCCGAGATTCCGGACGCCGTTCTCGACGGTGTCCGCGCCTGGGTGGAGGAGCAGAGCCCGCGGGTGCCGGTGCGTTTCGACTCGCTCGACGGCTCCGTGTCGGACGCCCTGCTGGACGCGGCCAGGACCGCGCGGTTCCTGGTGACCGGATCGCGTGGACGGGGCGGCTTCGCGAGTCTCCTGCTCGGCTCCTCCGGCCGGACCCTGGCCGCCTCCGCCCCCTGTCCCGTCGTCGTGGTGCCGCACGAGGCGCGAACCGTGTCGCTGGAGGGCGACGGCGAGTCGGGCCGGGTCCTGGTGGGGCTGCATCCGGAGGAGACCGGCGACGAGGTCGTGGACTTCGCCTTCCACGCCGCCCAACAGCGCGGAGTGGCCCTCGAAGTGGTGACCGCCTACCGTTTGCCGCCGTCGCCGATCATGCTGGTCGGCCCGCCGGCGCCCGCGCTGCAGATGCCGCCGCCGGTGCCCGTGGATGAGACCCCCGAGCTGGTCAAGGAGACCGTGAACCTCCAGGAGGACCGGCTGCGGCCGTTCACCGAACGGTACAGGGACGTCGAGGTCGTGCCCGTCGTCGTACCGGCGGGCGCGGCGGGTCGGCTCGTCGAAGGGTCGCGGCGCGCTGCCCTGGTCGTCGTGGGCCGGCACCGCAGGCACCGGGTCGCGACGCTCCTCATGGGCTCGGTCGCCCACGCGGTGCTGCACCACGCGCACTGCCCGGTCGCGATCGTCCCGCCCCACGGGGCCACGTCGACGTGAGAAGGGCCGGCCGGCGGCAGCGGCCGAACCGTCATGGCGGGGTCCGGAACTGTCGCGTGATCAGGTAGAAGACGGCCATCCAGAAGACGGTGACGACGGCGACGGTGCCGAGGCCGATGCGGTTGGTTTCCCGGTGGTCATCGGCCCGTGCCCGTCCACGCGTGCCTGCTCCGGGCGAGCCGGCCGTAGATCCGTTCCGGGGTCAGGGGGAGTTCCCGGTACCGCACGCCGGTGGCGTCGTGGAGCGCGTTCGCCAGCGCCGGGGCCACCGGGTTGATGCAGGACTCCGCCATGCCCTTGGACCGCATGGGCCCCACGGAGTCCGTGGAGGGCACCAGGAGCACTTCGGTGCGGGGGACGTCGGCGAAGGTGGGGATCCGGTAGTCGCGGAGGTTCGGGTTGACCATGACGCCGTCGGCGTCGACCCGGTGGTTCTCCGTCAGCGCGAATCCGATGCCCTGGGCGACCCCGCCGTCCACCTGCCCCCGGACCTGCTCGGGGTTGATCACCACACCGGCGTCGGTCGCCTGGACGCTGTGCAGGACACGGATCTCGCCCGTGACCGGATGGACGGCGACACGGAAGCCCTGGGTGTTGGAGACGACGCTCCGGGGCGAGCCGTACGCCTTGCGGGCGGCGGTGAACCGGATGCCGCGGGAGCGGGCGAGGGCGACGAGTTCGGCCAGCGGGACGCGGGTGTCCCCGCAGACGACGTCCTCGTCGTCCATCGTGCACATCACGACGTGGACGCCCGCGTGGGCGGCGGCGAACTCCAGGATGCGGTCGCGCACCGCGTTCGCCGCCCGGAGCACCGCGTTGCCCGCCACGAAGAGTCCGGCGCTGGCGAAGGCACCGGTGTCGAATCCGGTGCGGTCGGTGTCGGACTGTACGAGACGGATCCGCGACGGCACGGTGCGCAGCTGGGTGGCGGCGATCTGGACGTGCGCGGTCGAGGTGCCCTCGCCGAACTCGACGGTGCCGACGGCGAGTTCGTAGACCAGGTCGTCGCCGAGGGTCAGCCACGCCTCGGAGATGTGCTGGGTCGGGGGCGCGGTCCCGTGCAGGGAGCTCGCCACGCCGACGCCGACGAGCCACTCCGGGCCGGGCGCCGGCTGGTCGGCCGTACGGGCGAGGGAGCCCGCCACCAGGTCGACGCACTTGGCGAGGCCGTCCTCGTTGAACATCACGTCGTCGGGGCCGTCGTGCATCGCGACGAGCGGATCGCCGGGCCGCACGATGTTGCGGCGGCGCAGGGCGAAGGGGTCCATGTGCAGGGCGAGGGCGAGTTCGTCCATCGCCGACTCCACGGCGAAGGCCGGCTGCGTCATGCCGTACCCGCGCAGCGCACCGCTCGGGACGGTGTTGGTGTAGACGGAGTAGGCGTCGTACCTCTTGTTGGGGCAGCGGTAGATCATCACGGCGGCCCCGCCCGCGTGGAGCGTCTCGCCGCCGTGGTTGCCGTAGGCGCCCGTGTTGGACACGTTGCGGACCTGGAACGCGGTGAGGGTGCCGTCGGCCTTCGCGCCGAGCCTGACCGTCAGCCTCATCGGATGGCGGGGCGAGGCCGTGGTGAACTCCTCCTCGCGCGTGTACTCGAAGGAGACGGGCCGCCCGGTGTCCAGCGCGGCGAGCGCGGCCAGGTCCTCGGAGATGACCTCCTGCTTGCCGCCGAACCCGCCGCCGACGCGCTTGCAGAAGACACGGAGCTGGTCCGGGCGCAGCGCGAACAGGTACTCCAGCTTGGCCTTGGCGATCGACGGGGACTGCGAACTGGTGCGGACGTTCAGCCGGCCGTCCTCCATCCAGGCGATCGAGCCGTGGGTCTCCAGGTGCGCGTGCTGCACGCGCGGTGAGACGTAGGTGCCTTCGTGGATGACGTCGGCCGCGGCGAAGCCGGCGTCGACGTCCCCGATGTGCGTATGGATCTCCAGCAGGAGGTTGCGGTGGGGATCGCGGACGAACGGGTCCTCCGATCCGTGCAGTTGGGGCGCCCCGTCGGCCATGGCCTCCTCCGGGTCGAAGACCGCCGGCAGTACCTCGTACTCCACGACGAGGCGACGGCAGCCCTCCTCCGCCGCCCCGACGGTGTCGGCCACCACCGCGGCGACGCGCTGGCCGACGAAACGGACCGTGTCGTCGAGGATGTACGTGTCGTCCGGATCGACGAGGTGGTCGGTGTGGATCGCCGTGGTGAACCGCCTGCGCGGCACGTCCTCCCAGCCGTAGACGCCGCGCACGCCGGGGACGGCGAGCGCGGCGGTCCTGTCGACCGAGACGATCCGGGCGTGCGCGTGGGGTGAGTGGAGCACCTTGAGGTGCAGCATGCCCTCCATGCGGACGTCCATCGTGAACTCGGCGCGGCCGGTCACCACGTCCTCGGCCGCCGGCGCGCCCACGCTCGCCCCCACGGCCTTGCCGGGTTCGGCATCCTGGACGGCGGAGCGGCCCCGCACGGCGTCCTCGATCGCGCGGTAACCGGTGCAGCGGCAGAGGTTGCCCTTGAGCGCCCGCGGAAGGTCGGCCTTCTGTTCCCCGGTGAACGTGGCCGAGGTCATGATCATCCCCGCGGTGCAGAAGCCGCACTGGAAGCCCGGCGCGTCGCGGAAACGGCGTTGCGCGGGATGCAGGTCGCCCGGCGTGCCGAGACCCTCGATCGTGGTCACCTCGTGGCCGTCCGCGCGGAAGGCGGGGGTGACGCAGCTGTGGACCGGAGTGCCGTCCAGCCACACCGTGCACGCGCCGCAGTCGCCCGCGTCGCAGCCCTTCTTGACACCGAAGTGGCCCAGCTCCCGCAGGTAGGTGCGCAGGCACTGGCCGGGACGCGGTTCCGCGTCGAAACTCCTGCCGTTCACGCGGTAGGTCATGCCGGGTCCTGTGCCATGAGTTCGCGGCGGATCTCTTCGGCGAAGTGCCGGGTGAGGTGGCGACGGTGGTCGGGAGTCCCGTTGGGGTCGGCGAACCAGACGTCGGCGGGGATCGCGTCGACGCTCCGTCGCATGGTCTGGGCGTCGGGCATCCGGTCGAAGGCGAACCGTACCGGCCTGGTGGTGCCGGCGGTGACGGTGAGCATGAGGTCGCTCGCGCCGGGTGTGCGCGTCCCGATCAGGAACACGGTGGAGCGGCCGAGGCGGGTCAGCGTGAACCGGCGGTGGGCGGCGCGTTTGCGCAGGGCACGCGCAGGGATGTGCACGCGGCGCAGGATCTCGCCCGGGGCCAGGATGTTGCGGTGGTCCCCGGTGACGAAGTCCAGCGCGTCGACGGTGCGTACGGAGCCGTCGGCGGCCCACAGTTCGTAGCGGGCTTCGAGGGCGACCGCCAGCGTGATCATCGGGCCGGCGGGCAGGGACAGGCAGATGTTCCCTCCGACGGTCGCCGCGTTCCAGATCTTGAACGAGGAGAGGAACGCCTCGCAGGCCGTGGCGAGGAGCGTCCCGGCCGCCCAGTCGCCGGGCGGCACGAAGGCGTGGAGGTCGCGGATCGTGCAGGTGGCCCCGATCTCCAGTCCGGTGTCGCCCGGCACGAGGGGTGCCCACGGCAGCGCCGTGAGGTCGACCAGGCGGCGCAGGTCCGGCTGTTCGACGGAGTACAGCCACGTCCCGCCCGCGAGCCAGGCGTCGCCCTCGCGCCAGTCCGCGCCCGGCCGTTCGTTCGGCAGCCGGACGAGTTCGGTGACGGTGTTCAGGTCCATGGGGAGACACCTGCCCCTGCGCGCGGGGAGCGTGCCCCGTCCAACGCATCGGGATCGCCTGGAGACGGCCGCGCCCCCGTGGTGGGAGACAGGACCGCCGGACACGGCAATTTCCTTCCAGCGTAACGAGGACGGTCCGTCCGCGCGCGGCCGGAACAGGCTGCCGCGGGTCGGTGGCGAGTCAGGTGAGGAGGCTCGGGGCCGCCCGGTCCAGGACGGTGGCGATCCGGTCCCAGGCCGCCTCGTCGCGGGCCACCGGCTCCAGCGTCTCCCCCCGTCCCGTGCCCCATGCCGTGGCGAGTGCGACGGGGTCCTCTCCGGTCGCGGCGGAGGCCGCGAGCGCGGCCGCGCCGAGCGCGACGAGTTCGGTCGCGGCGGGGACGGTCACGGGGCGGCCGGAGAGACGGCGGATCGTATCCCTCCAGGCACGCCCCTGGGCCCCGCCGCCGATCAGGTGCAGCGGGCGGTCCCGTACCGCCGCGTCCGAGGGGTCGAGGCCGCAGGCGGCGAGGAGGTCGTCGAGGGCACGCAGCACGGTGAACGCGGCGCCCTCGTAGGCCGCGCCGAGGATCGCGCGCGGTGTGGTGGTGTGGCGCAGTCCGGTGACGAGGCCGGTGGCGTGCGGAAGGTCGGGGGTGCGCTCGCCGTCGAGGTACGGCAGGACGACGACGCCGTCGCCGGGTGCGGTGTCCTCGCGGTCGAGCCCGAGCAGTCCGGCGAACCGGTCCACGGCCAGGCTGCAGTTGAGGGTGCAGCCGAGAGGGAGGTACGTGCCGTCGGCCGCGGCGAATCCGGCGAGGCCGGGGGCGGCCGGGCGGTTCCGGGTGGCGGCGAAGACGGTGCCCGAGGTGCCGAGGCTCACGACAGGATGGTCCAGGAGCCCCGCGCCGCCGAGGCCCAGACCGACGGCCGCGGCCATGTTGTCTCCCGTACCGGCGGCGACGGCGACGCCGGGCGGCAGTCCGAGCGCGCGGGCTGCGGCCGGGGTGAGCGTACCGACACGGGTGGCACCGCTCGGGGCGACGACGGGCAGCAGGGCTTCGTCGAGACCGAGCAGGGCCAGGATCCCGGGGTCGTAGGCGCGGGCCGCCGTGTCGTACCAGCAGGTGCCCGAGGCGTCCCCGGGGTCCGTGGCGGCGACTCCGGAGAGGCGCTCCGTCAGGAAGTCGTGGGGGAGCCTGACGGCGGCCGTGGAGGCGGCGACGACGGGTTCGTGGGCGCGTAGCCACTGCCACGTGGTGGCGGTCATCGAGGCGACCGGCACCGAGCCGGTCCGGGCGAGCCAGCCGTCCGGACCGCCGAGCGCGGCGGTGAGTTCGACGGCCTGAGGTGCGGACCGGGTGTCGTTCCAGAGCAGGGCGGGGCGCAGTGGGCGGCCCGCCGCGTCGAGAACCACGAGGCCGTGCTGCTGGCCCGCGACGGCGATGCCGGTCACGGCGGAGGAGGGCGTCCCCGCGTCGGTGAGGGCCTCGGCGACGGCGTCGCGCAGTGCCGACCACCACTGCTCGGGGTCGCTCTCGCGGGCTCCGCCCTCCCCCGTGACCGTGTGCGCGGCCCGGCCGGTTCCGCGTACGGCGCCGGTCTGCGCGTCGACGACGAGCGCCTTGGCGGACTGTGTGGAGCTGTCCACTCCGATCACGACCGGGGGCGTTGGGCGCGTCGCCGTCATAGGTCTCACCTTCGTCGTCCACTCTGGCGCCGGGTCGCGCCGTGCCGTATTAGTTATCTCAGAAAACAAATAGATGGGCCAGGTCGCGCCGCGCCCTTCCTGTCATCCGAGAACGGCAACAAAAGGGACAGAACATGACGGAACGCATCTCCCCCACGCGCTTCTCCCCCACACCCGAGGACCGGTTCACCTTCGGCCTGTGGACGGTCGGCTGGCAGGGCCGCGACCCCTTCGGCGAGGCCACCCGACCGGCGCTCGACCCCGTGGAGTCGGTGGAACGGCTCGCCGCGCTGGGGGCGTACGGCGTCACGTTCCACGACGACGACCTGATCCCCTTCGGGGCCTCGGACGCGGAGCGTGAGTCCGTGGTCAAGCGCTTCCGGGCGGCGCTCGAACGCACCGGCCTGAAGGTGCCGATGGCCACGACCAACCTCTTCACCCACCCCGTCTTCAAGGACGGCGGCTTCACCGCCAACGACCGGGACGTGCGGCGGTACGCCCTGCGCAAGACGATCCGCAACATCGATCTGGCCGTCGAGCTGGGCGCCACGACGTATGTCGCCTGGGGCGGCCGCGAGGGCGCCGAATCGGGCGCGGCGAAGGACGTCCGGGTGGCGCTCGACCGGATGAAGGAGGCCTTCGACCTGCTCGGCCAGTACGTCACCGAGCAGGGCTACGAGCTGCGGTTCGCGATCGAGCCCAAGCCGAACGAGCCGCGCGGCGACATCCTCCTGCCGACGATCGGCCACGCCCTGGCCTTCATCGAGCGCCTGGAACGGCCCGAACTGGTGGGAGTGAACCCCGAGACGGGCCACGAGCAGATGGCAGGACTCAACTTCCCGCACGGCATCGCCCAGGCACTGTGGGCCGGCAAGCTCTTCCACATCGACCTCAACGGCCAGTCGGGCATCAAGTACGACCAGGACTTCCGCTTCGGCGCGGGGGATCTGCGCCAGGCGTTCTGGCTGGTGGACCTGCTGGAGACCGGAGGGTACGAGGGGCCGCGGCACTTCGACTTCAAGCCCGTGCGAACGGACGGCTTCGACGGGGTCTGGGAGTCCGCGAAGAACTGCATGCGCAACTACCTGATCCTCAAGGAGCGCGCGGCCGCCTTCCGCGCCGACCCCGAGGTCCAGGAGGCCCTGGCCGCCTCCCGGCTGCCCGAACTCGCCGTGCCCACGGCCTCCGACGGCCTCGCCGGACTGCTCGCCGACACCGGCGCGTACGAGGAGTTCGACGTGGCGGCGGCGGCCGAGCGCTCCATGGCGTTCGAGCGCCTGGACCAGCTGGCGCTCGAACACCTGCTGGCGGTCCGCTGACCGCCCCGACCCTTCACCACGGCGGGCGCCCGGACCACGGACCGGGCGCCCGTTGCCGTTCGCCCCGACAGGAGAAGACGGTAAGCGCTTTCTAAGAATCCTGCGCGAAGCATTGACGAAACATCAACGCCCACTTAGCTTCATCGGCGTTGCACTTCGTACGTCATATATGAGACGCGATACACGAGATCTGAGAGTGCGTCATGACCTTCGCCCCCAGTCCCATCCCCTCCCGCACCCAGTACGTCCTGGAGGCGATCAAACACGACATCCTGACCGGTGGCCTCAGTCCTGGCCAGGCGCTCGTGGAGACCGAACTCGCCGCCCGATTCGGGGTGTCGAAGACCCCGGTGCGCGAGGCCCTCAAGACCCTGGTCGGCAGCGGTCTCGTGGTGATGAGCCAGTACAAGGGCGTGACGGTACGGATGGTGGACGCCGACATGGCCCGCGAGGTCTACGACGTACGGCTGCTGCTCGAACCCGAGGCCGTGCGCCGTACCGTCGACGCCGGCGCGCCCCTCGACGAGGCGCGGGCCGCGCTCGGCCGGGCCGAGGCCGCCGACGATCCGGCCGAACGCTCCCTGGCCAACCGGGACTTCCACCGCGCCCTCTACCTGCCCTGCGGCAACCCGCTGCTCGGCCGGATGCTGGACGAGGTCCGCGACCAGGCCGCCCTGGTCTCCACCGTGGCCTGGGCCGCGACGCCCTCCTGGGAGCGCGAGGCGGCCGAGCACGAGGAGATCCTGCGGCTCGCGCTGGCCGGCGACTCCGCCGGCGCCGGTCTCGCCGTCCACGACCACATCGCCTCCTTCGTCGAGCGCGCCTTCCCCGAGGACGGTGAGTGACCGAGTGACCAGGAACTTCGAGACCGAGAAGGCCGCGCTCGCCGATGTGGTGGCGATCCCGGTGACCCCGTTCGCCGAGGACGGCTCGGTGGACACCGCCGCCCACCGCGCGCTGGTGCGCAGGATGCTCGACGCCGGCATCCGCACCCTCACGCCGAACGGCAACACCGGCGAGTTCTACGCCCTCACGCCCGAGGAGCGCCGCCTGGTCACCGAGGTGACGATCGAGGAAGCGGCCGACCGGGCCGCCATGCTGGTCGGCGTCGGCCACGACGTGCCGACCGCGGTCGCGGCCGCGCGGCACGCCCGCGACGCCGGAGCCGGCATGCTGATGGTCCATCAGCCGGTCCATCCGTACGTCTCCGACGGCGGCTGGGTCGACTACCACCGGGCGATCGCCGAGGCCGTTCCGGAGCTCGGCGTCGTGCCGTACATCCGGAACGCGCTGCTCGGCGGCGAGCGGCTCGCGGAGCTCGGCGCGGCCTGCCCGAACGTCATCGGTGTGAAGTACGCGGTCCCGGACGCGTCGCGCTTCGCCGGCTTCGCACGTGACGCCGGTCTCGACCGTTTCGTCTGGGTGGCCGGGCTCGCCGAGCCGTACGCCCCGTCGTACTTCGCGAGCGGGGCGACCGGTTTCACCTCGGGTCTGGTCAACGTGGCGCCCTCGGTGTCCCTGGAGATGCTCACCGCCCTGCGGGCCGGGGACTATCCCGCGGCGATGAAGGTGTGGGAGCAGATCCGCCGCTTCGAGGAGCTGCGGGCCGCCAACGGCAGCGCGGACAACGTCACCGTCGTCAAGGAGGCGCTGGCCGCTCTGGGCCTGTGCCGCCGGGACATCCGGCCCCCGAGCCGCGAACTTCCGGAGCGGAGCAGGGCCGAGGTCGCGGCGATAGCCGCGAGGTGGCAGGCATGAGCGCCCCCGTCGGCTCCCGGGACCCGGGCCGGCAGGCCCCGCGCGGCCCCGGGGAGCTGCGCAGTCATCGCTGGTACGGGACCGACGGACTGCGCTCGTTCAGCCACCGGGCCCGCACCCGGCAGCTCGGCTATCTGCCCGAGGAGCACCTGGGCAAGCCGGTCGTCGCCATCCTCAACACCTGGTCCGACATCAACCCCTGCCACGTCCATCTGCGCGACCGCGCGCAGGCGGTGAAACGCGGGGTGTGGCAGGCCGGCGGCTTCCCGCTGGAGTTCCCGGTCTCCACGCTCTCGGAGACGTTCCAGAAGCCGACGCCGATGCTCTACCGCAACCTCCTGGCGATGGAGACGGAGGAGCTGCTGCGCTCCTACCCCGTCGACGGGGCCGTCCTGATGGGCGGCTGCGACAAGTCGACCCCGGCGCTGCTGATGGGCGCGGCCACCGTGGACCTGCCGACGGTGTTCGTCCCCGCGGGTCCGATGCTCCCGGGGCACTGGAGGGGCGAGACCCTCGGCTCCGGTACGGACATGTGGAAGTACTGGGACGACCGGCGGGCCGGTCTGATCGGCGACGGCGAGCTGGCCGAGCTGGAGAACGGGCTGGCCCGCTCCCCTGGCCACTGCATGACGATGGGCACGGCCTCCACCCTCACCGCCGCGGCCGAGACGCTGGGCGTGACGCTGCCGGGCGCCTCCTCCATCCCCGCCGTGGACTCCGGTCACGACCGGATGGCGGCCGCCTCGGGGATGCGGATCGTGGAACTCGTCCGGCAGGACCTGCGGCTCTCGCGGATCCTCACCCGTGCGGCGTACGAGGACGCGGTCGCCGCCGTCCTGGCGCTCGGCGGGTCGACGAACGCCGTCATCCATCTGATCGCCATGGCCGGCAGGTCCGGGGTGCGGCTTGCGCTGGACGACTTCGACCGGATCGCGCGGTCGGTGCCGGTGCTCGCCGACCTCCGCCCCGGCGGGCGGTACCTGATGGAGGACTTCCACTTCGCCGGCGGCATGCCGGGCTTCCTCTCACGGCTCACCGACGTGCTCCATCTGGACCGGCCGACCGTCTCCCACCCGACGCTGCGGGAGCAGCTCGACGGCGCCCTCGTGCACAACGACGAGGTCATCAGGGTGCGTTCGCGGCCGCTCGCGGACGAGGGCGGGGTGGCGGTGCTGCGCGGCAACCTGTGCCCGGACGGTGCGGTGATCAAGCACATCGCCGCCGAGCCGCAGCTGCTCAAGCACACCGGTCCGGCCGTGGTCTTCGACGACTACCGCTCGATGCAGCGGACCATCGACGATCCGGAGCTCGGGATCACGCGCGACCACGTCCTGGTCCTGCGCAACTCGGGCCCCAAGGGGGGTCCGGGCATGCCCGAGTACGGAATGCTGCCGATCCCCCGTCATCTGCTGGAGCAGGGGGTGCGCGACATGGTCCGGATCTCCGACGCCCGGATGAGCGGGACGAGTTACGGCGCCTGCGTGCTGCACGTGGCACCGGAGTCGTACGTCGGCGGGCCGCTCGCCCTCGTCCGCACCGGCGACCTCATCACCCTGGACGTCGAGGCGCGCACGCTCCACGCCGAGGTGGACGAGGAGGAGTGGGAACGCCGTCGGGCCGCGTGGACTCCCCCGCCGAAGCGCTACGAGCGCGGCTACGGCGCGCTGTACACCGAGCAGATCTCCCAGGCCGACACCGGCTGCGACTTCGAGTTCCTGGCCAGGCCGGGAACGACGCCGGATCCGTACGCGGGCTGACACCCGCCCCGGTCCACCCCAGCCCCTCCTCCGTCGAACACCGTCTGCGAAGCGCCTCGCGCCCGAGAACGGAGCCGCCGTCATGGCCACAGCCGTGACCCCACCGCCCAAGGCACCAGCGAACAGACCTCCGGGACCTGCGCGTCCCCGCCGCGGTACCGGAGCGGCGCCACGCCGTCTGCCGTATCTGCTGATCGCCCCCGCGGCGCTGCTGATGCTGGGTTTCATCGCCTATCCGGTGCTCAGCGTCTTCTACTTCAGCCTGCGGCACCACAATCCGACGAAGCCCTGGCGGAACGGCTTCGCCGGCTTGGAGAACTTCACCCGGATCCTCACCGAGGACCCGCACTTCTGGGGCACCCTCACCTTCAGCCTCAAGTGGGTCGCCGTCGAGGTGACGCTGCAGCTGCTCTTCGGACTGGCGCTAGCCCTGATCGTCAACCAGACCTTCGTGGGCCGGGCGCTCGGCCGGGCGCTGGTCTTCTCCCCCTGGGCCGTCTCCGGCGTGCTCACCTCGGCGATCTGGGTCCTGATCTACAACTCGCAGACGGGCATCACCCGTTACCTCGCCGACATGGGCGTCGGCGAGTACGGGACGTCGTGGCTCTCCGACACCTCCACGGTCTTCTCCGCGGTGGTCGTCGCCGATCTCTGGCGCGGGGTGCCGTTCTTCGCGATCCTCATCCTCGCCGACCTGCAGTCCGTGCCGAAGGACCTGTACGAGGCGGCCGAGGTCGACGGGGCGGGCCGGATACGGCAGTTCGTCCACATCACGCTGCCGCATCTGAAGGACGCGATCATCCTCTCCACCCTGCTGCGCGCGGTGTGGGAGTTCAACAACGTCGACCTGCTCTACACGCTGACGGGCGGCGGGCCCGCGGGCGAGACGACGACCCTCCCCCTCTACATCGCCAACACCAGCGTCGACGCCCACAACTTCGGTTACGCCTCCGCCCTGACGACGGTGGCGTTCGTGATCCTTCTCTTCTGCTCGATGGTCTATCTGCGCCTGAGCAAGTTCGGAGGCGAGAGCACGTGATGGCCCGGAACGCCACCCCCACGGCGCCGGCGGCGCCGGCCGTCGCGGCCGCCACGGTGGCCGCCGCACCCCCGACCCGTACGCCTCCGACCCCGCGCCGCACACGGCGGCGCGCCTGGGACGAGGCCCCGCGCTGGCAGATCTATCTGCCGCTCGGCATCTATCTGCTCTTCACCCTCGTCCCGTTCTACTGGATCGTGCTCTTCGCGGTCCGCCCGGCGGGCTCCACCTCGCTCCTGCCGTGGCCGATGACGACCGCCCACTTCGAGAAGGTGTGGAACGAGCGCAGCTTCGCCACGTTCTTCCAGAACAGCCTGCTCATCGGGGTGGCGACGCTGGTGCTGACCACGGTCGTCGCACTGGCCGGCGGCTACGCCCTGGCCCGGTTCGACTTCCGGATCAAGAAGGGCTTCATGCTGGCCCTGCTCTGCTCCCAGTTCGTGCCCGGCGCCCTGCTGCTCGTCCCGCTGTTCCAGATCTTCGCCAGTCTGAGCATGATCAACTCGCTGGGCAGTGTGATCATCGCGGAGACCGTGTTCCAGCTTCCGCTGTCGATGATTCTCATCAGCGGCTTCATCAGGAACGTGCCGTACTCCCTGGAGGAGGCGGCCTGGGTCGACGGCTGCAGCCGGTTCGCCGCCTTCCGGATCGTGGTGCTGCCGCTGCTCCGGCCGGGGCTCGTGGCCGTGGGCTCCTTCGCCTTCGTCCACTCCTGGAACCACTTCCTGTTCGCGCTGATGTTCCTCAGCAGCCAGGAGAAGCAGACGATCCCGGTCGGCCTCAACACGCTGATGGGCGCGGACAGTGTGGATCTCGGCGCGCTCGCGGCGGGCGGGGTGATAGCGGCACTGCCCGTGGTGATCGTGTTCGCCTTCATCCAGAAGTGGCTGGTCACCGGCTTCAGCGCGGGGGCGGTTAAGGGATGACCGCGATGACCGCCCTCCGCGAACTCCTCCGCGAACCCCTCCCCGTCGTCCTGGCCGGCGCCCGCGGCCACGGGCGGTCCCATCTGGTCAACATCCGCCGGCTCGAACGCCTCGGGCTCGTCACGCTCGCCGGCGTCTGCGAGCTGCGGCCGCTCGACGCGCGGGAGCTGGACGGCTTCGGCACGCCCGAGCAGTCCGAGGACCTCGACGCGCTGCTCGCCTCGACGGGCGCCGCGATCGCGGTCGTCTGCACCCCGATCCAGACCCACACCGACCTGGCCCTGATCGCCGCCCGCCACGAGGCGCATCTGCTCCTGGAGAAGCCCCCGGCTCCGTCGTACGCCGCGTTCCGGCGGATGGCCGACGGGGTCGCCGCGGCCGGGGTGGCCTGCCAGATCGGTTTCCAGTCGCTCGGTTCCCATGCCGTTCCCGCGATCCGGCGGCTGATCGGGGAGGGCGCGATCGGCGAACTCCTCGGAGTCGGCGGGGCCGGGGCCTGGGTGCGCGACGAGGCGTACTTCCGGCGCGCTCCCTGGGCGGGGCGGCGGAGGATCGACGGCGTCGACGTGGTCGACGGCGCGCTGACCAATCCGCTCGCCCACGCGGTGGCGACCGCGCTCGCCCTGGACGGCGCCACACGCGCGGAGGACGTCGAGTTCATCGAGACGGAACTGCTGCGGGCCTACGCCATCGAGTCCGACGACACCTCGTGCGTCCGGGTCCTCACCACCCGGGGAACGAGGGTCAGTGTGGCGGCGACGCTCTGCGCCGAGACGCCCTCGGAGCCGTACGTCGTGGTGCACGGGACCCGGGGGCGGATCACCTTCTGGTACAAGCAGGACCGGGTGCTCCTCCAGCGGGCCGGGCACGGTCCCGAGGAGTCCGTGTACGGGCGGACCGATCTGCTGGAGAACCTGGTCGCCCATGTCGGGGGCGGGGCCGGACTGCTCGTACCGCCCGGGGCGACCGGCGCGTTCATGCGGGTCGTCGAGGCGGTACGGATCGCTCCCGACCCGCTGGAGCTCCCGGCGGACGCCTGGCGCTCCGAGCCCGGCGCGGGCGCGCCGCGCCGGGTGGTGCCCGGCATCGACGGCCTGGTCGCGGCGAGCGCCGACACCCTCGGTCTCTACTCCGAACTCGGCGCGCCCTGGGCCCCGCTGCCCCGGAAGGCGGTGTGCGGATGAGCGCCCCGACGGTGCTGCGCTGCGCCGGCCGCCCTGTCGCCCGCTACGTCCTGCGGTCCGGCACCGGCGCCGACCGTTCGCCGCGCCCGTATCTGCACCCCGTCTCGACACTCGGCGGCGTCACGGTCACCGAACGGCTCCCCGCCGACCATCCGCACCATCTGGGCGCCGGTGTCGCCGTCCCCGACGTCGCGGGGTTCAACTTCTGGGGCGGGCGGACCTTCGTCCGCGACCGGGGACCGACCGTCCTCGACAACCACGGCGTGCAGCGGCACCAGGGATTCGAGCGGCGGGACGGCGGCGGCTTCGTGGCGGAGCTGAGCTGGGTCGCCGGAGGCCGCGTCCTGCTCCATGAGCGCCGCACCGTCTCCGCCGTGCCGCTCGACGACACGGCGTGGGCTCTGGACCTCTCCTTCTCGCTGACCAACGCCTCCGGCGAGGAGCTGTCCTTCGGCAGCCCGGCCACGAACGGACGACCCGGCGCCGCCTACGGCGGATTCTTCTGGCGGGCACCTCGGGAGGGCGCCGCGCCGGACGTCTTCGGTGCGGACGCGGAGGGCGAACGGGCCGTGCACGGCGCCCGTGCGGACTGGGTCGCTCTCGCGGGCCGCGACTGGACCCTGGTCTTCGCGGGTGCCACCGAGGAGACCCGGCGCGACCCGTGGTTCGTACGCGCCGCCGAGTACCCGGGGGTCGGCTCCTCCCTCGCCTCCGAGGAGCGCCTCGCCCTCGCGGCCGGCGCGACGGCGGAGCGCCGCGTGGTCACCGTCGTCGCCGACGGGCTTCTCGACCGCGGCGGCGCGGCAGCGCTGGTGCGCAAGGCGGTGACGGCATGAGGGCGACCGCACCCACCGGGGACCTCGGGGACGGGACGTACCGCAATCCCGTCCTGGCCGCCGACTGGTCCGATCCGGACGTCGTGCGCGTCGGCGAGGACTACTACCTCACCGCCTCCAGCTTCGGCCGGGCGCCCGGACTGCCGATCCTGCACTCGCGCGACCTGGTCAACTGGACGCTCCTCGGCCATGCCCTGGAGCGGCTGCCCCCGGAAGCCTCCTTCGCCTCGCCTCAGCACGACCGGGGTGTGTGGGCGCCGTCGCTGCGCCACCACGACGGCCGGTTCTGGATCTTCTGGGGCGACCCCGACCACGGGATCTGGCAGATCAACTCCCCTTCCGTACGGGTGGGATGGAGCACCCCGCACCTGGTGAAGCCGGGCCGCGGCCTGATCGACCCCTGTCCGCTGTGGGACGAGGAGACGGGCGAGGCGTATCTCGTCCACGCCTGGGCGAAGTCCCGCTCCGGCGTCAGCAACCGGCTCACCGGCCACCGGATGAGCGCCGACGGCACCGAACTCCTCGACGGCGGGAGGACGATCGTCGACGGCGACCGTCTCCCGGGCTGGTTCACCCTCGAAGGCCCCAAGGTGTACCGGCACGACGGCTGGTTCTGGATCCTCGCCCCGGCCGGGGGCGTGGCCACGGGCTGGCAGGGCGCCTTCCGCTCCCGCCGCTTTTTCGGCCCGTACGAGGAGCGGGTGGTCCTTGAGCAGGGCGGTACGGAGGTCAACGGCCCGCACCAGGGCGGCTGGGTCCGTACGCAGCGGGGCGAGGACTGGTTCCTGCATTTCCAGGAGCGCGGGGCGTACGGACGGGTGGTCCATCTCCAGCCGATGCACTGGGGTGAAGACGGCTGGCCGGTCCTCGGCGACGGGGGCTCTCCCGTCCTGGTGCACCGCAAGCCCGCGCTGCCCCGGCAGCCGCTCTCGGCACCGGCCACGGACGACGACTTCCCCGGCGGCCGCTTCGGACGGCAGTGGCAGTGGACGGCCAACCCGAGGGAGGGCTGGACGACCCGGCACTCCGCCGACGGCCTGTGGCTGAACTGCGGCCGTACGGAGGAGACCGAGGATCTGCGCCGGCTGCCGCACCTTCTCACCCAGCGGCTGCCCGCCCGGCCCTGCGCGATCGAGGTCGAACTCCGCCTGGACAGCGAGGAGCCGGGCGCCCGTGCCGGACTCACGGTCCTGGGCGACGCGTACAGCTGGATCGGGCTCCGTCGCGAGGCGGACGGCGCGGTCCTGCTGGTCCACCGGTTCGCTCCGGTCTCCGCCGAGCGGGAGCGGGAGGCGGCCTTCGCGCGGCCCGCCCCCGACGGCCGGGTCCGGCTGCGGGTCGAGATCGACGACGGTGCCCGCTGCCGGTTCTCGTACGACACGGGTGACGGTCCCACCGACTCCGGTCAGGTCTTCGCGGCCACCCCCTGGCGGTGGGTGGGCGCTCTGATCGGGCTGTTCGCCGCCGCTCCGCCGGGCACCGGCCCCGCCGGGACGGCCGTCTTCAGCGCGTTCCGCATCACACCGAACGACACTCCCCCGAGAGAAGAGAGCCGACGATGACCATCTTCCGCAGCGGGCGGCGCAGAGCCGACGCCCTCGCCCTCGCCACCGTCCTCGCCCTGACCCTCACCGCCTGCGGCGACGACGGCAGCGGCGCCGCCGGCGACAAGGGCGACGAGGGATCGGGCAAGGGAGAGATCACCTTCTGGGACAACAACGGCGGTGTGCGCACCGACGTCTGGAAGGAGATCATCACGGACTTCGAGAAGGCCAACCCCGACATCAAGGTGACGTACGTCGGCATCGCATCGACCGAGGTGCAGTCCAAGTACGACACCGCCATCCAGGGCGGCGGCCTGCCGGACGTGGGCGGCGTCGGTGCCGCCATGCTCGCCGGCATCGCCGCCCAGAACGCCCTGGAGCCGCTCGACGCGCGGGTCGAGTCCGGCGCCCTGAAGGGCAAGCTCAACGCGGGTATGGTCGACAGCGTCAGGTCCGCGGGCGGCCGGGACAAGCTCTTCACCGTCCCCACCTCCGCGAGCAACGGCGTCCTCTACTACCGCACCGACCTCTTCCGGGCGGCCGGCCTCGAGGAGCCCACCACCTGGTCGAAGTTCTACGCGGCGGCCGACAGGCTGACCGCCAAGGAGAAGAACAGGTTCGGCTACACGATCCGCGGCGGCGCGGGCTCGATCGCCCAGGCGCTCGACGCGATGTACGGCCAGAGCGGCATCACGTCCTTCTGGGACGGCGACAGGACGACCGTCAACGCTCCCGAGAACGTGGCGGCCCTGGAGAAGTACGCGGCCCTCTTCAAGAGGAACACCCCGGCGGCCGACGTCAACAACGACTTCACCAAGATGGTCGCCCAGTGGGACAGCGGCGAGATCGGCATGCTCAACCACAACCTGGGCTCCTACAAGGACCATGTGAAGGCGCTGGGCACCGGGAAGTTCCGCGGCATCCCCAATCCGACGACGGACGACGGCACCCGGGTGCAGGTCTCCAACCCGGTCGACGGGCTCGGGCTCTTCTCCTCCAGCAAGAACAAGGCGGCGGCCTGGAAGTTCATCGAGTTCGCCGCCTCGCACGCGTCCAACAGCAAGTGGAACGAGTCGGCCGGCGCCATCCCGGCGAACACCGAGGCGGCCCAGGACCCCTGGATCCAGAACGCGGAGCCGACGAAGCTCGCCGCCGAGGTGCTCTTCAGCGGCGAGGCGGCCATCGTGCAGCTGCCGTACTACCTGCCCGACTGGAACACCATCTCCAAGGCCGACAACGAGCCCGCCTTCCAGAAGGTGCTGCTCGGGAAGTCCACGGCCAAGGACTTCCTGGACGACCTGGCCGAGCAGCTCAACACGGCGCAGGCCGAGTGGAAGTCGCAGAACAAGTGATCCCCGCGGATCACCCCGAGTGGTTCACCCGGCCCGGCCCCGACTCCAAGGAGAACAGATGAGCGGACACAGACACAGCTGCCTGACGGGAGCGACCGCCCTCGTCCTGGCCCTCACCGGCGGCTCGGCGACGCCGGCCGCGGCGCAGGCGCCCGCACCTGAGGCGGCGTCGGCTCAGACGGCCTCGGCTCATGCGCCCGCTGCGGACCCCGCCCGCGCCACGCTTGCCCCCGGGGACGGCTGGGGCTCGGAGGGCACGGGGACGAGCGGGGGCGCGGCGGCCGTCGCCTCCCGCGTCTTCACCGTCACCACCTGGGAGGAGTTCCGGGCGGCCCTCGCCGTCCCGGGCACCGAGCCGAGGATCGTCAAGGTGAAGGGGACACTGAACGCCACGGCCGCGGGCTGCTCCGCGTTCGAGGCGCCGGGCTACGACTTCCGGCGGTACCTCGCCGACTACGACCCGGCCGTCTGGGGCCGTGACACCGTCGTCAGCGGACCGCAGGAGGAGTTGCGCGCGGCGTCCGCGCAGGCGCAGGGCCGGGCGATCAAGGCGTACGTCCCTGCCAACACGACCGTCGTCGGCGTCGGCAGGAACGCGGGAATCGTCGGCGGGAGCGTGCAGATCCAGGGCGTCGACAACGTCGTGGTCCGCAATCTGACCGTCGAGAGCCCGCTCGACTGCTTTCCGCAGTGGGACCCCACCGACGGGGCCACCGGCGCCTGGAACTCCGAGTACGACAGCATGGTCGTGTACGGCTCCACACACGTCTGGATCGACCACAACACCTTCACCGACGGTGCCCACCCCGACAGTTCGCTGCCGAGGTACTACGGCGAGGTGTACCAGCAGCACGACGGCGAGCTGGACGTCGTACGCGGGGCCGACCTGGTCACCGCGTCCTGGAACGTCTTCGCGGACCACGACAAGACGCTGATGATCGGCAACAGCGACAGCGCGGGAGCCACCGACCGCGGCAGGCTGCGGGTCACTCTGCACCACAACCTGTTCAGGAACGTGATCGAGCGCGCGCCCAGGGTCCGCTTCGGCCAGGTCGACGCGTACAACAACCACTTCGTGGTGCCTGCCACCGGATACGTGTACAGCCTCGGCATCGGCCAGGAGTCCCAGCTCGTGGCCGAGAAGAACGCGTTCACCCTGCCGGCGGGTGTCGGTGCGGGCACCATCCTCAAGAAGTGGAAGGACGCCCCGGTCACGACCGCGGGCAACCTCGTCAACGGTCGGCCCGTCGACCTCCTCGCCGCGCACAACGCCGAGTTCCCCGGTGAGGTCCTGCGGGACGGCGCCGGTTGGACGCCAACGCTGCGCGCCCGCGTGGACGACCCGCGGGCCGTGCCCGGTCTCGTCGACCACCGCGCGGGCGCGGGCAGACTCCACTGACTCAGTCTGGCGGGCCACGCCCGCCGCCCGGCGTCGGCCGGAGTCCGGGCTCCGGCCGGCGCCACCCCCGCACCATGACGTGGATCACATGACTCAACCGATCACTTCGCGCGGCCCGTCCGGTCTTACGTACGACACCACACCGCAGCGACAGAACAGGAACACGACGCCATGGCCGACGCAGTGAAGGGCCCCGCGAGCTACTTCCCCTCGATCGAGAAGAAGTACGGCCGTCCGATCGCCGAGTGGAAGGGACTCATCCGCTCCTCGCCGCTGACCAAGCACATGGAGCTCGTCTCCTGGCTGAAGGCCGAGCACGGCATCGGGCACGGCCACGCCAACGCCCTCGTCGCGCACACGCTCGCGGAGGACAGCGGCAAGTGATCCCGCGGCCCGGTCAATTCGCTCGCGCGCGACCGGCCGGGCCTGGCAGGATCCCCCGCATGACCTACGGAATCGAGTCCCACTCCGCCCTGTGAGCGCCCCGGACGAGCGCGGCGCGCTCACCCCTCGGCCCTCCCTGTACGACTACGCGCTGCGCCGGTACGGCGCGGAGCCCGACGGCCGCCTCCCCGAAGGGGGATACCCCGTCCCTGATCCGCCGCCCCGGCCTCTCTCCCCGCTCGACCGGCGCACGGCGCGCCAGAACGCCATCGACGCCGTCACTCCCTTCCTGACCGACCCGGACGCCGTGCGCGCCGCCGACGGCGTGCAGCGGCGCCTGGACGAGCTGGGTCTGCGGAACCACCACGTCCGCCGCGTCGTGGCAGGCCTTCCGCTGGCGGACGAGGCGGCCGCGCTGGCGCTCGCCCGCCGGCTGACCCGTACGGGCTCCGGCAGTGCGGCCGTCGCTCTCGGCCTCGGCCTCCTGGCCAGGCTCGGCGAACCGGAGGACGTGCCCTGCCTCCGGATCCTCGGCCTGATCCGGGACTTCACGGGTGATGCCGTGGAGGCGCTCGCCCGCCTCGACCGCCCCGCGGCCGCCCTCGTCTGGCTCGCCGTACGCGTCAAGGACCGCGAGGTGCGTCCACTGGTCGACGCCCTCGCGGCCGGCGACGACCAGGCCGCCCGGGCCCGGCTGACGACGGTCCCCGCGAGCCCGCGTGCCCTCGGGCCCGAGACCGCCCGCAGGATCGCGGAGGCGGTCCGGCTCGCCGACGTCCTGCGCGAGGATCCGGTCGATCCCGGCGTCCTCGCACAGGCGGCCCGGCTGCTGTCGCGGATGACCAGCCAGCGTGACTACCGTCCCGAGATCCTCCTCTACGAGGAGGCCGTCACCGCCTACGAGTCCGTCGTCGAGCGGGCGGCCCTGCTCCCTCCGACCCTCGACCACTGCGCGACCCTCCTCTCGCTCGCCCTCGACCTGCACAGCGGCCCCAGCAGCGTGCTCCCCTGGCGGCCTGGCAGACGCGCGGAGCTGCTCGACACGCTGGAGTCCGTCCTGCGCGCACCCGCATGGGAGGCCTTGGCCGGTCTCGACTCCGAGGACCCCGCCGATCGGCGCCGGATCCGGTGGATCCGGCGCACGGCCCGGCAGCCCTTCCGCCTCTCCGCGGCGGACGCGCCCGGGCTCCGCATCGAGGTCGCCGTGCGCGATCCCGCCGACCCGGACGTCGCCGAGACCCGCCCGCTGATCGACGGCCGGCCGATCCTCCCGGAGGCCTTCGGCCTGGGCCCCGGAAACGCGCCGGAGGAGCTCCTCGACAGCGGACGTCTGCGGGCGACGGCCGAGCCCCGGGAGGTCCAACTCGCCGAGGCCTACTGCACCGAGGGCTGCTGCGGCGCTCTCTACGTCACCGTGCAGCGGGACGGGGACCAGGTCGTCTGGCGTGACTGGCGGCGCACGTCGTCCGTGCGGCGCGGGCAGACGGAACTCCCCGCCTACCGCTTCGACGCGGCCGACTACGACGCCGAGATCGCACGCGCCGAGAACGACCACTCCTGGGCGTGGCCTGCCCGGATCACGGCACGGCTCCTCGCCGCGGGCCTGCGTGACCGGCCCGACCTCCTGTCGCGCTGGGACGCGCGGTTCGGATGGGTGGGCACCGACTACCACGATCCGGACACCACGGTGCTGTCCTTCGCGTACCAGCCGGGGCTCGCGCCGCGTGACGGCCTCGCCGGAGGGCGGCTGGACATGGACCGCCCTTGGCTGCAGTTCCTCTGGAACCTGCCGGACGACGGCACACCCCCCGAGGCCAGGGCGGCAGCCGCTCTGGCGCGCCTGGAATCGACCGATCCGACGACCCTCGCGCAGGTGAGGGGCGGCAGCAGGGAGCGCGCCGAGGCGCTCGGCTTCCCCTGGCCGGAGGGTGAGCGGAAGCCGCGGCAAGCCGGCGGGTGACCAGGCCTAGCGGGTGTCGCCCTCCCAGTCCCAGTGCACCCCGTCGCCCTCCCGTGGCCCGTACCGGGCGTGACCGCCCGGGCCGTAGGCGCCGATCTCCGTGGCGAGGGCGGCCCCCTCCTCGAGCTGCCCCGCGGTCCATCCCGTGACGTCGAGGAGGAGGCCGTCCAGGGGGCCGGCCACCAGCTCGCGGTAGACCCGCCCGGGTCTGGGGCCGGGATGGGGATCGTCGTGGTCGGCGCCGTAGACACGGCCTCGCATCAGCTCGTCCATACCCGGCAGCATCGCACCCGGCACTGACACTCGCCCGGTCGCGAACGGACGGTCAGGCCGCCGGGGCGATGTTCTGGTTCGAGCGGAAGACGTTGCCGGGGTCGTACTCCCGTTTGAGGGCCCGCAGCCTGCGGAGCTTCTCGGTTCCGTACGCCTGCTCGACGCGGGCCGCGCCCTCCTCCATGAGGAAGTTGACGTAGACGCCCGCGTGGTACGGCTCCAGCGCGGACCACCAGTCCCGTGCCCAGGCCCGCGCCTCGTCGAAGCCCTCGGCGTCGTAGCAGTTGCCGTTGATGTTGAAGGTGTGGCCCACGCTCCGCCCGCTGCACGCGGTCTCGTCCTCACCCACACGGGCGACCGCACCGCCCAGGTGGAAGATGTTGCACGTCGAGAGCGGGGAGGTGAGCTGCTGGGCGTGGGCCGCGCTGATGCCGATCACCTCGTCGTCGAGGCGCTCGATGTCGCATGAGCGGACGTAGTACCACCAGCCGGGGCGGAACGAGGGGTCGAACATCGACTGATGCTGGAGGAAGGGCTTGGGCGCGCAGAGGTCGAGGAGCGGTGTCCCGAACGTCCGCAGGGGGCGGAGCACCCGCCCGCCCGTCTCGATGTCCCCGGTGTAGCAGCTGATCACCGCGATGACCGGCCTGCCGTGCAGCTCCGGCGGGATCGACGGGAGGGGCGGGGCCTTGCGGTGGACGACGATGGTGGTCAGCTCGTCGGGGACGTCGGTGATCCACTCGCGGTAGAAGGCGAGGACGTGCGGCGCCTCTTCCAGCGGCCAGAGAATGGGTCCGGCGAGCACGGTGGGTCCCACGGGGTTGAGCCGGAACTCGAACTCGGTGACGACGCCGAAGTTGCCGCCCGCGCCTCGCAGGCCCCAGAAGAGTTCGGATTCGCGGTCCGCGCTCGCCGTGACGAAGGTGCCGTCGGCGGTGACCAGGTCGGCGGAGAGCAGCTGGTCGACCGTGAGCCCGTACTTGCGCATGAGCCAGCCGATCCCTCCGCCGAGGGTCAGCCCGGCGAGGCCGGTGTGCGTCACGATCCCGGCGGGCACGGCCATCCCGAAGTGCTGCGTCTCGCGGTCGAGTGCCCCGAGCAGCACCCCCGCCTGGGCTCTGACCGTGCGGTTCACGGGGTCGACGCGGATTCCGTTCATGGCCGACATGTCGATGACGAGTCCGCCGTCGACCAGCGACTGGCCGGGGAAGCTGTGTCCGCCGCTCCGTACCGCGACCGGCAGCCCACTGCGCGTCGCGCTCTCCAGCGCCGCGGCGACGTCGGCGACGCCGGTGCAGTACGCGACGAGGGCGGGGAACTTGCTGATGGACCCGTTCCAGATGCGCCGCGCCTCGTCGTAGGCGGGATCGTCGGGTCGGACGAGCCTGCCGGAGAAGGATCGCTCCAGCTCCTGGAAGGCCGCCTCGTCCACGCGCGCGGCTGCGGGAGGTGCGCCCATCGTGACTCCTCGGCCGATCGGGCTCCTCCTGCCAGGCTCCCACCGGCAGCGAGCCGGTGCCAGCCCGGTCCGGGCGCGCCGGAGCGTCGACGTACTCGAGGGGCGGCTCAGGCGCCGACGGTGCCGTCGATTCCCTCGCGGAGGAAGTCCGCGTGGCCGTTGTGGCGGCCGTACTCGAGCAGCACGTGGACCATGACCATCCGCAGGGACACGTCCTCGCCCCACCGCGGCTGGTGTCCCTCGAGGTCGAGGGACGCGGCCTCCCGCTCGATCCTCCGGGAGGTCTCGACCTCGGCCTCCCAGGCGGAGAAGGCCTCGGCGCGGGTCGACCGGCTCGCGTCGTACGCGGCCTGGAAGTCGGCCTTGTCCGACCAGACCATCGGAGCCTCGCCGTCCTCGAAGACCCGGCGGAACCAGGCGCGTTCCACCTCGGCCATGTGCCGGACGAGGCCGAGCAGAGAGAGCGTGGAGGGCGCCATCGGGCGCTCCCTCAACTGCGCGTCGTCGAGTCCCTCGCACTTCATGGCGAGCGTCGCGCGCTGGTAGTCGAGAAAGGCGCGGAGGGTCTCACGTTCGCCGCCGAGCAGGGGCGGCGCGATGCGCGGGTCGGTGGTCACGGGTGCTGCTCCTCTGCGAGATCCGTCGCGTTCCCCGAACGTACCCGGATCCTCCGGCGGTTCACTCGCCGGGTGGGCGCTGCCGCTCCGCGGTCAGCGCGGCGACGAGCAGCCCGGCCAGGCCGGCCCAGACCAGCACGGCGGCGCCGCCGACCGTCACCCCTCCCACGGCGCCGAGCGCGAGCGCGGCGCCCGCCCCTGCGCCCAGGGCCCGCCGGTCGGTGGCGAAGGCCCAGGCACGGCGGCCGGCGCCGGGCGTACGCATCTCGAGCACCGCGCTGCGGCACACCAGCACAGCCGCGGCCACCACCGCGGTCATCACGGACGCGTCCATGGCCACCTGCCTCTCGCCGCCCATCGTCGCGCAGACCGACGAGCCCGCACAGGGGTGTGACCCGGTGTGACGGGACCGACGCTTCACGCGACCACCCGAGATGCGGGGCCGCGGGACCCGGGAGCATCCTGTCTGTGTGACGTCGCACCGCGAGGCCGGCTCCTCCCCGTCGGCGCGGACCGGGGACGTTCCTGGGAACGTGGAGGCCGACGGGCGGCCGCTGGACGCCCTGCCTCTGGTTCTGGCCGAGGCCACGCTGCGTTCGATCGAGGCGGTCGGAGGCTACGCGGGCACCGTCTACCTGCGCTCCGGGACACCGGACCTGCTCAGGATGGCGGTGCTCGCCGGGCTCCCCGGGCAGCTGTTCCGGCCATGGTGGCGCATGCACGCGAACCGTCCGTTCCCGGTGGCCGAGGTGCACCGCTCGGGCCAGCCGGTGCACCTATCCGACGTCGACGAGGCCATGCGCCAGTTCCCCCAGCTGGTGGCCAGTCTCCCCTTCCCCTTCGCCTCCCTGTACGCGCCCATCGTCAGCGGCCGGGACCGCTTCGGGGTGCTCGTGGTGCTGCGCACACCGAGCCCCGGCGTGCCGGTGAACTCCCGGGACCGGATGCGGATGGCGCGGGAGGCGCGCCGGCTCGGCGACACCCTCATGAACCTCGCCGAGAGCGGCACCGTCGTCGAGTGGCCCGGTGAGCCGGTGTGCGTCCAGCTTCCCTCGGGCGGTACGAAGCCGGTCCGCATCGGCTACTTCGACTGGGACCTGACCACCGGAACCGTCACCGCCGACGCCGGGCTGCGGGCGATCATCGGGGAGAGCACCGACGGCCCGTTCCCGGGGACCATGGAGGCGCTGACCGCGCGGCTCGCTCCGGAGGACAGCGCCGCGCTGTGGACCATGGCCCGCCGTGCGGCCGAGTCGGGGGCCCAGATGGCGCGCCGGATCCGGCTCAAGGGTCCCGACGGCGGCCTCCACCTCCTGGAGGTCTCCGCCCGCGCCGCGGGCGACCGCCCGGGGCGGCTGAAGGGGTCCCTGGTCGACCTGGGCACCGGTCTGGTCGGCTCCGACGCCACCGACCGGCTCCCACGGGCCATCATCGCCATCGACCGCCTGGGCCGGATCACGTACGTGAACCATCTGACCGAGGCCCTCCTCGGCAGACCACGCGCCTCGCTCGCCGGGCTGACCATGTGGGAGGCCCTGCCGTGGTTCAACAATCCCGCGTACGAGGAGCACCTGCGCGCCGCGCTGCTCTCCGACGAGCCCGTGCACTTCCTGGCCCACGTTCCCGACGGGGAGTGGCTCTCGGTCTCGCTCTACCCCGGCCACGACGGCGTCACGATCGTGCTGCTCCCCGAGACCGACCCGGCCTACAAACCCAGTTCGGTCGCCCAGCCGGACTCAGGTCTCGGCTCGCCGGCTGACCGGGCGTCGGCGTTGTACCGGCCGGTGGCGCTCGCGATCGCGCTCACCGAGGCGGTCACGGCCCGCCAGGTCTCGGCGGTGGTGACCGACGAGCTGCTGCCCGCGTTCGGCGGCCGGCAGCTCGCGATCTATCTGCTGAGCGACCGGCATCTGTACCTGGCGTGGGAGACCGGGTTCCCGCCGGGGTTCCTGGAGCCCTTCGACGGTGTGGGGCTCGACGCCCATCTGCCCGGCGTCGAGGTGCTCGCGACCGGCCGGCCGCTGTTCTTCGAGTCGATCGAGCAGATGAGCCGCGCCTATCCGGAGCTCCCGCTGGACGCGCTCTCGGGAGCCCGTGCCTTCCTGCCCCTGATCGCCTCGGGCCGGCCGGTCGGCTCGTGCATCCTCGGCTTCGACCGACCGCGCGGCTTCAGTCCGGAGGAGCGTACGGTCCTGACGGCGCTGGCCGGGCTCATCGCCCAAGCCCTGGAGCGGGCCCGGCGGTACGACAGCGAGGCCGCTCTCGCCCGCGGGCTGCAGGACGCGCTGCTCCCGGCGCGGCTGCCGGTCCGCGACCACGTCGACACCGTGGCGCGGTACCTGCCCGGCACCACGGGCATGGACGTGGGCGGCGACTGGTACGACGTGGTCGAGACCGGGCAGGGACTGCTGGCCCTGGTGGTCGGCGACGTCCAGGGCCACGGTGTCGCCGCCGCGGCGACGATGGGGCAACTGCGGAGCGCGGTGCGGGCCTTCGCGCTCAGCGGCCAGTCCCCCGAGGACGTGCTGATGGGTACGAACCGGCTGCTGATCGACCTCGACCCCGGGCAGTTCGCCAGCTGCTGCTACATGGTGCTCGACCCGGCGAGGGGTACGGTCCAGGCGGTTCGTGCGGGGCATCCCCAGCCACTGCTGCGGCGCCCGGACGGAACGGCGGAGGTACTGGAGCTGGCGGGCGGTCTGGTCCTGGGGATCGACGCCGAGGCAACGTATCCGGTGACGGAACTGCACCTGGAGCCCGGGGCGGTCCTGGCGCTGTACACGGACGGTCTCGTGGAGCGTCCGGGCCGGGACATCGACGAGGGGGTCGAATGGCTGCGCCGCACCTTCTCCGTCACCGGGTCGATCCCCCTGTCGGAGACGGCGGACCGGCTGATCCGGGACGCCCGGCAGGCCACCGACCGCCCGGACGACATCGCGGTCCTGCTCGCCGCCCGCTGGACGCACTGAGCGGTCGCCGTGCCACAGGGGGCGTCCTCACCCGGTCGGCCCCGTGGCACTGGTCGGCGGGGCCGGTGCCGGAGAGGCTGGGGGCATCAGACAGGCACCCCGAGGAGGACGTGTGCAGCAGGACAAGCAGCCGGAGTACCGCCCCGTGGTCTTCCGCGACCGCTCCGCCGGGTTCGCCTTCCTCACCCGGTCCACGGCGACGAGCGAGCAGACCATCGAGTGGGACGACGGCAGAAGCTATCCCGTGGTCGATGTCGAGATCTCGTCCGAGAGCCATCCGTTCTACACGGGCAAGGCGCGCACGGTGGACACCGAGGGCCGCATCGCGAAGTTCGAACGCCGGTACGGGGAGGGCGGCGAGGAGTCCTGAGCCGACGCGGCCGGCTCCGCCCCCACGGGCGGGGACTCGCGAGAACGGACGACCGCCCCCGCGTGGTGCTGTGCGGGGGCGGTCGTACGGATGCGGTGCGGCTCAGGCCTCGACGACGCCGGACGCGGCGACGACGATCTTGGCGCTGGTCGCGCCGGAGCGGGAGCCCAGGCCCTCGATCTTCTTGACCAGTTCCTGGCCCTCGACGACCTCGCCGAAGACGACGTGCTTGCCGTCGAGCCACGGGGTGAGGACCGTGGTGACGAAGAACTGGGAGCCGTTGGTGTTGCGGCCCGCGTTCGCCATCGACAGCAGGTACGGACGGTCGTGCTTGAGGGTGAAGTTCTCGTCGGGGAACTTCTCGCCGTAGATGCTCTTGCCGCCGGTGCCGTTCTGGTTGGTGAAGTCGCCACCCTGGAGCATGAACTCGGGGATGACGCGGTGGAACGGGGAGCCCGCGTAGCCGAAGCCGTGCTCGCCGGTGGCGAGCTCACGGAAGTTCTTCGTCGTCTTCGGGACGACGTCGTCGAACAGCTTGAAGACGATACGGCCCGAGGGCTCGCCGTTGATCTCGATGTCGAAGTAAACGTTGTTGCTCATGGGGACATCCTGTCATTCCCGCTCACGCTGCGCGCGCACGGGCTGCCCTTCGGAGGGTCACACCAGTCCGCCGGCGTCCGGAGTCCCGGGGAGGCTGTCGGCGACGAGGGGGGCGGCTCCGTCCAGCAGGGGGCCGACCGGATTGTCGTTCTGCAGGAGTCCGGTGGTGCCGGTCGCGCCGTGGTCGGCCGCGGAGGCGTGCGGCGGCGGGGTGACGAGAGCCGTGACGACACCGGCGGCGAGGGAGGCGATGGCGAGCATGCTGCGCTTCTTCATGCCCTGGTCAACTGTCGAGAGGCCGAGGGGTTACGGCCCGCGACCCAGGTGAACGAAGAGCGCACCCCATATCATTCGAATTCCACCCATAACCAGTGCAACCGTATGGTTGTGGTGGATGTCTTCCCTAGTGACACCACTGTCCCCGTAGCAGCAGAGATGGGGGACGTCATGCTTCATCGTCAGAGCCTCGCGGCCGTGGCCGCCGGCATCGTCCTGGCCGCAGGGATCGGTGCCACGATCCCCGCCGGAGCCTCCACGGAGCGGTCAGGGGCGAAGGCACCGCCCTCGACCGCGCTCGTGGTCGACGCCCGCTGGGGCGGGCACTCCACCTTCGACCGGCTCGTCGTCGACCTGCGGGGCGCGATGCCCCCGGTCACCGTGACGCCGGTCCCGGTACTCCACTACGACGGCTCGGGCCAGCGGGTTCCGCTCGCGGGGAAGTACTTCCTCGAGATCAGGCTGTCCCCCGCCGCCGCACACGACGAGTCAGGCCGGTCCGTCTACCAGGGCCCCCGGCTCCTGAAGATCTATCTCCCCACGCTCAAGGGCGTCGCCCTCACGGGCGACTTCGAGGGTGTGGTGACCATCGGGGCGGCCTTCGACACGAAGCCCGTCTACAAGGTCCGCACGCTCCACTCCCCCGAGCGCGTCGTGCTCGACATCGACCACCCGGTCGGTTGCCGGACCTGAGAAAGGACACCCCGGCGGGGGCGTACCGGTGACGCCCCCGCCGGGCCGTCCGCTCAGAGGTCGACGCCCGACTCCACGTACACGGTCGTGCCGGCCCGTCGCGCGCGGTCGATCTCGGCGAGCCGGGCGAAGCTCCCCGGCGTCATCTCCCGCTCCCACTCGGCGAGGCTGCGGAGGCGGAACTCGCTGTGCTCGTCCGGGTCGAGGACGACCCCGGCGAGCTGCTCGTCCGTCAGGACGCCCCCGTCGAAGATGAATCCGATGTGATTGGCGGGCCACTCCTCGCCCCGGTCGGATACGAAGTGGGTGCCGATGAGCCTCGGCTCGCCCTCGAAGACGATCCCGGTCTCCTCACGGCACTCGCGGACCGCGGTCTGCCACGGCGTCTCCCCCGGGTCCATGTTCCCGCCGGGCCACTGCCACAGCCCGGTGCTGTAGGTGGCGCGCAGCTGGAAGGGCCGGCCGTCGGCGTCGGTGAAGTACAGGCAGGCGTACGCCGTCGCCCTCGGCAGCGTCGCGATGTAGTCGGCGGGCGGCAGCCAGGTGTTCGGCATGGGTCAGCTCTCTTTCGACGGGCCGGGTGGAACGCCTCCATCCAACCGTTCGCCCCGCCCCTGACCGGCGCCTCGCGATCATGACCACCGGATCGTGTGATCACGGAGCCGCGGGGCCCGCCCCCGTACGCGATGATGGCGAGTCGGCCCGCCGCATCGTCCCGTCGGGTCGGCACGCCGACCGGCTCGTCGTGACGCGGCGTCAGGCGAGGTCGTCCGGCAGTTCGGCGGGCAGCCGGTCGATGTGGCGCCGGACCAGGTGTTCGTGGATGAGACGCCCGACGAGGGCGGCGCCGTAGACCACGAAACCGACGCCGACGAGCCAGGACTGCAGCACGAGGACCGTGCCGAACGGTCCGTACGTGAAGGCGTTGGAGACGATCAGCGGGGAGAAGACGAACTGGGAGAAGATCCGCAGCCCGAACAGCCCCAGAGCCGTGCAGACCGCGCCCGGGGCGAGGGCTCGCCAGCGGATGCGGCCGCAGAGGAGGAACCGCTGCGACCACCAGAAGAAGAAGAAGGTGCCGGCGACGTCGCCGACGGCGACCAGGACGGTGGTGGCCGTGGAGGACTGCGCGGGCACGGGGGCGGTGACGAAGAGGAGGAGCGCGACGACGAGCACGGCGAGCCAGACGACGTGCCGCCACATCGTGTGCCAGCGGGCGGTGGGAATGTCCCAGATCCGTTCGTAGCCGGTCTGGACGGCCGACCCGAAGGTCACACCGAACGCGGCGAGGGCGGCGAGGCCGAAGGCCGTGGTGCGCTGCAGGGCCTGCCCCGGCTTGCCGAAGAGCTCTTCGACCTCCTCCTGCGAGACCTCGGCGACGCCGAGCCCCTGGATCAGCCAGCGGGCGAAGCCCTGGCCGCTGGCGAGGTCGGCCGCGGCCACCACGATGAGCAGCGGGACGAGCGTGAGGAGGCTGAGCGCCGCGAAGCCCATGGCGCGGTGCATCAGCTCCACCTCGCGGCCGCGGTTCCAGGCGAGCCCGACGACCGAGGTGAGGACGGACCGGTGAAGCCGGCGGAGCCGGTGACCGTGCTCGGCGGGGGCACCGTCGTGGGGCGCGCCGGGAGTGGGGGGCATGCCACGGGGAGTACCCGCCCAGGCGGCAGGACCCCTCCGACATGCCGCCGAACGGGGGATCCGGGCCCGTCGTGGACAGCGAGGTCCGACGGGACGAGGGGCGGGCGGACCCGTCGCGGGAGCGCCCGCCCGGTGTCGGTGGGTTCAGGTTCGGGCGGGCGTGAGGCCGGTGCGGGTGCAGCCGTCCGGTGCCGTGTCCGGGCGTCCTGAGGACGCCTGGAGCGCGGCGCTCACCAAGGTCGCCAGCAGATCGATGTCGGACCCCATGTCCAGACGGACCGTCACCCACCCCGAGCCGGCGCGCAGTCGCACGGCGCTGGACCCGAGAAGGGCGGGGCGCAGTTTCGCGATCATGGCTCGGGTGAGGTGGACGTCGGCCTCGTGCTCACCGTGGAAGTGCACGATGTCGTGCGTCGCGCTACGCAGCCCGAGCTCGGCGCCGCACTGGGCGCGGCCGGGGGCCAGCGAGGGCCAGCTCATCAGACGTTCACTGGCGTGCCGGGCGGTGTTCATACCCAGGAGCGTGCCGGGACGGAGGGGCTTGCACAAGCGTCCGGCGGAAAGAATCGCACCGGGTGGTGAAAACAGGCCGTTGCTGGTCACACACGGCACCTGCCGTCTCACAACGTGCTTCGCGGAGACCGCCGTTCGTGCCGGTCGGGGCGGTGATTCCGTGTGGAGTGCACGCCTGCGGGTCGGAAGGGGACGACGGGAGACCACCGGTGGAGACGCCTCGCGTTCAGGAGGGCGGAGCGACGCCGGCGTAGACGACCTCGAACTCCTCGACGCTCCTCGTGATCATGTGCGCCTGCGCGGTGGCCGCGCCCCTGATCGCCGCCACGCCGGCGCGTGAGGCCGCCAGGGCGTCGCGGTCGCTCCAGACGACGCCCACCATCGCCCGGCCGGCGGTGCGGTCCACGAGCAGGGATCCGCCGGCGAAACCGGGGAGCGCCTCCAGCCCCGGCAGCGCCATGTCCCGGAAGACCCCGGTCAGGGTGTCCGTTTCGGCCGGTTCGAACTCCAGGCGTACGAGCCGGAACCACGCGCCGGGTCCGACGGACCGCGGCGGCCGCGCCACGGCCGCCTCCCAGTTGTCGACGGCCGCGGTCCGGGCGAACGGTGCGAGCTGCGTGGCGCGCGTCTCGCGCAGCACCTCGTCGCTGGCGTCCCGGGACCTCTCGTCGTCCCACCACGTCGCCACCAGGAGCTTGCCGAGTTCCCTGTCGACGAACAGCCCCATGCCCCGGAACCCCGGCTGCTCCGAGACCAGCGCGCGGCCTTCCGAGGCGGTCGTGTCGACCGCGGCGCCGAGCTCGGCCGGATCTCCTGTCGCATACAGCGTGCGCACGTACACAGCGGTCCCTTCGTCTGCCCGGCGTCCTGCCCGCGGGGGGTCGCCGACGGTGGGCGGACCCGGGTGGACCCGCTCCCGTTCCATGCGATGGCCTCGACGGGCGGTCGGCAAGGGGGCCGGGGCGTCCGGGTGACCGCGCAGGGCCACGCCCGATCCGCCCGGAGCCGCCCGGCCTCACGCTGCCGCTAGGGCTGGGAGCGCTCCCGGATGCGGGCCGCGAGGACGGCGACGTCGTCCTCGGCGTGGTGCGCGTCGAGCCGCTGGAGCACCTCGTCGACGAGCTCCTCGGGGCTGGAGCCGGGCCGCAGGCGGAGCGAGGACAGCCGGGCGAGCGAGACGTCGATGTCCTCGCCGCGCCGCTCGACCAGTCCGTCCGTGAAGAGCACGAGCGTGTCGGCCGGGGCGAGGGTACGGGTCACGGGTTCGTAGCCGCCGACCCCGGTGCCCAGCGGAGGGCCGACAGGGAGGTCGACCAGGTCGGCGGAGCCGTCCGCCGCGAAGACGGCGGGCGGCAGGTGGCCGGCGCTCGCGAAGGTGGCCGAGCCGCGTGCCGGGTCGACCTGGACGAGCAGGCAGGTCGCGGGGCGCAGCCCGCCGTCGTCGGCGATCACGGAGTCGAGCTGGCGGAGGACGCGGTGCGGCGGCAGGTCGGTCGAGGCCACGTCGCGCAGGGCGGTGCGGTACGCGTTCATGTCGACGGCGGCGTCGAGCCCGTGCCCCATCACGTCCCCGACGACGAGGAGGCTCCGGCCGAAGTGGAGCCGTACGCTCTCGAACCAGTCGCCGCCCACCAGGGTCCTGGCGCCGGCCGGGAGATACCGGCCCGCGACCTCCAGATTGGGGTGCGGCCGGCCCGGCTCGGCGACCAGCGCCTGCTGGAGGTGGAAGGCGGTCCGTTCGGTGGCGGCGAGCCGGCGGGCGTGGCCGAGCTGGACGGCGGCGAGCCGCGCCGCGTCGTGGACCGTGGCCGTCTCGTGCTCGCCGAGGTCGTGGGCCCGGGCGACGACGGCGCTGACGGACCCCACGGCGCGCCCCTGCCACTGCAGGGACACGGACACGACCTGGACGGGGTCGCCGCTGGAGGCCGCGTCCGCGTGGGCGTGGGGCGCCCCCTTCTCCTGCCACGGTTCCACCCGGTCCACGAGCTTGGGGTCGCCGGCCACCGCGACCCGGACCCAGCCGGGCTCGTCCTCGGGCCGTACGTCCACGGCCGCCGCGTCGAAGCCGTGCCGGCAGAGGAACCCGGCCAGGCCTTCACAGACACTCCGCTCGTCGGGGTGCGAGCCGATCTCCTCGATCGCGTCCGTCGCGGCTCGCAGCCGGGCCAGGACCGCCGCATGCTCCTCGACCAGGGAGCCCTGTTCCCCCGCTCGCTCCGACAAGACACCTCCACCGCCGCGACGGCCCGAGAAGCGCACAGCGCACACATCCCATTGGACCAGCGGCGCGATCCGCCCGCGCGCCACACCGGCCGGACCAGGAGTCCATCACATTCCGTGACCCCATAGCCAGATCTTTCCGCCCGGCGCCGCGCGGCGCGGGTGATCGCGCCCGATCTTCACCCCTTCCCCCCGGCTCATCGGGGTCGCCGGCGCCCCTCGCCTCGTCGGTGGCCTTGACCGCACGTGCGGTCAGGACGGTTGTGCAACCGGGCGGGAACTGATCGAGTACGCGTATGGCTACCGGCCAGTACGGAATCGCGCTGCTCCTGGGGGAACCATGACGACGACCGGCTGCTTCAGCTCCGTGGACGACGTCGCCGAGCGGCTCGCCGCCACCGGGTACCTGGCCTCGCCCGCCGTCGCGACCGCCGTCTTCCTCGCCGACCGGCTCGGCAAGCCCCTCCTCGTGGAGGGTCCCGCGGGGGTCGGCAAGACCGAGCTGGCCAAGGCCGTGGCCCAGGTCGCCGACGCCCGGCTCGTACGGCTCCAGTGCTACGAGGGCGTCGACGAGTCACGCGCCCTGTACGAGTGGAACCACGCCAAGCAGCTGCTGCGGATCACCGCGGGCCGCGACGAGACCTGGGACGAGACGCGCACGGACATCTTCGGCGAGGAGTTCCTGCTCCCCCGCCCGCTCCTCACCGCCATCCGGTCCGCGGAGCCGACCGTGCTGCTCATCGACGAGACGGACAAGGCCGACATCGAAGTGGAGGGACTCCTCCTCGAAGTTCTCAGCGACTTTCAGATCACCGTGCCCGAACTGGGCACCATCACCGCGACCCGGCGCCCCTTCGTCGTCCTCACCTCCAACGCCGGGCGGGAGCTGTCGGAGGCGCTGCGCCGCCGCTGTCTCTTCCTCCACATCGGCTTTCCCGAGGAGGAACTCGAACGCCGGATCGTGACGTCGAAGGTGCCCGGGCTCGACGCGGCCCTGGTGGCGTCGCTGGTCCGCGTGGTCGGGGCGCTCCGCGCGATGGACCTGCGCAAGGTGCCTTCGGTCGCCGAGACCATCGACTGGGCCCGGACGCTCCTCGCCCTCGGCGCGGACGTCCTCGACGAGACGGTGGTCCGCGACAGTCTCGGCGTGATCCTCAAGCATCAGGACGACATCCAGAAGGCGGCCGCCAAGCTCGATCTGGACACGCTGTGACCACGGCACCGGCCGGCGTGACGCCCCGGCTCACCGGTCTGGTACACGCCCTGCGCGCCCACGGACTGTCGATCGGCACGGGCGAGAGCGTGGACGCGGGGAGGGCCCTGGAGGCGGTGGGATTCACCGACCGGGAGCGGATGCGGGAGGCACTCGCCGCGTCACTGCTCCACAAGGAGGCACAGCGCCCGCTCTTCGACCGCGTCTTCGACCTCTACTTCCCCCTCACCACCACGGACCCCGACGATGCTGCTTCGGCCTCCTCGGCCGGCGCGTTCGACACGGCGGCGCTGCGGGACCGGCTGGCCGCCGCCCTGGCCGCCGACGACCGTTCGGCGCTGACGCGGCTCGCGGGCGAGGCGGTGAGCGGTCTCGGCGGGTACGGCTCCGCTCCGGACTCGGACGGCTGGTCCTCGTACCAGACGCTCGCCCGGCTGCGGCCCGAGACCCTGCTCGCCCGTGTGCGGGCCATGCTCCGCGACGCGGCCGTGGACGGACCCGAGTTCACCGACCGGCTCACGGACGACGAGATCCGGCGGCGCATCGAGACGTTCCGGGAACGGGTGCGGACCGAGGCGCGGCGCCGGGTCGCCGAGCGGCAGGGCCGGGACCGGATCGCGCGGCGCGCGGTCGCGGGCACGCCGGACAGCGTCGACTTCCTGCTCGCCGGGCGGGCCCAGCTCGACGAGTTGCGGACGACGGTAAGGCCGCTGGCGCGGAAGCTCGCGACCCGCCTCGCGGCACGTCGGCGGCGCGCCGCGCGCGGACGCGTCGATCTGCGGCGCACGCTCCGTGGTTCGCTGTCGACCGGCGGCGTGCCGATGCGGCCGGCGCTGCGGCGCAGACGGCCCGCGCGCCCCGAACTCGTCCTGCTCTGCGACGTGTCGGGGTCCGTCGCGGGGTTCGCGAGCTTCACCATGCTGCTGGTGCAGGCGTTGCACGACCAGTTCAGCAGGGTGCGGGTGTTCGCCTTCGTCAACCGGGTCGATGAGGTCACCGGCCTCGTCGCGCGGGGTGCGGCGGACCCGGCGGGCCTCGGCGCCCGCATCCTCGAAGAGGCGGTGCTGACCGGCTGGCACGGCCAGAGCGACTACGGGACCGCGCTGGGCGAGTTCGACGAGCGGTACGCCGAAGCAGTCGGCCCGCGCACGGTGGTCTTCGTCCTCGGCGACGCCCGTACGAACATGAGCGACCCGAACCTCGCGGCGCTGAAGCGGATCGCCGACCGGGCGCGCCGGGTGCACTGGCTCAACCCCGAGCAGCCCTCGCTGTGGTCGACGGGCGACTCGGCCGCACTCGCCTACGCCGAACTGGTCGACATGCGTCCGTGCCGCAACGCGCGCCAGCTGAGTGACCTCGTCGGCAGGCTGCTGCCGGTGTGAGCACCCACGTGGCACCATCACGCGTGTGACCACGCCTGAGAAGCCCGCCACCGACCTCCCGCGTGGCATCGGGGCGCCCGCCACGCGGGCGCTGACCGCCGCCGGCTACACCACGCTCGACGCGCTCGCCGGTGTACCGGCGACCGAACTCGCGGCGCTCCACGGCGTCGGCCCGAAGGCGCTGCGCGTGCTGCAGGAGAGCCTGGAGGAGCGCGGCCTCTCCCTCGGCTGACCTCGGACGTCAGGCAGCGCCGCCCTTCGGCTTCTCGTCGTCGACGATCTCGGCGTCGACGACGTCGTCGTCGGCCTTGGCCTCGCCCTGCGGGGCGTCGCCGC